>NZ_JACSNQ010000020.1 GCF_016900315.1 Olsenella profusa
GGACGGAGGAAGTGTCTCCGCTCCGTCCCCCTGTCACCCCCACCCCTGTCACCCCACGAGCGGTGACACTTCCTCCGTCCCCCTGTCATCCGGTCGCACTTGGTGAGGTAGATGCGATGGATGACGTGCTCGACAGCAGGTCCTTCTCGCTTGATGAGCGCGAGGTCTTCGACGAGTCCAACCCTCGCGAGAGCGACGAGGCTGCGGCCACGAGTCGGCTCTCCGACATCGCGGGCGACGTGACGCACCTCTCGCGCGCCGGCGGCTTCGCCAACTACGCGGAGGCGTGCGCGCCTGCCGCGAACACCGAGATGTCTGACGGGCAGCGCGCCGAGTATCACCTCAACAGCAACTTTGACTACACGACCTATCTTGACCCCGACGCCGTGATGCCCACGACGGGCGCCGACAACGGCCTCACGCTGGCCGACCTTCGCGACGCGGACTATGACGACCCGCGCTGGGACCAGCTGCTTGACCAGATGTCCGTCGACGAGATGGTCAACCTCATCTCGATGTTCGGCTACCAGACGCCTGCCGTGGAGTCCGTGGGCAAGGTCCAGACAATCGACGCGGATGGCCCCACGGCCATCAACCAGAACTTCACCGGCGAAGGGTCCATCGGCCTGCCGATTCCGGTGGTCATCGCCTCCACCTGGAGCCCCGACCTTCAGTACGAGTACGGCGAGATCATGGGCCAGATGTGCCGCGAGATGGGCGTCGAGGGCTGGTATGCCCCCGGCGTGAATATCCACCGCTCCGCCTTTGGCGCGCGCAACTACGAGTTCTACTCCGAGGACGGCACGCTGTCCGGCCTGATCGCCGCCCGGGCGGTCGAGGGCGCCAAGTCCAAGGGCGTCTATGCCTACGTCAAGTACTTCGCACTCTACGACGGAAACGCCAAGATGGTGTGCGTGTGGGCCGACGAGCAGGCCGCGCGCGAGATCTACCTGCGCGCCTTCGAGATCCCGGTCAAGGAGGCCGGTGCCAAAGCCGTCATGGTCTCCTGGAACTTCCTCGGGACCAAGTGGTCTGGCGAGAGCTCCGAGCTCATGAACGACATCCTGCGCGGCGAGTGGGGCTTCCGCGGCATGGCGCTCACCGACTTCTTCCGCAACAACGGCCACGGCTTCATGAACGCCGACGCGGCACTTGCCAACGGCGTGGACGCGATGCTCTCCACCTACGGCGGCGGCCCCAACGTGCCGGCTGACGTGACGGATGCGTCCACAGTCCAGTACATGCGTCACGCCAGCAAGAACATCATGTACACGGTGGTGTCAAGCTGGGCCTACGAGGATGATGCGGCCGACGTCGGGCTGGCCGGCTGGCAGATGGTTGCGATCGGTGTGGCCGTCGTGCTGGCTGCCGTGCTGGTCGGCTGCGAGGTCCTGACGGTTCGAGGCTACAGGAGGCGTCTCTCCGCGTAGCGTGGCGGGTGCGATAGTCGCTCACTACCGAACGCACTGTGACAGGGGGACGGAGCGGTGACACTTCCTCCGTCCCTCTGTCACCGCTCTGCGCGCTGCTCCTTGACGGCGGGGATGATGCGCTTGACTACCCAGAAGGCGATGACTACCACGACGATGGCGATGATGACGTACTTGACCACGTCGGAGACCCACTCGGCCTGCGCGGAGACGGTGGCCCACGCGCTGCCGGCCGCCGCGCCAAGCGAGACGAGCACGGTGTTCCAGACGGCGGAGCCCACGAGCGTGTAGAGGGTGAAGCGCACGGGGTTCATCTTGGCGGTCCCTGCGGGGATTGAGATGAGGCTGCGCACCACCGGCACGCAGCGGCAGATGAGGACCGTGACCTGGCCCTTGCGGTCGAACCAGCCCACCGCGCTCTCCACGTCCTCGGGCTTGAAGCCCAGCAGGCGCATCGGGCGCGTGCCGAAGAAGCGGGTGAGGCGCTCGCGCGAGAGCAGGCGTCCCACGCCGTAGAGGATGAACGCCCCGACCACGGACCCGACAGTGGCCGCGATGACGGTGAGCGGCAGCGTCATGTCCGTCGTGGTGGTGAAGAAGCCCGAGAGCGGCAGGATGACCTCGCTGGGGATGGGCGGGAAGACGTTCTCAAAGAGGATGAGCCCGGCCACGGCCAGGTAGCCGAACTGGTTGATGAACTCGTAGAACGCGGACTCCATGGAGCTCCTTCGTCTTGGCGTCAGTGCCCATCAATTATCCCCACACGTGGCCCCCCTTACGAATAAAACAGCGTATGCACAGATACGCCCGGCGAGAAGGACCTGGGCAGCGAGAGGGGCTAGGCGTCCGGGGAGGCGCGAGCGGCCCGCGAGCGACTCCGGTCCTTCGCGCGCGGCGAGAGGGGCGGAGGGGCCCGGAAAACTCTCGGGCCCCTCCTGGCGCATGCCTCTGCCCCGCGTGCGGCCTAGCCGTCGAGTCTCTGGTGGCGCCTGCGAAGCAGACCGGTGAGCCCGCCCACGCCGGCAAGGCCTACGCCGGCCGCGCAGATCGTTGCGGCGATGCTGGCCGGCTCGCCCGTGTTCGGCATGCCCGAGGCGGGCTCGGAGACGTCCTGCTCGGGCTCCTCGGGAGCGGGGACCCTGAGCGTCTGCGCCGCGTCGTTGATGTCGGCGTGAAGCGCGAGGGTCACGCCCGCCTGGCGAAGCTCCTCGAAGAAGACGACCTCCCGCCCGGCGAGCACGTCCGCGTCAACGGTGAGCGAGAGCTCGACGTCCATCTCCGCCGCCTCGGCCACAAACGTCTTCGTCGCGGTTATCGCGGACCCGTCGGCACCCGTCAGCTCGCCGAGGTCGGTGACCTCACCGTTCTCGTCTCGCCCCTTGGCGTGGAGTGTGGCGACTAGCTCGTAGGTCTCCCCGACGGAGAGGTTGCCCACGTGGACCGTGTCGGTGACGACCTGCTCACTCTCTGCGGGAAGCTCCTGGGTCCCGGTGGACTCGGCCATGGCCTGCGTGGAGACCGATGGCACGTGAAGGGTCTGGTAGGCGTCCTCGACGTCCGCGTGCGCGGCAAGCAGGATGCCGTTCTTGTCGTAGAGCTCCTCGAAGGCAACGGTGTCTCGCCCGGCGAGCCCGCTTGCGTCGTAGGGGATCTCCACCTCGACGCTCATGCTCGCCTGGTCGGCCACGAACTCAACCTCGGCCGTGGCCTCGCCGCCGTCCGCCCCGGCGAGGGTGCCCCCGTCGGTGACGGCGCCGTCTTCGGAGACGTCCTTGGCATGGACGGTGCCCCTGAGCAGGTACCTCTCGCCAGGGACGAGGCCCGAGAGGCCCACGGTGTCAACAAGCGTCTGTCCGGTGGCCTCGGGGCTCGTACTGGTCCCGGTTGCCGCGTTGGCGGCGAGCGTGGTAACGGCGGGCAGGGAGACGGACTGGTCCTCGTCCCCGGCGTCGTCGTGCGTGGCCACCACGGCGTCGCCCTCGAGCAGCGTCTCCGCCGCGTTGACGGTGCGGCCGGCGAGCTCAGAGCCGTCCACCTCGAAGGTCAGCTGGACCTCCATCTGCTGGTCGGTGGCCTCGAAGGTGATCTCCGCCTCGGCGATCTTCTCGCCGGGGACGGGCGCCCCGCCCTCGTCCACGTCAACCACGCGCAGGGTGCCGCGCACGGTGTAGGTCCTCCCGACCACAAGGCCGCTCAGCGCCGCCGTGTCCGTGACCGTCGAGCGGTCGTAGCCGGGCGCGTTGTGGGAGGCGGTGACGTCGGAGAGCAGGGTGGTCCTGATCTCGGGCGTCTCCTCCTCGACGACCTCGTCGTCCATCGTCCCCAGGTCGAGGTTCACGGCGTGGCGGGAAACGCTTACGCGCGTGGAGACGAGCCGGTGCCCCTCGTTGGCGGCACAGGGAAGTTCCTCGAGCAGGTAGGTGTCGAAGGGGAGCGCGCCAAGCTCGTCGTCAGGGACGGTCGTGGCGTCCGTGCGGCCGCTGAACCACACGCCTGCCGCGCTGTCGAGCAGGGCGTCGTCCACGGTCCCGTCCTCACGAAGGGCGGCATCGTTGGCGTTGGTCGCGCTTTCGTGCGAGTTCCAGGAGGCCTCCGTGTTGAGCATGCCGTTCTCGTCGGTCATGACGAGGTGCCACTCGCCGGTGGTCTGGCTGGTCAGGCGGAAGGGGACGTGTGCCATGCGGCTCTGCGTGCCCTCCTCCGCCTTGACGAGGGAGATGTCCCCGCGGACGACCTGGTCGGCGACCGCGTCCTCGTCACGGGAGAGGTCCACTACCACGCCCTCCTCGCGCACCTCGAAGGTGCGGGACCAGTCATCGTTCGGCAGGTACCCCATGGGGGCGAGGGCCTCGGTGACGGTGTAGGTGCCGTAGGGCAGGGCGTCTCCCGCCGTGGCGGCGCGGCCCTCCTCGTCGGTCACGAGGGTGCAGACGACCTCGCCCGTCTCGTAGGTGGCCCCGTCCACGACCACGGCGCCCTTGGACTCGTTGACCACCTCGAACTGCGCACCGGCGAGCGTCGCCCCGCCAAGCGGCCTGGACGCGCTTTCGCTCCCGCCGTGGCCCTCCTGGACCTGGAGCTCGCGGTCGGTCTTGCGGACGCTGACGCCCCCGCGCACGACCTCATCCGCCGTGGCGTCGGCCGGTCCGGTAAGGTCGCTCACCTGTCCGTCCGCCCGTATCTGGACGGTGCGGGACCACTCGTCGTTGGCCTGGTAGCCCTCGGGTGCCACGCTCTCGCGGACCTCGTAGGTGCCGTAGGGCAGGGCATTCGCCGCCGTTGCCGCCGTGCCGTCCTCGCCGGTCCTGATGGTGGCGACGACCTCGCCGGGCTGGTGAGACTCGCCGTCCACGAGCACGGCCGCCGCCGAGCGGTTCACGATTTCAAACTCGGCGCCGGCGAGCGTGGCGTCGCCCTGGGGAAGGGAGGCGTCCCAGTCCGCGTCGACCTTGCGGACGGAGACCCCGCCGCGCACGATGGGCTCGGGGAGGCTCTCAAGGGTCACCACCTGGCCGTCCTCGCGAATCTCAAAGGTCTGGGACCACCCCTCGTTGACGAGGTAGCCCTCCGACGCCTCCCGCTCGCGCGCCTCGTAGGTGCCAAAGGGGAGCGCGCGTGCCGCGGTGACCGCGGAGCCGTCGCCTTCGGTCTCGATGGTGGCCACGACGTCACCGGGCTGGTAGAGCACGCCGTCCACGAGCACGGCGGAGTCGCTCCGGTTGTAGATGTCGAGGACGGCGCCGGCGAGCGTGGCGTCGCCCTGGGCGGTGGCCTCGGAGAGCTCGCCGTCCACCTTCACGACGGCCCCGGCCCCGCGCGCCACGTCCTCGGGCAGCTCCGCGGCCTCCACCACGACGCCGTCCTGCTGCACGGAGACGGTGACGGACCACTCCTCGTTCAGCAGGTAGCCGTTGGGAGCGCTCTTCTCGCTGAGCCGGTAGGTCCCGTAGGGGAGGTCGTGGGCTCCCGTCGCGGCGGTGCCGTCCGTGCCCGTGACGATGGTCATGACCTCCTGGCCGGGCTCGTAGCTCACGCCGCCCACCACCACCGCGGACCTGGACTCGTTGACGATGGAGATGACGGCGCCGGCAAGCGTGGCGTCGCCCTGGGCGACGCCCTCCGCGAGCTCGTGGTCGATCTTGGGAACGCTGACGCCGCCGGAGACGACCGCGTCCTCCTGTGCGGACTCCGCCAGCACGGTGACGAGCTCGCCGGTTCCGGAGCCGGTGACCTGTACGAGGCTCACGGGTGCGTCCTCGGGCAGCAGGTAGCCGTTGGGCGCCTTGGTCTCCTGGACGGTCAGCGTGCCGAGCGGCACGGTGGCGCGCCCGTCGGAGGTCAGGTAGAGGTCGTCCCCCGAGACGAGGTAGGTCGCGGGATCGGACTGCGCAAGCGCGAGCGAGGTCCTGCCCTCGGCGTCCGTTCGGAGCACCCAGGTGCGCACAGGCGTCTCGGGCAGCTCGGCCACGGACCCGAAGAGGCCCGCGTAGTAGCTGACCGTGAACTCGGCCCCCTCCAGCGTGGCGTCTCCCTGGGCCGCCGCGCCGCTCACGGCGTCAAGCTTCCGCACGGCCATCCCCACGTCGCTCTGCGGCGTCTCCGCGGCGGAGACGCGCGTTGTGGCCCCGCTGCCCACGGACACCGGGTAGACAGTCGGGTCGAGCGAGAAGCCCGGCGAGGGCGTGACCTCGCGCACGTAGTAGGTGCCGACGGGAAGGCCGCCCGCCGAGGCGGAGCCACTCTCGTCGGTGGTCATCGTGGCCACCTGGGTCTGGCAGCCCTCGTCCGAGTAGACGCCGTAGACGGCGCCGGCCAGGCTGTAGAGGTCGTTGCCGTCCGTCACCTCCGGGCTGGCGCTCGCCTTCTGGAGGGCGATGGAGCCGGCGGGGTTGGTGCGGGTTAGCATTGACTGCGTGGCGCCGTTGGGGCTCGGCCAGAACACGGCGCATCCCGCGCAGGCTCCGCCACCGCCGGCCGCGGCGTAGGCGTCCGCCTCGCTGACCAGCTGGCGGACCACGCGCGCCACGTCGGCGTAGGTGCGCGTGAGCTCGTCCTCCACCTCGGCGTGCGAGCCTCCCACGTCAGGCAGCACGAGCCAGAGGGCATACTGCGTGGCCACGTAGAACTTGCCCGGCGTGAGCCCGTATCCCTCGGTCGCGTCGCTTGAGTAGCCGTGGTAGAGCACGTAGTCGACGCGGGGGTCGTTCAGCGGGCGGCCTCCGGTGAAGGTCGTGCCCACCGACGGCGTGGAGAGCGTCTTCGCGGCGCACCATCCCACGCCGTCCGAGGTGCCGCCACCGGAGACGGTGAAGCTCTGGAAGTTGCGGAAGGTCGCCGTGATGTCGGGCCAGTCCTGGATGTCGGTCACGCCCGTGATCGTCATCGTGCCGAGGTCCGCCGCCTCGGCCGGTGCCTGGGGCGCCGCCCCCAGCACCCCGAGCACCTGCGAGAGCGCCAGCGCGAGCGCCACGAGCAGCGCTCGCACGCGCCCCCGCGCACCTCTCGGCGCCGTGTTCGGGGTCCTTGCCGACCCCCTGTGCCCTCGCGTCCCGCGAGGTCTTGTGCATGCCATGTACGTCTCCCTTCTGATCGCGGCCATGGTGGGGGAGGGAGCGTAGCAGGGGGTCTCGCACGTCTGTCTGCAGGCAGCCTTACGGGAGCCTGACGGGGCAGCTAACGGGTGCTGTGGGGCCGTGGAGGTTTGAGAACGTATCGGCAGGCGGCCTCCGCGCAGCCGGCGGGCGGCGTGGCGGCGAAGGCGCGGCGTTCCGGGCGCGCCCGCGGCGGCGCGTGCGGGCGGAGGGCGGCCGGGGCACAGGAAAACGGGGTCGTGCCGACCTCGGCACGACCCCGTGCTGTCTCCGCCTGCCCGGCGGCAGGTTCTTCTCGCCAGCCCGGACCCTTACAGGGCGGACTCGTAGATGGCCCGGGCGTCGTCCATCGTGAGGCGCCTGAGCTCGCCGAACTCCGCGCCCTTGTTCTGCCTGAGCGTGGCGAGCAGGTCCGGGATCTGCTCGGCCGTCACGCCGAGCTCGCCCAGGGTGCGCGGCATACCCAGGGAGACGAAGAAGTCCTGCAGCGCGTCGATCGTGGCCTCCGCGGCGTCGCGGGTGGCCTCCTCGGGCGTCACGTCAACGCCGTCTGCCTGCGGGTCCACCGGCTCGATGCCAAAGACGTCGCGCCCGAAGGAGAGGATGCGCTCCGGAGCCGACTGCCAGACGTAGCGCAGCCACGCGGGGAAGATCACCGCGAGGCCGGCGCCGTGCGTGATGCGGGCGTCGTGCGCGGAGAGCTCGTGCTCCAGGCCGTGGCTCTCCCAGCCGCCGGCGCGCCCGGCGGGGTTGGCGCTGCGCCCAATGCCGGCGAGGTCGTTGTGGGCGAGGGTGCCGGCCCACATGATGTTGGCGCGGGCGTCGTAGTCGGTGGGGTCGGCCAGGGCGCGCGGGGCCTCCTCGATGAGCGCGCGGACGAGCCCGCAGGCGATGTTGTCCGTCACGGGCACGGGGCCGGCGGCGGAGAAGTAGCGCTCCATGACGTGGGCGATCATGTCCGTGACGCCGGCCGCGGTCTGGTACGCGGGCAGCGAGAAGGTGAGCTCGGGGTCCATGATCGCGAGGACGGGGCGGTGGAGCTCGGTGGAGAGGCCGCGCTTGAGCTGGAGCTCGTCGTTGGTGATGACGGCAGACGCACTGGACTCGGAGCCGGCGGCCGGGATGGTGAGCACGCTTGCCACGGCCGGACGGCCCTCGGCGACGGGCTTGGCGGCGCCGGAGAAGAGGTCCCAGACGTCGCCTTCGTAGGGGACGCCGAGCGAGATCGCCTTGGCCGTGTCGATGACTGAGCCGCCGCCCACGCCCAGCACCAGGTCCACGCCGGCTGCACGCGCGGTGGCCACGCCCTCGCGCACGAGGCCCACCTCGGGGTTGGGGCGCACGCCGGAGAGCTCCGTGTGCGCGATGCCGGCCGCCTCGAGCGAGGCCAGCACGCGCGCGAGCGTGCCGGTGCGCACCACCGAGCCCTGGCCGTAGACCACGAGCGCGTTGCGGTAGCCCATCGCGGCGAGCTCGGCGCCGGTGCGGTCGCAGACGCCGCGGCCGAAGACGAACTTGGTGGGGGAGCAGAACGTGAAGTCGTTCATGGGGGTCCTTTCGTCGGGTGCCGGCACGGCCGGCCTGCCGAGAAGAGCTTAGCGCTTGCGACGGCGCGGCGGGCGGGAAGGGCACTGCGCTGCCGGCTGCGGGTTCTTCTCGCCGTCTCTCCCGGCTATGCCTGGGCGGCTCCCCCGCGGGGGCGGCCGGGCGCGTGCGGCGTGTTGAAGCGCCGCATGACGTCGGAGGCTGACACCATGCGCGCGTTGCCGACCTTCACGCTGCCGAGCGCCCCCGCGGCCAGCAGCGCGTGAATGCGTGAGCGGGAGACACCGAGCACGTCCGCCGCCTCCTGGACGGACATCGTCTCGTCAAAGATGCGGCCCGGCTCGGCGACGGTCAGGATGCCGAGCGTCATGCCGCCCTCGGGGCACGTGTGGCCAAAGGACCCCACCTCCGGCACGTCCTCCCCGTCGGCGAGCCGCCCGGACACGTTGAGCGCAATCGCGTCCTGCGCCCGGTAGGCTGCCTCCTCCATGCTGTCCCCCTCGGTCACGAGGCCGAGCTCGGGGACGCTTGTCTCCCACCGCCTGCCGCGCGGGACGAGAAGAGCCTCGTAGAAGTATCTGCCCATGATGCCTCCTAGCTGCGCTGCCGTCCGGTCGCGCGCTTTCTGATCGAGTCCTCGACGCCGGGGGAGAAGTCCCCGCGGTGCCGGGGAACCATCACCTTGGTTCCCCACGGCATCGTGAACTCGTCGTGCTCTCTGCCGTGACCGGTGAACCTGCCGCCGTTCTCCCTGATGAGGCGGACCGCCTGTCGGTAGGTCAGCGGCATGGCGCCGCGTCCTGAACCATCGTTTCCCCATTCTACCCAAGATGAGCGTCGGGTGGTTTTAATGTGACTGGAAATAACGTTTTTGAGCTGGCAATTATTTGATTTGATGCTAAGACAGTGGCACTTTCCGATGCCTTGCGGGAACCTCTCGCGAGGCTTTCGCCGCAGGTGCGGACGTGGGGGAGCCGTGATGGTTGCAGGATGATTTCGCGAGCGGCAGCGGGCGGGGGGTGGGCGGCTGGATGTTGGCTGCCGCTACGGTTGCCGCGGGCAGCTGCGGACGCGCGGGACGAGGGCGGGGCTGTGCGGGGCAAGTGCTGTCACGAGGCTTACCCGGGGCTTACGGGGGCGGCGTAGTGTGAGGGCAAGGTAAGGCGCGGCAGGGAGGTGCGGCATGGTCGGCGAGAAGGACCTTGGGTCTGAGGGCACGTACCTAGGCAGGTTCGGGGCGCTCTGCATGAGCGCCTGCGGCGCGTGCACGGTGCTCGCCGCGCTGCTCCTCGTGCTGGAGCCCTCCGCGGGCAACGCCGCCGCGCTCGTGGTCAGCGCTGCCGTGGCCGCGGGCGGGGTGCTGCTGGCCCGCCGCAGGTAGGTCTTGCCATCCGCTTGCAGGTTCTTCTCGCCAGATTGGATCCCTCTGTTTGACAGGTACCCCTCAGGGGTATAGTCTCGTCAGCAACGGAAACCCCTAGGGGGTATCCGGACAGGCAGAAAGGAAGGGACCATGGCCGAGACCGCCGAGAAGAACTGCCGCTGCGCGGCCCACAAGCACACGCCGCGCTCGCCCGAGCTCAAGGCCGACGTCGCCCGTCGCATCAACCGGGCGGTGGGCCAGCTGAACGGCATCCGGCAGATGGTGGAGGAGGACCGCTACTGCGGCGACGTGCTCACGCAGCTGGCCGCCGTGGAGTCCGCCGTGAAGGCCATCTCGCGCGAGGTCATGCGCGACCACCTGGAGACCTGCGTGGTCGAGCGCATCCAGGACGGAGATACCGAGGTCGTGGGCGAGGTCATGGACCTCTTCAAGAAGTTCATGTAGCGGCGACGTCCCGGCGTCCCGTCCCCAGACGGGACGCCCCTGGGGCGACCGGGCAGAGAGGAGCCTTCGATGAAGGAGACCTTTGACATAGAGGGCATGACGTGCGCCGCCTGCGCCACGCACGTGCAGAAGGCGGCTGCCGGCGTGGCGGGCGTCACGGACGCCAACGTCAACCTGCTCAAGAACTCGATGGAGCTTGACTACGATGGCACGCCCGAGACGGCCGCCGCGGTCTGCGCCGCCATCGACCACGCCGGCTACGGCGCGCACCGCCGCGCGTCCGCGTCCGGCTCCGGCCGGGCGGCCGCCCCCGCGACCGAGCGCCCCGGCGCCGCCGCGGAGCGCGCCGTCACCGAGAAGCTCCACCAGCTCGTAATCTCTGCGGTCTTCTCGGTCCCGCTCTTCTATGTGGCCATGGGCCCCATGTTCGGTTGGCCGCAGCCGGCCCCGCTCACGGGCGAGGCGGGCATGATGGCGGCCGGGCTCACGCAGCTCCTGCTCTGCGCGCCCATCCTCTTCGTCAACCGCCACTACTTCATCACCGGCTTCAAGACGCTCGCCCACCGCGCGCCCAACATGGACTCGCTCATCGCGCTGGGCTCCGCCGCCTCCGCCGTCTGGAGCGTGGTCCAGCTCTACCGCGTGGCGCTGGGCATGGGCGCGGGGGACCTCGCGACGGCCCACGCCGCCGCGCACAGCCTCTACTTTGACTCGGCTGGCATGATCCTCACCCTCATTACGCTGGGCAAGTACTTCGAGGCCCGTGCCAAGGGCCGCACCACCGACGCCATCACCGCGCTCATGGACCTCGCCCCCAAGACGGCCACCGTCGTGCGGGACGGCCGTGAGGTGAGCGTCCCCACCGAGGAGGTCGCCGTGGGCGAGCGCGTGATCGTGCGCGCCGGCGAGTCCGTGCCCGTTGACGGCGTGGTGCTGGAGGGCTCGGCCGCGGTGGACGAGTCGGCCATCACGGGGGAGAGCGTTCCGCGGGAGTTGGGCGTGGGCGACCGCGTGACCGGCGCCACCGTCTCCACCGCCGGCTGGTTTGCCATGGAGGCCCGCGCGGTCGGCGACGACACCACGCTCGCGGGCATCATCCGCCTCGTCGACGAGGCCACCAGCTCCAAGGCCCCCATCGAGCGCATGGCGGACAGGATCGCCGGCGTCTTCGTGCCGGTGGTCATAGCCATCGCGGCGGTGACGCTCGTGGTGTGGCTGGCCGTCTCCGGGGACTTTGCCACCGCGCTCACGCACGCCATCTCCATCCTCGTGATCTCCTGCCCGTGCGCGCTCGGGCTGGCCACGCCCACGGCCATCATGGTGGGCACCGGCCGCGGCGCGGCGAACGGCATCCTCATCAAGTCCGCCGAGGCGCTCGAGACCGCGTGCTCCGTGGACGCCGTGGTCCTGGACAAGACCGGCACCGTCACGGCTGGCACGCCGCGCGTGACCGATGTGCGCCTGGCCCCGGGCGTCACCGAGGGGGAGCTCGTGCGCGTTGCCGAGGCGCTGGAGCGCAAGAGCGAGCACCCGCTGGCCTCGGCCGTCTGCAGCTATGCGGAAGAGCGTCGCGCGTCTGGCGAGAAGAGCCTGGCGGCCGCCGCGCCCCAGGTCGCGGACTTCTCCCAGGTTCCGGGCGGCGGCCTCTCCGCCACGGTGGACGGCGCCCCCGCGCTCGCCGGAAACGCCCGCCTCATGGCCGCCCGCGGCGTGGCGCTCGGCGAGCTTGCCGACGCCGCCGAAGCGCTGGCGGCCGAGGGCAAGACCGCGTTGTTCTTCTCGCTGGGCGGGCGGGTGCTCGGCATGGTTGCCGTGGCCGACCCCGTCAAGCCCACGAGCGCCGCGGCCGTCGCGCGCCTCCGCCGGATGGGCGCGCGCACGGTCCTTCTCACCGGCGACCAGGAGGTCACGGCCGCCGCGGTGGCGCGCCAGGTGGGCGTCGACGAGGTCATCGCCGGCGTGCTGCCCGCCCAGAAGGAGGAGAAGGTCCGCGAGCTCCAGGCGGCGGGCCACAAGGTGGCCATGGTCGGCGACGGCATCAACGACGCGCCGGCGCTCGCCCGCGCGGACGTGGGCATCGCCATCGGGGCTGGCACCGACGTGGCCATCTCCTCGGCCGACGTGGTGCTCATGCACTCCGACCCGGCCGACGTGGCCACCGCGATGGAGCTCTCCCGCGCCACCATGCGCAACATCAAGCAGAACCTGTTCTGGGCGCTCTTCTACAACGCCATCTGCATCCCCGTGGCCGCCGGCGTGCTCTCGCCGTGGGGCGTGACGCTGAACCCGATGATCGGCGCCGCGGCCATGGGCTTCAGCTCGGTCTTCGTGGCGAGCAACGCGCTGCGCCTGCGCACCTGGAAGCCGAGCGCGCGCACCGCCGACAAGGCTGCCCCGGCCAGCGAGCTGGTCGTGTCAGTAGAGAACGTCGAGGTCCCCGCGGAGGTCACGGCACCCGCCGCCCCCGCCGGGGCGCCGACAACCGCCGAGGCCTCGCCCGAGGCCCCGACGTCCGCAACCAAGAGAGAGGACGAGACTATGACCAAGAAGCTCAACGTGACCGGCATGATGTGCCAGAACTGCGTCAAGCACGTGACGAAGGCGCTCGAGGGCGTGGAAGGCGTGTCCAACGTGGCCGTCTCGCTGGAGGACGGCACCGCCACCTGCGACGTCGCCGACGGCGTTGCCGACGACGCGCTGGTCGCCGCCGTGGCCGACGCCGGCTACGAGGCCAAGGTGGCGTAGGCGGGCCTGACACGCCTCACATGGCGAGAAGGACCTGCCGCAGGCTCTTCTCGCCGCACGGGCTACGCTGCGCCCCCGGGCCTCTTCGACAGGCCGGGGGCGCCTCTCTGTGCCGGGGCCCCTCGCCCCGGCGGCCCACCCCGCGCCGGGGCCCACGTCTGCCGCCGTACTACAATGGTTCAGATTTGCGTATCTGCTCCGTGTACGAAAGGCGGCCACATGGACCTCACTCCCGCGCAGAGGCGCGTCGTCTACACCCTCGGCTTCTGCGGCCTGGTCTCGGCGGCCGACAACTGGTTCGTCTCGCCGGCGCTGCCGGCCATCGCCAACGCCTTTGGGGTCGTGGCGTCGGCCACGGCCATCGTGCTTACGGCCTACCTGGTGCCGTATGGCCTGCTCCAGCCGGTCTGCGGGACCCTCGGCGACCGCTTCGGCCGCCTGCGCGTGCTCCACGTGATCGTGGCCGGGCTCGCGGTGGGGACGTTCCTCTGCGCGGTGGCGCCGACGCTCGAGCTGCTCATCGCCGCGCGCGTGGTGACGGGCTGCTTTGCGGCGGGCATCATTGCGGTCTCGCAGGCCTTCGTCGGCGACGTGGTGGGGCCCGAGCGCCGCGGCGCCGCGGTGGGCGTGCTCATGGGCATCACCTTCACCGGGCAGGGCCTCTCCTCGGGCCTCGGCGGCATCATCTGCGACCTCATGAGCTGGCGGGCGGCCTTTGCCTGCTTCGGCGTGCTGGCCGTCATCGCGTTCGTCCTGCTCTGGCGCCTCAGCGAGCCAGAACCCTCCGCCGGCGAGAAGAACGAGGGGGCCGTGGCCGCCGCCGTTGCCGCAACGTCCTCCTCGACCGCCGTTGCCGCCACGGCCTCGGACGCCCCGGCCGCGCAGCCCAACTTCTTCGTCCGCGCCGCTCGCGTCTTCCTTGGCAGCCACCGTGCGATCTTCCTCGTGGCCTGCACCACCGGCATCGTGTTCCTGGGCGTCTACGGCTTCATGGGGACGTTCCTCTCCGAGCGCTGCGGGCTCACGTCCACGCAGGCCGGGCTCATCATGATGCTCTACGGCGTCCTGTGCCTGGTGGGCGGCGCGGTCTCCGGGCGGATCGGCGCCGCGCGCGGGCCGCGCGCCGTCATCTACGTGGGGGAGGCCTCGGGGCTCGTTGCCATCGCGGCGCTTGTGGCGGTGACGCTGACGGGTGCCTGGCAGCCGGCGCTCCTGGCCGCGGCGGCACTGGGGTTTGGCTACATCCTCGTGCAGCCGACGCTCGTCTCGCTCTCCATGGACGCCGACCCCGCGCAGACGGGGCTCTGCACCGGGCTCATCGGCCTGGGGGTCTTCGCGGGCGGCGGCGTGGGCTCCGCCGTGGGCGGCCAGCTGCTTGGTGCGGCCGGCTACCTGGGGCTCTGGGCGGGCGCCGCCGTGCTGCTGGCGTGCCAGCTCGTGATTGGCGGGCGGGCCCTCGCGGCCCTGGCGCGCCGCGCCGCGCGCTCCTGACGGACGGGCTCGGGACGGGCCCGGCCGGGGCCTACGGGGCGCTCGGCCCCGGCCGCGTGCCGGCGCCCGCCCGCGCGCCCTGGCTCCGCCGTCCTGGCCGCGTACCGCGCCCGCCTGCCGCCCTCGTCCGCCCCGCCCCACGGAGGACCCGTGGATTTTCTCGCCCCTCTGACCTGTACGTCTGTCAAAGCACCAGCTCGCGGGGCCCGCGCGCCCCGCAATTCCGTCCGGGCCATCGGCTATCCTAGGGAGCAGAAACCTTCCGCAAGCCTTCCACCAGACAGACGGGGAGCCACCACATGGCATTCGTCCACCTGCACAACCACTCGGACTTCTCGATCCTTGACGCCGCCACGCGCGTGTCTGACATGGTCAAGCGCGCCGTGGACCTGGAGATGCCGGCCCTGGCCCTCACGGACCACGGCTACATGTTCGGCATCCCCGACTTCGATCTGGAGTGCCGCAAGTACAACGACGCGCAGAAGGACATGCACCAGTGGAAGCACGACCTCGAGTGCTTCCAGAAGGGCTGGGAGCTCGAGGAGCCGGAGCCAGACCCCGCAGACGCCAAGCTGCACGACCGCGTCCACGCCCAGTGGGAGCGCGACGTCGCCACCTGGAACGAGACCCACGACCTCGACGCCGTCCGCGCAAACCGCCCGAGCCTGCTCATCAAGCCGATCTTTGGCTGCGAGGCCTACTTCATCACGGACGACTGCATCGAGAAGGGCACCCGCCAGCATCGCTACCACCTGATCCTTCTGGCCAAGAACGAGACCGGCTACGTCAACCTCATGAAGATGATGAGCGAGGCGGCCTCCGGCGAGATGTTCTACTACTACCCACGCACCACCCTGGACATGCTGCGCCGCTACCACGAGGGCATCATCTGCACCTCGGCGTGCGTCTCGGGCATCATCCCGCGCATGTACTTCCAGGGCCGTCCGGACGAGGCGCGTCGCTGGGCGCTCACCTACAAGGAGATTTTCGGCGAGGACTTCTACCTGGAGGTCCAGGACCACGGCCTGGCGGACCCCAACTGGGGCGGCTTCACGGACCGCACGCTCTCCGAGCAGATCCTGCGCCTGGGTCACGAGCTCGGCATCAAGGTCATCGCCACCAACGACAACCACTACCTCACGCGCGAGGACGCCCCCACCCAGGACGTGCTCTCCTGCATCGGCACGGCCTCCAAGCTCGATGACACCAACCGCAAGCGCATGACGGGCACCGAGTTCTACATTAAGAGCGAGGCCGAGATGCGCGAGCTCTTCTCGTGGGCACCCGAGGTCATCGACAACACGCTCGAGGTGGCCGACAAGTGCTCCTTCGAGCTGGACTGGTCGCACATGTACCTGCCCAAGTTCCCTGACCTGGACCCGGGCGAGACCTCGGAGGAGCGCTTCCGCAAGGAGTGCGAGACGGGACTCGCGCGTCGCTACGGGCCGGACTGGCGCACCAAGGAGGTCGGCGGCGAGAAGGTCCTCGACCGCTTTGAGTACGAGTACAAGGTCATCTGCGAGAAGGGCTTCGCGGACTACTTCCTCATCGTGCAGGAGTACGTGCGCTGGGCCAAGAAAAACGGCATCGGTGTGGGACCCGGCCGAGGGTCTGCCGCCGGCGCCATCGTGGCCTACGCGATGGACATCACCACCTTCGACCCGCTCGAGAACGGCCTGATGTTCGAGCGCTTCCTCTCGCCGCAGCGCACCGAGATGCCCGATATCGACATGGACTTCGACGACGAGCGGCGCCTCGAGGTCGTGGAGCACGTGCGCCAGCTCTACGGTCCCGAGCGCGTCTGCCACGTCATCACCTACTCCACGATTAAGGCCAAGCAGGCCATCAACGACGCCGCGCGCGTGCTGGGGTTCCCCGTCTGGCAGGGCCAGAAGCTCTCCAAGATGCTTGCCAACGATCCCAAGCTCACGCTCGACCACGCCCTCCACAAGTCCGAGAAGGCGCCGGACCAGTACTCGCCGGACTTCGAGGAGGCCTACAACAAGGACCCCGAGGCCCGAAGCATCATCGACGCGGCGCTCTCCATCGAGGGCCTGCACCGCGGCGAGGGCGTCCACGCCTGCGCCGTCCTCATTGCCCCCACGCCGGTCAACGACCACGTGCCCACCAAGATCGACACCAAGGGCGGCGTGGAGATCACCCAGTACGAGGGCCACTCGGTGGCGGACATGGGCCTGCTCAAGATGGACTTCCTGGGCCTGCGCACGCTGACCGTCATCTCCAAGGCGCTCGCCAACATCAAGGCCAACTACGGGATCGACATCAACGTCGACGAGATTCCCTTTGACGACCCGGAGATCTACAAGCTCATGCGCGAGGGCCGCACCGCGGGCGTCTTCCAGATCGAGTCCGCGGGCATGACCTCCACGATCAAGAACATGCGCCCCACCGAGTACAAGCAGGTGGTGGCTCTTATCGCGCTCTACCGCCCGGGCCCCCTGGGCGCCGGCATGGTCACGAGCTACATCAACCGCATGAACGGGCGCGAGGAGGCCGTCTCCTACGACCCGCGCCTCGACGACATCCTGGGCGAGACCTACGGCACGATGGTCTACCAGGAGCAGGTCATGAAGATCTCGATGAAGATGAGCGGCTTCTCGGCCGGCGAGTCCGACTCCCGCATCAGGAAGCCCGTGGCCAAGAAGAAGATCAAGCTCCTCACCTCCACCGTCTTCCACTGGGACGACGGCAAGGACGAGACCACCTACGACCACTGGATGAACGGCGCGGTCAAGAACGGCTACACCAAGGAGATCGCCCAGAAGATCTGGGACGACGTCCTGGAGTTCGCGTCCTACGCGTTCAACAAGAGCCACTCGGCGGGCTACGCCATCCTCGTCATGCAGACGGCCTGGCTCAAGGCCCACTACCCCAAGGAGTACATGGCCTCGGTCCTCACGTCCTACATGGGCAAGACCGACAAGATCGTCCACTACGTCACGGCCTACCGCCACGAGGGCGTGGCCATCCTGCCGCCGGACATCAACGAGAGCGGCCGCGACTTCACCGCCACGGCTGACGGCGTGCGCTTCGGCTTCGCCGGCATCCGCGGCGTGGGCGAGGGCGTGGGCGAGGCCATCATGGAAGAGCGCGAGAAGAACGGCCCCTTCAAGACCCTCCACGACTTCGTGGACCGCATGGACTCCGGCCAGGCCAACCGCCGCGTGGTGGAGGCGCTCATCTGCTCGGGCGCCTTCGACTCCACGGGCTACACCCGCATGCAGCTCATGCGCTTCGTCGACAAGAACAACCCGGAGAACATCATCGACGCGGCAGCCAGGCGCAACAAGGAGCGCGCGGCCGGCCAGTTCTCCATGTTCGACCTCTTCGGCGACGTGGAGGGCTCCGGCTTCGAGAACACCGTCCCCGAGCCGGACGGCGTGGAGTGGGACCGCTCCGAGAAGCTGCGCCGCGAGCACGAGGTGCTCGGCCTCTACGTCTCCGACCACCCGCTGCGCCCGTACGAGTACGCCCTTGCCAAGAACCGCGACTACACGATCTCCGACATCGAGGTCTCCGAGGAGTACACCGACCCCACGGGCGGCGTCCACGAGCGCTTCAAGGTGCCCGAGGGCAAGGTGATCCGCCTGGCCGGCATGGTCAACGCGCTCCAAAAGAAGACCACCAAGAACGGCGACCCCATGGCCATCGTCACGCTGGAGGACATGGAGGGCGAGGTCACGCTCGTTGTGTTCCCGAAGCTCTACAAGAAGTGCGCGGCGGCCCTGGCCGGGCAGGTGGACGAGGAGACCGGCGAGTCCTCCGGCGACGTCTTCATCAAGGTGGAGGGCAAGCTCGAGCGCGGCGACCGCGGCAACCAGATCATCTGCATGAGCGTGGAGCCGCTGGTCCTGGACGAGAAGGCCAACCGCCCCAAGGTCATGGAGGTCAACATCCCGGCGTCGCTGCTCACGCGCCCCTACATGGACAGCATGGGCCAGATTCTCGGGCGCTACCCGGGCCTCGACCACGTGGAGCTGCGCGTGGAGGCCACCTCCGGCGACGTCATGCGCATGGAGCTGCCCTGCCGGATCGACGCGCACAACATGGTGCTGCTGGCGGAGATGATCGACCTCGTGGGCCGGCAGGGGGACGTCAAGGTGGCATAGCCCCCGCAGCGGCGCCCCCCTCCCGCAATAGCCCGAAAGCCCGCGGGACCGCAGGCCCACCGACTACCCTTTTCGCAGGTACAGGCTACGAGAAGGGGGCGCGATGGACGGCGTCACGTACGGGTACGCGAGGGTCTCGACGCACGAGCAGAACCTTGACAGGCAGCTGGCGGCGCTCGCGGAGTTTGGGGTGGAGCCCGGCCACGTCTACATGGACCATGCGAGCGGCAAGGACTTCGACCGGCCCGCGTGGCGTCGTCTCATGCGGCGCCTGCGCGAGGGCGACGTCCTGGTGGTGAAGAGCATAGACCGGCTGGGCCGCGACTACGAGCAGATCATCGAGACCTGGCGGCGGCTGACGCGCGAGCGCGGGACGGCCGTCGTCGTCCTGGACATGCCGCTGCTTGACACGCGCACCGAGCGCAACGGGATCACCGGCGTCCTGATCTCAGACATCGTTCTGCAGCTGCTCTCCTACGTGGCGCAGGTGGAGCGGGAGAACATCCGCCAGCGCCAGGCGGAGGGGATCGCTGCGGCGAAGGCGCGCGGCGTGCGGTTTGGCCGGCCGCGGAAGTGCCGCCCGGAGTGCTACGCGGCGGTCCGGCAGAGCTATCTCACCGGTGACGTCACGCGCGCGGAGGCCGCGGCGAGGATGGGGGTATCCCTGAGCACGCTGGACAAGTGGTTCAAGGAGGACGCCCGCACCGAGGCGGCCCCAACGTGAGGCGTAACTCGTAACGGACGGCTGACGTACGCGTAAAGGTACACGTTTTCAGTGCCTTCAAAGCGCGGTTAATTATACCGTCCCCTCCCACTTATTGTTGTATAGAGTCCGTTGATTCTTGTTAATGACGGCGTTAACCGAGTTGGTTTTCTCCGGTGGCCCGCCCTGGCCCCCGCTGCCTGAAAACGTGTAGCTTTGCACGCCCCACTGCTTCCGGGCGTGGGGTCGGAAGGGCAGGACGATGGACGGGCTGGCTGCGCAGGCGCGCATGACGGGGGTCACGGCACCCACGCCGACTGCGCAGGGCGTGCATCATGTGGCGCCCGGGCTCCCGCTTGGCCGTCGCTCCCCGCGTGGTCGCCTGCGCTGGTACCTGCTCAGCGTGCCCGCGGGCCGCGAGCGCTCCACGTGCGAGAAGCTGCTTCGCCTGGTTCCCGGGGACCTCCTCGAGGATGCCTTCGTCCCGGCCCGAGAGCGCTGGATGAAGCGCGCGGACGGCTGGCGCATAGAGACCGTGAACATGTACCCGGGCTACGCGTTCGCCTGCTCGCGGGACGCCGCCGGCCTGGCCAAGACGCTCTCGCATCTCACCGTCCCGGCCACGCTCGTAGGCACCACCGAGCGCTCGTGGATGCCGCTCGCGGATGAGGCGGCGCAGTGGTTCTCGCAGGTGATGGACGGCAGCCACGTGATTCGCGGCTCCATGGGGGAGATCGTGGACGGCACGCTTCACGTGTGGCGCGGGCCGCTCGTGAACCAGGAGGCGCGCGTCCGCAAGATCGACCGCTACCGTCGCAGCTGCATCGTGAGCGTCTGTGACACGGGCGGCGGGTTCACCGAGCGCGTGGCACTGGAGGTTCCCACGAAGAGCTAGGGGATGGGCCTGGCTCCCAGCAGCGCCACGTCAGCTTTCTGCACAGAGCCCGCTTGCCCACCGAATGCCAAACGGGTTCTGTGCAGGAAACTGCGTCATCGCAGAAGACTGCGTCCCATGGGCCGCGGGTCAGGGAGTCGCCTTCCTGACCTGTCGCGCGAGGGGCACATACCTCTTCTCACGGAGCAGCGCCACGTGCGTGCTTTCGAGGAGCCGAGGGAACGCATACACGCCGCAGGGGCCGGCCACGTGCCGGCAATGGCGAAGCCATAGGCCAGGCCGGCGAGGCCCCGGGCGTGACGTTCCCAGTTCCGTCGGATGCAGACACGAAGGGTGGTGATGCGCTGTGTGGTACGTGATTCAGGTCATGGGAGGCCGCGAGGAGGCCATGGCCGACCTCATTGGTCGGACGGTCTCAGGCGACGTCCTCAACGAGTGCTTCTATCCCCGCTATGAGACGGAGATCAAGCTGCGCGGCGTCTGGACGCGCTGCAACAAACCCCTCTTCCCGGGCTACCTCATCGCCGATACCGACGAGCCCCTTTCGTTGGAGTACCAGCTCGCAAGGATTCCCGAGCTCTCCCGTGTGCTCTCCATGGACGGAAGGCCCGTCCCGCTTGCCCCCGAGGAGGTGGAGCTCATCGGAGCCTTCACCAAGCCGGGGGAGCGCGTGGTTCCCATGAGCCATGCCGTGCAGGACGGCGAGAGGGTCGTGATAGTGGAGGGCCCGCTTCTGGGCCACGAGGGCCTGGTGCGTGACATCAACCGTCACAAGTCGACGGCGTACCTGGAGGTCAACCTCTGTGGGCGCAGGGTTGCGACTCGCGTGGGCCTCTCCGTGGTTGCCGCACCGGGCTCGGCTGAGTTCCGTGCGGCACGCATGCGTGCAAAGGTGGTGAACAAGTGAGCGAGAAGAACGTGGAGCTGACCGTCGGTGCCGGGGAGGCACCGGTCTCTGCGGGCGCGCCCACGGGCGGGGACGACGGGCGCCGCTTCTCGCAGCTGGAGCTCGAGCGCATCTCGTGCGGGCTCGACCGCAGGCCGCTCTACCGCCTCGTCAAGCGCGCGTTCGACGTGTGCTTCAGCCTTGCTGTGGTGGCGGTGCTGCTCGTGCCGTGCCTGGTGGTGGCGCTCGTGATCTGGCTGGACGACCCACACGGCTCCCCGCTCTTCTTCCAGGAGCGCGTGGGCCTGCGCGGGAGGCGGTTCCGCATGGTCAAGTTCCGCTCCATGCACGTGGACGCGGAGGAGCGCCTCCCGGAGCTCCTGGGCGCCAACGAGAAGGACGGGCCGGTCTTCAAGATCGCGGACGACCCGCGCATCACGAGGGTGGGCAGGTTCATCCGGAAGACGTCGCTCGACGAGCTCCCGCAGTTCCTGAACGTGCTCGTCGGGCAGATGTCGGTGGTTGGGCCGCGCCCGGCGCTGCCGCGCGAGGTGCGCCAGTACTCGCCCCACGACCAGCTGAGGCTCTCCGTGAAGCCGGGCATCACCTGCTACTGGCAGACGCGGCGCAACCGCGACTCCATCTCCTTCGACGAGTGGGTCGACCTCGACCTGCTCTACATCCTCAAGGCCGGTCTCTGGACCGACGTCAAGCTGATTATCCAGACCGTCGGCTGCGTGCTCACGTTCCAGGGGGAGTAGATCGTTGCGCATCGCGATGATCGGACACAAGCGCTACGGCTCGCGCGAGGGCGGCGTGGAGGTTGTGGTCACGGAGCTCGCCCGCCGCATGGCGGCGCTGGGGCACGAGGTCACCTGCTACGACCGTTCGGGCACCGACGTCAACGGCGAGCCGACGCCGACCGAGCCCTACGAGCGCGACGGCGTCCGCGTGGTGCCCGTCCGTACCGTCGACGCCAAGGGCATGGCGGCGCTCTCCTCGAGCTTCTTCGCCACGCTTGCGGCGAGCAAGGACCATCCTGACGTCATCCACTACCACGCCGAGGGCCCCTGCGTCCCGCTGCCGCTCGCCCGTCGCGCTGGCATCCGCACGGTCGCGACCATCCACGGGCTCGACTGGCAGCGCGCCAAGTGGGGCAGGCTGGCGAGCACATACATCAAGATGGGGGAGAGGAACGCCGCTCGTCGCGCCGACGAGGTCATCGTGCTCTCCCGCTCGGCCCAGAGCTATTTCAGAGAGGCTTATGGGCGCGAGACCCGCTTCATTCCCAACGGCATAGAGCCTAGGGAGCCGCGCCCAGCGCACGTCATCGCCGAGCGCTGGGGGCTTGCGAAGGGCTCCTACGTCCTCTTCCTCGGGCGCATCGTGCCCGAGAAGCGCCCCGAGCTCCTCATCAAGGCCTTCCGCGGCCTCGACACCGACAAGCGCTTGGTCATCGCCGGCGGGTCGTCGGACACCTCCGAGTACCTCGACGAGATCAAACAGCTCGCCGCTGACGATCCGCGAATCATCCTGACAGGTTTCGCCCAAGGGGAAGCCTTGGAGGAGCTCTACTCCAACGCTTTCTGCTACGTGCTGCCCTCCGACGTGGAGGGCATGCCGATGAGCCTCTTGGAGGCCATGGCGTACGGGCGCTGCTGCGTCACGAGCGACATCCCCGAATGCGCAGACGTGACCGCGGGAACGGGACTTACTTTTCCCAGGGGAGACGGAAGGAGGCTCGGGGAGGTGCTTGCATCGCTTATGGCCGATGTGCACGAGGTTGAGGCCATGGGCTACGACGCAAGGAAACGTGCGCGAGAGTCGTTCGGCTGGGACAGCGTAGTTCGCCGAACGCTCGAGCTCTACGGAGGAGACCAGTGAGAGTACTGCTCGTCAACAAGTTCCACTACCACAAAGGTGGGGCCGAGACGTACTACTTCGCGCTCGCGGAGGGGTTGCGCACCGCGGGTCACGAGGTCGCCTTCTTCTCAATGAAGCACCCGAGCAATCTGCCGTGCGCACAGGAGAAGTACTTCGTCACGCAGCGCGAGTACAACGGGGGCACCTCGCCGCTCAAGATGGTCGAGGACGGGGTGAGCCTCATCTACTCACGAGAGGCACGCGAGAAGTTCGACTCCCTGCTGCGGGACTTCCAGCCCGACATCATTCATATGAACAACGTGCACCGGCAGATCACGCTGTCCATCCTGGACGCGCCGTACCTGCGCGAGCACCGGGTTCCCGTCGTCTACACGGCACACGACTACATCCTGGTCTGCCCCGCGTACACGATGGTCGACGGCGAGGAAAAGGTCTGCGACCGGTGCCTCGGTGGGCGCTTCGGCAGCTGCCTCAGGCACCGCTGCGTCAAGTCGTCGCTCGCCAAGAGCGCGTTAGCTACCGCGGAGGCTGAGTTCCTCAAGCATCACCGGAGCTACGACAAGATCGACCTCATCATCGCCCCGAGCAGGTTCATGAAGGAGAAGCTCGAGGAGGGCGGGTTCGCCGGTCGCGTCGTATATCTCCAGAACTTTCTGACCGACTCGCAGGTGGCGATGGGCGAGAGGTGCTTCGACGCCGACAAGCTCTCCAAGCCGCCGTACTTCCTCTACTTCGGTAGGCTCACCGAGGTCAAGGGCGTGGTCACACTGGTGCGGGCGTTCGCCGAGGCGTGCAGGGGCGGCCTTCCCGCCGACTGGAGCCTCCGCATCGCGGGCGACGGGCCCGAGCGCGCACGAATCGAGCAGATCGTCGCGGACGAGGGCCTGCAGGATCGCGTTGAGCTCCTGGGGTACCTCACCGGCGAGCCCCTCCAGCGCCAGGTAGGCGGCGCGCGCTTCACCGTCATGCCTTCCGAGTGGCGCGAGAACATGCCCTATTCCGGCCTTGAGTCGCTCGCGGCGGGAACGCCCGTCATCGGCGCTCGTATTGGCGGCATTCCGGACATCGTCAGCGACGGCGAGACTGGTCTGCTTTTTGAGGCTGGCAACGTAGAGGGGCTGGCAGACTCGCTGCGTAAGGCCGGCAAGCAATTTGGCGATGCCCCCAGCTATTCACTTTTCCAGTGTTCTTGCTTGAAATACGTCCAGAAGTATTGCCGTCAGAGTTCATATGTCGGCAAGTTAGAAGGTTTATACGAAGGGCGAGCCAATGGCTAACGGTCATAACAGCATAAGGCGCCTTGTACACCGTACTGCCGAGGAGGTCAAGGCCTCAGCTGTTATCGGATCGCGGTGCGGCGTCGCTGAAGGCATCAATGCCTTTAGGGCAAAGTTAGATCTGCAGGTCATGAACAGAAACGGTTACAAGGAGCCACCGGCGGTTAAAAATCGCCTCATGCGGAAGCACGAGGCGGTCATGACGTATCTCGAGCAGCTGCTCGGCGATTACGCCAGGGCATATGACTACCGCGCGCCGCTGCCCGAGGTGCCGAGCAACCTGAGGAACAAGATCTGGATGTGCTGGTGGCAGGGGATCGATAACGCCCCGGAGATCGTGAAGGCATGCGTCTCTTCGGTGCAGAGACATTCTGCTGGCCGAGAGGTCATTATTATCACCAGCGACAACGTGAACGACTACGCCTCTATTCCAGAATGGTTTCTAGATAAAGTGAATTCGGGCGTAATATCACGTACGCATTTATCAGACCTCCTTAGATTCAGTTTGCTGGCTCAATATGGTGGAATCTGGTTAGACGCTACGTTTTACTGCTGTCGAGATCTCAGCTCGCCTGTATACAGCGCACCTGTCTTTTCGATAAAGCGACCAGACTATCTCCACGGGTCTATCGCGTCAGGGTACTTTGCAAATTACTCGCTTGGCTGTGACGATGCTCATAGAGGAGTCTTTGCGGCGTTTCGTGACTTCTTTCTCGAGTATTGGCGCAGGAACGACTACCTGATTGACTATCTACTCTCAGATTATCTGATAGTACTTGCCGGGCGTCATGACGAGAGGGCCAAGGACTCTATAGCAGCTATTGAACCAAACAACCCCATGTGCGATGAGCTCTTCAAGATACTCGGTGATACTTATGATGAGAAAAAATGGCACTGCCTGAGCGAAAGCACGGATTTATTCAAGCTTACGTGGAAACAAGAATTCCCCATCTCGGCGCTTGGCGGCGAGACCTTCTTCGCGGCTTTAATCAAGGGCGGATTAGATGGATAAAGTTAAGCGGCTATTCCGTAGTGCAATACATGCTCTTCCGGGGAAGAGTCTCCCTTTTCGACTGATAGAGCCGTTTCTCTCGAATTGTAAACCTGAGTACATCTCAGATTCTAGGAATATGCTAGAGGGAATATCGCCTAAGCCCCATGAGGAGGATCGACAGCCTTATTTCCGTTACCCAGTTGATGATGCTACGTTGCTTTCCTTTGTAGTTCCGGCGTACAACGTTGAGGAATATATCGAACAATGCATCGAGTCTCTCTTAGCACAACAGACAGAGTTTCCGTTTGAGGTGATTGTCGTAAACGATGGGTCTACTGACCTGACCGGCGATATTGTCTCTGAGATTGCATCTAGGGACAAGAGAGTTCACCTGATCGAACAGGAGAATCGAGGATTATCAGGCGCGCGTAACACAGGGATCGACAACAGTAGGGGACGATTCATTTCGTTTGTTGACTCGGATGATGCAGTTGACTCAGGCTTCATAGAAGCTTCCATGAGCGCGTTGCTTGATTCTGAATCAGATTATGTGAGTTGCGGCTATACAGACATCTCTGAAGATGGATCGAAGCTAAAGTCGCACTTCTCAAGGGAACGTATGGGAACTGTTTGGGGTAGGGCTTACTCTCGTTCTGTTTGGGCAGATATCCGTTTCCCAGAAGGTTACTTGTATGAAGACGCAACCTTGGCGTATCTCATCAAGTCGAGGTATCGAGAGACTAATGTCCATGACGCGTCCTATTTGTATCGCCACAGGGAAAATTCAATTAGTAGGACTGCAGCCCGCCCCAAGGCTGTCGACACCTACTGGATAGTCGAGAAGATGCTCGATGAGTGCAGGCGTGTCGATGTGCCTTTGCAGCTTGTTGCCGATGAAGTCCTCATTAACGCCTGTTTTACAGTGTTCGGTAGAATTCGACAATTCGAGCCTGATTGGCTTCTGCCGCTTTTCTCCTCGTTTGCTGATTTGTGGAATGGGACTAACGAGTTTAGAGCGTTTCGCCCAACCGACCCAGTCCTTGCATCTGTTTCGGATGTCCTTCGGACACATAATTTCAAGCATTGGAAGTTACTAGGTATCATGCATATGGTTGAGAGGTGATAAGATGCCTGTAGTTAGTGTAATTGTACCCATGTATAACGTCGAACGTTATATTGACCATTGTATAAATAGTCTCCTGAATCAGATTCATGTAGATATAGAGGTAATACTTGTTGATGATGGAAGCCCGGATCGATGCGGGGAGATTGCAGAGGGCTATGCCCGCATTGATTCTAGGGTTAAGATCGTCCATCAGCAAAACGGGGGTCTTGGCCCGGCAAGGAATAGCGGTATCGCCATTGCAACAGGTGATTATGTCGGTTTTGTCGATGGGGACGACTGGGTTCTGCCAGATATGTTTGATCGGCTATATAAGGTTGCCAGACGAACTAATGCCGATATAGTTTGCGGTGGTCACTGCACTTATACTGATGGAAAATGTAGCGAAACATTCCCTCATCCATATGCGAATTCCCTGCTAGAGGATCGAGCGGAAATTTTACAAGTTCGTAAGAATCTCTATGGACATAGCGTTGGAGATAAGAATACAAAATCATATCCAGTAAGTGCATGTACGAATATATACAAAAAATCGTTTATCGAATCAAACGCATTGAGATTCGAAAACTACCTTTCTGAAGACACGCTGTTTAATCTGGACGCGTATAAGCGTGCGAAAAGCATCGCATTTGTAGATTGCATCTCATACTGCTATCGAAAAGATAATCAATCTTCAATCACACAGACACTGTCCCCTTCATCCCTGCCGCGGTACGAAGATTTCATTGCGAGGCTATTTGACAAAGCATCAAAAGAGCCGAAATGTGATTATGATGATTGTACGATGAGGGTTCGTCGCGCTGCTGTAGAGTACTGTCGACTATATCTTGGCGCAATAGTCGACAGCACCCTAACAAGTCTCGAACGAAAAGAAGAGGTAATAAGACTCAGGAATTCTCAGTTGTTTAATGCGTATTCAAAAGAATTTCCATGGCGGTCGCTTCCTATTTATCAAAAACTTGTTCAGTTGATGTTGCTGACTAATCACTATCAATGCGCCTTGAGACTTGTAGGTCTTAGAAAAAGTATAAAGCAATTACTAAACAATCTGAAATAGGGTTGATGCGGGCAAGCTTTACGCCTTCTCACGAAGCACCAAGTCTCAAAAGAAGATAAAATGGGTGACTAAATAATGCTCCAAGAACGAATATTAAAATATATTTATCTAATATTGCCATTAGCATTTGTTGTCATACTAGTATCCTTTACTATTATTTTACATAATCCAATTATAGGATCATTGGTTTGCGTAGGTATTTCTTTTGTTCCCATATTGCTGTCTAACCCCAAAAGAACTCTATATTTTTTACTTGCATATTCCTTTATCGTGCGATTCTTAGTTGGTGATTTAGGATTACCAAGCGCTCTGAACTACGTATGTGACGTTCTTCTTGTCCTTGTATCATTTTTAATACTTACTCAGAAAAAACACGACTCAAACTCTTCGCCTGAATTCACTATTTTTGGTGTCATTGTCTTCGTCTTTTTTGCTGTTGCCACATTCTCCGCATTGTTAAATTGTGTTTCACCGCTTCTGTATCTCTGGGCAGTTAGAAATACATTTCGACTATTCATAATGATTTTTTGCTGCGTTCGGCTGCTTTCTCGGGAGGACATACTCAAGCTAACTAAAGCAGCCACTATCTTTTACTGGATTAACTTCTGCATCTGTTTATATCAGTACTTTGTAATAGGAACAGGCCAAGATAACACCAATGGCCTGTTCGGAACGCAATCAGGTGGAAATGGAATGATGAATGTGCTCATGTTTACCATATCCGCCATATATATTTTTGGATTTGTGCACAAGCGATATGGTCAAGCCAGCTTAATAATGATATTAACTAGCAATTGTATTTTGGCATCGCTAGCAGAGATTAAAATCTACTATGTTGAATTAGCAATTCTGGTAGTAGTCTCTATTATTATTAATAGAGTTTCAATTCGAAGTTTGTTTACGGCAGCTATTTTGTTGATAACAATTGCCGTTGGTGTACAAGTACTTATATATTTTAACCCAGGATTCAAAGACTTTTTTGTTCTTGACAATATGATTGCCAGCGCTTCTGAAGGTGGATATTCAAGTGAATATGATTTGAATCGACTTACGGCAGTGACAACGTTAAATTCAATGTTTATGGACAGCCCACTGCTGAGAGCTATCGGTTTAGGCTTCGGCTCTGGCCAGTTTTCTCAATATTTTCAATCTGACTTGTATGCGGTTTGGGGGGAGACTCTCAATTGGAATTGGTTCACCGATGCTGCCATCTTCTTGGAAACTGGCTGGATAGGGCTCTCTTTGTACATATCAGCAATAGTGTCGATTGGAGTATGCGCTTTCAGGCATCGTAACGATGCTCCAAAATTCAGATGGATATTGAATCTGAGCATTTGCCTTAGCGTATTTTGTGTATTTCTGATTATGTACAATGCCTCATTAACTACAGATCCCAGCTGCTACTTTATTGGGATTATCCTGGCGGTTCCATTTATATTCTCAATTAAGATTATTGACGATGCTCCCTTAAGCGAATCCGATGCCATTACGGAAAATGCTATGACGGGCTTGCGCTTCTAGGGTCCAATTTGATGAATAATGTTGGAGTGTCAAGAAGACAGTCAAGGGATTCTAAGCACTCTTATGTCGATTTCTTATATTTCGAAGGACGGAATGATTTGCTAACTAAGCTCAAAGAGAAGTACCTATCGCTTGGCGCACCAATACGCGCATCACTTTGGTTTACTATCTGCAGTTTCGTGCAGAAAGGGATTTCTTTTATTACCGTTCCCATCTTCACGCGCCTCATGTCCGCCGAGCAGTACGGCATGTACTCACTCTACCTTTCCTGGGACAGCGTGCTCATCATCTTCGCGACGCTCAACCTTAGCTACCAGGTGTTCAACAACGGTCTCGTGAGGTTCGAACGCGACCGCGACGGCTACACGACCTCGATGCTGGGCCTAAGCAACGTCTGTACCACCGTGCTTCTCGTTCTGTACCTCGTCTTCCGTGGCTGGGTAAATGCGGCTACAGGTCTCAGCACGCTGCTGTTTATGCTTATGTTCGCCCAGTACTACTTCAACCAAGCGCTGGCCCTCTGGACGGTGGAGGAACGGTTCTTCTACCGATACCGGGCCCTCACTGCCATCACGCTCGCGTCTGCGGTGGCCTCTTCGGCAATCGGGGTCGCCGCCGTTTTCCTTGCGGAGGACAAGGTCTTCGCCCGCATCGCCACACTCGCAGTCGTGAACGTCATCGTCGGTGCAGGGATTTATATACTACTTCTTAAGCGAAGCCACAGACTCGTTAATCTGAAGTACTGGCGCTATGTGCTTAAGCTCAACCTTCCGCTCATTCCGCATTACCTCTCGATGACGGCGCTCAGCTCGTCGGACCGCATCCTCATTAGCAGGATATGCGGTGCTGCGTATACGGCCTACTATAGCGTCTCCTATAACGTCGCGTCCGTACTGAACCTGCTGACGTCGAGCATCAACTCCTCCTTCATCCCCTGGTTCTACCAGAAGATGTCCAAGCGAAGCTACGCCGAGATATCCCGCGTCTCAACGATGCTCCTCGTCATTGTGGGTGCTTGCTCTCTGCTTCCGGCATTGTTCGGCCCCGAGATAGTGCTCGTGCTCGGCTCCGAGGCGTACATGGAGGGCGTGTGGGTGATGCCGGCGGTGTCGGTGGGGGTCTACTTCACGTTCCTGTACTCCCTGTTCTCGAACTTTGAGCTGTACCACGAGGAGAGCCGTCTCATCATGGTCGCGTCGCTCTCCGCGGCAGTGATCAACATCGCCCTCAACATCGTTCTCCTGCCTGTTTTCGGTTTCGTGGCAGCTGGCTACACGACCCTCATCTGCTACATTGCCCTCTCCATCTTCCACTACTTGGGCGCGCGGCGTGTAAGCAGGGCGAGAGGGGACGGCAGCCTTCCCTTTGACTTGCGTGCCATCGTCGTCGTCTCTGTAGCAATTGTCGTGCTTTCGATTGGGGTCACGTTCACGTACTTTAACACCGTCGTCCGGTACGTCACCTTGGTGTGCCTGCTTGCCGTCATGCTCCTGAAGCGTGGGGAGATTGCCGGGTCCATCAGGGGCATAAGGGGTGATAAATAATGAAAGTGTTCTTTGCCACGACAATCCAGGGGAACACTGGTCCCGCAAACGCCAACCGTGGGTTCTTCGAGTCCTGGCCGGAGGATGACGAAGTGAGGCGGGTCTCCGGACGCAGCAAAGCCTCGAAGGCATTCTCGGCGATCAGGGGTGCGCTCTGGTGCGACGTTGTCGTCTCGTTCGGCCCCGGGCCGCTTGACAATTTAATTTCCGCCGTCGTGGCGGCGAGAAGGGTCCCGCGCGTCGGCTTTTGCCACGGATACGCCCCGTTCGAGAACGAGATCAATCGAATGGGCAGGACCGACAGGGAGATGGGCGCGTACGTCGATTGGCTCGACGGCCTCGATGTAGTTGCGACCAACTCCGACCTCCAGAAGAGGTTCATCGAAACGCGGCAGCCTTCCCTCAAGGGAAAGATCGAGGTGACGCTGCTCGGCGTCAACCCCTTCCCGAGCAGGCGACGCAGTCATAGCAAAACAGGCAGAATCGTCGTCTCGGTCAGCGGCGGGACGCGGCCTATCAAGGGCAACGACGTCGTCGCCCGCGCGGTCGCTCTTATGAGGGAGAGGGGGCGCGACGCCGAGCTGCGCGTCTACGGCGACAGGTATGCCGAGAATTCCCATCTGGACCAACTGGTCAAAAGCTGTGGGTCCTACAGGGAACAGCTGCCCAAGGAGGAATTCCTGGCAGAGCTCGGGGAGACAGACGTGTTCGTGATGGATTCCAGACACGAGTCGTTCGGTCTCAGTGCTGTGGACGCCTTGTCGGCCGGTTGCTCGCTTCTGATCTCTTCGAACTGCGGAGTCAAGGAGATTCTTGGTGTCGAGGGCTGCGACCTCGTCTCCGACTGCGAGGATGCCGGCGAGGTCGCCGGCAAGATCTCCTATCTCGCTGAGCACCCGAATAACGAGCGCCTGTGCCGGAGCATCGATTTCGATGCCTGTAGCTGGGCCGCTGCCGCGGCGCGCCTGAGAGAGGCCTGCGCCCATGCGCTGAAGAAGAAGGTTGAATTCGGAAAATGAGATACTTCGTTGCGCTGGCTCTGCTTCTCCCGCAGAGCTCGGCGGGCTCTGATGCCGTTCGGTCCTCCCATCTGTCTGCCACGAGGTTGAGTGCGATTCCTTGTGCCTGTGGGGAGAGCGGCGCTGGTGCACGCAACACTTGGGTCGGTTTCTGCTGGATGCCCAAGAAGGGTAGGTATGCGTTGCCGTCCTCGGATGAAAATGGGATGCCCTCCTTGTGATAGGCTCCACGCAAACCAGGATCTGTGGCTTCGAGGCATATGACGACGGGCTTCCGCTCGAATTTCTGCACGGCTTGCATAAGGGCTCTTGAGGCGATTACCTTGGGTGGCTCTTTCGCTACAGCGGCGATGAAGCGGTGACCCTCGTCTTCTCCGAGGTGCGCATCATAGAGGTCGAACTTCTCGAGATGGGTACGTGGGATTATCTCCGTGACGCTAGCGAGGCTGTCCATTTGGACCTTCTCGCCAAATACTTCTATGCTAAGAGGTTACCCAGCTCCGGCATTCACGTGCCTTCTTTCAGCGTCAATTTCTCCTGCGTTTATCAGAGAGATAAAGTGAAAGTAAAGTGATGTCCCTACACAGAGTGCTAAGCGCGCCTATTGGGTACGGAGGTTGCGAGTGACGTCGAATGGTCCCAGGGTCGGGGACGGCCCCTCCCGTATCCGCTGGGTTGCGTGGGCGCTCTGTCTGGCGGGCGCCGTCGCCGCCTTCGCTGTCACGTTCGCGCTTACCGAGCAGACGCCGGAGCAGACGTCGGCGCTCTCCTCGTCCGTGGAGCGGGCGGTGGCACCCGTGGCGCCCGGTTCCCAGGGTGCGACTGCCGGCGGAGGAGGGGACGTCGCGAGCATCCTCCTCTCCGTCGCGAACGTGCGGCGATGGGCGCACGTCCCGGAGTTCTTCGCACAGGGGCTCTTCCTGTTCGGCGCGGCGGTGCTCTGGCCGGCCGCGCGCCGGCGGCTGCCTGGCCTGAGGGTTCGTCTCGCCGTCGCGCTTCTCGCCTGCGTCGCGTGCTCGCTCTTCGATCAAGCTCACAAGGCGTTCGTCCCGGGCAGGGAGTTCGACGTGCGCGACCTGCCGTTCGACGCGGCGGGGTACCTGCTGGCGCTGGCGGTTGTCGTTGTGACCGCGGGCGTCGTGCGAGTCTGGCGGCTGCGCCGCAGCGGCCGTGGGGTACACTACAGGAAAAACTGATTGCAGGCGTGAGATTGTAGGGGAAGGGTCGCATGGCGGACGTATTGGCTGTTGCTGAGTACATATTGGACAAGACAGGGTATGTCTCGACCATGAAGCTACAGAAGCTGGCTTTCTATAGCAATGCCCTGTCCCTTGTCAGGTATGGTGAGCCGCTCTTCCCGGAGCAGTTTCAAGCATGGGTCAATGGCCCGGTGTGTCGCGATCTGCTTAGGGTTCACAGGGGCAAGTTCATCATTGGGCCGGGTGAATTGGGGGTCTCGCCTGGCTACGATAGTCTTAATGCTCACGAACGAGCGTGCGTGGATGAGACGGTACGCGTGCTTGGGGGCTATGATGGCAACGGGCTGAGCGAGCTGACTCACGGGGAGCCTCCCTGGCGCGACGCGCGCGATGGTTGCGAAGACAGCGCTCGCTGTGAAGCCATCATATCGAATGAGGCAATTCGCTCGTTTTACTCCTCACGTGAGTGTGCCAACCCGCTGTTCTCTTCGGCACGATGACTGGCCTCACAAAAGGGCAGGTGAAGAGGGCCGGCAAGATCCTCGGCGACAAGGCTGTGGCTGGGCAACAGCTGAAGTGGACGCTTGGGATTGCTGACGAGTGGAGATCGGCCCATCGGGAGCCTCTTGAGGAGATGGAGAACCTTGCCAAAGCGGCCGTTCAGGTCGTCATGGGCAAGAACGGCGGGGGCGCTTTTGTGGCGAGCCGAATCAAGAGGCTCGAATCGATTATCGGGAAGCTTCGCCGGCCCAATCTGCGCATGAAGCTCAACGAGATGAGCGACATCGCCGGCTGTCGAGTGGTTGTTCCAACCGTTGACGACGTCAGGCGCATTGTGGCGCATCTTACCGAGCGAGCCTCTGTGAAAGAGAGGAATGGGATAAAGAACTATATTCAGCAGTAGCCCAGATTTTAGGCCTTACGTCGAGGGGTGCTGACTCAATGGGCGATGCCACGCATGACGTGCGGGTGTTCTTCGAGCGCCACCAGGGGGCGTACCCCCTGTTCGAGCTCCTCCGCCAGGAGCTGCTCGCGCGGTTCCCGCAGACTGAGATGCGGGTGCAGAAGTCCCAGATCTCCTTCTACAACCGTCACCTGTTCGCCTGCGTCTCCTTCCTGCGCGTGAGGAGGAAAGCGGAGCTGCCCGACGACTACTTCGTGCTGACGCTGGGGCTTGCGCGCCCCCTGGAGTCCGATCGCATAGCGGCGCGCGTGGAGCCCTACCCGGGACGCTGGACCACACACCTGGTCATCAGCAGCCCGGACGACATCGACGAGGAGCTGATGGGCTGGGTCGCGGAGGCGTACGAGTTCGCCCGGACGAAGTAGCGCGGTGCCTTGCTATTGGGAGCGCTCTGTACCGGTGCAGTCAAGCGAAGAGAGAGCACTTTTCGTAGCTGTTGTGTCCACCCAAGCTTATGTAAAAATAAAGAACATATGTTCGTTTATACTAGAACTCGACGTGCCGATGAGCTATCCTAGAAATGTGGAGAGGAGGTGCTATGGCTACGAGTGCAAAGGACGTTGCGGCCTATATTCTTGAGAAAAAAGGTTCCCTCACTGGGTACCAGCTTCAAAAAATACTGTATTACTGTCAGGCGTGGTGTCTGGCAGAGACGGGTGAGCCGCTCTTCGAAGATCCAATCGAAGCCTGGGAGCACGGGCCAGTTGTAGCAAGCGTCTCTCGCTTTCACCAACATTGCTACTGGGTCAACCGTCGGCATATCGAGGGCGCTGATGCCGAGAGGGTTCCACTGGCTGATCAGTGCCTTATTGACGCTGTGCTTGACGCATATGGGGACCTTTCGGGCGATCAGCTTGAGGAGCTTACGCATCGTGAAGACCCGTGGTCTCAAGCCTACAATGGGCGCACCTACTTCGGATCATCTGTCATATCAACTGATGCCATGAAGAGCTACTACTCTCGTCTGCTGGCTGCCAAACCTGCGGATAGGCTGTGCCATATCGTGCCAGTCTTTTCCGGCCCGGCAAGCATCTATGTCTCTGACGATGATTACGATTGGCTTGCACAGGATGATGACTAGCCCAGCCGAGGAAGAGCAGCTGCCAATGGCGCCGTGGGGCGTGCTCCGTGATTATCGGCATGTGCCGGCCGAGTGGTTTGACGACTTTTCTTGTGGCAATGTCCATCTTGACCGATGGATTCGCTCGCAAGCTATGAAGGATTGTCTTTGCGGGCTGTGCAGCTGCCATGTTTGTGTTGCCTCGGACCGCTCGGTCTCCGGATTCTTCACACTGTCTCCGACGGCCGTGCGTCCCGTTGACGTATCGAGCGGCATGCGCGGGGGAATTCGGCGACTGCCCATCCCGGCGTATCTGATCGGAAGGCTGGGTGTAAGGACGGTTCTTCAAGGTAATGGTCTTGGCTCGCGGTTGCTGATTGAAGCATTGCGAATCGTGCGTGATCTTGCACGTATGGGCGGTGGGAGGCTCGTCATCATTGACGCCAAGAGCGAAGAGCTTGCTCAGTGGTACGAGCACTTTGGTTTCACACGTCTTAAGGACAATCCGTTGAGGCTTGCCATGAAGATGAAAACGGTCGAGAGGTTGGTTGACGAGCAAACGGCACACGGTCTGTAGTGCGGCGGATGAGCGGATGTCAGGCCATTTCGTCATCAATCTCCCGATTGAGTTGGCACTGTCAGCTCAATCGTTCGCCTTGGCGCGAATCATATAGGTACGTCAACGCGCGGTCCTGGGGAGAGGTCTGTCGCTCCCCGCACGTGGACGCGGATTAAACGAAGAGGAGTCCTCAAGCCGCCCTTCGCCGAAAGACGTCGTCCCGCCTGCCGCGAGGTTCTTGTCGCCACGCCTGCCTGCGCAGTATGCAAGCAGAAAGCGGCGCGTACCCGGCGCGCACGGCGAAAGGACATGCCATGCAGCTTGAGAACAAGGTAGCGGTGGTCACCGGCGCATCGTCCGGCATGGGGCACGCCATTGTTGAGCTCTTCGCCTGCGAGGGGGCCAAGGTGGTTGCCGTCGCCCGGCGCAAGGAGCGCCTGGAGGAGCTGGCGGCGAGCCTGGCCGACGCGCCGGGCGAGGTGGCGCCCTATCCCGGCGACGTCTCGTCGCGCGAGGTCAACGAGGGCATGATCGAGTTCGCCCAGAAGACCTTCGGCGGCTTTGACATCCTCGTCAACAACGCGGGCATCATGGATGACATGTCGCCGGTCGGCGACGCCACGGACGAGAAGTACCAGCAGGTCATGGCCGTCAACGTCTACGGGCCGTTCGCCGCGATGCGCTCTGCGGCCAACGCGTTCAAGGCGTCCGGCACCAAGGGCTCCATCGTCAACGTGGCCTCGGTGGGCGGCATGCGCTCCTGCGCCGGTGCCATCTACTGCGCCTCCAAGGCCGCGCTCATCTCGCTCACAAAGAACACCGCCTACATGTACATGGCCGACGGCATCCGCGTGAACTGCATCGCGCCGGGCGGCATCGCCACCGAGATCGCCACCTCCATGGGCATGCCCAACCCGGCTGGCTATGGTCGTATCAAGCCCGTGCTGGACTGCGCGCCGGAGCCCGGCACCGCCGAGGAGATCGCCGCCGCTGCGCTCTTCCTCGCGAGCGACGCGGCGAGCTACGTCAACGGCGCGATACTGCCCGTCGACGGAGGCTGGATGGCTGGCTGATCGTCCGCTGCAATTGGAAAGTGGGGCTGCGTCCTGTCACTTCGACGTGGACGCAGCCCCTTTCGTTTGTCGTGCGGCTGTGGCGGGTGTCTGGCGGTTGCCTACCATCTGCTCGGTGTCCGCTCGACGCCTGTTAGGAATCGTTGCAAATTAGTGTCTGCGAGGTTCTTTGCGTTAAGAATCGCCGCATGTTATGCCCGCGCGGCTATAACGTGCGCCGAAACCTAACCGAGGGCCGTTGCGGGGCCGTAACGTGCCCTGAAACCTAACGCCAGGTTGCTGCAAGGCCGTAACGTGCGCCGAAACCTAACCGAGGGCCGTTGCAGGGCCGTAACGTGCCCTGAAACCTAACGCCAGGTTGCTGCAAGGCCGTAACGTGCCCCGAAACCTAACACTGCCCCGCTGCGAGATCGCAACGTGCCCGGAAACCTAACGCCGCCCCCGTCGCGCAACGGTAACGCGCCCGGAAACCTAACGCGCCAAACCCACCTGCCGCCTCGCCGCGGCCGCCCGCCCTGCCATCGCCCCCCACCCCCTTAC
>NZ_JACSNQ010000021.1 GCF_016900315.1 Olsenella profusa
CCCAGCCCCCCACAACAGTGCGCCCCGCCACCTCCCCAAGCGCGCCACAAAAAACGGCCCGCAACTGCCACGAAGGCGGCTGCGGGCCGTCGTCAACGCCGCGTGGCGAGGATGAAGCCCCGCTACATCGCGACGAGCATCGCCACAAGCGGAATCGTGAGGATCGAGCCTATGATCGAGAGGAACGTGCCCTGCGTCATGGGCTTGGCGTCCACGCCGTACATGAGGCAGTAGAGGATGCCGTTGGTGGCCACGGGCATGGCCTGCCCAAGCACTACGAGCGAGAGCAGGTACTGGTCGGTCACAAAGCCGCGCAGCACGAGCAGCAGCACCACGGGTACGCCCACCAGGCGCAGCGCCACGGCCACGTAGCTGCGCCAGTTGGAGACCATCTCGCGCAGCGGGTAGTTGGCGAGCGACGAGCCCGAGATGAGCAGCGCCGCGGGGGTGGTGAAGTTGCCGCAGGTGGTGAGGCCGTCGCCGAGGATGCCGAGGTCGTTGATGCCCAGCAGCGCCAGCACGAGCACCGCCACGCTCACGATCAGCACGGGGCTCACGAGCTTCTTGGCGCAGGTGCGCACCACCTCGCCGGCGCCGCCCTCCGGCATGCCCGAGATCATGAGCATGCCGGCGCTGAACACGAAGATGTTCCACGGGATGTTGGCAATCGCGGCCAGCAGTACTGCGTCGGGGCCGAGCACCGCGGAGAGCACGGGGAAGCCGATCAGGCCCACGTTGCCGTAGGCGGTGATGAAGCTGTAGGAGCCCCGCTCGCCGGCGGGCGCCCCCATGATGCGCGGCGCTACGACGGCGATGACGGTGGCGATCACGTAGCCCACCGCGGAGAGGGCCAGCAGCGTGAGCACCTCGCTGGGGGAGGGGAGCTCACGGGCCGTGATGGAGGCCAAGATCATGCACGGCAGCGTCACGTTGACCACGAGCCCCGAGAGCTTGCTGTCGAACTCGCCGCCCATGAGGCCCAGCTTGTGGGCCACGTACCCGATGAGGATGGGGATGGCGAGAACCACCATCTGCAGGGCCGTGTCGAGAAAGCTCATGCTTAGGCCTCCACGTCGGCGAAGGCGCCATTCATCGTGAAGCCGGTCCAGGAGGGCTCGCCGGTGTAGGTCATGACCTCCTCGGTGCCGTCGAGGGCGCGCACGGCGCCGGCGGCCAGGGCCTCCATCTCGAAGTCGCCGCCGTAGGCCTTGACCGGGGCGATCCAGCCCACGCGCTCCTCGATGTAGGCCACGAACTTGGGGTCGTTGGAGACGCCGCCGGTGAGGACGATGCCGTCCACCTTGCCCTTGAGGGCGCACGCGAAGCCGCCGATGTACTTGGCCGTCTGGTAGGCCATGGCCTCGTAGACGAGCTTGGCCCACGCGTCGCCGGCGTCGATGCGGCGCTCGACCTCCATCGTGTCGTCGGTGCCGAGAAGCCCCTTGAGGCCGCCCGTCTTGCCGATCACGCCGTCGATCTCCTTCTTGTCGTGCTCGCCGGAGAACGCGAGCGCCACCACGGGCTTGAGGGGCACGTCGCCGGAGCGGTTCGGCGCGAAGGGGCCGGCGCCCTCGAGGACGTCGTTGGTGTCGATCATGCGGCCGTGCTCGTGGGCCGCCACGGAGAGGCCGCCGCCCACGTGGGCCACCACGACGTTGACCTCGTCGTAGCGCTTGCCGATGGTGGCGGCGTAGCGGATCGCCACCTCCTTCTGGTTGAGGCAGTGCACGTGGCTCTTGCGATAGACGCCGGGGTAGCCGGTGATGCGGGAGACGTCGGCCAGCTCGTCGGTGTCAGGCTGGTTGACGGCAAAGGCGGGCTTGCCGGTCTCCTGGGCAAACTGGAACAGGATCGGCGCGCCGAGAATCGCGGGGTGGTTGAAGCCGCTCTTGTAGAGCACGTGGTCGCAGACCGTCTCGTCGATGCGGAAGATGCCGCCGACGGTGGGGCCCATGCCGCCGCAGTAGCCGGAGAAGGCGTCGATCGTGTCAAGGGAGACGCCGGCGGACTCCAGCTCCCGGCGGACGGTGTCGATGCGGTACTGGAGCTGGTCGGCGGCCTGGTCGAACTGCGTGAGCTCGGCCGGGTCGTGGCGGACGTTGGCCTTCATGACCACGTCGTCGCCCTCGAAGACGGCCACCTTGGTGGAGGTGGAGCCGGGGGAGAGCGTGAGGATGCGGTATGCCATGTGACTTCCTTTCAACTGGGTTTGCTGGGACTTGGCTGACAACAGGTCAGGGGCCGCGCGACGGGGTAGGGTGCCCGCTGCGCGGCCCCGCGGGGAGCGGCAGGGCGCCGGCCGGCCAAGGCGCGGCGCCCCGCCAGGAAGAGGGCTAGTTGGCGCGGACGAGCAGCATGAGGATGTTGCCCATCATCTCGGAGACCGGCGCCGAGCGGGAGAAGTCGCAGACCGGCTTGGCGAAGCCCTGGATCACGGGGCCGTAGGCGTCGGCGTGGCCGAAGGTCTGGATGAGCTTGACGCCGATGTTGGCGGCGTGGAGGTTTGGGAAGATGAGGACGTTGGCGTTGCCGGCAACGTCGCTCTCGCGCTTGACCTTGCGCGCGGCCACCTTGGGGTTGATGGCGGCGTCAAGCTGGAACTCGCCGTCGATCTTGAGCTCGGGGCGCTTGCTCCGGGCGATCTCGATGCCCTTGCGGATGACGTCGATCGAGTCGTCCTCGGAGCTGCCGTCGGTGGAGAAGGAGAGCATCGCCACGCGCGGCTCCCAGCTCAGAAGCGAGCTCACGGTGTCGGCCGAGGCGATGGCGATGTCGGCCAGGGTCTCGGAGTCGGGCAGCACGTTGATCGCGCAGTCGCCGATGGCGAGCATCGAGCCCTCGGGGCCTTCGTAGCCGGGGATGTCGGCGATGCCGAGCGAGCTCACCGCGGCGGTGCCGGGGGCAAAGCCCACGATGGACTGCGCGGCGATGATGACGTCGGCGGTGGTGAGGACGCGGCCGGCGGCGCAGCAGTCGGCCTGGCCGGTCAGCAGCAGGAACATGGCGGCGTTCTCGGCCTTCTTGGCCTTGCGTTGGATGGCCTTCTCGCTGAACTGGTCGGTCACGGCCATGACGGGCTCCACGAGCGAGGCGCGGGCGGCCTCGTCGGTGTTGTCGAAGTAGGTGGCGCCGGTCAGGTCGATGCCCTCAGAGGCGGCCAGCTCGCCCACCGTCTGCTCGTTGCCGATGATGGTCACGTCGGCGATGTCGCCCTTGAGCAGGTTCTCGGCGCAGCGCAGGATGTCGGGGCAGTCGCCCTCGGGGAACACGATGTGCTTGTGGGCGGCCTTGGCGCGTGCGGTCAGGTCGTCGATGAATGCCTGGTTCATACTCTTCCTCTTCCTTTCCTCTCTCTTGCCGTGCAAAGGACATCCCCGTTACGGGGCTACCTACATGAAGTCGGGCTCCTCCGTCGCCTGCGTGCCGAGAAGAACCTCCAGCCCGCCCACGATGACCTCGCGAGCCCGCGCGGCAGCCTCCGCGGGCCGCGCCGCGATCGCCTCCTCGGTGTTCATCTCCCGGTAGACACGCTCGTTGGCGAAGTCCTCCACGTAGCCGTGGTAGGCGCCCTCGACGTCGGACACGCTCACGTCGACACCCTCGGCGCGCATGCGGTCGGCGAGCTGGTGGGCCTCGGCGTACATCGCGTCCCCGACGACGGGGTACATGAGGGTGCGCGGCAGGCGCGCAAGCTGGGCGTCCGTGGCGTAGAGCGGGGAGATCAGCGGGTCACGTACGTCCGCGGTGCCGACGTACCACTCATTGAAGGCGCGCATGAGGTCAAGGGGCAGGTCAATCTCGCGCCCGCCCTTCTCGGCAGGCTCGGTGGCTGCGTCGAAAAACGGGTAGTGCAGCAAAAGGCCCGCGGGGACCTCCCGCCCCTCGTCTCCCAGCGCGAGCGCCGAGGCGACGGCGAGCGTGGCCCCGGCGGAGTACCCCATGACGAAGACCGGGCCTGCGCCCATGCCCACCGAGCCCGGGTCGCCGAGCGTGGCGAGAAGAACGGCGCGCACGTCGTCGAGGGCGGCGGGGAAGGGGTCGTCCGGCGCGAGGCGGTAGTTCACGGAGACGACGCCGATCCCGAACGCCCTTCTCGCCCAGGCGCAGAGCGCGTCGAGCTTGCGGGCGTCGCCGAGGGCGAAGCCGCCTCCGTGGAGCTCTATGAGGGTGGGGGAGCCGGGCCGGGGCGCGTCGTGCACGAAGCACTCGACTGCTCCACCGTCTGCCCGGGGAACCTCGAGGCGCCTGCCGCTCACACCTCCCTCGAGGATGACCTCGAGCGTCTCGTCCCTGATGGACTCGACGAGACGGAGCATCGGGGCTTTGTGCGAACGTGCCAAAAGCACCACATCCCCTCTGGCGTGTGAAAAGGGCGCGACCGCGCGGCTCGTGTGACAAGACCGCCCCCTGAGGGCCCTCGTGGTGAGTGGACGGCACCTTCCGAAGGCCTCTCGGGGCGGAAATGCACAGCTTGAACTAGCTGTCTCTACTTTACGAACCGCCCGCTGAGCCGCCTATGGCAGCGGATTCAAATAAGGGACGCCCTGGGGTAGGATATTTGTGCTGATGCACAAAAGAGGAGGGGAGCCTCATGAGGGTACGCACGGTCATTGCCGAGCTGGGCTGCACGGACGCGCGGGCGAAGCACCAGTCCCTGTTTGACGCCGACGTGCTGCTGAGCTCGGGGAGCCGCATGGGCGGCGGCGAGGGGCTGCCGCGGGTGGCCCTCTGCCCGCTCGCCGAGGCCCGCGTCCTCACGGCCTCGCTCGGGGACCGCGCGGTGGTTCTCGCCTATGCCGGGACCAAGATCGCGCCCACCCAGTCCTGTCCGGACGACCTCGTGGTGGTGGTCGCCGCCGACTCCCTCGAGGCCATGCGCGCCCGCCTCGAGCGGCTCCCGCAGCGCGCCGAGCTGTTGAGCGCCCAGTGCCTGTGCGTCTACCGGGCCTTCCAGGAGTCGCGCGACCTACGGGGCTTTGCGAGCCGGGTCCACCGTCTCATCGGCAACCCCTTCGTGGTGGTCAACACGGACCGGCGCGTGCTCACCCATGCCGGGCGCTTCCCCGACGACGCCGGGGACGTCAACGAGACCATCGCGAGCGGGTACCTCGGCCCGGCGGTGGAGCAGCAGCTTGTGAGCGACGGCGTCCTCGACGAGGCGCGCCGCCAGCGCCACGCGGTGGTCACGGAGAACACGCGCGAGGGGCGGCGCTGGGTCACCTCGATCATGTACTACAAGGGACTCGAGATGGGCCGCCTCGACGTGCTCGAGTGCGAGCGGCAGATCGGCCCGTCAGACGTCGAGCTCATCGACTACGCAGGCAGCTTCGCGGGGCTCATCGTGGCCCAGTCGGGCTCGGCGGGCGGGCGAGCCGGCGCCGGCTCGTCGGTGCTCTCGGGGCTGCTCTCCAAGCGCATCACCACCGAGGAGACCATGCGCTCCCAGCTCGCCGCCACCAACATGCCGCTCGACGTGACCTACGTGCTCGTCCTGTGCAAGGGGCGCCCGGGGCTTGCCGCCGACGACTACCGCTCGCACTTCTCGGAGATGGTCGAGCGCACCCTCAAGGGCGCGCTCTGGGCCGTCCACGAGGGCGAGTTCGTGGTGATGGTCTCCATCGGGCGCTCGCGTCACCCCGGCTACGACGACTACGCGCGCACGGAGTCCTTCTTCGGGGAAAACCGGCGCCTCTGCGAGATGATGCGCAACAACGACGTGCACTTCTTCGTGTCCGAGCCCTTCTCGCAGCTCACCTACGTGCAGGCGCGCTTCATGCAGTGCTCGGAGCTCGCCGACGCGCTCTCGGATGAGGAGACCCCGCGCGTGGTGCTGTTCTGGCGCTACCGCTACCGCGTGATCGCCAACTCGGTCCAGACGCTCGGCCAGGTGGACATGATGCTCGACAAGCGCGTGGTGGCCATGTACGAGTACGACCGCGCGCACGGGACCTCCTACTTCGAGACCTCCGTGGTCTCGGTGCTGTTCCCCGGCTCGCCGGGGCGCGCGGCCGAGGAGCTCTGCGTGCACCGCAACACCTACTTCTACCGCACCTCCAAGGTCAAGGAGCTCTTTGACCTCGACCTCAAGGACGGCGAGGACCGGCTGGCGGTGTCGTTTACCGAGCACGTGATGAAGGGCATGACCGGCTTCGTGGACGTCTACTGACGTTGCGGCCGGCCGCGCGCCGGCCCTTTTCGACCGCTCGGCGAGAAGGACCGGCGTTGCTTGACTGAATTCGCGAAACGTCCAAAATAGACAGGCAGTGGACAAGGGTCACAGAGCCCGTCGTGCGTCTCGTGGACGCATGGCGGCTTTGCTGTGCCGGGGTCCACTTTTTTGTTGCCTCCTCAGCCTGACGCTTGTCCCCGCGCCCGAGAGGGCGCACGGAAAGGACCCGTGGCCGCGGACAAGCCGCGGCCCCAAGACATGAGCCCAGGAGAGGGGACAGGTCATGACAAAGATCGTAGGCGTCTCGTTCGGCACCAAGAACGGCAACAACGACACCATCTGCAAGGAGGTGCTGCGCGCCTGCCAGGAGGAGGGCTGCGAGATCGAGTTCATCCGCGCCATGGACCTCAACATCAAGCACTGCACCGGCTGCATCACCTGCGTCAAGATGCTCATGAGCGGCCGTGGCAACATGTGCATCCACAAGGACGACTTTGACTGGCTGGCCTTTGAGATGTTCCACGCCGACGGCGTCATCATGGTCGACCCGATCTTCGAGACCGGCGCCTCGGGCCTCTTCCACACGATCATGGACCGCTTCGGGCCCCGCATGGACACCGGCAACAACTTCATCTCCACCAAGATCGCCGAGGGCAACATCGCCCAGGGCAAGCCCGGCAAGGTGCCCGACCCCGCGATCATGAGCCCGAAGGTCGTCTCCTACATTGGCATCGGCGGCTCCGACTGGGGCACGCACGTCCAGTCCGAGCACCAGATCCAGTCCATGACGCCCGCCTGGAAGGTCATCGACAACGAGTGGGTGCCCTGGTCCAAGACCGCCCTCATGGATGATAAGCTCATCGAGCGCGCCCACCAGATCGGCGTCAACCTCGCCAACGCCGCCAAGGACATCGAGCACGCCACCTACCAGGGCGAGCCCGGCGTCTGCCCGCACTGCAACTGCAACGACTTCTACCTGGTCCCCGGCGAGAACCGCGCCATCTGCTGCGTGTGCGGCCTCGAGGGCACCGTCTCCGTCGAGGACGGCGTCGTGAAGGTCACCTACAAGGACGAGGACCTGCACAAGGCCCACGACACCATCACCGGCAAGGAGATCCACGGCAAGGATATCAACGAGAACGAGGGCAAGCTCGCCGAGATGCAGAAGACCGACGCCTATAAGAACCGCGTCGCCTTCTACCGCGACCTCATCCAGCCCACGATGCCCCCGCGCGACTAGCACCGCGACCTTAAGGCGCGCGTCCCTCGGGGCGCGCGCCGTCTTACGACACGCCCCGCGCGCCCGGCGGCGCGCCCCCAGGAAGGAGTGAACACATGTCCACCGACAAGTACGACGGCCCGCAGCACAAGCCGGGCGTCAAGTTCCTCGTTGTCTTCAACCTCACCGAGAACACGCCCCTCGCCGTCGTCATGTCCCTCGCCGCGCCGCTGCTCTCCGGGCAGCCCATCGTGCCGCAGAGCTTCATCCTCAACGTGGTTGTGGCCTTCATCATCGCCACGATCCTGAACCTCGTCATCCCCGTGCAGAAGCTCTCCCAGGCCGTACCGGCCGCCCTGCATCTCGACCCGCACGGCCTTCCGGGCGTGCTCGTTGGCAACGTCATCCCGGCGCTGATCTTCGTCATCGTGATCGGCGTGTCGCTCACCGCCATGAACGTAATCCCGCACCTGCCGCCCGAGGCCCCCGCCGCCGCGGCCGTCTTCGGCGAGTTCATGGCAACGGCGCTGCCGCTCTACGTCCTGTGCTACATCATTTCGCTTATCATGACGCCGATTGCCCTCAAGGCGGGCATGTCGGCCGACCGTCACTAAGGCCCCTACAGAAGGAGGTTTCACATGCAGAAGCTTGAGACCGACGTCGTCGTCGTCGCGGCGGGCCTCTCCGGCCTCGCCGCGGCCAACGCGGCCGCCGAGAGCGGCGCGCGCGTCATCTGCGTCGAGAAGGCCGCCAACACCGGCGGCGCCGCCAACATGGGCATGGGCCCGTGTGCGGCCGGCTCGCCCGTCCAGCGTGCCAGCATGATCGAGGTCACCCCCGGCGAGCTCTTCCGCCGCCACATGTTCTACACCCACTACCAGGTGGACGCCCGCCTCGTGCGCGACTACTACTTCAAGAGCGGCGACACCATCCAGTGGCTCATGGACATGGGCGTCCAGTTCAACAGCGTGCGCCCGGCCTTCCGCGCCCGCGAGCGCACCCGCGCCTACTCCGACGGCGAGTACACCTGGCACGTCGTCCAGCCTGAGGACGGCTCCGAGCCCGGCCCGCGCGCTGCCACCACGATGACCAAGCGCATGACCGAGCACGCCCAGGACCTCGGCGTCGAGTTCATGCTCGAGACCCCGGCCACCGGCCTCGTCACCAACGACGAGGGCGCCGTGGTGGGCGTCACCGCCAAGGACAAGAACGGCGAGGAGTACGAGATCTCCTGCAGCTCCGTCATCGTGGCCACCGGCGGCTTCGGCAACAACCCCAAGATGATCAAGGACGAGATCGGCCTCGACTGGGGCAAGAACCTCTTCTCCTTCGCCGTGCCCGGCATGGACGGCGACGGTATCAACATGTGCCACGCCGTGGGCGCCGGCCACACCCCGGTCACCATGGAGATGATGTACCAGCTCCCCGACAACATGAACCACTTCTACGTCGAGGGCGCCTTCCGCCAGCCCTGCTACTGGTGCAACAACAAGGGCGAGCGCTTCATGCCCGAGGACGAGGTCTACAACACCACCTTCGTCGGCAACGCGATCAACCACCTGCCCGGCAAGGTCGCCTTCTCCATCTTTGACTCCAAGATGCTCAAGCACTGGAAGAAGGACGGCCCGGACATCGTCTCCCACGTCCACCCCAAGGACCTCTACGAGGGCTTCGACGAGCAGTGGGAGCGCGACCTCGCCGACGGCTACGAGCCCATCTGCCAGGCCGACACCCTCGAGGAGCTCGCCGAGAAGGCCGGCATCGACAAGGAGGGCCTGCTCGCCAACGTCGAGGAGTACAACGAGATGTGCGAGAAGGGCTGGGACGAGATCTTCGAGAAGGAGCACGAGTTCATGGTGCCCCTGGAGAAGGGTCCGTTCTACTGCTGCAAGCAGTACATCGGCGCCTACGGCACCCTGGGCGGCGTGCTGATCAACCACAACATGGAGGTCATGACCGACGACTACAAGGTCATCCCGGGTCTCTACTGCGTGGGCACCGACGCCTGCACCATCTACGGCGACTCCTACAACTACTGCATCCCGGGCAACACGATGGGCTTCTGCCTGAACTCCGGGCGCATCGCCGGCGAGAACGCCGCCGCGAAGCTGTTCGAGTACTAGCGTCACAGCGTTTCGGTATCTGAGCGCGGCCACCCCCTCCGGGGTGGCCGCGTACGCCCGTATGACGGGCATGGGCGGAGAGGCGTCTTTCGACGTGGCCCACGGCACTTTCAAGGAGGCAACTTGAGACTCACAATCAACGGACAGGAGGTCGAGGCGCGCGAGGGGGCGTCGGTTCTCGACGCGGCGCTCGAGGCGGGCATCTTCATCCCGCACCTCTGCTCCCACCCGGACCTCGAGGCGGCGGGTGGCTGCCGGCTCTGCATGGTCGAGGTCGAGGGGCAGGACGGCCCCGTCCCCGCGTGCCGCACGCAGGCGCGCGAGGGCATGGTCGTGAGCTCCACCGGCGAGCGCGCCGAGCACGTGCGCCGCATGGCCATGGAGCTCATCCTGGCGACCCACCCCACCGACTGCACCGGCTGCCCCAAGTACGGCACCTGCGAGCTGCAGTCCATGTACCAGTACATGGGCGTCTCGCCGCAGCGCTGGTACGTGAAGAGCCGCCCGGTGGCCACCGACGACTCCAACCCGCTCATCACCCACATGTTCACCCGCTGCATCCGCTGCGGCCGCTGCGTGCGCGCCTGCCGCGAGGTCCGTGGCGTGGGCGTGCTCGACTACCAGCGCACCGAGAGCGGCATCCGCATCGGGATCGACGGGTCCGTCTCGCTTGAGGAGGCCGGCTGCCGCTTCTGCGGCGCCTGCGTCGAGGTCTGCCCCACCGGCTCGATCGTCGACGTCGTGGGCCTCAACCGCGACGACCGCTCCCGCGAGGGCAACGTCGTGCCGTGTCGCGACACCTGCCCCGCCCACGTGGACATCCCGCGCTACCTGCGCTACGTCAAGGAGGGCGAGTGGGAGGAGGCCACCGCGGTCGTCCGCGAGAAGGTTCCGTTCCCCGAGAGCCTCGGCTGCATCTGCACCCACAACTGCGAGGGCGAGTGCAAGCGCAACCACCTGAGCGGCCCGCTCTCCATCTGCCGCCTCAAGCGCGCCGCAGCGGTGCGCGACACCGGCGAGTGGAAGAGCCGCGTGCGCCACGAGCCCCTCACGGGCAAGCGCGCCGCCGTGGTGGGCGCCGGCCCGGCCGGCCTCACCGCCGCGCTCTACCTCGCCGAGAAGGGCCACAAGGTCACGGTCTTCGAGGCCAACGAGCGCCTCGGCGGCCAGCTGCGCTACGGCATCCCCGCCTACCGCCTGCCCGACGCCACCCTCGACGGCGAGATCGACACGATCCTCGAGATCGCCAACGGCTCCGACGACGAGCCCCGCGTGGAGGTGCGCGCCGGCGAGCGCGTCACCGACCCGGTGGGCCTGCTCGACCAGGGCTATGACGCCGTCCTCGTGAGCGTGGGCACCCACGCCGGCACCCGCCTGCCGATGAAGGGCTCCGAGCTCGAGGGCGTCTACCTCAACACCGACTTCCTCAAGGCCGCGCGCGAGGGGCACCCGCTCGACGTCTCCGGCCGCGTGATGGTGCTCGGCGGCGGCAACGTCGCCTACGACTGCGCTCGCACCGCGGTGCGCCTGGGCGCCACCTCGGTTGACGTCGCCTGCCTGGAGGCGGAGGAGAAGATGACCTCCACCCCCGAGGAGCGCACCGAGGCCGCGGAGGAGGGCGTGGTCCTGCACGACGCCTACGCCTTCAACTCGATCGACGAGACCGAGGAGGGCTCCGGCCGCGTGGGCGGCGTGACGATCCAGAAGATCTCACGCTTCTACTTCGACGAGAACCACCGCGCCGTCACCGAGCTCGTCGAGGGCGGCGAGCTGACGATCCCGGCCGACTACGTCATCTTTGCCGTGGGCCAGAAGCCCGAGGACACCATGGGCATGGGTCTCGAGCTCACGCACGGCCCCTACCTGGTGGCCGACGCGAACCTCCAGACGAGCCACGAGGGCGTCTTCGCGGCCGGCGACGTGGTCACCGGCACCAAGTCCGTGATCGGCGCCATCGCCCAGGGCCGCACCGCGGCCGAGGCCATGGACCGCTACCTCGGCGGCGACGGCGACATCACCGCCGAGCTTCTCGACTACGAGAAGGCGAGCCCGCGCCTGGGCCGCGCCCCCGAGACGTTCTACGAGGGCCGCGTGGAGCCCGAGTTCGTGCCCGCCGAGCAGCGCGAGCACAACTTCGAGGTCTTCGAGTGCCCCTTCAGCGAGGCCGAGGCCAAGGAGGAGGCGAGCCGCTGCCTGCAGTGCGACCTCAGGCTCCAGCTCACCACGCCGCGCCTGTGGAACGAGTACTAGGAAGGGGGACGAGAGAACATGACCATCATCAACTTCATGCCGGCCTACGCCGAGGCGCCCGTGTCCCTTCACCTTCTGAAGGCCAACGTCGAGGCGGGCCTGGCCAAGATCTCCGAGCTCGCCGCCGCGGGCGAGGTGGCCGTGGTGCTGCCCGCCAACGAGACCGAGCTTCTCGCCAAGGTGGCGGAGACCGGGGCGAAGGCCTGCCCCACAGACGGCTCGTTCGGCTTCGTCTACAGCAACGCCACGGCGCTCGAGCGCGTGGTCGCCGGCGAGAAGCCCGTGCCGCAGGGCACGAGCGAGCGCGCCGAGGCCACCGTCGTCTCGGGCGAGGCGCTGCTCTCCGGCGACGACGCGACCAAGCTCGTCTGGGCCGCCGGCGCCGAGGCGCCCGTGAGCGTGCCCGCCCACACGACCGGCGAGGCCCTTCTCGCCGCGCTCGGTGTGGAGGCGTCCGAGGCCAAGGCCGTCTACCTGGGCTTCCCGCAGGGTGCCTTCGTCGACGCCGCGCACCTTGCCGACGAGCTTGACGTGGCGAGCGACTACGTGCGCGTCTACACGCAGAAGAACTGCATGGCCAACGCCCTGTTCGAGATCTGCGACCGCTACCGCAAGGAGACCTGCGGCCACTGCGTCTTCGGTCACGAGGGTTCCTACCAGCTCGACGTGATCGCGAGCGACATCTGCCACAAGAAGGGCCGCCCGGCCCAGGTCGACCTCGTGCGCGACCTCACCCCCGTGATGGCCGAGCAGTCCCTGTGCGAGGTCGGCCAGACCATGGCCCGCACCGTGGCCGCGGCGTTCGACCTCTTTGGCGACGAGATTGAGCAGCACTTCACCAAGAAGGTCTGCCCGGCGGGCGAGTGCCAGGCCTACATGACCTACCACATCCTGCCCACCAAGTGCATCGGCTGCGGCGAGTGCGTGGACGCCTGCGAGGAGGAGGCCATCCTCGGCAAGCCTCGCTTCATCCACGTGATCGACCAGAAGGCCTGCACCAAGTGCGGCGCGTGCCTCTCCGCCTGCGAGGAGGGCGCCATCATCATGGCCGGTGCCGACAAGCCGCGCACTCCGCCGCGCCCGATCCCGATCCGCAAGCGCTAGCTGGGCACCTGCCGACGGTGCGCTTGTCGGCAGCGTTCCTACTGGCAGCACGCTCGCCGACAGCGTGATGTCCTGAAAGGGCCGCTCCTCCCCGGGGCGGCCCTTTTTCGGCGAGAAGCACTTCTCGCCACGTGCTTCTCGCCAAGCGATTCTTGCCGTGCGCTGCGCCGGAATCGCCGGGTTTGCGCGCTGCGCGGAAATTGCGGGGTGTGTGCGTGTCCGCCGCGGAAATCGGCCCTGCTGTGCGCAGCGCCGCACACAGACCCTGGGATTTTCGCGCAGCAAACGCACAGACCCCCGGAATCGCGCGCGGCGCACAAGCCCCGAGAAAACCGCACCGCAATAGAAGTCAAACCAAATCGACCGCCTGCCGGGCTTGGCGCCCGCAAGCGGCCGAGACAGCTTTGGCGATTTATATGTCCCGAGCAGGCCAATCAAGGGCGCTGCCTGCGTCTTTCGCAAGGCTCGCGAGAGCCTCGGAAGAAAACGGTAAGGTTTGCGTCGAGCTTTCTCAGATTCTCGCTGCCGACCCTCGAGCCCGGGGATAGCGTGTGGACATGGACATCGTGCTCTCACATACCACGGCGCTCGAGGTGATGCGGCGTCCCTACTACCCGGGTCGCCTTGCACAGGCCATGACGTGCCCCGTCGAGCTGCCTGCCCGCATGCCCGCCCGCGCCGACCTTCTCGATGCCTGCGAGAGGTGCCCGCAGCTCGACGGCGCCTCGCTGCCCGTGCACGTGCTCATCTCCGACGCAGGCCATCGCCACCGCTTCTCGATGGTCGCGCCGCACGCCTGCCGACTCTCACTGCCGCCCGGTTCGCTCGTGCCGCTTGCGCCGGGCGTTCGCTGCGTCTCCCCGCCGCTGCTTGCGGTTCAGATGGCCCCGCGCATAGACGAGCTTGAGCTCGTGGTCCTTCTCGCCGAGCTGCTGGGGACCTATGCGCTCAGCCCTGCCTCCCCGCTGGGGCTCGAGCAGCGCCGCGCCCCGCTTGTCACGCGCGACCAGCTGCTTGCCTTCCTGGACGCCTGCGGCCCCGTTCCGGGTACCGCGCAGGTGAGGGCCGCGCTCTCGCAGACCCCGGTGGGCGCCGCCTCGCCGATGGAGTCGAAGCTCTTCGTGCGCGGCGTCCGTCGCTTCGCAAGCGGGGGATACCGTCTGGGGGAGGTCGCGCTCAACGACCCCGTGCTTCTTGAGTCGCTTTCCCGCAGCGTGCCGGAGCTTCGCGTTCGCAAACCGGACCTCCTCCTGCTGGCCTCTGGGGAGGGCGCATGCCCCGAGGGGCGGATGCCCTTCTCGGGCGTGGCGCTTGACTATCACGGGGAGTGGCACGCAGACCCCGTACAGGTGCGGAGGGACACGGAGCGGGCCAACGAGCTCATGGCCCATGGCATCAAGGACTATGTGATCTGGAAGGAGAGCTACGACGACATCGACTACATGGACGCGCTCATGGACAACGTGAGGCGTGACCTGGGGCTGCCTCCGCGCAAGCTCTCCCGTGAGCGGGCCCGTGGCGAGCGTGCCGCGCGCGTCGCCCTCTGGGCCGAGCTCGAGCGGATCGACGGGCTTCACTGGAGCGGGCTCGCGGAGTCGCCGACCGGCCTGCTGGTGCCGGAATCGCCGGGATTGCGTGCTGCGCGCGATTCCGGGGGCTTGTGCGTTTGCTGCGCGTGATTCGCGGGGTTTGTGTGCGACGCCGCGCACAGGAGGGCCGATTCCCGCGGCGGACGCACACAGACCCCGGGATTTTCGCGCAACGCACAACCCCGGCGATTCCGGCACCGCGCACGGCACACGGCTGGCGAGAAGAACGTGTCGGCAGCTGGTCTGATGCACAAACGCGAGCTCCCGCGACGGGCGAACTCTGGGCCGAAGAACATGTCACGGACGCCGGGGTCGTACGATACTAGAGAGCATCGAGCCCCGTCCCCCTGCTTGCCATGCCAGGGAGGCGGGGTTTCCCGTTTTGGGACAATCCGCACGGACCCCTTGTGCGCTCAGCACAAAGAGGCGGGCCGGGAACCCCGACCCGCCCTGCTGACGCGCGTTCTTCTCGCCGTGCGGGGCGCCGCGAAAAGACGCCGCGCCCCTGGCCGCTACTCGTCGCCGAAGCTGATGCCGAGCGCCTTGGCCTCCTTGACGAGGTCGCTCTTGGGGTCGACGTACTTGAGCTTGCCGGCGACCTCCTCGAGCGGCACGCGGCACATCTTGCCGTTCACCTGCGCGATCATGACGCCGAACTTGCCCTTGAGGCAGGCGAGCGCCGCCTCCACGCCGCACTGCGTGGCGAAGATGCGGTCCTGGGCGTCGGGCTGGCCGCCGCGCTGGGTGTGGCCCGGGATGGCCACGCGGATCTCGCGCCCGGTGCGCTTGTCGATCTCGGCCGCGATGTCGTAGGCAATCGACGGCGTGGTGCGCGCCGCCACGAGCTTCTTGTACTCCTTCTTGGAGAGGGCCGCCTCCTCCTTGGAGATGGCGCCCTCGGCCACCACGATGATCGTGAAGCGGGCGCCGCTGCGGTCGCGCTCCTCGATGACGCGGACCACGTTGTCCATGTCGTAGGGGATCTCGGGGATGAGTATGACGTCCGCGCCACCGGCCACGCCCGCGTACAGCGGGATCCAGCCGACTTTGTGGCCCATGATCTCGATCACGAAGACGCGGCCGTGGGAGTTGGCCGTGGTGTGGATCTCGTCGATGCAGCGGGTGGCCACCTCGACCGAGCTCGTGAAGCCGAAGGTCATGTCGGTGCCGTAGGTGTCGTTGTCGATGGTCTTGGGCAGCGCGATGACGTTCAGGCCCTCCTGCGAGAGGCGGTTGGCCGTCTTGGTGGAGCCGTTGCCGCCGAGCATGAACAGGCAGTCGAGCTTGAGCTTGGCGTAGGTGTGCTTCATGGCCTCGACCTTGTTGACGCCGTCGGCCTCGGGCGTGTCGAGCAGCTTGAAGGGGGTGCGGCTCGTGCCGAGGATGGTGCCGCCCACGGTGAGCAGGCCGGAGAAGTCGCGGTTGTCCATCAGGCGGAAGCGCTCGTAGATGAGGCCCTGGTAGCCGTCCTCGAAGCCGTAGACCTCCACGGGCTCGTCGGCGTTGCGGTAGATGGTCTTGACGATGCCACGCATGGTGGCGTTGAGCGCCTGGCAGTCGCCGCCGCTCGTGAGCAGTCCAATCCTGAGCATGGGTGGTCCTTCCTTCGAGGTCGCAGATACGTTTCAGTATCGCACTCGCGCGGGCGCCCGGCGCCAACGCTTGGGTAAACGGTAGCTGAAAGGGGCGTGCAGCGTGCGTCCCGGCGAGAAGGGCCCCGCGCCCCGGCAGGGGCGGCACACGGCGAGAAGAACCTGCCGTCCGCCCGGCACGCGCCCACCGCGCACCGGGGCGCCGGGCGCTCTGATAGCATGGGGCGAGACGTCAACGGAGGGGAGGCGCGGATGACGCCTGAGCAGAGACGCGAGGTCAACGAGGCGATCCTTGCCGGGCGCCGGGCGCTCGCGAGCCTCGAGGAGGCAGAGGACGCGCTCGACAGCGCGAGCCGCTGGGGGCTCGTCGACATCCTGGCCGGCGGGCTGCTCACGAGCCTCGTCAAGCAGGCGCGCATCGGGGACGCGCGCGAGGCGCTCGCCGCGGCGCAGGCGGACCTGATGGCCTTCACGCGCGAGGCCTCCGACGTCCGCTCGATCGCCGAGCTGCGCGTGGACGTGGGCTCGCTCAACACGGTGATCGACGTCCTGCTGGACAACCCGCTCGTGGACCTCTACGTCCAGAAGAAGATCGACGACGCGCAGGACGTGGTCGAGGCGGCCCTCACGGCCACCCGCACGGTGCTCGCACGGCTCGAGGCGATGTAGGGGCCGCCGCGCCCGGCGCACCGGCGGTCTGCCCGCACGACCGGCGGGCCACCGCGACCGCCGCGCCGGCGGCCACGCGCTCGCGCTCGTCACCCCCGCCGTCCTTCTCGCCCCGCCCGCCGACGCGAGGCTCTCCGCATCTGGCCGCGTTCCTACAATCAGGGACGTCTGTGGGTATGACGGAAGGGTGCGAGATGGCTAGGAAGCAGGAGATACTCCGCGCGCCCCACGAGCAGATCGAGCAGATCCAGCTCGAGGGCGTCAAGAAGACCGTGATCGCGTGCTACGAGAACGTGCCGTTCTACCGCGAGAAGTTCGACGAGGCCGGGTTCGACCCGTACGCGGTGAAGAGCCTCGACGACCTGGAGCGCGCGCCGTTCACCACCAAGCAGGACATGCGCGACAACTACCCCTACGGGATGTTCGCCACGCCGCTCTCCGAGGTGCGCGAGATTCACATGTCCTCCGGCACGACGGGCGTGGCCACCGTGGGCGGCTACACCCAGCACGACCTCGAGATCTGGGGCGAGTGCTTTGCGCGCGGCATCGAGTATGCCCATGGCGACGAGAACGACATCGTGCACGTGTGCTACGGCTATGGCCTGTTCACGGGCGGCCTCGGCGCGCACTACGGCGGGCTCTGGTCCGGCGCCACGACCATCCCCATGAGCGCCGGCAACACCGAGCGGCAGATCCGCGTGCTCAAGGAGATGGGTTCCACGATCATCTGCTGCACGCCGAGCTATGCCATGCACATCGCCGACACGGCCCTCGAGATGGGCATCGACCCGGCGCGCGACTTCCACCTGCGCGCGGGCATCCACGGCGCCGAGCCGTTCAGCGACAACTTCCGTCGCGACCTAGAGCGCAAGCTCAACTACCACGTGCTCGACGTCTACGGCCTCACCGAGACCATGGGCCCGGGCGTGGCCATCGAGTGCTGGGAGCAGGACGGCCTGCACGTTGCCGAGGACCACTTCTACCCGGAGATCATCGACCCCAACACCGGCGAGGTCCTGCCCGACGGCGAGTGGGGCGAGCTCGTGCTCACCACTGTCGACCGCGAGGCGTCGCCCGTGGTGCGCTACCGCACGCGCGACATCACGCGCATCCTGCCGGGCGAGTGCGCCTGCGGCTGCACGCACCGGCGCATCGACCGCATCCACGGCCGCACCGACGACATGCTCATCATCCGCGGCGTTAACGTCTTCCCGAGCCAGATCGAGGACGTCATGAAGACGTTCGACCAGGTCTCCTCCTGGTACCAGATCGAGATCGACACCGACCAGCGCTCGCTCGACATGGTCACGCTCAAGGCCGAGGTCAACCCCGACTTCGCGTTCGACTCGGTGGCGGCCGTCGAGCGGCTGCAGGCCGAGATTTCCGCGCGGCTCAAGACGGCGCTCTCCGTGGGCGTGCGCGTCAAGCTGGTGGAGCCCAAGACCATCGCGCGCAGCGAGGGCAAGGCAAAGCGCATCGTCGACCTGCGAAAGGGGATTAAGTGATGATCGACCAGATTACGGTGTTCCTCGAGAACAAGCGGGGCCGGATCGCCTCCCTGTGCCGCTGCCTCGGCGACGCCAACATCAACATGGCCGCGCTCTCCGTGGCCGACACCACCGAGTACGGCATCGTGCGCATCATCTGCAGCGACACGGCCGCGGCGCTGGCGGCGCTCGAGGCGGGCGGCTACCGCGCCATCAAGACGCCGGTCATGGCTATCGCCGTGCCGCACCACCCCGGCGGGGCGGCCGACCTCCTGGAGAAACTCGACGACCTGGACATCAACATCGAGTACTTCTACTGCTTCTCCACGACCGACGACATGGCGGTCCTGGCGCTCAAGATCTCCGACCCGGCGAGCGCCGCGGAGGCGAGCTGGGCCATCGAGCGCGCCGGCTTCCACGTGTTCGACCAGGGGGAGATCGAGTAGGGGCGGCGTCTCTGACCGGATGCCGCCGGTCTTCTCCGCTGCCTTTCGCCTGAGTGGGTCTGCCATACAAACCTTGTATGGCAGACCCTTTCTTTATGTATTTTACAGAGGGGTTGCATGCACCTAGGATGGACGTGTCAACTGGCGAGGGCGTTTGGAGGCGGCTCTCATGATCTTTGGAATGGGTCCCCTGGAGATTGGTGTCATCCTGCTGGTGGTCCTGGTGATCTTCGGGCCGAAGAACCTGCCCAAGCTCGGCTCGGCCATCGGCAAGACGGTCAAGAACGTCCGCGAGGGCATGGAGGGCGACGACGAGCTCGACGCCGCGCCCGACGAGGTGCCCGTCGCAGAGCCCCAGGTTTCCCGGGCCGTCTCCGAGTCTGGCGAGAAGGACGACGAGACCGCCTAGCGCGGCGGGGCGTGCGACTCCGCCCCGCCCTGCGCGGCGCCCTGCCTGCCGGCACCCGCGTCGCCGCGCGCCCACAACCTGCTTTCCTCCCCGCGTCCCCGGAACCTTTCCCGCCGGGGGCGCCTTTGTGTCGCGAGGCCACGGGGTTGGGGGCGGGGCCTGGGTGGCGGGTTCTTCTCGCCGAGTCGGGGGCTGCGCCTACGAGAGCTCCCCGAGCAGCGTCACCGCTCGCTCGGCGAGCGGGGAGAGCGCCCGGTCGGCCTGCCAGATGACGGCCGCGCGCGACTCGAGGGCCTTCTCGGTGACGGTCTTGATGTAGCAGCCCCCGGTGTCGCAGACGGTGAGCAGCGAGTGCGGCACGAGCCCGACGCCGAGGCCGGCCGCCGCGCAGGAGCAGGTGGTCCGCTCGTCGGCGGTGAGCGCGAAGGGCGTGAGCTCCATCCCGTGCGAGCGGGCCTCGCCGGAGACGACCTCGAAGCGCCGCCGCTCGCAGACAAGCGGCCTGCCAACCAGCTCGCAGAGCATGACGCTGAGCTCGTCGCCCGTCTCGAGCTCGGGCGGCATCACGGCCACGAGCGGCTCGGAGGGCGCGTAGCGGCAGCGCAGGCCCTGGGTGGGAAACGGCGTGCGCACGACGCCGACCTCGGCGATCCCGCTGGCCACGAGCTCGATGACCTCGGGGACCGACCCCTCCCGCAGCTCGAGCGAGACCTCGGGCGCGCGCCTCGTCAGCTCCGCGAGCCGTACGCTCGGGACGAGGCCGGCCGCCGCGTCGACCACGGCCAAGCAGAGCGTCCCCGTGAGGCCCTTGCCCACGCTCGACACCTCGCGCGCGGTGGCGGTGGCCATGGCGAGGATGCGGCGTGCCCTGCCCAGCAGCAGCCGGCCCGCCTCGGTGAGCGTGACCCCGCGCGGCCCTCGCCGGACGAGCTGCGTGTCGAGCTCCTGCTCGAGCTGCGCCAGCTCGTAGGAGAGGGGAGGCTGGGAGATGTGGAGCCGCCGCGCCGCAGCGGTGATCTGGCCCTCCTCGGCAATGGCCACGAAGTACTCGAGCTGCTTGAGATTCACGGTTCCTCCTAAGAGGGTCTGTGCCATACGGGCATTGTATGGCAGGGGCCGCCAGCGGCCCTTCTCGCCGGGGGCGAGTCTTAAGAAACCGTTAGCATTTCCCGTCGCCGGCTCACGCATACTGGGGGGCGACGGTCCGGGCCCGCGTGGCGCGGGCGGCGGTGGGCGGTTTGCGCGAGCGGGCGGTGCCTTCGGCGCGGGCGGTTGGCGCAGCCACCGCTTCCGGCGCGGTGCCGGGTGCTGGGAACGGGCGGACAGGGGGCGACATGCACGAGCGGGTGCTGGTGGTGGACGACGAGCCGGAGATCTGCGAGCTCGTCGCCGTCTACCTCGAGGCGGAGGGCTTCGTGGTCGAGTGCCTCCACGGCGGCGCCGCGGCGGTCGCGCGCGTGGAGGACGCGTCCGCCCCGGCGATCGACCTTGCGGTCCTCGACGTGATGCTGCCCGGCGCGAGCGGCTCGTGAACGAGTTCTTCGACATCACGCGCTACAGCCTCACGCACATCGAGCTCGAGCTCGCGCCCGTCGACCTGGCCGGCCTGCTCGTCCAGCTGGCCGACGAGTTCTACCCGGCGCTCGAGGCGCACCACAACGTGGCGCACGTGGTGGTGGCAGGCACCGAGCGTACGGTCGAGCGGCCCGGCGAGCCGCTCGTGGTCACGGCCGACGCGGCACGCCTGGCCCGCGTCTTCGGCAACCTCATCAAGAACGCGATCGCTTACAGCGACGAGGGCACGCCGATCGAGGTGTCGGCCGAGCTCGGGGAGGACGCCGACCGCGTGGTGGTGTGCGTGAGCGACACCGGTGCCACGATTCCCAGCCACAAGCTGCGCTCGATCTTCGACAAGTTCTTCCGGCTCGACGAGTCCCGCGCGAGCGCCACGGGCGGGGCGGGCCTCGGCCTGGCCATCGCGCGCGAGATCGTGGGGCTCCACGGAGGGGAGATCTCCGCCACGAGCGCGTCCGGGCGGACCACCTTCACCGTCGAGCTGCCGGTGGATGCCGCGGCGGCAGGTTCTTCTCGCCGGGGGTGACGCGTCCGTGACACGCGGCCGGCTCAGGCGGAGAGCGCCCAGAGGTTCGCGCACTGGTCGAGCACGCGGTCGAGGTCCCAGGTCTGCGCCGTGCGCTCGGCGCTGTTCGGGTCGCGCACGACGACGCGCCCGTCCGCGTCCAGCCTCGCCAGCACGATGAAGTGGCCGGTGGTGGTGAAGTCCCCGGGGCGCATGCTGCAGATCACGGGGCGGCCGTCCGCCAGCGCCGCGCGCACGCTGGCCTCGTCGGCGGGCAACTCCTCGGAGCTGAGGCCGAGCGCCGCGGCGCCCTCGGTCATGAGCGCCCAGGTGGTCATGCCGTCGGCCACGTAGCCGCCCCGCTCGGCAAAGGCCGCCACCTCAGCGGGCCCGCGGTCGGTGCGCCCGGTGAGCGCGACGTAGGCCATGGCCAGGCACGTGGGGCCGCAGCCGTTCTTGGCGATGGTCCCGCCCGCGTAGGGGAGCTCGGCCCAGGCCGGGTCGGTCTGGTAGAGGCGCGGGACCTCGCCGGCCCGCCACGTTGGGCGTGGGTCGGAGGCGGCGGGCTCACCGGAGCCGGTGCTGCCCGCTCTGTCCGCCTCGCCCGTCAGGGAAAGGGCAGCCCAGGTGACCCAGGCCACTGTCAGCGCCATCGCGGCGGCGAGAAGCACCAGCGGGGCCCGCACGTGTCTCCGGCGACGACGGGCGTAGCGGGCGGGAGCGATGCGCATGCGGCTGGGGTCGGGGCGTGGCGTGCGTCTCATGGGTCTCATGGGTCCTCCTTCTGTCCGGGACCCATGCTGGGGCGTGCGGCCATAAGGGGGCATGAGCCGATTCCTCAGCTTTTCCTAACGCAAGCTCAGGCTGGCGGCGGCTCAGGTAAGCCCATGTTTAAGCATGCGTTACAAGTTATAGCGGTTTTGTCAAGTACGTATCCGTGAGCGGTAGCAAAGGGTATAACGAACGTGTCCCACAACACCGAAAGGAGGGAAGGCATGACCAAGATCAAGGACATGAACAGGCGCCAGCGCAAGGTGCTCGACGCGTGCCACAACGGCTGGTTCATGGGCGGCGAGTACCGCGCGCTCATCGACGGCCACGAGCGTCGCTTCTGGGCCGACAGCAAGCAGCTCCTGTTCAACGACGTCGACCAGTGGTTCTCCTCCCACGAGCAGAACCACGCGGACTCGCCGCTGCTCGTCAAGTGCGTGCGTGCGGCGTAAGCGTCCCACACATCCCATCCGGGAGGAGGAGCCTGCGGGCTCCTTTTTTATGCCGCGAGCGAGGACGGGTGCCGCAGGGCGTTGTTGGGTGTTACTGGGACCTCGCCGCACCGCTTCCGGACGTTTTCCTATCCCAGACCGTCCAGAAACAGTACGTGCTCCGGCGGGGCACCGTAGCCGGACGTTTCCCCCTCCCGAACCGTCCGAAAACAGTGCGCCTTCTCAACGGGGTACCGCCACCGGACGTTTTTCCACCCCAGACCGTCCGAAAACAGTGCGCCGCCCCGGCAGAGAGGTTCTTCTCGCCGTGTGACGGTGGCCGTGTGACGGTGCCCTAGAGCGCGGTCGCGTGCTCGAGCATGAGGGCCAGGATGACGGCAAGCCCGCGACGCAGGCTGTCCTTCTCGACCCACTCCTCGCGTGTGTGAAGCAGGTCGCCGACGACGGTCCCCACCGTGTGCGCGGGGATGCCCAGCGAGAAGGGGATGTTGGCGTCGGTCGAGGACTCGTGGTGCTCCGGCGTGACGCCGCCGAGCTCGCGGATCACCTCGTCGGTGCGGGCGATGAGCTCGTCCTGGCCGGCGGGCACCACCTCGCCGGAGGCCGGGCGGCGCCCGATGAGCTTGGCGTCGATGCGGGTGTGCTCCTTGAGGTGGCTCTCCACCAGCACCACGAACTTCCCGTACATCTCCTCGAGGCACTCCTCCGAGCTCGAGCGGTACTCCACGAGCACACTCGCCTCCTCGGCGATGGAGTTGACCGTCGTGCCGCCCACGAAGCGCCCCACGTTGACGGTGGTCTTGGCGCGGGTGGGCAGCTCGAGCGCGTAGAGGTCCTCGATGAAGGAGCAGAGCGCCTCGATCGCGTTGTCGCGCCCGAAGTTCTCCCAGGAGTGGCCGCCCTCGGTGTGGCAGACCACGCGCCAGCGGTGGCTGCCCACGGCGTGCGTGACGTGCGTGCCCAAGTAGAGGTCGAAGCTCGTGAACTCGGCCACGCGCCCGGCGTAGTGGCGGAAGAGCTCGCGCGTGCCGGCCAGGTTGCCGAGGCCCTCCTCGCAGGAGTTGGCCACCACGAGCAGCGGCCGGTCGAGAAGGACCTGGTTGTGCAGCAGATAGCGCGCAGCCAGGAGCAGGCCCACGAGGTTGGCGGTGTCGTCGCCGACGCCGGGGGCCAAGAGGCGCGTGGCGCTCTCGGCCAGGGGCAGGGGCTCGGTGTCCGGGAAGACTACGTCGGTGTGGGCGGCAAAGACCGCGATGCGGTCGTCTGCGGCCCCCGGCCCCGCCGGCAGGCTCAAGATTACGTTCTTGGCCTCGTCGATGCGCACGGCACCCACCGGCGCGCCCTGGGCGAGCAGCCAGTCCCGGACGAACTCGGCGCGCCGCTCCTCGTGGCCCGAGGGCGCCGGGATCTGCGCGAGCGTCCGCAGGAGCTCGAGCTCCTCCTCGTGGCACTCGTCTGCATAGGTGGTCGCGATGGCGCGGATCTTCTCGTTCATGAGGGCTCCTGTCAGGCTGTTTGCAAAGCTAGGGTAGCGCACTCGTGCCGGGGCCGGCCATCAGGCGCGTGCGATTGCGGCGAGCGGCCGTATGGCGGGGGCGAGCCGTCAGCGTGGGATGGCCTGCGACTGCCTTGCGAGCACTGATGGCGCCGGCGGTATGGCGCTGCGTCGCTGCAGAATCCGGGTTCTTCTCGCCGTCCTTCTCGCCGTCCTTCTCGCCGCGTCGGTGCCCTTCTCGCCGCGCATCATATTTTGGGACGCGTTCCCTCGGGCGGCCTGTTAGGAATCGTCGCATCTTTGGTGGTTTTGGGGTCTTTGGTTAAGAATGGGGGCATCTTAGGCCCTCGACACCCAAAGATGTGGCGATTCTTAACGCCGTGGCTAACGCGGGGGCTCGAGGCCACGGGGCTCGGGGCGACACCGCCAGGGCCTGTCACGAGGGGGCGAGAAGGACCGTGGGAGACGGCCGGGGTCTCGGTGGAGGGGCAGGGCTCGGAAACGTGAGCCGTCCGCGGCCGTCCCTCGCCGACGCCTGCCTACCACGTGCGGAAATCTCGTACCGTCTACGTCTCCATCTCGGGCATAGTTTCCCGCGGCGCGCGGTCGCACGTCAGCATCCTGAATGAGGAGGAAACCGCATGGCAGTCAACCGCTTCGTGCTCAACAACATCTCCTACCACGGCTCCGGGGCCATCAAGGAGATCCCCGGCGAGCTCACCCGCCGCGGCTACCAGAAGGCGTTCGTCTGCTCCGACCCCGACCTCGTGAAGTTCGGCGTCACCGCCAAGGTGACCGACCTCCTGGACGAGGCCGGCATCGCCTGGAAGCTCTACTCCGAGATCAAGCCCAACCCTACGATCAAGAACGTGCAGGACGGCGTGGCCGCCTACCAGGCCTCCGGCGCCGACTGCATCGTGACCATCGGTGGCGGCTCCTCGATGGACACCGCCAAGGCCATCGGCATCATCGCCGAGAACCCCGAGTTCGCCGACGTCACCTCGCTCGAGGGCGTGGCCCCCACCAAGAAGCACGCCGTCTTCACCATCGCCGTGCCCACCACCGCCGGTACCGCGGCCGAGGTCACGATCAACTACGTGATCACCGACCCGGAGAAGGTCCGCAAGTTCGTCTGCGTCGACGTCAACGACATCCCCGACGTCGCCGTCGTGGACCCCGACATGATGGCCTCCATGCCGGCCGGCCTCACCGCCGCCACGGGCATGGACGCGCTCACGCACGCCATCGAGGGCTACACCACCAAGGGCGCCTGGGAGCTCTCCGACATGTTCCACCTCAAGGCTATCGAGATCATCTCCCGCAGCCTGCGCGACGCCGTGGCCGAGGCCAGAAGCGGCCAGCCCGGCAGCGGCCGCGAGGGCATGGCGCTCGGCCAGTACATCGCCGGCATGGGCTTCTCCAACGTGGGACTCGGCATCGACCACGCCATGGCGCACACGCTCTCCGCGCACTACGACACCCCGCACGGCGTGGCCTGCGCCATGCTGCTGCCGGTGGCGATGGAGTACAACAAGCCGGTCGTGGCCGAGCGCCTGGCCGACGTGGCGCGCGCGATGGGCGTGGACACCACGGGCATGACGGTCGACGAGGCCGCTGACGCTGCGATCGCCGCCGTGCGCCAGCTCTCCGCCGACGTTGACATCAAGCCCACCTGCGACGGCCTCGTGGAGGCCGACCTCGACCAGCTGGCCGAGGACGCGCTCGCCGACGCCTGCTTCCCGGGCAACCCGCGCGACGCCGACCACGCCGCCGTGGTGGAGCTCTTCTGCAAGGTGATGGCGTAGCGACCGGATCTACGGGAGGGGCCTCGCCCCTTGCACGCAAGCTGCTTCGCGCGGAAGCGCTCAGGAAGCTTGCTTAGCAAGGGGCGAGGCTCCGTCGCTTCGGGGCTTCTTGGCTGCGGGGTTGGGGCTGAGGGGTGTGCCTGGCTGAAGGGTTGGGGCTGGCGAGAAGGACGGTGTGAATGGCCGACATCCGCGACTACCTCGAGCTGCGCGGCGACATCATGCTTGCCGAGCGGCCGTTCAACGACGTCGACAACCTCGTGCTGGCGACGCTCTCCTACCTCGACCTCACCGGCATCGTGGGCGGGCCGGGGGAGCGGGGCGTGCCGGCGGCCAACGCCTGCGAGCGGCTGATCGAGCTCGCAGGCGGAGAGGCGGCCTCCCGCGTCCGCTCGCTCGCCACGGTCGACGAGCGCTTCGTCCGCGCGCTCGCCGCCTCGGCGCGCTTCGGCGGCGCCACGCTCTCCGACTACGTGGACGTGCGCGACGGCGAGCGCGTGATGCAGTTTGCCGCGGTGACCGTGGAGCTCGCCGACGGCCATAGCTACGTGGCCTTCCGCGGCACCGACGCCACGCTCGTGGGCTGGCGCGAGAACTTCATCCTGAGCTTTGCCGTAACCGAGGCACAGCGCGCCGCCGCGGCCTACCTCGTCCGCGAGCTCGAGCGCGCCGCGGCGTCGGGTCGGCGCGTGCTCGTGGGCGGCCACTCAAAGGGCGGCAACCTCGCGGCGTACGCGGCAGCGAGCTGCCCGGTCGCGCTCGCGGGCGCCCTCGAGCGCGTCTGGAGCAACGACGGCCCCGGCATGGACCGCTCCGTGATGCCCGTGAGCTGCCACGAGGTGATGGGGGAGCGCTACCGTCGCATCATCCCGGCCTACAGCGTGGTCGGCCGCCTCCTCGCCGAGGACGCTCCCGCCACGATCGTGCGGAGCTCGGCCGCGCGCACGCTCCAGCACGACCCGCTCACCTGGCAGGTGGGGCCGGCGGGCTTCGTCGAGGCGGACGGCCCTGACCCGGAGTGCCTCGTCGTGACGCGCGCCTTTGCCTCCTGGCTCGCGCGCCTCGCTCCGGAGGACCGCCGCCGGCTCACCGACGAGCTCTTCGACGCGCTCGCGGCCGGCGGGGCGGAGCGCTTCGACGACCTGCTTTCAAGTCCCGCGGCCGCGCAGAAGGTCCTCGCGGCGCTCGGCGGGGTGGACGCGCGCACCCGCGACGCGGTGTTCGCGCTGGTGGGGGAGATCGCGGGCGCGTCGGCGGCCGCCACCTGGGACGCGGTGGTGCGCGGCGCCCAGCAGGGGGCCTCCGAGCTCACCCGCGCCGTTGCCGGCAGGCTCGCGCCCGGCGAGAAGGACGGCGGCGAGGAGGACGACGTGCGGGGTAGCGCGCCCGACAGGCAGGGCGACGGCCCTGTCGCGTAGCCGAGCCGCTGGTTCGGGCCCGCCTCCCGCCGCGGCGTCGCTAGTCGTCGGCCCCGACGATGCCGCCGACGATCACGCTCACGATCGAGATGACGATCGACCCCAGGATCGCCGAGAAGAGCGAGTCGATGGCGATGCCGGCGTGGAAGATGTTGCGGGAGAGGTAGCTCGCGAGCTCGAGCACGAAGGCGTTGACCACCAGGTAGAAGATGCCCAGCGTGAGCACCGTGACGGGGATGGCCAGCACCTGCAGCAGCGGCTTGATGGTGGCGTTGAGCAGCGCGAGCACGAGCGCGCAGAAGAGCGGGCCCAGCCACGAGCCGCCCACCGGCACGATGCCGGGGACCAGCCACACGGCGACGGCGCAGGCAACGGTGAGGACGAGCCATCGGGCGATGAAGCGCATGGGGACCTCCTTGGGTCGTAGGGGGTTGGGGCGTCCGTGGGACGGGGTGCAGGCCGAGGCGCGCCTCGAGGTGCGCGGGGCGGCCCCAGGGTTCTTCTCGCCTGCTAGCCGAGCTGCGCCCGGCGGGCCGCGAGGATGCGGTCTGTCACCACCGCCACGCCGCGGTCGTTGTTCGAGGGGGCGCGGAAGCGGGCGTGCGGCTCCATGCGCGCCTCGGCGTTGGCCATGAGGTAGCTGTGGCCGACGAGCTCGAGCATCTGGGCGTCGTTGTCGGTGTCGCCGAAGGCCGCCACGTCGGCGGCCGAGACGCCGAGGTGCTCGCAGAGCCGGGCAAGCCCCGCGCCCTTGTCGACGCCGTAGTTCATCACGTCCACCCACACGGGCCCGCCGCAGGTGACGGAGAGCCGCTCGCCGAAGGACGGCGCGAACTCCGTGGCGCACGCCTCGACGGCGTTGGCCTCGGGCAGGTAGACGGTGTACTTGTTGACCTCGACGCCGCGCGCGCAGAGCCCCTCGAGCTCGTCCAGGTAGACGATGTTTCGGTAGAAGGTGTGGAAGAACTCGTCGTAGGACCGGTCGCAGGTGCGCACGTAGCAGGCGTCGAGCCCACAGACCGTGGGGATGCCGAGCCCGCGGCCCAGCGTGAAGTCCAGAAGCTCGTCGACGGTCTCGGGCGCGATCAGGCTCTTGAAAACCACCTCGCCCCGGCAGACCACCGCGGCCCCGTTGTCCGAGACGAAGCCCATCTCGTCGTCCAGGCCCTCGAACATGCCGCGCAGCGTGTAGAGCGGACGGCCGCTCGCGGCCACGAAGGTGACGCCGGCGTCGTTGAGCGCGCGGATGCGCTCGGGCATGCCCGCGGGCATGGACTTGTCGTCGGCGAGCAGCGTGGCGTCCATGTCGCTCGCGACGACGCGGATGCCCGCAAGGTCGGTGTCGGCCTCGTATCCCAGCAGCATGTGCCCTCCCTGGCGTGGGGGTTGTGACCGCACCATTCTAGCGTGCGGGCGGCGCGCGGTCGCCGGGGCGCCGCGGCGTGTGGCGGGGAGGTGATGGGGCTGGCGCGCGGGCGCGGGGTGCGGCGGCGCCCCCGTCCGGCCCACCTGCCCCGTGCGGCGACCGCCCGGCGGCGAGTCTGGCGCGCGGGCGCTCCAGTGCGCTAAAGTGGACGGCACGGACGGAACTAGGAGGTGCGCATGACGGAGCCAGGCAGGGAGAGCGAGGACGAGGTCAGAAGGCTGCTCGAGGCGCTCTGTTCCCTTCGGACGCCCGAGGAGGCCCGCGCGCTTCTCGCCGACCTGTGCACCCCGCGCGAGGTCGAGGACCTCTCGCAGCGGCTCGAGGTGGCGCGCCTGCTCTCGGCCGGCACCTCCTACGTGGACGTCTCGCACGCGACGGGCGCCTCGTCGACCACGGTGAGCCGCGTCTCGAAGTGCCTGAACGGCGAGGCGGGCGGCTACCGGATGGTCCTGGCTCGCCTGGGGGAGTAGCGCCGCCGACGGGCTGCCCCGTTTCCGCTTTCCTTCCGTCATCCACCCCAGCCGAGGTAGATAATCGTCGTCATCTCAGACCGGTTGACCGCGCGACCTGCGGTTTCTTCAGCACTACAAAGATTTATCACCCTGCGCCCAGGCATATGACCCGGGGGCGAGGGCCGATGGCCCGGGCGCAAAAGGCCCGCGCCGACGCGCCGCCCCGGCCGGAGGGAGTTGTTGTCCGGCCCGTGCGCTAGGATTGAGCGAGAAGAACGACCGGGCGCCCGCTCGCCCGGGGACCCCGAACGAAAGAGACCCCATGCCCCTGACCCTGGTGAGAACGCCCGACGAGCGGCCCTGCGGCCCCGACACCCTGTGCCTGCTGCGCGCGGCGCTCGCCGCGGCCGGCCGCGTCGTGCTGCTGGTGCCGTCGTTTGCCCAGGCGCTCGACGCCCAGCGCGTGCTCGCCGCGGCCGGCGGCCTGGCGCTCGGCGTCACCGTGAGCACGCCGGGCGCCTGGGCCGAGGAGCGCTGGGGCGTCTGGGGCGACGGCCGCCGCCTGGTGGGCGATGTCGCGCGCGACGTGCTCGCGGCCCGCGTGCTCTCCCGCGCGGCGACGCGCCCGGGCACGGCGGTCGCGGACACCCCCGGCACGGCGGCGCTCCTCGCCGACCTCGCGCGCCGCGGCCTCCCGTGGCTCGCGGGCGCCGAGGTGCCCGCCGGCGTCACGGATGCCGAGGCCGCCGTGGTGGCGCTGCTCCAAGACTACGCCGCGGAGCTTGCCGCCCGCGGCCTCGTGGAGCCCTGCGAGGTCCTGGCGTCGCTGCCGGAGGCCCTCGACGCTGCCGATGCCGCCGTGCCCCCCGTGGTGCTCGCGGGCTTCTCCGAGCTGCGCCGCCCGGAGCGCGAGCTTGTCTGCGGGCTTGCCCGCGCGCACGAGGTGACGGTCATGGCACCGCGCTCCGGCGGCCCCGCCACGGCCCAGGCCGAGCGGGCGCTCGCCGCCCTCTGCGAGCTCGCCCGCTCCCGCGGCGTCCTCCTTGGCGAGAAGAACCTGCCTTCCGCGCAGGACGCCCCACAGGACGGCGCCCCGCGCGCCGCCGAGCTCGCCGCGCTCTCCGCGGCCCTCTTCCGTGCGGACGCCCCTACCGTGGCCCCCGCCGGGGCGGTGCGCCTCTTGCTGCCGGCGGGCCCCTCCGCCCGCGCCGAGCTCGTGGCGCACGAGGTGGAGGCGCTCGTCGCGGACGGCGCGCGCGAGGTCGTCATAGCGGCGCCGGACGCGCCGTCTGCCTGGCGCGCGCTCGCGCCGCGCCTGGTCGCCCGCGGCGTTACGGCGCGCGCACAGCTCAGCGTGCCCATGCCCCAGCTCGAGGCGGGCCGTGCTTTCCTCGAGCTCGCCCGCGGCATGGCGCGGCTCGCCGACCTCACGGCCACGTGGCCCGCCGCGCGCCCGGTCCCGGGCGCCCCGCGCGCCGGCACCGTGCGCGTGGAGCTCGAGGACATGTCCTGGTGGCCCCCGCGCGACCTCTCGGACTACCTCGTGTCGGACGTCTCCCACGTCCCGGCCGCCCGCGCGCGCCGGCTCGACGCGCAGTGGCGCGGCAACCGCCTGCTCACGCCGCAGGTTCTTCTCGACCAGCTCGCCTCAGAGCGGGAGACCTCGCCCGAGACGGCAGCCGCCGTGCGCGAGCTTCTGCGCGGCCGGATTGGCTCGGCGGCCTCCAAGCTGCTCGCGCCCTTCGCGCAGGGCGAGAAGCGCGGCGCGCCCGGCGCCGCGGAGGCCGTGGCCGCACTCACCGCAGTCCTTGACGTGGCGCGCTCGCTGAAGGAGCTCGGCCTCACCGCGGACCCGGAGGCGCCCGGCCACGTGGCGCTCTCCGAGCTCGTGGAGCTTGCCGCCGCCGCGCTCGAACGGACCGTCTGCACGCTCAGGCCCGAGCGCACGGCCGCCGGCGCCCGCGCGGTGGTCACGGTCGAGGGCGTGCGCGCCGCGGCCCGCCGCGCGCCGGGCTCGGTCGACGCGCTCGTGCTGCTGGGCCAGACCTCAACCGAATCCGCCCTCCCCGCCACCGACGACGTGCGCTCTGCGCTGCTCGCCGCCTACGGCGTCGAGGACGTCCCGCGCCCGATGGAGGCCGAGCGGGCGCGCTTTGCCGCGCTCGTGGGGGTGCCGCGGGGGGTCCTTCTCGCCGAGCGGCCGCTCTTCGGGGCGGACGGCAAGGAGTGCTACCCCTCCGTGATGCTGACCGAGCTTCTGGCCTGCTACGGGATAGACGCGGCGGCGGGCGCGGACGAGCTCGCGGCCGCCCTCGGCGACGCTGCCTGCTCGCGCTCAGAGACGTGCGTGCGCGAGAACGCCTCCGCCGCCGGCCGCGCCCCGCGCCTCGAGGCGACCGAGCGGCCCGCGCCGGCCGGCAGAATCGGCGCCGAGGAGCGCGTGTGCGTCTCCCCGCCGCCCGAGGGCGTGGCCGCCGAGGACGCGCGCCCTGTGCTCTCCGCCTCGCAGATAGAGACCTACCTCGAGTGCCCCTACAAGTGGTTCAGCCTGCGCCGCCTGCGCCTGCGCGACGCCGACGCGGGCTTTACCGGCGCGGAGATGGGAACCTTTGCCCACCGCGTGCTCGAGCTCACCCACCGGGAGCTGCTGGCCCGCGCCGTGGAGCGTGCGGAGGGCACCCACGCCCTCGCCGACCTGCGCACCGCGCGGCCCCGCGCCCTGGAGGACCTGGAGTACCGCGAGCTTGTGGAGGAGCTCGCCGCCCGCGCGCAGCAGGTCCCGACGGTGCGCCTGCCGGGCCCGGCCGCCGACGGCCCTGAGGCGCTCGCCGAGGCGCGCGAGGTCCTCTCCGAGGAGTTCGACCTGCACCTCTCCCACCAGTACCAGCTCGTGGGGGGCCGCCGCCCGCTGCCGCAGGCGCTCGTGCCGCACAGCGCCCAGCAGGCGGGACAGCTCGAGCGGCTCCGGCGCGACCTGCTGTCGCTTCTGGACTTCGAGTCCGAGGCGCTCACGGGCTTCGAGCCGCGCCTCTTTGAGTGGGGCTTCGGCCGCGGCGGCGCCGAGGTGAGCTACGCGGGCGTGCGCCTCACGGGCACCGTGGACCGCGTGGACGTGGACGCGCACGGCCAGGCTGTGGTCATCGACTACAAGCACAAGTCTGACGCCGGCTTTGCCGCCGAGTACGACGCCTTCGGCAAGGACGGTGCGCCGAGCGAGGGCTTCGTCCTGCCGCGGCGCGTGCAGTCGCTCATATACGGCCAGGTGGCGCGCCGGGCCTTCCCGGACCTCACGGTGCGCGCGGCCGTCTATCTCTGCACCAAGGGGGCCCATGCAATCGCCGGCGCCGTGGACGAGAACCTGGCCGACAACGTCTTCGGCGCGCGCCCGCTCACGTCCCAGCGCACGAGGCGCGTCTGCGTGCCGCGGGCGGCGTCCTTTGGGCGGGAGGGGCAGGGCGGCATGGAGGCCCTGCTCGACGCCTGCGAGGAGGCCATCGCCGCGCGCATCGAGCGGCTGCTCGCCGGAGACATCGAGGCCGCGCCGGTGGACGCCGACGCGTGTCAGTTCTGCCCGGTCCTCAACTGCGAGAGGAGGCTGCGCAAGTGAGCGAGAAGAACCTCGGGGGTGCGGCGGCCGGCGTCTCCGGCGCCGCGGCGGGAGGTCCCGGCGCGGACTCCGCCGCTGCGAGCGTTGCCACGACCCCCGCCATCGACCTCTCCAGCCTCAACGAGCGCCAGCTCAGGATAGCCACGACGCTCGACCGGCCGCTCTTCGTGGAGGCCGGCGCCGGCTCCGGCAAGACCTTCACGCTCACCCAGCGCGTGGCCTGGGCGCTCTCGCCGGGCTCCGGGGAGGGGGGACGCCCCTACCTCGACGGGCTCGACCAGGTGCTCGTCATCACGTTCACCGAGGCCGCCGCGCGCGAGATCAAGGAGCGCGTGCGCGCCACGCTGCGCCGGGCGGGCATGGCCGAGGCGGCGCTCTCCGTCGACGACGCCTGGATCTCCACGATCCACGCCATGTGCCGGCGCATCCTCTCGCGCCACGCGCTCGACCTCGGGCTCGACCCGTCCTTCTCGGTGGTGTCCGACGCCCGCCAGGAGGCCCTCTTCGACCGCGCGATGGACGACGTCATGCGCGCCGCGCGCCGCGACGAGGCCTTCGCTCCCGTGCTCGCGGAGTACGAGCTCGGCGGCCGCACGCCGCAGGGCGCCTACACCGGCGCGATGGGCGTGGTCGCGCGCCTGGTGGCCGAGGCCGGCGGGCCGGGCGCGCTCTCGTGCGCGCCGGGCGCGGACGCGGGGCCGGCGCGGGCCGTCCACGAGCTCGCGATGCGCGTGGAGGAGCTTGCCGCGCTGCCGCTCACGCCCGCCGCGCAGCAGAAGGTGACGCCCGCGCTCGAGGCCCTGCGCGCCTTCGAGGATCTGGACCCTGTGGAGCGCACGCCCGAGGCGGCCGCCCGGGCGCTCGCGGCCGTGAGCCTGCCGCAGGCCCGCGGGCAGATCAAGGAGGCCGTGGCGGCCGCCAAGTCGGCGCTTGCCCTGGCCCGCGCCGAGCTCGTCTTCAGCCGCGTGGCCCCGCTCGCGGACGCCCTGCTGGGGCTCGCGCGCCGCGTGGCGAGCCGCTACGACGAGGTCAAGCGCGCGGAGCGCTGCCTCGACAACGACGACCTCGTCCGCCTGGCCCTTCTCGCCGTGCGGGACGTGCCCGCGGTCCGGCGGGACTACGCCGGCCGCTTCCGCCTGGTGATGGTCGACGAGTTCCAGGACACCGACGAGGCGCAGCTCGAGCTCATCGAGCTTCTCTCCGGCGAGGGCGCGCGCCACCTCTGCACCGTGGGCGACGCGCAGCAGTCCATCTACCGCTTCCGCGGCGCGGACGTGGGCGTGTTCGTGGGCCGCGGCCAGGGGGTGGGGGAGGACCTGCGCGTGCGGCTGGACACCAACTACCGCAGCCATGCCGACGTGCTCGCCTTGGTGGAGCGCGTCTGCACGGGCGGGGACGGGCCCGCATGCGGCACGATGTCCGGCTTCATGCACCTGGACGCCAACCCCGGGCGCAAGGACCGCTACCGTGCCCGTGACCTGCCGCGCATTGACCTTGAGGTCTGTACGGGGCCGGCGCGCATGGGGCGTCCCGCCCGCCAGCAGACGGCCGCGACGGCGGCGCAGGTGGCCGACGCCCTCGCGCGCTACCGCGACGCGGGGGAGCGCCCGGGCGACATGGCGCTGCTGCTCGGCGTGACCACCCACGCCGACCTCTATATAGATGCCATCCGCGCCCGCGGGATGGAGTGCGTGGTCACGGGCGGCTCCACCTTCACCGGCACCGACGAGGTCAAGGTGGTCCGTGCGCTGCTCCACGCGCTCGCCAACCCGGCAGACACGCAGTCCGGCCTCTTCCCGCTGCTCGCGAGCGAGATGTTCGGCCTGGACGCCAACGACTTCTGCGAGCTCGGCACCCGCACGCAGGACAAGCTCGACGCGCCCACCAAGCGCGGGATCGACCGAGGCCTCGCGTCGATGGAATTCTTCGGCGGGCGCGAGCCCTCGGCGCGGCTCGCCCGTGCCCACGAGGTCATGACCCGCGCCCTCGAGGACGTGCGGCGCCTGCCGGTGGCCGACGTGGTGGAGCGGGCCGTGCGCGACTCCGGCTGGCTCGCTCGGCTCGAGGCGGGCGACGCGGAGGGCCTGGCCCGCGCGGCCAACGTGCTCGCCGCGATACGCTACGTGCGCGACCTCACCTCCAGCCTCGGGCTCGGCGCGGCGCGGGCGGCCTTCGAGTTCGACGCCTGGCTCGCGGCGGCCAAGGTGCCGCCGGCCTCGCTTGCGGGCGGCGACGCAGGCGCGGGCGAGGGCACGGTGCGCGTCATGACGATCCACGCCTCCAAGGGCCTCGAGTTCGGCGTCTGCGCGGTGGCCGAGTGCTGGGGCAGCCGGCGTGGGAGCGGCTCCGTTGCGGTGGGCCCGGCCCCCGGCGGCCGCCGCGAGTTCGTCCTGCGCCCCGGCGAGAAGGACCTCCCCAAGTGGCTCTCTGCGGTGGACCCCGAGGAGCTGGAGCCGAGCGCCGACCGCTCGGCGGTGCCGCCGCTTACGGCCCGCTACCTCGCGCTGCGCGCCGCAGATGACGAGGCCGACGCCGCCGAGCGCGCCCGCCTGCTCTACGTGGCCCTCACGCGTGCCCGCGAGGCGCTCGTGGTGGGCGTCTCGGCCGCCACCGGCAAGGAGGGCGTCTGCTTCGAGCTGGCCGCGCAGGCCCTCGAGGCGCTCGGGGTGGGGGAGTGCGAGCCCGGCGCGCGCCCCCTCGACTACGGCGGCAGTGCGCCGGCGCGCCTGCGCTGCGTGAGCCTGTCTCCGGACGGCGACGGCGGCTTCGTGGCTGACTCGGGGGGTACGCTCCCGGGCTTCGACGGGCCCGTCCCGGCGGACCCGGCCGCGCTCGTGCGCTGGGGCCTCGGCGAGAAGGACGGGGCGGCGGCTGAGGG
>NZ_JACSNQ010000022.1 GCF_016900315.1 Olsenella profusa
GGGGTGACCGCCGGGCGTCGGGCGGGGCGACCGCCGGCCGCAGGGCGGGCCACGAGGAGAGGCACGTCCCCAGGCGCAAGGTCCTTCTCGCCGGTGGCGACGCTACTCCGCGAGGTAGGTGGCGCAGTTGAGCGGCGTCTCGTAGACGTCCACCTGGCTGCAGGGCAACCCGCGCTCGCGCAGGCGCTCGCAGAAGTGGCGCGCAAGGTTCTCGGCCGTGGTGCGGAAGGGCAGCATCGTGAGCGAGAAGCCCTCGCCCTCGAGTGCGGCCACCGTGGCCGACGCGAGCGTCCCCTCCTCCACGAGGAAGGTGTGGTCGAACTCCTCGGCCAGGGCGCGCACCTCGCGCTTGAAGACGCCGAAGTCGCAGACCATGTCGCGCTCCGTGCCGGCCTCGCCGAGCTCGGGCGTGCGCAGGTAGGCCACGACGCGCCAGCGGTGGCCGTGGAGGTTCTCGCACTTGCCGTGATAGTCGGCCAGGAAGTGGGCGGAGTCGAAGCTTGCCTCCGTCTTGAGTCCGTACATGGGGGTCCTTTCGCTCAGGTGGTCCGCCCCATGGTAGCGCGTGCGGGGCGGGCGGGCGACGCAGGACGGGCGGGCGGTGCAAGCGGGCCGCGCGCCCGCGGCAAGACTGTCGCAAGCGGCGCGGGCGGGCGACGCAAGCGGGCCGCACGAGCAACGCACGAGGGCCGCGCGTCCGCGCCCGCCGCCTGCGCCCGTCCGCCCCTGTCCGCGCACCCGCCCGCGCGCTACCATGAACGCACGACACGCCGCGAGGAAAGGTGCGCCATGGCCCGCACGAACGCGCCCGCATACCGCTTCGACCGCGCCCGCTACGACGAGCGCATGCGCTGGTGGCTGCACGACCGCTTCGGGATGTTCGTCCACTGGGGCATCTACGCAATCCCCGCCCGCGGCGAGTGGGTGCGCAGCGTGGAGCGCATGCCGGACGCCGCCTACACGCGCTACGCTACCGAGTTCACTGCGCCGGACTTCGACCCGCACGCCTGGGCCCGCGCCGCCCGCGAGGCGGGGATGCGCTACGTGGTCCTCACGGCCAAGCACCACGACGGGTTCTGCCTCTTTGACAGCGCGCTCACGGACTTCAAGGTCACCAACACACCGCTCGGGCGCGACGTGGTGCGCGAGTTTCTCGACGCGGCGCGCGCCGAGGGGCTGCGCGCGGGGCTCTACTTCTCCCTCATCGACTGGCACCACCCGGACTTCCCGCAGTACGCAGACCGCAACGCGCCCCTGCGCAACGACCCCGTCGCCGGCTGCAACGACGGCCGCGACTGGGACCGCTACCTGCGCTTCATGCACGGCCAGGTGCGCGAGCTCTGTGAAAACTACGGTAAGCTGGACCTCCTGTGGTTCGACTTCTCATATGACGACCTGCGCGGGGAGCGCTGGGGCGCCACCGAGCTCATGCGCATGGTGCGCGAGCTGCAGCCGGACGTGGTGGTGAACAACCGCCTGGAGGTCTCCGGCGAGGGCTTCGGCTCGCTCGCGGCGTGCCGCCCCACCCCCTACCACGGCGACTTCGTCACGCCGGAGCAGATCGTGCCGCCGCGCGGCCTCACGGACGCCGAGGGCCGCCCGCTGGCCTGGGAGGCCTGCGTCACGATGAACGACCACTGGGGCTACTGCGCCGCGGACATGCGCTGGAAGCCGGCCGACCTGCTGGTCCGCAAGCTCGTCGAGTGCGTCTCCAAGGGCGGCAACCTCATCCTCAACGTGGGGCCGGACGCGCGCGGGCGCATCCCGGAGGCGTCGCTGCGCACGCTGGCGGAGGTGGGCCGCTGGATGCGCGACAACGGCGAGAGCGTCTACGGGTGCGGGCCGGCGGCGGGAGGTCCCGTGGACGCGCAGAAGCCCGAGGTGGGGCGGCTCACCCGGCGCGGCAACACGTACTACTTCCACCTGATGGAGGGCTCGGTGGGGCCGGTGCCGCTGCTCGGGGTGCCGCCGGAGCGGATCGTCTCCGTGCGTCGCATGGCCGACGGCTCCGAGGTGCCGCTCTCCCGCAGCTGGACGCACAGCGACTACCCCGACGTGGCCTTCGCAGACCTAGGAGGCGAGCCGGGCCTGCCCGACCCGGTGGACACCGTGCTCGCCGTGCGCGTGCGGTAGCCGGAACGGGGACGCGGCAACGGCGGGCCCGGCAAGGGTACGTACACTACCGCAACGGGCCCAGTAAGGGTACGTACACTCAGCAGCCCTCACGTTCTTCTCGCCGCCTACGTTTGAGCAGCTCAGAGACCTGTCGAGAAGAACCTTGACGACGCAACTCTGTACGTACCCTCAAGGGGGCTCGCCGACGAGTGTACGTACCCTGCCGACAGCCGCCATGAAACGCGCGCAGCCCGGCACGCCGGCCACAGAAGTCGTACCATAGCAGGCCGCGAACCGCCCGCGCCGGCAGCCCGCCGGCGCCCGACCAAGGAGCACCCCGCCATGTCGCTTTCCGACGAGCTCGCAGACTACGCAGCCGCGCGCTTTGACGCCCGCCGCCCCCACCTGGGAGAGAAGGCCCGCCAGATCGAGGCCGACCTCCAGACGCTACCCATCGACGAGGCCGTGCTCACGCGCTACTTCTATGCCACGCTACCCCTGACGGACGTCTTTGACACGCCGTTCGAGGTGCTTGCCACCACCGCCCGCCACGCGCTCATGCTGCGCGAGTCCCGGCCGGAGACGGCGGCGCTGCCCGAGGACGTCTTTGTCCACTACGTGGCCTGCCCGCGCGTCAACAACGAGCCGCTCGACCGCTGCCGCGAGGCCCTCTGGGAGACGCTCGCGCCGCGCGTGGCCGGCATGTCCGCCGAGCAAGCCGTGATCGAGGTCAACTACTGGTGCGCCGAGGTGGCCACCTACCAGTCCACGGACGGGCGCACCCTCGGGGCGCTCGGCGTCATTGCGGGGGCGGCGGGGCGCTGCGGCGAGGAGTCCACGCTGCTCGTCTCCGCGCTGCGCGCCGTGGGCATCCCGGCCCGCCAGCTCTACGTGCCCTGGTGGGCCCACTGCGACGACAACCACGCCTGGGTGGAGGCCTACGCGGGCGGCGCCTGGCACTACCTCGGCGCCTGCGAGCCCGAGGAGGCGCTCGACCGCGGCTGGTTCACGGCGGCGGCCGGCCGCGCCCCGATGGTGGCCACGCGGCTCTTCTCCGACTTCGGCTGCGCGCCCGAGGACGTGCTCATGCGCAGCGGCTGCTCCGTCACGGTGGGCGTCACGCAGTCCTACGCCGCGTCCTCCCCGCTTGAGGTGCGCGTCTTTGGCGTTGACGGCAAGCCCGCCGCCGGGGCCACCGTAGCGCTGGAGGTGCTCAACATGGCCGGGTGGCGCCCGCTCGTCACCCTCACCGCAGACGACGAGGGTCGCTGCCGGGCGGTGCTGGGCCATGGGAGCGTCCGCGTGCATGCCTCGCGCGGGTCGTTCATGGCCGAGAAGGACGTAGACACTGCCCGCGTCTCCGAGGTGCGCCTCGCGCTCTCGGCCGCGCGCGTGAACGAGTGCAACTCCGGCTGGCGCGCGCTCGACGTCCGCGCGCCGGAGGACCACCCGGCACCGTCCGGCGCGCTCACGCCCGAGATGGCCGAGCGCGGCCGGACCCGCAAGGCCGCCGCTGACGGGAGGCGGCTTGCAGGGGTGGCGGCGGCACGGGCGCACGCCGAGCGGCTTGCGGCACGGGCAGCCAAGCTGCGGCCGGGTGACGATGCCGCCCTGGCGGCGCGCGTGCTCACCGGCTCGCTTGGCAACGCCGACGAGGTCTTTGCGTTCCTGACGGCCGGGCCGGAGCCGGAGCGCCTGACGCTGCTGGCGGGCCTCGCCCCGAAGGACTGGCTGGACCTTAAGGCCGACGTGCTGGAGGGACACCTCGCGGCCGCGCTGGCGGGACGGGACGCGGCGCTGGCGCGGCTTGGGGCGGCCGGGCTTGGCCCGGATGCCGCGCGCGAGACCTGGGAGCGCTCCGTGCTCTGCCCGCGCATCGGCCTCGAGCACCTGGGCGCCTGGCGGCCCGCGCTGCCGGCGGCGCTGCCCGCCGATCTGGCCGCTCTGGTTGGGCGTGACCCGCGCGCCGCCTGGACGCTGCTCTGCGACAACCTGGGCTTCTCGCCAGCCGAGCACCTGGCCAAGCTCGTGGGCTCGCCGGTGGGCGCGCTTGCCTCCGGCGAGGCCTCCGAGGTCACGCGCCGCACGCTCTTCGTGGCGGCCTGCCGCTCGCTGGGGGTGGCGGCGCGCCTGGCGGAGACGGACGGCCGGGCCGAGGTCCTGGACGCCGGGCGGTGGGCGTGCGTGGAGGACGCACCCGCGGCGGAGCGCACGGTCCCGCTGCGCCTCACCTGCGACGACGGCCGCACTCCGGTCTACGGCGTGGACTGGTCGCTCGCGCGGCTCGGCACGTCTATGCAGGTGGGCGGCCAGGAGCTCTACGGGTTCTTCTCGCTTGACCTGTGGGGGTCCGAGTTTGCGGACGGAGCGCTCGAGCTCGAGGTGCCGGCCGGGACGTATCGCCTCACCACCACGGTGCGTCTGCCGAACGGCAACCAGCAGGCCTGCGAGCGCGCGCTGGCGGTGGACGGTCCGTGCGAAGTGGCGCTGCGCCTGCGCGAGCCGTCCGTGGAGGACATGCTGCAGCGCATCCCGCTGCCGGACGTGGCGGCCCTCGCGCGCCCCGGCACGCGCGGCCTTTCGCTCATGGCCTTCCTGGAGCTTGCCGAGGAGCCCACCGAGCACCTGCTGAACGAGCTTGCCGAAAGCGCGGCGACGGTGGCTGCGGCCGGCGTAGGCGTGACGCTCATGACGCCCGAGGGCACGGACGCCGCGACGGGCGACCCCACCCTCGGGCGGGCACTCACCGCGCTGCGCGGGGCCGGTGCGGACGTGACGCTCGCGCGCGACGACTTCTCCTGGCTGCCCGAGCGCCTGGCTCGTCGCATGTTCGCCAACCCGGAGCTGCTGCCGCTCAGCGTGCTCGCGGACTGCCGCGGGGACGAGCCCGTGGGGCTCTTCGCGCGCGGCGGCTACGCCGTCGGCACCGTTGAGCTGGCGCTGCGCCTGGCCGCGCTGGCGTAGGGCGGGCCGCGGCGCAGGCGGAGGCGCTTACGGAATCGCGGTCGTTGCGGGCACGGGGCTCCGATGCGCTTAGAGAAGCGCGACTGATTCGGTCGGCCTTACACAAAAGAGAGCTTTCCCGAGGCAATTCCCGGCGAGAAGTACTTCTCGCCGAGACGTTACCTAGGGTTTTGCAAGCAAACGCGACCGCCGCGGGCGACAAGCCCGCAACGGCCGCGTTTTCCTAAGCGCACCCTGCGCCTAGAGGTGCATTGGCCGGCATATCGTAAGCAGCCGGCACGCCCGCGGGCGCATCAACGGCACTTTTGCAAGCAACCCGGACAGAAGCACGCCCGGCAAGCACGCCCGGCGAGAAGAACCTCTCGCTTACTCGCCGCCGCCGGCGGGCGCGGAGCCGGACCCGCCGTCCGCAGCACCGCCACGGCCGCGGCCGCCACGGTGGCGACGGCGCCTCGTCTTGGCCGCGCCCTCGGCGCCCGGCTGCGGGCTGCCCGCGCCCTGACCGCCGCGCTGCTGGCCGCCCGGGGCCTGCGCACCGCGCTCGCCGCCGGCCGCACCGCCGCGACCCTGCTGCGCGCGGCGCCTGCGGGACGGCTGCATGCCGCGCGGCTGGTTCTCGCACCCGCCGCGCTCGCCGCCGGCACCCTGCGCAGCCTGGCCGCCCTTGTCGCCCGGTCGGCGCGTGCGACGCGCACCCTGCTGGGCAGCCCCGGAGCGCTGCGCGCCCTCGGGTGCGGAGCCGCCCTCGGCGGCCTGGTGGTGACGGCGCCGGTGCGTTCCGGTGCCCGTGCCCGCCGCGGCCGCGGTGGACTCGCCGGACCGGGGCGCAGCCGACGCTCCCCCGCCGTCGCCCGGGTGGCGCTTGCGGCGCCGGCGCCCCGGCTCCTCGGCGGGGGCAGCCTGTGCGCCGGGGCGCGCGGGCCGCTCGTTCTTCTCGCCACGCGAGGGGCCGGCGGCACCGGCAGCGCTCCCCGAGCTGCGACGACGCTTGCGACGGGTGTCCACGAAGATGTCCGAGGCGTCCGGCTCCTCCACCGGGAGCACGCCGTTCTTGCGGTCGAGCTCGGCGAGGGCCATCTGCACATCTGGGGAGTCCAGCTTGTCCAGCACCTCGCGCGTCACCGTGTCCGGGCGGCAGGGGCAACCGAGCTCCTCGCTCTTCTTGTGCGCGGCCTCGGAGGCCGTCATGTCGGCGAGTGCCACGCGAATCTGCTTGCCGTTCTCCAGCCGCAGGCAGAGCTGCTCCTTGGGCGTGTCGTATTCGACAATCTTGGCCTTGCCGAGCGGCGTGTCGATGACGGCGTTGCGCTTGGGCGCGCGGCTCTTGAAGTCGCGGTAGGCCTCGAACTCGTAGCGCAGGCAGCACATGAGGCGGCCGCACGCGCCGGAGATCTTGGTGGAGTTCAGGGGCAGGTCCTGCTCCTTGGCCATGCGGATGGAGACCGGGTCGAAGCCGGTGGCAAAGCGGCGGCAGCAGAGCTCCTGGCCGCAGTGGCCGTAGCCGCCCACGATGGCGGCCTCCTCGCGCACGCCGATCTGGCGCATGTCTATCCGCACGTGGAACTCGCGCGCGAGGTCGCGCACGAGCTGGCGGAAGTCCACGCGCTCCTCGGCGGCGAAGTAGCAGACGGCCTTGTCGCCGTCGAAGAGGTACTCCACGCCCACCGGCTTCATGTCCAGCCCCGACTCGGTCACGTGGCGGCGGAAGGCGGGCATGGCCTCCTCGCCGCGGCGGGCGAGCTCCTCGGCGCGGTCGAGGTCGGCGTCGGAGGCGATGCGCAGCACGTCGCGCAGCTGCGCGTGGCCGATCGTGGCGGCGAGCTCGTCCTCGGTGACCTCGCGGGCGTCGCCCACGGCCAGGCCGAATTCGTGGCCGCGCTCGGTGGCGCAGATCACGTGGTCGCCCTCCTGGGCGCCGGTGCCTGCCGGGTCAAACCAGAGGTCGCGCGCGGCGTACTTGAACTTCACCGGGATGATGGTGGGCATTCGAGTGCCTCCTTGATGCGAAGAAGCATGACCTCGAGGGTCAGCTGGGGTGATACGTTGTGGGCGAGGTCGTCGCCCGCGCGGGAGACGGCGCCAAGCGCGTCGAGCACGCCGCGGGTGTCGCAGCGCGCCGCGATGCGGTCCACCGTGGCCGCCGCGTCCTCGTTGACGAGGGGGCGACCGGCGTCCTCGCGGCGGACGAGCACGTCGCGCAGGAGCGACTCCGCCGCGGCCAGGGCCTCCATCATACCTGAACGCTCCCGGGCGGTGAGCTCGCGCTTGTTGGCGTCCTCCACCTGCTTGAGCGCCGAGGACGTGAGGAAGTCCTGCGTCTCCTTAAGGGCGTCCTCCTGTGCCTGCTTCACGTCGGCGAGCGGCACGGCGTTTGCGGCCACGATCTTCCGCGCGGAAAGAAGGACGTCCCAGGAGTCGTCGCGCGCAAGCGCGTCCAGGGCGTCCACCACAAGGCGCCTGACCTGCCGGCGGCTCGGCGAGCCGAGGTAGTCCTCGGCGCGCGAGGGGGTGCCCGCCACGGCAAGCGCCACGCGGGCGTCCGCCTCCGTGGCGCCGCTGCCCCGCACGACCTCCTCCACGCCCGCCGCCGGCGAGACCGCACGGAACGGCACCTGCTGGCAGCGGGAGACGATGGTGGGGAGCATCGAGGCCGTAGAGCGCGCGCAGAGGATGAACATCACGCCCGCAGGCGGCTCCTCGAGGGTCTTGAGCAGGGCGTTTGCCGCCGTGCCACGAAGCAGCTCGGCGCGCTCGAGCACGTAGACCTTGGTCCGGGCGCGCACCGGGGCGAGGCTCACGTCAGCGATGAGCTCGCGGACCTGCGCGGCCAGGTAGCCGGTTGCGCTGCCGGGCATGAGCCAGTGGACGTCCGGGTGGGTGCGGTGCGCCACGCGACGGCACTCGTCGCAGGTGGCGTCCCCGCCGTTCGCGCAGATCACGCACTTGGCGAGGGCCTCGGCCGCCTCGTGCTTGCCCGAGCCCGGCGCGCCCACGAAGAGGTAGGCGTGGGACAGCCGGTCCTCAGCAAGGGCCGTGGCCAGGAAGTCGCGCACGCGCGGCTGGTCCTCGAGGGACGCGAGCGCGGCGGGGATGTCGGGCACGGGCGCGGCCATCGGGCTACGCCTCGTCCAGGAGGTCGGAGAGGGCGGAGAGCAGACGCGCAGTGACCTCGCCCTTCTTGCCAGACGCGTCGACGAGCCGGACGCGGGCGGGCTCCTCCGCGGCAAGGCGGCGGAAGCTCTCCCTCACGCGCCCCTGGAACGCCACGCCCTCGGCCTCCATGCGATCCGCGCCGCCGACCGTGGCGCGCGCGTAGGCGGTCTGCGGGTCCAGGTCCAGCACGAGGGTGCGATCCGGGACGAGCTCGCAGGAGCCAAGGCGGTTGGCCGTGGCAACAAGCCCGGCGTCAAGGCCGCGCCCTCCGGCCTGGTAGGCGCGGGTTGAGTCATAGAAGCGGTCGCACAGCACCACGGCGCCGCGCGCGAGGGCCGGCTCGATCACCTGCCGCACGAGCTGGGCGCGGCTGGCCTCGTAGAGCATGAGCTCGCACTCCGGGCACATCTCGGCGTTGGCGGGGTCCAGCAGCAGCGCACGGATTTTCTCAGAGATGGGCGTGCCACCGGGCTCGCGCAGGCGCACGACCTCGCGGCCCCGCGCGGCGAGCGCGTCGGCAAGCAGGCCGGCCTGCGTGGTCTTACCGCAGCCGTCCGCCCCCTCGAGCGTGATGAACACCCCGCGCATGCACCCTCCCGTCATGGGACGCCCCGGCGCCCCGCTGCGATGGCCGTTTTCACTGGCCGTCTGCGTTGGCCGATTGCGCTGGCCGTCTGCATCGGCCCTTCGCGCAATCCTTTGCGTTAACCCTTCTATGGTAGCGCGAAGCGGGTGCGGGCGCGAGAACGCCCTGGGCAGCGGCGTGCAGCGACACGTTCTTCTCGCCGCAAAACGTGACTTTGCGCGAGGCCGCTACGGCTAGCTCGCTGGAAGTCACGCTTTACAGTTAGATAGTGTGACTTAGAGCGAGGTATCACTCGCCAACTCGCTGGAAGTCACGCTTCCGGCGAGAAGAACGTGACTTCGCGCGAGGCAGCCGACGCCGGCTCGCTGGAAGTCACGTTTTGTAGTTAGAGATAGCGTGACTTCGCGCGAGGCAACACTCTCCAACTCGTTCGATGTCACGCTCCACGGCGCCAAAACGTGACATTGCGCGAGCTAGCCGCAACCGCCTCGCTGAAAGTCACGCTTCACAGTCAGATAGCGTGACTTAGAGCGAGACAGCCGCAACCGGCTCGCCAGAAGTCACGCCTCCAGCGAGAAGAACGTGACTTCGCACGAGCCAGCCGCGGCCAGAGCCCGCAGCCGACGCACCTATCGCACGAAGTTGGTCATGACGCCCGGCTCGGACGCGGGCAGCTCCACGCCCGCCGCGCGGCCGGCCTCGATGCACTTGAGCAGCCACGCCATGTTGCGGCCGAGCTGGCGCATGGTCCAGAGGCCCTCGGCGTCCTGCTCCACCTGCTCGGCGGAGTTGCCGTGCACCATGTTCCAGTAGCGGCTGCTCACGATCGGCATCTGGGAGATCGTGAAGTACTTCTCGATGTCGGCGAGCGCCGAGGTGGTGCCCGCGCGACGTGCCGAGGTCACCGCGGCGGCCGGCTTGTACGCAAAGACGTTGGGCTCGCCGGCGCGGCCGTTGGCGTAGAAGAGCCGGTCCATGAAGCCCAGAAGAGACGCGCCCGCACGGCCATAGTGCACCGGCGCGCCGAAGACGAAGCCATCGGCCTCTGCCGCCTTGGCACGGAACTCGTTGACGCCGTCCTTATCGCCAAACGCGCAGCGACCCAGCTTGGCGCAGGCGTTGCAGGCCACGCAGCCGCCGACGGGACGCGCGCCCACCCAGCAGATCTCCGACTCCACGCCGTTTTCGCCGAGCGTCTTGGCAACCTCTTCGAGCGCGCGGTTGGTGCAGCCGTCCTGGTGCGGGCTTCCGTTGAGCATCAGTACCTTCATGCCGTCCCCTCTCTCTAGGACTCCTGCTCTGTGACCGCCTCTCATCTTATCCGCTCGCCGAGGCTATGATACGTGTGACACATTCTGTGGACTCTGTCCCAGCCGATCCCCCGGTACAAAGGAGAGGAACAGCCTTGGACCGCGCTCGCCTGTCTCGTGCCCTCGCGCGAATCGTCGAAGCCACCCGACAAAGGGACCTCCCCGTCAACGCAGACATACTCATGACCGCACAGACCTCACCCGGGGAGCAGGCCCCTCATGCACGGGGCTACGAGTCGATCTCCTGCAGCGTCGACATCAAGGGACCGGAGGCCTCTACCGAAGCCACACAGGAGATCCTTCTCACGCTTCTGGTCAAGGAGCAGCGCTTTGACCAGCTGCTGCTCTCGTCTGCCCCCACTTCCTCAAACCTCTTTCAGTCGCTCGCAGGAAGCATCTCGCACCAGTCGAGCCGCCCGTGGATTACCGTCACGCCAGATGACGCCTCGACCATCCATGACCTGTTCTGCCTCATGGCAGTCATCTATGCGGAGAAGCACCCGGACTGGAGCGTCGTCCTCGAGTCTCTGGCCATGGCCCTCGTCACCATCCTCATGCGACGGGCCCCTGAGACGCGTGACGAGCCTGACGCAGACGCGACCGTGGCCCTTGTCTTGCAGGACATCGCCGCAAAGCCGGAGTCGGTGACGCTCTCTAGTCTTGCCGAACGGTTCTCGTACAGTCCGAGCCGTCTTTCCACGCTCATCCGCGAGCATAGCGGAAAGACCTTCTCCGAGCTCGTTCGCGAGCAGCGCATGGAGCGGGCCGCCCTGCTCCTCAAGACGACGGAGGTGCCCGCGCGAACCATAGCCTCGATGGTTGGCTATGGCAGCACGAGTAACTTTTACCACGCGTTCGAGGAGCGCTTTGGGATGTCGCCTCGCCAGATGCGAGCGGCACGCGAGCCGAGAAACGCGATTTAGCCCCTACTTCACCCTCTCGAGCTCCCCGCCGCGCACCTCGAGGATCTGGTCGGCGGCCCCGTCGAGCTCGCCGGAGTGCATGACGGCCACCACGGTCCTCTCCCCCCTCATCCCCTCGACGAGGCGGCACAGCCCCTCGCGGGCGGCCCCGTCCAGGTTCGTGAGCGGCTCGTCGAGCAGCAGCACCGGGGAGCCGCCGGAGAGCGCCCGCAGCAGCCCGATCTTCTGCCGCTCCCCCAGGGAGAGGTTGAGGGGCTGGTCGGTGATCTCGCGGGAGGCGAGGTCCCCCAGGCCCAGGGCCCTCGCGGCGGCCGGGTCTGGCCGCGCGCCGAGCATGTTGTCGGCCAGGGTGCCCGCCACGACCGGGACGGGGTAGGTGAGGTAGTCGCACGAGGCGAGCTCGGGGGAGAGCTCGGCGCGCCCGTCGAGGCACGCGGGGTCGGAGAGCCCGGCGAGGAAGTCGAGCAGCCGCGACTTGCCCGAGCCGTTGGGCCCCTTCACGACCACGAGCGATCCCGCGCGCACTTCGATGCCCCGGGCGCGGAACAGCGGCTCCCCCGAGCGGGAGGCGTCGGCGTAGAGCGCGCCGTCCAGGCGGGCGACGACGGGGCCCGCCTCCCCGCCCCTCAGGGCGCCGAAGCCGGAGGGCTCGGCGGCGCGGGAGGCAAGGGAGCGAAGGCGCTCGACGTGCGGAACGTTTGACGCATAGGAGGTCAGGGCCAGGAGAAAGGCACTCAAGGGCTCCTGTGCCAGAGAGGCCACGATGTAGGCGGTGAACACGCTCCCCGCCGGCGCGGCCCCTTCCAGGCAGCGCCACGCGCTCACCCCTAGTACGCCCACCTGCAGAAGGTTGGTCAGCAAGGTCGGCAGAGAGTTGGCGAGCTGCTGCCAGAACTGGCGCCTGAGGCAGAAGCGCTCGTAGCCCTCTCCGCGCTTTCGATACCTCGCCCCGAAGAACACCTCGGAGTGCGTCGTGTTGATGGACCGCTTCGATTCGACGATGCTCTTTGCCTCTCCCATGAACGCGTCCTGGGCAGGCAGGCCGTCTCTTTGAATCGCGGCGAGCCTATTCGCCGGAAGCATCATCGCGCACCCGAACAGCGCAAAGTAGGCGAGAAACACCGGGACGAAGAGGGCGTCCAGCGCCCCAGCGCCGATGAGAACGGCAATGAGGCAGATTGTCGATCCGACGAGCAGGACGTTGGCGTCGGCATAGCTCTTCCCATAGACGTCCGTGGAGCCCGAGAGAACGTTGAGATAATACCCTTTGTCACTCTTCTCGTACTCGGCCTGGGCCATACCGAGCACGTCGCGCAGCGCACGCGAGGCCGCGCGACCGAGTCGCTCGATCTGCACCTTCACGGGCACCCAGGTCTGCAGAACGATGACCGCCGCACCTCCCACGACGGAGAGGGCGAGGCAGCCGAGAAGGACGGGCACGGCATCATCGCCCGCACCCTTCTCCGCCATCGCGCTCACGAGGGACCCAGCCCCAAACGCAACCGCAATCGAGAGCACCGTCGAGAGCGCGTACCCCACGGCAGCGCACACGTTTTTCCAGCTTGGCTGCACAACCGGATAATCCCGGGAATCCGAAGAGCCAATCGAAACCACCTTCAACGCCCCTTCCTACTTCACCCTCTCGAGCTCCCCGCCGCGCACCTCGAGGATCTGGTCGGCGGCCCCGTCGAGCTCGCCGGAGTGCATGACGGCCACCACGGTCCTCTCCCCCCTCATCCCCTCGACGAGGCGGCACAGCCCCTCGCGGGCGGCCCCGTCCAGGTTCGTGAGCGGCTCGTCGAGCAGCAGCACCGGGGAGCCGCCGGAGAGCGCCCGCAGCAGCCCGATCTTCTGCCGCTCCCCCAGGGAGAGGTTGAGGGGCTGGTCGGTGATCTCGCGGGAGGCGAGGTCCCCCAGGCCCAGGGCCCTCGCGGCGGCCGGGTCTGGCCGCGCGCCGAGCATGTTGTCGGCCAGGGTGCCCGCCACGACCGGGACGGGGTAGGTGAGGTAGTCGCACGAGGCGAGCTCGGGGGAGAGCTCGGCGCGCCCGTCGAGGCACGCGGGGTCGGAGAGCCCGGCGAGGAAGTCGAGCAGCCGCGACTTGCCCGAGCCGTTGGGCCCCTTCACAACCACGAGCGATCCCGCGCGCACTTCGATGCCCCGGGCGCGGAACAGCGGCTCCCCCGAGCGGGAGGCGTCGGCGTAGAGCGCGCCGTCCAGGCGGGCGACGACGGGGCCCGCCTCCCCGCCCCTCAGGGCGCCGAAGCCGGAGGGCTCGGCGGCGCGGGAGGCAAGGGAGCGAAGGCGCTCGACGTGCGCCTTGTTTGCAACATAGTAGCTCCTCAACATGGCGGCTTTGCTCATGGGGGCGCGAAGCAGCAGCGACAGCTGATATGCGGTCACCACCTGGCCGGTACTGAGACTGCCCGCAGAGAAGAGCGCGAAGCCCGCCATTAGGGTCACGACCTGCAATACGCCGCCAAGTGCCGCAGGCAGGCCCTCGGCAATGGCGTCGAGCAGCTGAAAGCGCTTCATGAATGAGACGAAGGAGTCGTTCGACTTGTCGAACGACTCCTCAAAGAACCGGACCGCGTGCGCTGCGCTGATCGAGCGCTTCTCCTCGATCATCTTGCGCCCCGCATCAAGCCAGCTCTCTCGACGGGGAAGGTACTCCTCCTGAGCGGCCAGCGTGGCCTTGCACGGGCGATCAGTCGCCACGTAGTACAGAGGAACGTACAGGAGAAAAATCCCGGCCAGCCAGGGGCTGACCGCACAAGCGAACGCAAGAATCGCGACCACGCTGAGCACGCAGCCAACGCAGAGGATGTTCATGGACGCGTAGAGGTCCCCGTACGTGAACGAGGAACCAAAGGCGAGGTTGAGATAGTGACCCCTCCCCTCCTTCTCAAACTCGGTCTGAGAGAGGTAGAGGACGTTGTGCACGGTCTCGACCGAAGCGCCCACCTGCTTCGCGATGTTGACCTTCTGCGGGAGCCAGTTTCCCAAGACAAAGCTCAACGCGGCGGACAGGACGTAGACGCCGGCGAGAACGCAGGTGTCCCGCGCAATCTCGAGAAGCGTCCTACCCTGCGCGACGCCATCGACGATGTCGCCCACCAACACGCCCGCCACGATGCCCGACACCGTCACGACAACCTGGCACAGCGCATAGAGCACGTTTCTCGGCGTGACGTCGAGCACCGGATATGCCGTTTGCCTCCTCATGCCCATCTCTCCTTCCGTCACCCGCAGTTCTCGGCAGCCCCGCCCGAGGCATCGTTCGCCGCCACATAAGCCTTAAGTTCCTCAACGAGGGCATAGCGCTCGGGAATGCAGGCTTGCTCACCGCTCGCCATGGAACAGGACCCAAGACACAAGGGAAAAACGGTACATCCCTTGCAGTGCTCGCGCGCTACATACTTTCTTGGCTTTGCTCCATCCGATGATTGCTTCACCTTCTCGGCACAGTACCTAGACTTCACCCCGGGTCCTAAACAGAACGCACGGCCAACTCCAAACTCGCAGGGCAAGCTGGCGGGAGAAGGAAGCGTCAGCGGCATCCCAAGCCTATGACACGTTGACAGGAACTCTACGCGAGCAAGAGCAAACTCCGACTGAGACAATTCGGTAAAGGCGTCGCTGTTCTTCTCGTCCCGCAACCGGGCAAAACAAACGCGAACGCGTTCCCAAGAAAAATCCGCCAAGCTAGTTAAATCATTCAGTAGCTCATTGACTGAGCCAGCGTTCTCCTTACAGACGTTGCACCGAATCTCCAGGTTGGATGAGTATTCGCGCAGGATCTTTTCAACAAGCAACATCTGCTGACGGTAAGAAAATGACCTCACCTGCTTGAGTTGGTTATGGTAAATCTCATTTCCATCGAACGTGAGCCTAATTCGCTGGAAACCAATTCGCGAAAGAATGTCATCGTCGAGCAGCGAACCGTTCGTCGACAATGTGGCCTCGTACTTCACTCCCTTCTTGGTGGCTATCCGCTTGACCCCTTCGTCTATAGCGCAAAGCGCCTTCTTGTTAAGAAGAGGCTCGCCTCCAAAGTAATTGAGGTGAGATGACCTTCATGGTGAATCCTTTCTCGAGATCCAACAGATGCCTGTGGCGTTGGGACCCAGCTGGGCTAGCATCAGCTTGTGTTTCGGCTCCCTTGTCACAGCAACTATCCTAGGAATACGCATGACAAAGGGGCGCCCCACCCGCGCACATCGCATCGCAGGGCCCACCGCGCAGAAACTTCGGCGCACTAGATGGCTTCTACTCCCCCGCCGCCAGCTTGTTCACGCGCCGGTCGTAGGTGAGAAGCCCGTTGGTCTCCTCCTCCACGTCGCTGAGCTGCGTGTAGACAAACCCCGCGAGGCCGGACTCGCGCAGCGACAGCGCCTGGTCCAGCAGGGCGCGCGCCTCGCACGCGAACTGCTCGCCGCTCTCCGCGGCGTCGTAGCCATACGACGTCGCGAGGCTCACGTGGTCCGGCACCGACCAGCTCACGCCGCCAAACTCCGAGATCACGAACGCACGCCGCTCGCGGGCGGGGTCGCGCCACACCTCGAGCGGCCGGAAGTAGTTGTGCACGCTGAAGACGTCCCCGCAGAGCTGGTCGTACCAGCCGCTCGCGGCGCTGACCAGGCGCGTGGGGTCGAGCGCGCGCACGTCGTCGCAGGCCGCGCGGGCGTCGAACTGCCCCCAGCCCTCGTTGAACAGCGTCCAGCCCACCACGCTCGGGTGTCCCCGGAGCAGCCGGACCGTCTCCGCGCAGCTCTCGCGCCACTCGCGGCGATAGGCGGGGTCGTCCGCGGCGAGCCTGCGGGCGGCGCCCGGCCCCCTGTCGGACGTCAGCGACCAGCTCGCTCGAAAGAGCGTGGGCTTGTAGCTCGTGTGCCAGGCACCGTACGCGCCGCCGCCCGAGACCATGTCCTGCCACACGAGGATCCCCAGACGATCGCACAGCGCATAAAAGCGCCGCGACTCCACCTTGAGATGCATGCGCAGCAAGTTGAAGCCCATCCCGCGCGCGGCGAGGATGTCGTGGGCGAGGGCCGCCTCGGCGGGCGCGGTCATGAGGCCATCGGGCCAGTAGCCCTGGTCGAGCACGCCGCGCAGAAAGATCGGCCGGCGGTTGAGGCTCACGCGCGCGGCCCCATCCTCTCCCGTGCGCAGCTCCACGCGACGAAAACCACAGTAGCTGCGCAGCCGGTCGGAGCCAAAGGTCAGCTCGATGTCATAGAGGTGGGGGTCGCTCGGCTTCCAGGGACGGGCGTCGGGCAGCGCAAGCCCCAGGCGGACCTCGCGCGCCCCCTGGCTCCGGACGGAGGCGCGCGCGACCTCGCGGCCACCGTCGCTCAGCCGCGCGATCAGCGTGCCCTCCCCCACCACGCGGGCGAGAAGGACCAGCGCCCCGGACCCGTCCTCGCAGAGCCGCGCGTCCACCGACAGCGCGCTCACGTGCGTGGCGGGCACGACCTCGCACCACACTTCCTGCCAGATGCCGCTCTGCGCCGTGTACCAGATGCCCCCACGCGCTAAGCGCTGCTTGCCGCGCAGCTGCGTGCCCGCGTCGCTCGGGTCAAAGACGCACAGGGCGAGATGGTTGGCGCCGGGGCCCGGGCGCAGGGCGTCGGTGACGTCCGCGAAGAAGGGCAGGTAGCCGCCCGTATGATCGCAGACAGGCACTCCGTTGACGTAGACCGAGCACGCCCAGTCCACCGCCTCGAAGTGCACCAGGAGCCGCTCGCCCGCCCCGAGCGCGGGCGGTTCGAACGCGCGCCGGTACCAGAGCAGCTCGTCGGGCCGGAGCTGCCGACCCACGCCGGAGAGCGGGGCCTCGGGCGAGAAGGGCACGCGGATGGGCTGCCAGTCGCGCTCCGGCGGCGTGGCCGTGCGCCAGGCGCGAGCGGCGTCCGGAGCGCTCACGAACGCGCACTCCCACGTGCCGTCGAGCGAGGTCCACGCGGCGCGCTCCATCTGCGGGTTGGGGTGGGAGGCGAAGGCCGAGGTGAGGTCCTTCTCGCCGGACACGATCTCCTCTCCCCACGGAGTCCAGAGCTCGGTCAGTTCTACGTCCTGCGGGGGCTTGGGCTTGCTTGCAAGCACGCGTCTCAGGTCCAGCATGGGCACCTCCATCCTTTGCCATCGTGCCCATTGTGGCGCAGACGGCAATCGCGCGTGCGGGGCGGCCCAGGTGACCGGGTTGCGCCTGCCGTTCCCGGCGCGTGGATTCGTCGCCGTGGGCGCCAGGCTGCCATCGCGGGCCTCAGGCTGTCGTCCCATGGCACGCTTTTTGAGATTTTGTGGCAACAGGCCCATCCCGCTCTAAACGTGCGTTATCCCAAAACCTCATAGTTGGCCTGGAGTGGGCGCGGTGGAGCTTGAGGCTGGCCCGGGCAAGGCGAGCAAGGCCTGAGGCAGGGCGCGACGGGGCCTCTGGCGGGACCAACGGGGCATGGGGCGGCCCGCCGAACGGCGAGAAGAACGTGCGACCCGCAAGCCGCGCGTCCTTCTCGCCTACGCTAGGACTTCTTCTTGGGAGCGGCCTTGCTCTCGCCGCCCCTGCGCACGCCGCTGGCTCGCCCGCGGCCGGGCGCGGCCTTGGCGGTGGCCTTCTTCTCGCGGCCGGGGCAGCTCATGTTGGGGCAGAGCTTCCAGGGACCGCGGGCCGTGGTCACCACCACGAGCGGCGCGCCGCAGTCCGGGCAGGTCTCGCCCGTGGCCTCGAGCTTTCCGCGGGCGGGCAGCGGGTAGCTCGTCCCGCACTCGTCGTAGTTGGTGCAGCGGATGAAGCGCTTGCCGCTCTTCTCGGACTTGTGCGCCACCAGGCGCCCGGAGCGCCCGGCCTCGTGGCACGCGGGGCACTCCCCCACGTCCACGTCCGGCTCCCGGTTGGTGGGGCAGGCCGGGTTCACGCAGGTCTCGTACGCGCGGCTGCGGAACGGCTGCACCTTCACGCGCGGTGCCCCGCACTCCGGGCACACGGCCGCCTCTCCCTCCAGCGCGGAGATCTTGCCCTGCGGCAGCGGGTAGGTGACGTCGCAGTCCGGCCAGCCCATGCAGCCCACGAAGCTGCCGCGCGTCTTGGCGGAGGTCTTGACCACGAGGTCCTTGCCGCACTTGGGGCACACGCCAATCTTGGCGTCGGCCGTCACCGCGTCGGCGATCTGCTCGGAGAGGTCGTCGGTGTGCTCCACCAGGGCGTCCATGAGACCCGCCAGCAGCGCGCGGGAGTGGTTGACCACCTGCTCCTGGGTGTCGGTGCCCTCGGCGACCTTGGTCATGTCGTCCTCGAGCTCGGCGGTCATGTCCGGGCTCGTGATGCGCGGGGCGTACTGTGTGAGCGCGTCGATGATGGCCATGCCCAGCTGGCTTGGCTCCACCGGGTCGTTCTTGAAGTAGCGACGCTGGTAGAGCGTGTCGATGATGCTCGCGCGCGTGGACTTGGTGCCGAGCCCGCGCTTCTCCATCTCCTGGATGAGCTTGCCCTGGCTGTAACGGGCGGGCGGCTCGGTCTGCTTGGCAAGCAGCTCCATGCCCTCGACGCCCACCACGTCGCCCTCGGCAAGGACCGGGAGCTGGTCGTCCTTCTTGAGGCCGTAGGGATAGGCGGCGCGGAAGCCGGGGTCCACAAGCACGCTGCCGGAGACCGTGAACGACTCGCCGGCCACGTCGATGGTGACCTTGGTGCCCTCGATGGTGGCCGGCCCCATGAGCGTGGCCAGGAAGCGCCGCGCAATGAGGTTGTAGAGCTTCCACGCGGCGGGCTGGAGCTTGTCCGGGTCCGCGGGCGCGGTGGGGTAGATCGGCGGGTGGTCGGTGGTCTCCTGCTTGCCGCGGGTGGCGGTGAGCTTCTCCTGCTTGAGCAGCTCGTGGCAGACCGTGCCGTAGGCGGGCACGGTGGAGAGCATGCGTACGCAGTCGCGCAGGTCGAGCGACTTGGGATAGACGGTGTTGTCCACGCGCGGGTAGGAGATGAGGCCGTCCATGTAGAGGCTCTCGGCCAGGCGCATCGTGCGCGCCGGCGAGAGGCCCTCGGCGGCCGCGGCCGCCTGGAGCGAGGTAGTGTTAAACGGCGCGGGCGGGCGCTGCGTGCGGCGCTTGCGCTCGACGGCCGTCACGGTGCCGTGGTCGGCGCCCTCCACGTGGCCAAACGCGGTCTGGGCCTCAGTCTGGTCCCAGAAGCGGGAGGTGGCGTGCGTGATCTTGAACGGGCCCGCGGCGTCGCCGGGCTTCTCGGCCTGGCCCTGGATGACCCAGTAGTCCTCCGGCTTGAAGGCCAGGCGCTCGCGTTCGCGCTCCACCACAAGCGCCAGCGTCGGCGTCTGCACGCGACCGGCCGAGCGCACGTTGCCCAGGCCGCTCCAGCGCGCCGCCGTGAGGTAGCGCGTGAGCACGGCGCCCCAGATGAGGTCGATGTACTGGCGGGACTCGCCGGCGTCGGCGAGGTCCTGGTCGAGCTCCACGAGGTTCGTGAAGGCGTGGTCGATCTCGGCGCGGGTGAACGCGGAGTAGCGTGCGCGGCTCACGGGCACGTCCGGCGCCACCTCGCGGATCTGGCGCAGCGCGTCGGAGCCGATGAGCTCGCCCTCGCGGTCGAAGTCCGTGCCGATGATGACGCTGTCGGCCTTCTTGGCGAGGTTCTTGAGCGCGCGGATGATCTCCTTCTCGGCGGGGAGCTTCTCGATGGGCGCCCACACCAGGTAGGGCAGGCTCGCAATCTTCCAGCCCTTGAGGTCGATGCCGTTGGCCAGGTAGGGCTTGCGCTTGGACTTGTAGGGCGGGCGCTCCAGGCCGTCCGGTACGTCGGCCGGCAGCAGCTCGCCGTCGGCCGTGACGCCCTGCCAGCCGGCCTCCGGGTCGAAGGTCAGCTGGACGGGGAAGTCCACCTTGAGGATGTGGCCGCGCAGACCGATGGTCACGCAGTCCTCCCCGTCCCAGGTGAAGCGGTAGACCGGCGTGTTGTAGACCTTGTCGGCCTTGGGCTTGCCTGAGGTGGAGAGCAGCCGCGCGATCTGCTGGGCGGCGTCGTTTTTCTCGGTGACGATGAGCCTCACGCAACCACCGCCTAGAGCTGGTCGAACTCGTGCTGCTCGTAGTCCTCGCGCGTCCACTTGAGGGCCTGCTTGCCGTCACGCGCGATGATGATGTAGCGCGCCACGGCCAGGGCCACCTCGTAGAGGGCGATAAGAACCGCGAACATGAGAATCATCGTGACCGGCGAGGCGTCGGGCGTGACCACGGCAGAGAGAATCATGAGGGCCACGTAGATGATGCGCCACTGCGAGCGGAAGGTGCTGTACGGCACGAGGTGGAGGATCGAGAGGTAGAAGATCACGAGCGGCAGCTGGAAGGCGATGCCGAAGCCGATCTCAAGCAGCATGTAGATGTTGAGGTAGTCCTCGGCGTTGGCCATCGACTGGGCGAACTCGAAGGTCTGGTCGAGCAGCCAGCCGAAGGCCGCCGGCTGGATAACGAAGAAGCAGAAGATCATGCCCAGGAAGAACAGGGCCACCATCGCGGCGACGGTCGGCACCACCCAGCGGCGCTCCTTGGGCTTGAGCGCCGGCAGGAAGAACGCCATGACCTCCCAGATGATGATCGGGCAGCAGATGATCACCGAGAAGAACAGCGCGACCTTGAAGCGGATGGTGAAGCCGCCGAGCGCGGTGAAGACGTAGAGGTCGCCACCGCGCATGGCCTCGCGGATCTGGCCGATCATGAGCTCGATCAGCGTGGGCGTGGCAAAGTAGACGATGACGGCACAGACGATGACGGAGACCACCACGATGGTGAGGCGACGGCGCAGCTCGCCGAGGTGATCCATGATGGGCATGCGTGCGGGTCCGATCGGCATGGCTTAGGCCTCCTTCTCAACATCGGTCGCAGAAGCGCCGTTTCCGTCGGGGATTCCCCCGTCTGCTCGGCGCTCGTCGCTGCGCTCCTCGCTCACTTCGTGACTCGCAACGGGGGAATCCCCGACGGAAACGGCGCGAGCGATCGCGCTAGAGGCCTCGGCCTCGTCGGTCCCGGCGGCAGTGCTGGCGGTAGCGGGGGTCATCGCGTAGAGGTCGGCGAGGGAGGGCTTTGCGGGCTTCTCGGGTGCGCCCTGCGGCGCGGCGGCCTCGGTCCCCGCCTCGGCGGGAGCGCCCTCGGGGGCGTCAGAGTCGGCGGGCTCGTCGTTCTTCTCGGCGGCCGCGGCCTCCTTCTCCGCGCGCTCGCGGGCGGCCTTCTCCTCGGCGAGGCGCTTCTTGCGCTCGGCGAAAGTCTCGGTGCGCTTGGGGCGCGCGGCCTCGCCGTCCTCGCCCTCGGGAGCGTCGATGTCTGCGTCCTCCTCGAACTCGACGGAGCGCTTGCGGTTGGGGCGCTTGGGGCTGTCGCTCATGGCCTCGGCCGCCGGGTCGACGATCTCGGTCTGGACGACCTGGGTGAAGCCCTCCTGGGCGTTCCTGAACTGGCGCAGCGCGCGGCCCAGGGTCCTGCCCATGCCCGGCAGCTTGTCCGGGCCGAAGATCATGAACGCAAAGAGCACGATGAGGACGAGCTCGGTCTCTCCTATGCCAAACACTTGGTGCCTACCTCCTCTGGGGTCTGCCTAGGCCTCGCGGACGTTGAGGTCCGCCGACACGCCGAGAAGCCCGAGCACGCGCGCCACGTTCTTCTGCGGACGGGCGACCTCAAAGCGGACGTTCTTCTCGGCAGCGTGGTGCGCAGCGCCTACCAGGACGCCGATGCCCGTCGAGTCGATGTAGGGGACCTCGGAGAGGTCGACCACGACGGCGGGCGCGCCCTCGCCGAGGCACGTGTCGATTGCGGAGCGGAGCTGGTCGGCGTTGGAGACGTCGACCTCGCCGCTCACGGCGACGACGCTCGCGTCCTGCGCGGCGTCGGTGCTGACGGTAATGGAAAGGCTCATCGCTTCTTCCTTTCGGGCGGGGCGGCTAGAGGCCGGTGCCCGCAGCGTCGGACAGGTCTTCGGAAAGGCTCTCGGCGCCGGAGGCGGATCCGTCCGCGGCGTCGGCGGAGCCGGAGTCGTCGGTGGAGCCGGTGGTGGCGGCGCCGTCAGCGTCGGCCGAGCCGTCGTCGCTCGCGGAGTCGTCGCTCGGCTGCAGCGCCTCGAGACGGCCCTCCGCGTAGCTCTTGGCGCCGGCCTCGTCGTCCGGGTCGCACTCGATGGCGCGCTGGTAGGCGGCGATGGCCTCGTCCGTGGAGCCCTCGCGCTCGTAGAGCAGGCCGAGGTCGGCCCACGCCGGCGCGTACGAGAAGTCCTCGGAGCTCTGCGTGAGCTCCTCGAGCGCGGAGAGCGCGTCGGAGGTCTCCCCCTGGTAGTAGAGGCACATCGCACGGCTCACGCGGGCGCCGTTGACGTCGTCAGAGGAGGTGTCGTCTCCGGCGAGCGCCAGGTAGCGGTCGTAGGCGTCGACGGCCTTGGAGAACAGGTCGAGGCCGTGGGAGGTCTCGTCGTCGGTGGTGGCAAGCGCGCTCACGTAGGTGCCCCACGAGTAGTAGTTGTTGGCAAGCTGGAGCAGGGACGCCGAGTCCTCGGGGTTCTGGCTGACCGTGTTCTCAAGATCGGCCACCGTGCCCTCGAACTGGCTGTCGATGTAGTCCACGTTGTACTCAACCGACTGGTTCTGGGACTGGAACACCGAGGCGAGCGCGCCGGCAAGCGTGGAGAGCGCAAAGACCACGATGAAGATGACGACGACGATCTTCTGGAAGCGCGAGAGCTCCCCCGGCCTGCGGGTCTTCTTGGCCTGCTGGGACCCGGCCTGGCCGGCCTTTGCCCTCGGCTTGGCCTTGGCCTTTTGCGTCTTAGCCATTCGGATGACACCCTTCATGCTCGCCTGCGGGCCGCGTGCCCGCAAACTCTAAGAATATGCCACGGAGCCCCGCCCGCAAAGTGGGCAGGGCCGCACGTGGCGAGAATAACAAAAATCTGAGGGCCCTTCGCAAGGCCTACGCACGCTCCGCCTTGGCAAGGCGGGCCGCCACAAGCTTGACGGCCACCACGAAGACGTCGAGCGCCTGGCCGAGCTCCTCGAGCGTGGGATAGGTCGGCGCGATGCGGATGTTGGTGTCCGCCGGGTCGTCGCCGTAGGGCCAGGGGGCGCCCGCCGCCGTGAGCTTGACGCCAAGCTCGCCGGTCAGCTTCACGATGGCCTTGGCCGAGCCCTGCGGCCCCTCGAAGGAGACGAAGTAGCCGCCCGTGGGGTGCGTCCAGCTGGCCACGTCCAGCCCGCCGAGGCCCTCGGTGAGCTTGCGCTCCACGAGCTCGAAGCGCGGGGCCACGATGGCGGCGTGCTTCTTCATTTGCTCGGCCACGCCCGCGGCGTCCTTCAGGAAGCGCACGTGGGCAAGCTGAGAGATCTTCTCCGGGGAGACGCGCATGGCGGAGAAGGCATGGCGCAGCTCGGCCATGTCGGCCGGGGAGGCCGTGACCCACGCCATGCCGGAGCTCGGGAAGGTCACCTTGGCCGTAGAGGCGAACTCGTACACGAGGTTCTTCTCGCCGCCCTGCTCCGCAAGCACGTCGAAGATGTTGAGCAGGTGGTCGCCCTCACCCGCGAAGGTGTGGACGCAGTACGCGTTGTCCCAGAAGATGCGGAAGTCGGGCGCGGCCGGCGTGAGCGCCGCGAACGCGCGCACGACCTCGTCGGAGTAGGTGATGCCGGTGGGGTTGGCGTACTTGGGCACGCACCAGATGCCCTTGACCGTTGCGTCGTGCTCCACGTACTCGCGGACCACGTCCATGTCCGGGCCGTCCTCGCGCATCGGCACGGGGACGTTCTTGATGCCAAAGCTCTCCGTGACGGTGAAGTGGCGGTCGTAGCCAGGGGCTGGGCAGAGGAACTTGACCTCGCCCTGCTGGCACCAGGGCGCGTTGCCGCCGATGCCGTGGACGTAGGCGTTCTCCACGCAGTCGTACATGAGGTTGAGGCTCGAGGAGCCGATGACGGAGACGTTGGCCGCGTCCACGCCGAGGATCTCCGCCGCAAGGGCGCGCGCGGAGGGCAGGCCGTCGGGCGCGCCGTAGTTGTCGGCGTCGACGCCCTGGTCGGAGAGGTCGGAGCTGCTGGTCAGCAGGTCGAGCATCGGCTTGGAGAGCGCGGTCTGCTCCGGGCTCGGCTTGCCGCGGGCCATGTCGAGCTTGAGGTTGAGGGCGCGCAGGTCGTTGGCCTGGGACTCGAGCTCGGCCAGGGCGGCGTCAAGCTCGGCGTCGGTCATCTTCTGGTAGGCGGTCGTGGTGGGTCCGGTGGGCATGGTTCTCCTCCTTGGGTTCCCGCGGTTGGTCTCGCATAGTATAGATGCAAACCGCGGGCGGGCTGCTACCATGTTCGTCTGGAAAACAAGCGCTTACACGGCCGCGCGAGGCTGGCGAGGAGGACCGATGGACTTTCGCAGCGAGGACTTTGGCGAGCTCCAGCGCCTGGTGGACACGCTCTTTGCGCCGGGGATCTCGTCGGCGGCCACCTGCTCCAAGCTCGACGTGGTGGCCCGCGCGGAGATCTTCGACCTGTGCGCCGACCTTGCCGAGGTGGTGGAGGCGCTCCCCTCGCGCACCTACACCCGCCAGCGCCTCTGCGACCAGCTGAACTCCATCCTTGTCGCCCATGGGTGGGGCGCGGTGTACGGGACGGTGGAGTAGCTCGGGGCAGGGGCGCCGCGCGGGGGTCGGGCGCAGGACGCGCTTTTGGATTGCGGGCTGTTGCGCCCCAGCAGCCATGCCCCGCTTTCGGATTGCGGGCTGTTGCGCCCCGGCAGCCATGCCCCGCTTTCAAATTGCCGGTCGATGCAGCCGCGCGGCGGGATGCCGCTTTCAAAATGAGGGTTGTTGCACGTTCAGGGCCGGGCGTCGCTTAGAGATGCGCGGACGTTGCGGCCGGTGCCGGAAAACTGCTTTGAGATTGTCGGTCGTTTCGCGCACGTTCTTCTCGCCGGGCGCTCTGGCCGCAATTTTCTAAGCGCCTCGCCGTCCAGACGACGCAACAACCCCATTTTTCAAAGCCAGGCTGACGGGAGCGATGCAACAGCCTCGTGTTTCAAAGCGCTCCCCCGCCCCAACGCCGCATCGTCCGCAATTCTCTAAGCACCATCGTCCATACGGCGCGTCAGCCCCGCTCCTCAAAGCATCCGGAATAACCGCCGAGAAGAACGGTGGGGCCCTCTCGCATACGTCGGCCGACGAACACGGAGGGGCTGGGCCGCGCGCCGCGCAAGGCCGCACACAGAAAGGCGGCGCCCGGGTCAGCCCCAGACGCCGCCTGTCACGGGAACCTCTTGCAGGAGCGGCCTACTCGTCCTCGGCCAGCGCCTCCGCGATCTCGTCGGTGACGTTCATGGTGTGGTAGACGTTCTGGACGTCCTCCAGCTCGTCGAGGCGGTCGACGAGGCGCTGGACCTTCTTGGCGTCAGCCACGGAGACGTCGGTCGGCGTGGTGGGGACCATGGTGAGCTCGGAGCCCTTGACCTCGATGCCCTGGGCCTCGAGGCCCTTCTGGACGTCCTGCATCTTGTCGTAGGCGGTCCAGACGATCCACTCCTCGCCGGCGTCCTCGTAGTCCTCGCCGCCGGCCTCGGCCACGGCCATCATGAACTCGTCCTCGTCCACGGCGTTCTCGCGGTCGGCCACCTTCTTGTCCTCGGACTTGATGACCTTCTCCACGGCGATGGAGCCCTTGCGCTCAAACTGGAACGCAACGGAGCCGGAGGTGCCGAGCGAGCCGCCCGAGTGGGAGAAGGCGGAGCGCACGTCGGCGGCGGTGCGGTTCTTGTTGTCGGTCAGGCAGTCGACGTAGACGGCCACGCCGGCGGGGCCGTAGCCCTCGTAGGTGATCTCGGCGTAGTTGGCGGCATCGGCGCCGGAGCCGAAGGCCTTGTCGATGGCGGCCTTGATCTTGGCGTTGGGCATGGAGACCATGCGGGCACGGGCCACGGCGGCGGCGAGCGTCGCGTTGTTGTCCGGGTTGGGGTCGCCGCCGAGCTTGGCCGCGACGGTGATGTTACGGGAGAGCTTGGAGAACAGCGACGAGCGCTTGGCGTCGATCGCGGCCTTCTTGTGCTTGGTGGTTGCCCACTTAGAGTGTCCGGACATGTACATCTCCTTCTTGCCCCGCCCGTGGCGTGCCGACGCGCGCGGGGCCCCTCGAACGAACTCATGGCATGAAACATGCCTACGATAGCGAAGCGCAGGGTCGTTGTAAAGGGGGATGCACGTCCGCCGTCGTGGCGAACACCGTTTGCCCGAGGGCGCGCGCCCTCTGAGGTCCTTCTCGCCGCGTCGTCGCGGGGCGCCGCCACGGGGCGTGCGTCGGGGGCATGTGTTGAGGGTACGTACACCTTTCGTGGTCCTTCTCGCCGTGTCGGCTAACGTTTCCGCAGGTAGAAGGGCTGACGCGAAGACCATTGAGGCTGCAACAGTGTACGTACCCTCGGGCGGGCACGTAGCCGACGGCGAGGGGCGCGGGCGCCTAGAGCTCGTACTTGGCAACCACGCGTCGGATGGCGCGCCCCCACGGCAGCCAGATGGCGGCAAGGAACGCGCACGTGGCGAGGCCGTGCGTCACGTCGAGCGGCAGGGAGGCCGCGCACGCGGCAAGCACCGCCGGCCAGGTGAGCGGCTGCACGTAGCCGAGCACGTAATAGCCGTTGAGGACGAGCCCGTAGACGATGCCGGAGACAAGGCCCCACCCGTAGAGCACCGCCGGGCGCCGGAGCGCTCCGTGCTCGGCGAGCAGGCCCCCCACGTAGCCCACGAGCCCCCATGCGTACATCTGCCAGGGCGTCCATGGGCCCTGCCCAAAGAAGAGGTTAGACGTGAGCGCCGCCATCGCGCCCACCACAAATCCGCTCCGCCGCCCGAGGGCCGCCCCCGCCACGATGGCGATGGCCGAGACGGGCTTCACGTCCGGCAGCGGCGAGAAGAGCACGCGCCCCGCGGCCGCCACGGCGGCGAGCACCGCCGTCGGCATGAGCTGGCGAAGCGCCGGCCGCGACGCCTCGAAGCTCGCCAGGAGCAGCGCCAGGGCGAGCAGCGCCACCGCCAGCGTGAGACCGGCCGCGGCGGACACGCCGAGCGCCGCCAGGGCGACCATCGCCGCCGGCACCGCGAGGAGCGCCGGCACCTCGAGCGCCGCCAGCACGCGGGAGGGGCGCGAGACGGGGGCCGCCCCGCCGGGACGGCTGCCCGGCCGCTCGGGGAACGGGTGTGTTTGCGTGCGCTCAATCATGGGTACCAGTTTGCCATAGCGACGACGGCACAAGGAGGCACCCATGCTGTACATAGGAAACTTCAGCTACAACGACGACTCGGACAGCAAGGACAACTACTGCCTCATGCCCTGCGTCGTGGAGGCGGCCGACGCCGACGAGGCCATGGACAAGTTCGCCACCTACCTGCAGAAGGTGCGCCGCAGCTCGGACCTGCTGGACGGCGCGCACGAGATCTTCCTGGACTCCCTCACCGAGCTCGAGGGCGTGCCGGAGGAGCCCGTGATCTGCCAGTGGCAGAAGATCGTCCCGGCGATGAACGGCCTGTGCAGCATCACGAGCGCGCTGCCCGTGGTGGACGAGGTCGACGACACCGTCAACGCCTACGCCTGGGGCGACGACGACCACGACCACGATGACTACGAGGACGACCTCGAGGACGACTTCGACCTCGACGAGCTGAGCGAGGACGAGCTGGCCACGACCGAGGCGTTCCTGCTGTTCTAGGCCAGGCCCGCACGTCGCGGCCCCGTGGCACACGGCGAGAGGAACCTGACGGCAGGGGCGACCAGGCAAGGGAAACCTGGGGCGGAGGCACTCAGGCGAGAAGGACCCGCAGGCAGACGCTCAGGCGCGATAGAGCCAGGAGCGCTCGAAGAAGGTGGCCGTGGGCTCGGTGACGGCCACCTCACCGTCAAACAGAAGCGAGACCGTGTCCGCCACGGCCCGGACGAAGCCGAGGTCGTGCGTGGCCACCACCACCGTCGCCCCCGCGTCGCGGGCGGCGGCCACGCGGGCGGCCACGCGGGCACGGAAGGCGTCGTCGAGCCCCTTGGTCGGCTCGTCGAGCAGCAGCAGGCGCGGGCGCAGCAGCAGGAGCTTCTCCAGGGCAAGGAGCTGCTGCTGGCCGCCGGAGAGGTCGTAGGGGTGGCGCTCGGCGGCGCTCGCAAGGCCCGTGCGCCCCAGGGCGGCCTCCACCTCGGCCGCGCCGTAGCCTCCCCCGCGCCGCCACTCCGTGAGCTCCTGGGCCACCGTCTCGCAGGCGAGCAGCGCGCGCGGGCTCTGCGGCAGCAGCGCCTGCGCGTCCGCGGCGGCGTTGCGCACGCGCCCGCGCTGGGCCCGCAGCGTCCCGGCGAGGGCGCCGAGCAGGGTTGACTTGCCGCAGCCGTTCGACCCCACGAGGGCGCGCACCTCGCCGGCGGCAACCGCGAGGTCGAGGCCGCGGAGCACCCAGCGGCCGTCACGCGCGTAGCGCAGCCAGAGGTTGTCCGCGCGCAGCAGGTCCTTCTCGCCTGGCGGGACGGGGCTGGGCG
>NZ_JACSNQ010000023.1 GCF_016900315.1 Olsenella profusa
GAGGGGGGCCGGGGAGGAGGGATTCGCATGGGCCCGGCGATAGCGCTTGCCGCGCTGCTCGTGCTGGGTGCCTGCGGTGCGGCCGTGGCCTGACCCTCTGGGAGGGCGCACCTACCGTCTGCGACTTTTTCGGCGTCGTGGCGTGGGCGCGAGGTTATACCTAGAATAGTCGCATGTCGGATCCCCCAACACCTGGCATGCGGCGCTCTCGGGCGCGGCGGCCCCCGACCGTCGCGCCTCACCCTTTCGTCGGGCCGTGTGCGGACGTCTGACAGGGGACGCGCCCCACGTGGCGCGCGTCCGCACACGGCCTGCTTCGAAGGGAGCCTCGTGATCAAGCTCGTCCTCTCGGACCTCGACTCCACCCTCATCTGGCAGGATGACCACACGGTCACGCCGTTTGCGCTGGACGCCATCCATCGTCTGCAGGCGGTGGGCGTGCACTTTGTGCCGTGCACGGGTCGCATCTACCGCGACCTTCCGGCTATGTTCGCCGGTGACGAGGCCGCCTGCGCCACGGCCGTCACGAGCAACGGACAGCTCGTCTACCTGGACGGGGAGCTCGTCGAGAAGGTGCCCCTGGCGCACGACGCGCTGTGCGCCGTGAGGGACGAGCTCGCGGGCGTGGACGACGCCTACCTGGTGGTGGAGTACGGCGGCGAGAAGGTGGCCGTTGGCGCCGAGCTGGGCTTTGTGCTGGCCCACCCGGACAACTTCTGGCGCGTGGAGCGCGCGCTGCCCGACGTGCCCGAGGAGCCGTGCTACAAGGCGAACGTGCGCGTGGTGGGGAGCTTTGCGCGCTGCCAGGAGGTGGCGTCCGCGTTGGCGGCGGCCTGCCCGGGGCTGGACTTCGTCTGCCCGATGCCCGGCACGCCGCACATCGACCTCATGCCGCACGGCTTTGGCAAGGACCACGGAGGGGACTTTCTCATGGAGCGCCTGGGGCTTGTGTCCGAGGAGGTCTGCTGCTTTGGTGATGCGGAGAACGACCTTGCGGTGCTGCGGCACTACCCTCATTCTGTTGCGGTGGCAAACGCGGTTCCTGCCGTGCTGGAGGCCGCGCGCTGGCACATCGGGCCGGCGCGGGAGGAGTCCGTGGCGCGTGCCCTCCTGGACATCGCGGAGGCCACGGCCGCGGGGCGGATGCCGTCGTTCATGCGGTAGCGGTGCGTTGGCCCGGTGCGCGAGGGCGCGGCGGGAGGCCGGGACGGGACAGGAAGCCTGAGAGGGGCCCATGCTATGAAGATCATCGACAAGCTGGCGACGCGCCAGACGTTCTCGTTTGAGATTTTCCCGCCGAAGGGCGATCTGCCGCTGGAGACGGCGTGCCAGATCGCGGGCGAGATGGCCTCTGATCGGCCCGACTGGATCTCCGTGACGTACTCCGCCGGCGGCTCGGGCAACTCGGCGAACACCGTGCCCATTGCGGCGCAGGTCGAGCACGGGCTGGGCGTCACCGCGCTCGCGCACCTCACGTGCCTGGGGTCGACGCGCGCAGACGTCGACGCCTACGTGCACGAGCTTGCCGACGCGGGCGTGGAGAACGTCCTCGCCCTGCGCGGGGACCGGCGCCCCGGGCGCGAGGAGCGCGACTTCGCGCACGCGTCCGACCTTATCTCCTATCTGCGCACGGGCGGGTCAGACCTGTGCATCGGCGCGGCGTGCTACCCGGAGGGGCACATCGAGTCCGCCGACGAGTGTGCGGACTTCCAGGCGCTCTACCTCAAGCAGGAGGCGGGCGCGGACTACCTGGTCTCCCAGCTCTTCTTTGACAACGAGGGCTTCTACCGCTTCCGCGAGAAGTGCCTGCGGCACCGCGTGCGCCTGCCCATCGTGGCCGGCATCATGCCGTTCACGAGCGTCAAGCAGATCCAGCGCATGGCGTTTACCTGCGGGGCGTCCATTCCCGCCAAGGTGGTCAAGCGGCTTGCGCTGGCAGGGGAGGACCCCGCCGACCAGGCGCGCGCCGGTATCGAGTACGCGTGCGAGCAGCTGGAGGACCTCGCGGCCAACGGCGTCGACGGGCTGCACGTGTACAGCATGAACAAGCCCGCCGTGGCCCACGCTGCGCACGAGGCGCTCGCTGCCTGCGGGTACCTGGAGGCGTAGGGCGTGCCGGGCGTGGTCGAGTCCTACCGGATCGACGCGGTCGACCGCGGCGAGGTGCTGCGCTACCTGGGGTACTCGGGCCAGGAGCTTGACGGCTCGCTCGACGCGCGCATCGACGACATGGTGGCGCGCTGCCTGGCCGCCGGCCGACCGCGTGGCGTGACGCGCGTCTTTGACGTGGCCGAGACTGGCGAGAAGGGCGGCGTGCCCGTGACGCGGCTGGCGGGAACGTCGCTTGAGCTGGTGGGGAGCTCGATAGCACGTCACCTGGACGGCGCCGTGGCGGTGGGCGTGCTCGCCGTGACGGCAGGCATGGGCGTGGAGGCAGAGCTGCGGCGCCTCTCCCTCACGGACCGCGTCGGGCAGGTCATCTTCGACGCGGCCGGGTCGGCCCTGGTGGAGCGCGCGGCGGACGCCGCCGAGGCAAGCCTCGTGGCGCAGGCGGCCGCGCGCGGGCTTCACTGCGGGACGCGCTTCTCGCCGGGCTACGGCGACCTGCCCCTGGGGACACAGCCGGTGCTGCTGGCCGCGCTCGACGCCGGCCGCCTTCTGGGCATCACGCTCTCCGACACCCTTCTCATGTCGCCGACGAAGAGCGTGACCGCGGTGACGGGCTTCTTCGAGCACCTGCCCGCGGACGCGCGGCCGGGGTGCGCCACCTGTCCCTCGCGCGACTTCTGCCTTCTGCGCCGCTCGGGGCGGACCTGCCGGGGCTAGGGCGGGGCGTCTGTAACGGCCTCGTCTTCTGCTCGCCTCCGCAGCGCACGGCTGCTAGGATAGGGCCTCAACGAACGTCGGGCGGAGGAACCCATGGCTGAGGCTTCAGGACGTGACAATCAGGCTTGTCGGGGGCGTCGGGGGCGCTTGGCGCACCGCGCGCGTCGCATGGCGGACGAGTGCCTCGCCGCCGTCTTTGCGGGCGACGAGTTCCTGCTCTTTGACGGGGCCATGGGCACACAGCTCCAGGCGCGAGGCCTCGCGGCGGGTGAGCTCCCGGAGCTGCTCTGCCTTACGAACCCCGAGGAGGTCACGGCCATACACGCCGCCTACGTGGCCTCCGGCGCGGACGTGGTGACCACCAACACCTTCGGTGCAAACGCCGCGAAGCTGGGGGACGCCGCTACGGTGGAGGACGTCTTCCAGGCCGCCGTCGCCTGCGCCCGCGCCGCGCGCCCGCGCTACGTGGCGGCCGACCTCGGCCCCACCGGCCAGCTCCTAGCCCCGATGGGGCCGCTCTCCTTTGACGACGCCTACGCGCTCTTTGCCCGTCAGGTCCGTGCCGCGGACGCGGCCGGCGCGGACCTCTTCATCATCGAGACCATGTCCGACCTCGCCGAGGCCAAGGCGGCCCTTCTCGCCGTGCGCGAGAACTCGGACCTGCCGGCTATCGTCTCGATGACCTTTGCCGAGGACGGTCGGACCTTCCTTGGCACCACGCCCGAGGTAGCGGCGCTCACCCTCTCCTCGATGGGCGCGGACGCCGTTGGCATCAACTGCTCGCTCGGCCCGGCCGACGTGGCCCCGCTCGTGGAGCGGATGCTGCCCTGGGCGAGCTGTCCGGTCATCGCGCAGGCCAACGCTGGCCTGCCCCGCGTGGAGGACGGCGTCACGGTCTACGACGTCGGTGTCGACGAGTACGCGGAGGCCGTCGCCCGCATGCTCGACGCGGGCGTCACCATCGTGGGCGGCTGCTGCGGCACCACGCCCGCCTACGTCACCGCGGAGCGCTCCCTGCTCCAGGGCCGCCGTCCCGTCCCACGCAGCGTCCGCGACTGCTTTGCCGTCTGCGGCCCGCAGCGCCTGACGGCTCTCGAGCCCGGCCAGGTGGGCGTCATCGGCGAGCGCATCAACCCCACGGGCAAGCGCCGCATGCAGGAGGCCCTGCGCTCCGGCAACCACGACCTCGTGATGGGGGAGGCCATCGCCCAGGAGCGCGCCGGCGCCCAGATCCTCGATGTCAACGCCGGCCTGCCAGAGATCGACGAGCGCGCCGTGATGTGCCGGCTCGTGGCGGAGCTCCAGGGCGTGACCACCCTCCCGTTGCAGATCGACGCCTCGGACCCCGCCGTCATCGAGGCCGCGGTGCGCAGCTACCCCGGCAAGCCCCTCATCAACTCCGTGAACGGCAAGGCGGAGAGCCTCGCCGCCGTCCTGCCCATCGCCGCGCGCTACGGTTGCGCCGTCGTGGGTCTCACGCTCGACGAGGCCGGCATCCCCGCGACCGCCCAGGGCCGCCTCGCCGTGGCGCGCAAGATCGTGGCCACCTCCGACGAGCTCGGCATCCCGCGCCACGACGTCGTGATCGACTGCCTCGCCATGGCCGCCTCCACCGACCAGAGCGCCCCGCGCGCCATCCTCGACGCCATCCGCGCCGTAAAGGCGGAGCTCCCGGGCGTGCGCACCGTGCTCGGCGTCTCTAACATCAGCTTCGGCCTGCCCTTCCGCCCGCTCGTCAACGCCACGTTCCTCGCGGCGGCCTTCTCCGCAGGCCTTGACCTCGCGATCATCAACCCGGAGTCCCGACGCATGATGGATGCGGTGGACGCCTGGCGCGTCCTCTCCGGCGAGGACGCCTCGGCCCGCTTCTACGTGGAGCACTACGCCGACCGCAGCGACGCCTCCGCCCCCTCAAAGGCTGGCGAGAAGAACCAGCCCGCCGCCGGCCCCAGCGCACCAGCCGCCGACCCTGAGGATCCCGTCGAGCTCGCCCGCGCCCTCGTGCTCGACGGCCGCGCCGCGCCCATGGCCGACGCCGTCACCCGCATCCTGCGGGACCACGACGCCCTCTTCGCCATCAACGAGGCCCTCATCCCCGCCCTCGACGAGGTGGGGCGGCGCTTCGAGGCCGGAACGTTCTTCCTGCCGCAGCTCATGGCCTCCGCCGAGGCGGCCAAGGCGGGCTTCGAGGTCATCCGCGCCTCGATGCCGACGGGCGAGGCGGCGGGCGGCAAGGGCACCATCGTCCTCTGCACCGTCCACGGGGACATCCACGACATCGGCAAGAACATCGTCCGCATGCTGCTCGAGAACTACGGCTACGACGTGGTCGACCTCGGGCGCGACGTGCCGCCAGAGGTCGTGGCCGATGCGGTGGTCGAGCGCCACGCCCCGCTCGCGGGCCTCTCGGCGCTCATGACCTCGACGGTCCCCGCCATGGCAAAGACCATCGAGCTCCTGCGCGAGCGCGCGCCCTGGTGCAAGGTCGTCGTGGGCGGCGCCGTGCTCACGCCCGAGTACGCCCAGATGGTCGGTGCGGACTTCTACGCCAAGGACGCCACCGAGACTGCGCGCATCGCCGGCGAGGTCCTCGGCCGGTAGACGCTCCCGTGGCGCGCTCCTCCGGTAGCGCTTGCGAAACGCTGGCTGTTCCGCCGTCCTTCTCGCCCGCGCTTACAGAACTCCGGTTGACGCAGCTACCTACCTGTTCGCGCTTACGAAACGCCGGCTGACGCGCTTTTTCGGAACGAATGTGCTTACAGATTTGCGACCGTTGCAGGCGAGAAGAACCCCCGGGGCGCATCACCCGCGATTCCCTAAGCGTTTCCCGGCCCGTTGCCCGCATCAACCTCGACTTTCTAAGCACCGGGCGAGCTGTCACCCGCATCAACCTCGACTTTCTAAGCACCGGGCGAGCTGTCACCCGCATCAGCCCCGATTCCCTAAGCACCAGCTGGCCCCGCCGTTGCATCAGTCGTGGTTTTCTAAGCAGCCTCCGTCACAAAAAAGGCGCGGCGACCGCCCTGTCCCCGTCCACGGTCACGGAGGCGGTCGAGTAGTCAAACCCGCCGAGCAGCGAGCGCACGGGCCCGCAGGCGACGGGGAGCTAGCCCCACTACCAGCGAGCGCACAGGCGCCCTCAGCGTGCGACTCCTCATGGCTCCTCCCCAAGGCTTCTTCCGACATGCGATGCAGAATAGTAGGCCAGCTTATATTCAGGTTTGAGGCCTCTCGCGCAGCCTGCTCGGCTGACGGTCGCTTCGGCTTCTCAACTAGCGAGAAGAACCTCCATCTGCCGGTCTGTCCCTGGCGCGTCTTCCGCCGGGCCTTCCTGTCAGAACTGCCGCTCGCCGCCCTCAGGCTCTTCTCGCCGAATGGACGTGACGCGCCAAGGCACGCGTAGGTAGCATTTATCTATTGTGCCGCGGCTGAGGGGCCCGGCACCCACACGACTCCGGAAGTGCAAGGAGAGGGCCTATGGCTAGAATGCACGTCATGGAGCAGAGCGAGACCCAGGCGATCATGTCGAGCATGCACGAGATGCTCGAGAAGCGCCTCTCGGTGAGCTCGCTCGCCCCGTGCCCGGTGGAGTTCACGGCCTCCTACGTGGCGATGTGCGCCACGCAAAGCTGCGGCAAGTGCACGCCGTGCCGCAACGGCCTCAGGATGCTCCGCCACCTGTTCAACGACGTCCTGAACAACCGCGCCACGATGGAGACGCTCGACCTCATCGAGTCCACCGCGCGCACCGTCTACCTCTCGAGCGACTGCGCCATCGGCTACGAGGCCGGCGAGGTGGCCCTCATGGCCATCCGCGGCTTCCGCGACGACTTCGAGCACCACGTTACCAAGCACGCCTGCGGCTTCACGCAGAGCCAGCTCGTGCCGTGCGTCTCCGGCTGCCCGGCTGGCGTGGACATCCCCGGCTACATCGCGCTTGTGGAGGCCGGCCGCTACACCGACGCCGTGCGCCTCATCCGCAAGGACAACCCGCTGCCGCTCGTGTGCGGCCTGGTCTGCGAGCACCCCTGCGAGATGCACTGCCGTCGCGGCATGGTGGACGACCCGATGAACATCCGCGGCCTCAAGCGCTACGCCGTGGAGCACGCGGGCGACTACCGGCCCAACATCAAGCCCGCCACGGGCAAGCGCGTTGCCGTGGTCGGGGGTGGCCCGGCCGGCCTTTCCTGTGCGTACTACCTCACCCTCATGGGGCACAAGGTGACGATCTTCGAGCAGCGCCAGCACCTCGGCGGCATGCTGCGCTACGGCATCCCCAACTACCGCCTCCCGCGCGAGCAGCTTGACTCGGAGATCCAGTGGATCCTCGACTGCGGGATCGACGCGGTGCTCGACCATCCCGTCGACGGTGCGGAGATGAACCGCCTGCGTGCTGACTACGACGCCGTCTACCTGGCCATCGGCGCGCACGCGGACAAGAAGCTCGGGCTTCCCGGCGAGGACGCGGAGGGCGTCATCTCCGCCGTGGAGCTCCTGCGTGACATGGGCGACGACAACCCGCCCGACTTCAGCGGCCTGCACGTGGCCGTGGTCGGCGGCGGCAACGTGGCCATGGACGTGGCGCGCACCTCCGTGCGCCTGGGGGCCGAGAAGGTCGTCATCGCGTACCGTCGCCGCGTGGCCGACATGACCGCCCAGGACGAGGAGATCGCCGGCGCCCAGGCCGAGGGCTGCGAGGTCATGGACCTGCACGCGCCCAAGGAGGTCGTCGTCGACGAGAACAACCACGTGGTGGGCCTCAAGGTCACGCCGCAGATCATCGGCGGGCTCAAGCGCGGCCGTCCCGCGCCGCGCCCGGCCGAGGGCGGCGACGTGGTGGTCAGGGCTGACCGCGTGATCGTGGCCATCGGCCAGGACATCGGCTCGGGCACCTTCGAGGAGCAGGGCGTACCGTGCAAGTGGGGGCGCATCGTCACGGACCCGGACGGCGCCGTGCCCGGCATCGACGGGCTCTTCTCCGGCGGCGACTGCCAGAGCGGCCCGGCAACCGTCATCCGCGCCATTCACGCGGGCAAGGTCGCGGCCGGCAACATCGACAACTACCTCGGCTTCAACCACAAGATCGAGCTTGACGTGGAGCTGCCGCCCGTGCAGTTCAAGGGCAAGATCAGCTGCGCCCGCTGCGAGATGCGCGAGCGCGAGGCGGCCGAGCGTATCCATGACTTCGACATCGTCGAGAACGGCCTTACGGACGAGGAGGCGCACCAGGAGGCTTCGCGCTGCCTGCGCTGCGACCACTTCGGCTTTGGCGCGTTCCGCGGGGGGAGGATCGAGCAGTGGTAAACCTCACCATCGACGGCCGTGCCGTCTGCGTGCCCGACGGCACGTCCATCCTCGACGCCGCGGCGAGCGTGGGCATCAAGATTCCCACCCTGTGCTACCTGCGCGACCTCAACGAGATTGGCGCCTGCCGCCTGTGCGTGGTGGAGGTCGAGGGCATCGACCAGCTGGTGGCCGCGTGCAACAACACCGTGCTCGAGGGCATGGTCGTGCGCACCAACAGCCCCAAGGTCCGCGTGGCGCGCCGCATGAACATGGAGCTGCTCCTGGCCACCCACGACTCCGAGTGCACGAGCTGCGTGCGTTCGGGCAACTGCACGCTCCAGACGCTCGCCAACGACCTCGGCATCGCCGACCTCCCCTACGAGCGGCGCCTCATGCACGACCCGTGGGACAAGTCCTTCCCGCTCATTCGCAACAACGACAAGTGCGTCAACTGCCTGCGCTGTATCCAGGTGTGCGAGAAGATCCAGGGCCTGGGCGTGTGGGACCTCGCCAACCGGGCCACGCACACCTCGGTCAACGTGCGCGGCGGCGGCACGATCCAGGAATCCGACTGTACGCTCTGCGGCCAGTGCATCACGCACTGCCCGACGGGCGCCCTGCGCGAGCGCGACGACACGGCCAAGGTCTTCGACGCCCTGGCCGACCCCAAGAAGGTCGTGGTGGTGCAGATCGCGCCGGCCGTGCGTGCGGCCTGGGGCGAGCAGCTCGGTCTGACGCGTGAGGAGGCCACGGTGGGCCGCCTGGTGGCGGCGCTGCGCCAGATGGGCGTGGACTACGTCTTTGACACGGACTTCTCGGCCGACCTCACCATCATGGAGGAGGGCAGCGAGCTGCTCGAGCGCATGGCCCACCCCGAGGGCAAGGCGTTCCCGATGTTCACCTCCTGCTGCCCGGGCTGGGTGCGCTACGTCAAGGCGGTGCGTCCCGAGTTCACCGGCCAGCTCTCCACCTCGAAGTCCCCGGGCCAGATGTTCGGCGCCATTGCCAAGAGCTACTATGCCGAGCTCATGGGAATCGACCCGCACAAGATCTTCTGCGTGGAGGTCATGCCCTGCACGGCCAAGAAGGCCGAGGTGGCCATCCCCACGATGAACGACGCCTGCGGGGACCCGGACGTGGACGTGTCCATCACCACCCGCGAGGTCTGCCGCATGATCCGCGCCGAGCACATCGACGCCACCGCCCTGCCCGAGGAGGACTTCGACCAGCCTCTGGGTACGGCGACGGGTGCGGGCGTGATCTTCGGGGCCACCGGCGGCGTCATGGAGGCTGCGCTGCGCACCGCCTATCACATGGTGACGGGTGAGGCGCCGCAGCCGGACGCCTTCTCGGATGTCCGCGGGCTTGACGGCTGGAAGGAGGCCACGTTCGACCTGGCGGGCACGTCGGTGCGCGTGGCCGTGGTGAGCGGCCTTGCCAACGCCGGCCACCTGCTCGACGCGCTTGCGGCGGGCGAGGTGAGCTACGACTTCGTCGAGGTCATGGCCTGTCCCGGTGGCTGTGCGGGCGGCGGTGGCCAGCCCATCCACGACGGCCAGGAGCTTGCGGGCGCGCGCGGCGACGTGCTCTGGGGCCTGGACCGCACGGCGAAGCTGCGCAACTCCTACGAGAACCCCTCCATCCAGGCCGTCTACCACGACTACCTAGGCGAGCCGCTCTCCGAGCGCGCCGAGGAGCTCCTGCACACCGACCACTTTGCGTGGAGCATGCACTAGGCGGCTGGGAAGGCAAGACAAGACGGCCCCAGCTGACCAACCTGCGCATACGGGCCCGGATTGCAAGCAGGGCGATCCGGGCCCCCTTGTTTTTTCTGGCATCCGTCTTGGCAAGCCCCCTGAGCGTAGAAACCTTGCAAGAGCGGCGACAAGGGCACGTGGCTCCGGCGAGAAGGACCTGGGCGCTTTCCCGTCATCGGGAGCAGGGAGGGAGTGGGCTGTTGGGTGCGCGACGCCCGCCTACCACTGCGCAACACGCTCCCTCATGCCCGCCACGTCGAGCACGCCCTCGGCAAATCCCTTGCGCACCAGGCTCTCGGGCACAAGCTCGTCGTACTTCTCGAAGTAGGGCACCTCGGAGGGATAGAGGAGATCGTTGGGATCTTCCAGACGCTCCGCGGCGTCCTTCACTACGTGAAGGAAGGCCTGCTCGTCAGCCTTCATCACAAAGGTGATGAAGTACGGGCGAGAAGAGCTGAACGCCTTGAGGCCGAGCTCCTCGGCGCACTTGATGCGCAGGAGCCGTTCGAGGGCGAGAAACGCGTACGTCCCGAGCCAGGGCAGCAGGCACCACATGGTCTGCTCCTTGTCGTTCTCGCCGAGGCAGACGAGCGGCCCCTCGGTGAGGTGGGAGGCCTCCGCCACGTGGCGGGCCTCGCGCAGGCGCGCGCGGGCGTGGGGCATGAGGTAGGGGTAGGCGGCGTGCTCGGCAAGGGCTCGCCTCATGCGCTCGAGCACATGGGTGTTCACGTCTCCGGCAACCTCGCCGAAGTAGGCGGGAACCTTGCCCTTGACCGGCGTCACGTAGAGCAGGTGGCGCTCGTGGTCAACTTCATCGACCACCCAGACGCGTCCGGCTATGGCGACCTTCTCGCCGGGGGGCGGCGGGGCGCAGAGCGTGCCGATCTCCGTGGAGTCCGAGCGAACCGTGTACTCCACGTTCTCCTGAAAGACGGCGAAGAACTTGTACGAGCTCGTGACACGCTCGCCGGCGAGGCCCACGATGAGGCCGCCCGCCTCGGTCTGCTCGATGAAGTCGTTGCGCAGGAGGTGACGTAGGAGCTCGCGGAAGTCATCGGTGCTCACGCGATGGAAGTAGGTGAGGGTGAGCACACGACTGGCCAGCTGTGCCGGTGTGAGCTCGCCCTCTGAGGCGAGTATGGCAAGTGTCTGGTGGCAGAGCAGACTGTAGGGGAGCCGGTCGAGGTTGGGCGGCTCCACCCAGTGCTCCTCGCGGTAGAGCTGCACGAGGGCGATGCCCTGCAGCAGCTTCCAGGGGATGGTCTCGGGCAGGAGCGTGCGCGCCTCGGGCTGCTCCTCGCGCATGACGAACCACATCTCGGGCGGTGCCTCGCGGCGGCCGGTGCGGCCCATGCGCTGCAGGAAGCTCGAGACCGTGAAGGGCGCGTCTATCTGGAACGCCCGCTCAAGGCGTCCCACGTCCACGCCCAGCTCCAGCGTGGAGGTTGCCACGATAGAGAGGTCAGAGGAGTCATCACGCATCTGCTCCTCGGCGCTCTCCCTGATGGCGGCGGAGAGGTTGCCGTGATGGATGAGGAAGCGGTCGGGCTCTCCGGTGGCGTCACAGTAGCTGCGCAGCGTGGAGCAGACCTCCTCGGCCTCCTCGCGGGAGTTTGAGAAGATCAGGCACTTGTGGCCGCGCGTGTGCTCGAAGATGTAGCCGATGCCGGGGTCTGCGTTGGCGGGGGCGAGGTCCGTGGGTGCCTCGGGTGGACCGGGGACAACCTCCGCGCTCAAACAGTCCTGTTCGCACGGACGGGCCACAGGTCTGTCCGGCTCATGCGAAACTGCGCGCGGAGATACAGGCCCGGCCCCGGGCAGACCGTTCGGGACCTCGACCGCAAGAACGTCGGCCTGGACCGTGTTGCCTGCGGACAGCGGGGCTCCCTCATCGGCCTGCGGGCCCGTCATGAAGAAGTGCTCCATGGAGACACGCCAGGTTCGTGGTGGCTCCTTCACGCGTGGGATGACGGTACTGCGTCCGGTGCCTGTGGCTAGGAAGGCGCCGACGGCCTCGGGGTCACCGATCGTGGCAGAGAGGCCGATGCGCCGCGGGCTCACCCCTGCCGCGCGGGCAAGGCGCTCGATGAGGCAGAGGCACTGGCCGCCGCGGTCCTGCCGGAGCAGCGCATGGACCTCGTCGATCACCACGTAGCGCAGGTCGCAGAAGAGCTTGGCCACGGCCGCGTGGCGGCGCATCAGCATGGCCTCCAGCGACTCGGGCGTTATCTGCAGGATGCCCGACGGGTTCTTCATGAGTTTTGCCTTGTGGGAGGAGGAGACGTCTCCGTGCCAGTGCCACACGTTGATGCCCGCCTCCTCGCAGAGGTTCTCGAGGCGGTAGAACTGGTCGTTGATGAGCGCCTTGGTGGGGCCGATGTAGAGCGCGCCCACCGAGTGTGGAGGATCCTCCCAGAACTCGGTCAGGATGGGGAAGAAGGCTGCCTCGGTCTTGCCGGAGGCGGTTGAGGCGCACAGCAGGACGTTGTCGTCCGTGTCAAAGATGGCCTCGCCCGCCGCGACCTGGATTCCGCGCAGGTTCTCCCACTGATGCGCGTAGATGAAGTCCTGCACGAACGGTGCGTATCTGTCGAAGACGCCCATCCTGTGCTCGCCCCTAGATCGTGAACTCGGCGAACGCGGGGTCCACGTCACTCGTGGACGCGGCGGCCGTCTCCGCCGGGGCGGCGACGGCCCCGGAGAACGCGTCCGAGTGTAGCAGCGCGTCCACGTCCGTCCCCGGGTTCTGGCACACGATGTCGAGCAGCTCGATAAAGTCTCGGATGACCTCGCGCGGGGTGAGGTGGGTGTCTGCCCCCACGCGACCGAACTCGATCTGCAGGAAGCTCACGAGCTGTGCCTCGGTGAGCGTGCGCTCGTAGCCGAAGTAGCCCGCGTGGATGTCCGCAAGCTTCTCTATGAGCACGAGCAGCTCCTCGTAGGTGAGCGGCTCCAGGTGGATGACCGGGGCCAGCATGTCCGAGAGCCCGGCGCTTGCAAAGCGCCCCTGGGTGAGACGGCTGCGCAGTGCCTCGTAGGAGAAGACGCCGCGCCTCCGGTCCTCGATGGACTGCGGCGTGCCTCCCATGATGATGCCCAGGTGGTGCGCCTTGCCCTGGAGCGTGTCGTTGTACATGGTGAGGATCTTCTCGTAGTTGTACTGGCGCGAGATGGCGTTGGGAATCTTGTAGAGGTTCACGAGCTCGTCGATGAGCACGACGAGCCCCTGGTAGCCCGCGCCCACGAGGAACTGCGCGAAGAGCTTGAGATACTCGTACCAGGTCTCGTCCGTGATGCAGGCGTTGACGCCCAGCTCGCCGCGGGCCTCGGTCTTGGTGCGGAACTCGCCGCGCAGCCACTTGACCACGCTCGCACGGCGCTCGTCATCCCCCTCGAGGCTGGCCTGCCAGTAGAGCTCGAGCACGTGCGTGAAGTCAAAGCCGCAGACGAGCTCTCTGATGGGTGCAAACTGATCTGCAAGCGCGGCAGCGGGGTCGGGCTCCTCCTGCAGGCGCGCGACCCAGCGGTCCAGCACGAGCTGCAGGGCGCCGCCCTCGGGGCGCGTCTTGGTGGAGAGGTTGCGCACGAGCTCGCGGTACGTGGCGAGCCCCTGGCCCTGCCCTCCCTGAAGGCGCCGCTCGGGGGAGAGGTCCGCGTCCGCCACCACGAAGTCCTTGCCCATGGCGTGCGTGCGGATGGTCTGCAGCAGGAAGCTCTTGCCGGCGCCGTAGCGGCCTACCAGGAAGCGGAAGCTCGCCCCGCCGTCGGCCACGAGCTCGAGGTCATGCAGGAGGGCCTGAATCTCGCGCTCGCGCCCCACGGTGATGTAGGGCAGGCCGATGCGCGGCACCACGCCGCCCTTGAGCGAGTTGATGATGACCGCTGCGATGCGCCTGGGCACCCGGGGGCTCTCTCCCATGCACGCTCCTCTCGCCTTCTGACAGGCCTTGGATGATAGCACACGATTGCAGAGAAAGCAAACAGGTGTTCTCATTACGGAGCCGTTGCGAGAGACCGTCGCAGCCGTCAGTCCCCAAGCGTCTCGCGCACGTCGTCGGCGTAGTCCTCTACGAGCTCGGGCGCCCCGTCGGGGCCAAACTCCACCGCCGTGTCGCCGAGCAGGTCAAAGAGCTTCTCGTTGATCGAGTCCACGAGCAGGTCGGAGCCGCCGGCCGGCACCGTCTGTCCGGCAAGCAGGGCCCTGAGCAGCGCGAGCTCCTCCGAGGTGAGTCCGTGCGGCGCGTTCTTCTCGCCTGCCGCGCTGTCTCTCTCCGGGTTGTGTGCGGGTGCCGGGGAGGGGCTTGCCGCCTGTGTCGGCACCTGCTCAGCCACCGGGACCTCCTCGCGTTCCTCGTCCACGAGCAGGGCCTCGCGCGTTACGGCGGCGGCGCTGCGGATCCCAGCGAGCTTGGAGAGGTCGATCTCCACCCGACGCGGGGCGTGCGCGCGCTTCCAGTCGAGGTAGTCGCGGACCTCGCGGTCGATCATCTGCGTGAGGTACTTGGGGTCGCCGCGCTCCTTGAGCGGGTGCGGGTAGTCGAGCGCGGCACGCAGCTGGCGGTCCACGGCGCGCAGGACCTGGCCGAGCTTGGCGCTGCGACCGCCCCCGTCGTGCAGGGCGTCGCAGGTCCAGATGCCGTTTCGGCACGCGTAGCGGCGCGTCTCGCCGAGCTGGTAGACGCAGTCGGGGTGGCGCCCGCCGGGGTAGAACACCGCCGAGGCGAACATCAGGTGCGGCATCGGGTGGCGCGTGCCGAAGAGGCTCGCGACGAGGCCCTGGGAGCGGCTGGTGTGGTAATAGCGGGCCAGCCGGTCAAAGACGGCGCAGGTCACGTGGCGCACGTCGTCCGGGGCGTCGCGGTAGAGACGCGCCTCGCGGATGCGGTAGGTGGAGAGCTCGTCGAGCGCGGCGAGCAGGGCCTCGTCGGCGGCGGGGTCGGCCCCGTAGGCCCGCGGCGCGCGCCTGTGGCCGCGCGGACGCGATGACGCCTCCTCGAGCGCGTGGCGCTCCGCCCGGGCGAGCACCTCGACGGCACGGTCGTGGGCCTCGTCCGCGTAGGGTGCGGCGAGCGCGGGGTCGAGGTCGTGGTAGACCACGTAGTCGACGAGCCAGGCCCGCGCGTAGCGGTCCATCGTCGGCTCGAAGGCGCGGTAGGTCTGCCAAAACGCCTCGATGGCACGAAAGCCCTTCTCGCCGACCTCCGTGCCGATGCCGTTGATGAGCTCGTAGAGGTAGACGTAGGCGAACGAGGTGGACGTCCGCTCAACGGAGCCCGCACGGACGTGCGCGCGCCAGGTGAAGTAGCCGCGCAGCTGGCGGTCGTTCATGGCGTCGTAGGTGGGGAAGTAGCTCTGGAAGGTCCCCGCATAGGGGCAGTCGTCCTCGTAGGCCTCCATGAGGCGGGCCTGCTCCACGAAGAGCCGCGCGTCGGTCCAGCTGCGCGCCTGCGCCGAGCGGCCGAGGGCACGCATCTGGCGGATGGGCTCGGGCAGGTAGGTGGCCATCTGCGAGCCGCGCATGAGGATGGGCTCGTCGCCGTAGACGCGCTCGGAGGCAAAGGCGCGCCCGTCCTTCTGGCGGCTCGCCGCGATGATCTGCTCTATGAGCGCGTCGATGTCCGCCATGGCCCTCCCCTCGCCAGAACCATCATACCCGCCGGCTCAGAGCGGTGAAATTTGCAAAAGGGGCGTAAGTGTGACAAATGGCTGTCTTGATTTGCAAAAAGGGCATAAGTGCGACGCCTTTCTGCGCGGGTCATCGGTATCCAAGCCTCCTTTCCGCAGATAAGCGCAGCTCGGCAGAGATCCCATAGAGGCGGGGGCACACGATATGCGTCGCACTTAGGCCCTTTTTGCAAATTCGTAGCCCCGTTTGTCACACTTATTCGAGATTTGCAAGAACCCGCGTTACGAGCGCACGAAGACGAGAGTCCCCGCGTCCGAGCGGGCCTCGTCAAGGGCGTAGCCGCGCTCGCGGAAGGCGGCGAGCTCGCCTGCGGAGGTCACCGCGTGCTCGGCGCACCAGCGCACGAAAGTCCCGCGCGCCGCCTTCGCCTCGGTGGCCGCCTGGCGCAGCCGACCGTCCCGCAGCTCCCCGAAGAGGCAGGTCAGCACCTGCGGCCCCTCGGGCCGGACGTGGGGCGTGACCGCACGGGCGTACTCCACCGAGGCCACGTTCACGATGAGGTCGCACCCCTCGGCCGCGAGGGACTCGTAGAGCGCGTCGCCCCAGAACCCGTAGAGGTCGCGCGCCCCGTCGGCGGCAAGGCGGGCTTGCATCTCAAGGCGGTAGGGCACTACGGCGTCAAGCGGCCGGAGCACGCCGTAGAGCCCCGAGAGGATGCGCAGGTGCTCGTCGAGCCACGCGAGCTGGGCCTCGCTCATGACCTCAGGCGCCAGGTGCCGGTACTGGATGCCCTCGTACGCCACCACCGCGGCCGTGGTCGCGCCCGCGAGGTCCATGTGGGAGAAGCGCTCGTAGTTGAGCTCGGCGAGCCGGTCGCTGCAGCGCCAGAGCGCCTGCGCCTCCGCGCGCGAGAGCCCCTGCACGGCGGCGACCAGCCGCTGCGCGCGCCCCAGGAGCGCCGGGGTGCGCACGGGCCACGGCGGCGCGTCCACCACGCGCATCTTCTTTGCCGGCGAGACGATGAATCTGAGCGACATGTCCCCTCCCTCGTCCGGCTCATGGTAGCAGGTGGCTATCATGGGTCGGGACGGGAGGTGCGCATGTCCGGCAGACCAGGCGAGAAGAACCATCGGCTTGCGGCGCTCGCGCTTGCGGGTGCGGCGGCGCTCGCCCTCGCCGCGCGGCGCGCGTGGTCCCTGGACCCGCACCTCGTGCGCACGGCCTCGGGCCCGGCGCTCGTCTACACCACCCGCGACGCCGTCGGCGCGCGCGTCCGCGTCCTGCGCACCGGCGGTGTCTACCAGTCGGCCACCTACCTCGACGAGGCCCGGCGCATGGAGCCGGTCTTCGCCTACTACCGCGCCTTCGCTCGGGCGCTCGAGCTCAGGCCGGGCGCGCGCCGCGTGCTCGCCGTGGGCGGGGGCGGCTTTGCCTTCCCCAAGCTCGTGGCGGCCGAGCACCCGGGCGTGCGCACCGACGTGGCGGAGATCGACCCGGCCGTCATCCGGGCGGCCCGCCGCTGGTTCTTCCTCGACGACGCCGTGGCCCTTGCCCGCGCGGGCGGCGGGGACCTGCGCGTCTTCAGCGACGACGGGCGCGCCTTCCTCGAGCGCGCGCCCGAGGCCTCCTACGACGTCATCGCACTCGACGCCTTCGTGGGAGCCGAGCCCGTCTGGGCGCTCGCCACCGTGGGGGCTCTGCGCGCGGCCCGTCGCGCGCTCGTGCCCGGCGGTGTCCTGGCGGCCAACGTGGTCTCGCGTGACGGTGGCGCCGACGTCAGCTTCCTGCGCTCCGTTGTGGCCACGGCGCGCGTGGTCTTCTCGCACGTGGAGGTCTTCCCGGCGACGGACGACTCCCATGCCGCTGAGGACAACTACCTCGTCGTGGCCTCCGACGGCTCGCTCTGCCTCTCTGACGCCATCGGCTACGACGCAGACTTCCTAGGCGAGGTTCTTCTCGACGAGTAGGGGCGGGCGCCGCGAGGTGCTCCGTTGCCGTTGTTGCCCTCTGCTGAGGTAGATAAATCGGCGTGAGACAGGCTCGTCTGCCCCCCCACCGCCCGGACCCGGCCGCACTCCCCAGGTCCTTCTCGCCTCATCATATCTAAGCGCTTCAGACTGAGATTATCTAAAAACGGGTACACTACCCAACGTTTGACAGACCGCACGAAAGGGGAGCGCCGCATGCGCAAGTTCAAGACAGAGAGCAAGAAGCTGCTCGACCTCATGATCAACTCCATCTACACCAACCGCGAGATCTTCCTGCGCGAGCTGATCTCCAACGCGTCGGACGCCATCGACAAGCTCTACCTCAAGAGCCTCACGGACAGCTCCGCCCACGTGGACCAGGACAACCTGGCCATCAACGTGGCCTTTGACAAGGACGCGCGTACCATCACCGTCTCGGACAACGGCATCGGCATGACGGCCGAGGAGCTCGAGGAGAACCTCGGCACCATCGCGCACTCCGGCTCGGAGGAGTTCAAGGCCGCCAACGCCGACGCGCAGGGCGACGCCGTGGACATTATCGGCCGCTTTGGCGTGGGCTTCTACTCCGCGTTCATGGTGGCCAAGGAGGTCAGCGTGGTCACGCGCGCCTGGGGCTCCGACGAGTGCAGCCGCTGGACCTCCGACGGCGTGGAGGGCTACACCATCGAAGCCGTCGCCGCGGACGACCCGGCCTACCGCGCCACCTGCGGCACCGACATCGTCCTCACTCTCAAGGACGACACCGAGGGCGACGACGGCGTCTCCTACTCCGAGTTCCTCTCTGAGTGGAAGCTCCGCGAGCTCATCAAGAAGTACAGCAACTACGTGCGCTACCCCGTCAAGATGCTCGTGACCAAGAGCCGCGAGAAGGAGAGGCCCGCCGACGCCGGCGACGACTACAAGCCGGAGTGGGAGGACTACACCGAGCTGGAGACCATCAACTCGATGACCCCCATCTGGAAGAAGCGCGGCTCGGAGGTCACGCAGGACGAGTACAACGAGTTCTACAAGTCCACGTTCCACGACTGGGCCGACCCTGCGCGCACCTTCAGCCTGCACGCCGAGGGCACGCTCGAGTACGACGCGCTGCTGTTCATCCCGGGCCAGGCGCCGTTTGACCTCTACAGCCGCGACTACGAGAAGGGTCTCGAGCTCTACAGCTCCAACGTCCTCATCATGGAGAAGTGCGCCGACCTGCTGCCGGACTACTACAACTTCGTCCGCGGCGTGGTGGACTCCGCCGACGTGAGCCTCAACATCTCCCGTGAGACGCTGCAGCAGACCCGCCAGCTCCAGGCCATGGAGCGCCGCATCGAGAAGAAGATCACGAGCGAGCTCGAGTCCATGTGCGACAACGACCGCGAGGCCTACGAGAAGTTCTTCGAGAACTTCGGCCGCGGCCTCAAGTACGGCATCTACCAGAGCTACGGCATGAAGAAGGACGAGCTCGCGGGGCTGCTGCTGTTCTGGAGCGCGCGCGAGCAGAAGATGGTGACGCTGCAGGAGTACGTTGCGGCCATGCCGGCCGGCCAGAAGGCCGTCTACTACGCCGCCGGTGACGACCGCGACCGCCTGTCCAAGATGCCGGTGGTCCAGAGCGTGCTCGAGAAGGGCTTTGACGTGCTGCTCTGCACGCAGGACGTGGACGACTTCTGCTTCCAGGCCATGCGCGACTTCACGGCCAAGGGCCTGCCCAAGGTCTACGAGACGGACGCCGAGCGCGAGGCCGCCGAGAAGGCCCAGGCCGACGGCGCCGAGCCCGAGGTTGCCGACCGCACCGTCGAGCTCAAGAACGTGTCCTCCGGCGACCTCGACCTTGCGACCGACGAGGAGAAGAAGGAGGCCGAGGAGGCCACGAAGGCCAACGACGCCCTGTTCAGCGCCATGAAGGACGCGCTCGGCGAGAAGGTCGAGAAGGTCGCGGTGTCCACGCGCCTGGCCGCCGACGGCGCGCCGGCCGTGATCACCTCCGAGGGCCCGCTCAGCCTTGAGATGGAGAAGGTCCTCTCCTCCGGCCCCGAGGCGGACAAGGCCCCCAAGGCCATGCGCGTGCTCGAGGTCAACGCCAAGCACCCGGTCTTCGAGAAGCTGCGCGCGGCCCAAGAGGCGGGCGACGCCGACAAGGTCAAGCTCTACGCCGGGCTGCTCTACAACCAGGCGCTGCTCGTCGAGGGCATCATGCCCGAGGACCCCGTGGCCTTTGCCACCCAGGTCTGCGAGCTCATGTAGCTGAGCTGCGCGGGGCTAAAACCCCACAGCGCCGAGCCTTGCGGGCGTAAACCCCACAGGTAGTTTCTCTTCCAGGAGGGTCGGACGACAAAACCGCAGTTGTCGTCCGGCCCTTCTTCCGCTCCAAGAGACTACCTGTGGGGTTTACCGTTTAGAAACAAACCGGGGCGGCTCGGGATTGGCCCGCTCGCCCGGTCCCACCCGACACGGTCCGCGACCGGCCCGGTCCGCGACCGGCCTGGCCCCGGAGTGGCTCAAGGGCGTCCCTTCCCCCTTTGGCCCCTCTGGCGCAGGGCCCGGCGTACCTCGGCGAGAAGAACCGTGAGCTCGGGACAGTCGTCCGGGACCGCGGAGCCCTTTGCCCCGTAGCGGGAGAGGCAGACGGGGTCCGGGGCCCCGCGCGGTTGACCTCGTCCGCTATGGCGACGTCGGAGAAGGGGGCCGGGGTGGAAGGTGAACGTGCGCGCCGACGCCGGGGACGTCCTCGATCAGGAGGTGGCCGCCGGAGAGCAGGCACATCACCGCCACGGCCACGCTCTGGCGCGGCGCGACGAGCGCACTCCGCTGGAGGGTACGTACACTGCTGCGCGGAGCCCGTGAGGGTACGTACAGTGGTCCTTAGGGTACGTACACTGCCGCAAGCCCAAGGTTCTTCTCGCCAAGGGCTTGACCTGCGGAAATGCTAAGGCTTCCACCGTATTGATTTTGAAATTGCGTACGTACCCTGGAGAGGGGCGTACGTACCCTGGAGAGGGGTGTACGTACCCTGGGGAGGGGTGTACGTACCCTAGGGAGAGGGGGCTGCACCCCGCCCGCCCGTCGCCCTCGCACCTGCTGCCGCTGGCCGGGAGGGCTCCCCCGCGAGCGGGGAATTGCTATGCTAAAAAGTCCCGGCGGTCCCGTCGGAGAAGGAGAACGGGGGAGACATGGTCAAGACGCTGGTTCTCGTTCGGCACGGCGCACCGGAGGCGAGCTCCGCCTCGGGCGCGGACATGGACCGCAGGCTCACGTCGTCGGGCGCCCGCGCCCTGCGCGTGGCGTACCCGCGGACGTTTGCCCTGCTTGGAGATGACGTGAGCGCCGCCGTCTGGAGCAGCCCGGCCGTCCGCGCGCTGGAGACCGCCGATGTGGTGGCCGCCGTCACGGGGACCGAGGACATCGAGGTCCACCAGTCGCTCTACGCCCAGGACATCACCGCGTTTCTCGCCGAGCTCGAGGCGACGGACGCGACCACCGTCATCGCCGTGGGCCACGCGCCGTTCGTGGACCACCTCTGCGCCCGCCTGCTGGGGGGCTGCCCGGCCTTCGGCAAGGGCACGGCCGCGGCCATCGACCTGCCGGAGGGCGCGAGCGGCCGCGGGGTACTGCGCTGGTTCGTCGCGGGGCCGGAGGTCGCCTCGTGGGAGGAGCTCGCCGTCGTGGAGCGTGCCGTGGCCTCGGCGGCCTCGGACCTCAACGCGCGGGCCGAGGCGTTTCTCGCCGCGCCGGACGACGCCGACGCGCTGCGCGAGTTCCGCGTGTCCCTGCGCCGCGTGCGCTCGCTCCTGCAGTTCCTGGAGCCGTGGCAGACCAAGAAGCAGAACCGTCGCTGCGAGCACACCCTGAAGGAGCTGCAGGTGGCCTCCGCGCGGCTGCGCTCGCTGGACATCCTGTCCGACACCGTGGACGGCCTCGTGGAGAGCGGCGAGCTCGGCGAGAACAGCCTGCTGCCGACGGCCTGCGCCAAGGAGCGCGCGCTCGAGTGTGCCTCGCTCATCACGCTCATGCGCAAGCGCCACTCCGCCAAGGCTCTGAGGAAGCTCGCGCGCAACCTCGAGAACCTGGGCTGGAAGTCCAAGGTGGCCGAGAGGGGCCTTACCGCGGAGGACTTCCGCCGCCACTTCGACGACGAGTTCAATGCCGTGGACGAGGACCTCTTCGGCCTTGACCTGCGCGACGGCGACGCGGTCTACGTGGCCCGGCGCGACGCCAAGGAGATGCACTACGTGGCCGAGCGGCTCGGCGCGGTGCTCGGGCCGGACCGCGCCCAGATGAGCGAGTACCTCGACGAGATCCAGCGTGAGCTCGGGGCGCTCTCCGACGCCCGCGGCAACAAGCGCCTGGCCGAGGAGTGCTCCAAGAGCCCGCGCTTCCGTGGCGTGCGCGCCGACCTCGGCGTGGTGGCGCGCGACCAGGCGGAGGTGGTCTCGGCCATCACGTCCGGGCTCGAGCGCCGCGAGCAGGGCGCGCGCGAGGCGACGGAGGACGCCGAGGCTGAGGGAGCCGACCCCGCACCGGCTGTGGACGCCGAGGAGGAGTAGCCGTGGGCGAGAAGAACCTGCAGGCCGCGGCCGCGGCAGCCGAAGCCGCCGCCCCCGGCGCCTGGCGCGTGGAGCGTGACTCGATGGGGGAGATGCGCGTTCCGGCGGACGCCCTCTGGGGCGCGCAGACCGAGCGCAGCCACGAGAACTTCCCCATTGGCACCGAGCGGATGCCGCGTGAGATCGTGCGCGCGTTCGCGCTGGTCAAGAAGGCCGCCGCGCGGGCGAACTGCCGCCTGGGCCGGCTTGCCCCCGAGGCGCGCGACCTCATCTGCGCCGCCGCCGACGAGGTCCTGGACGGTCGCCACGACGACGACTTCCCCCTGGTGGTGTGGCAGACCGGCTCCGGTACGCAGTCCAACATGAACATGAACGAGGTGCTCGCCAACCGCGGCAACCAGCTCGCGGCCGAGCGCGGCGTGACCCTTGAGCGCCCGCTGCACCCCAACGACTCCGTCAACATGAGCCAGTCCTCAAACGACACCTTCCCCACGGCCCTGCACGTGGCCGCGGCACGTGCCGTGACGGGGCGCCTGGTCCCTGCGATCGACCAGCTCACGGCCACGCTGCGCCGCCTGGAGGAGGAGAACGCCGGCGTGGTCAAGAGCGGCCGCACCCACCTGCAGGACGCCGTGCCCATCTCCTTCCCGCAGGAGATCTCCGGCTGGCGCGGCCTGCTCGAGGCCTCGCGCGAGGAGCTGCTCGCCTCCCTGCCGGGGCTCTACCGCTTGGCGCTCGGCGGCACGGCGGTGGGCACGGGCCTCAACGCGCCTGCGGGCTTCGACGAGGCGGTGGCCGCCGAGCTCGCCGAGCTCACGGGCCTTTCCTTCGTGACCGACCCCAACAAGTTCCGTGCGCTCACGGGCAAGGACGCCGTGGTCTTCAGCCACGGGGCGGTCAAGGGCCTGGCGGCCAACATGATGAAGATCGCCAACGACGTCCGCTGGCTGGCCTCGGGCCCGCGCCTGGGCCTGGGGGAGATCACCATCCCGGCCAACGAGCCGGGCAGCTCCATCATGCCAGGCAAGGTCAACCCCACCCAGTGCGAGGCCGTGACGATGGTGGCCGTGCAGGTCATGGGCAACGACGCCACGATCGGCTTCGCGGCGTCGCAGGGCAACTTCGAGCTCAACGTGTTCATGCCGGTCATCGCGTACAACTACCTGCAGTCCGTGGGGCTTCTCGCCGACGCGATCGTCTCCTTTGACGAGCGCTGCGCAAGCGGCGTCCGTGCCAACCGCGAGAAGATGGACGAGAACCTCCACCGCTCGCTCATGCTCGTGACCTGCCTCAACCCCTACATCGGCTACGACAACGCCGCGCGCGTGGCCAAGAAGGCCTTCGCTGAGGGGACCTCGCTGCGCGAGGCCTGCGTGGGGCTGGGGCTGCTCACGCCGGAGCGCTTCGACGAGGTCTTCCACCCCGAGCAGATGGTGTAGCGGCGGCGCGGGCTGCCGTCGGCGCCGCCGCGCGGCGGGCCGGGTGCGGCCTTCGGGACGGCCCTTCGACCGGTCCAACAGCCGGCCCTTCTCGCCGTGCCTTTCGTCCTTCCCACGGGCGCCGGAATCGCTATCATGGGCACACCCGAAAGAAAGGACACCCATGGCAGACCAGTCCATCGACACCCGTTGCGTCCAGGCGGGCTACACCCCTGGCGACGGCGAGCCGCGCCAGATTCCCATCGTCCAGTCCACCACCTTCAAGTACGCTACGTCCGAGCACATGGGCCAGCTTTTCGACCTCGAGGCGTCCGGCTACTTCTACACGCGCCTGCAGAACCCCACCAACGACGCCGTGGCGGCCAAGATCTGCGCGCTCGAGGGCGGCTCGGCGGCCATGCTCACGAGCTCGGGCCAGGCGGCCAACTTCTTCGCCCTCTTCAACATCTGCGAGGCGGGCAGCCACATCGTGGCGAGCTCGGCCATCTACGGCGGCTCGTTCAACCTGATCGCGCACACGATGGCCAAGATGGGCATCGAGTCCACGTTCGTCTCGCCCACGTGCACCGATGAGGAGCTCGAGGCGGCCTTCCGCCCCAACACGCGCGCCGTCTTTGGCGAGACCATCGCCAACCCGGCCCTCGACGTGCTGGACATCGAGCGTTTTGCCCGCGCGGCCCACGCCCACGGCGTGCCGCTGGTGGTGGACAACACCTTTGCCACGCCGATCTTCTGCCGGCCGTTCGAGTGGGGCGCCGACATCGTGACGCACTCCACCACCAAGTACATGGACGGCCACGGCTGCGGCGTAGGCGGCGCCATCGTGGACTCCGGCAATTTCGACTGGATGGCCCACGCGGATAAGTTCCCCGGCCTCACCACCCCGGACGAGTCCTACCACGGCATCGTCTACGCAGAGAAGTTCGGCAAGGGCGGCGCGTTCATCACCAAGGCCACCTCGCAGCTCATGCGCGACCTCGGCCCCATCCAGAGCCCGCAGAACGCCTTCTACCTCAACCTCGGCCTGGAGAGCCTGCACGTGCGCATGCCGCAGCACTTCAAGAACGGCCTCGCCGTGGCAAAGTTCCTCGAGGGCTCCGACAAGGTCACGAGCGTGCGCTTCCCGCACCTGCCGAGCGACCCGTACTACGCCCTTGCGCAGAAATACCTGCCCGAGGGCGGCTCCGGCGTGGTCTCCTTTGAGCTGGCGGGCGGGCGCTCGGCGGCCGAGAAGTTCATGGCGTCGCTCAAGCTGGCCGCGATTGAGACGCACGTGGCCGACGCGCGCACCTGCTGCCTGCACCCGGCGTCCTCCACGCACCGTCAGATGACCGACGAGGAGCTCGTGGCCGCCGGCATCTCGCCCGCCATGGTGCGCTTCTCGTGCGGCCTCGAGGGTACCGAGGACCTCATCGCGGACATCGAGCAGGCGCTCGCCGCTATCTAGGAATGGGGCCGGGCGGCCATCCTCGGCGCTCAGACAGCTTGCCGCACAGGACGCGGCAAGAACTCGCGGCGAGGATGGCCGCCCGGCCTCTAGCTCGCGGCCGGCGCCTTTACCGAGAGGAGGTCTCTACTCGGAGACCTCCAGGAGCTCGATGTTGAAGTTGAGGGCCTTGCCGGCCATCTCGTGGTTCATGTCGAAGGTGATGTTGCCGTCCTCGACGGCGGTCACCGTGGCCGGGAAGGGCTGGCCGGTGGGGGAGGCCAGCATCACGCGGTCGCCGACCGAGAGCTTCTCGGCGCCGGGCAGGACGGAGACGGGCACCGTCTGGACGAGGCGCTCGTCGCGCTCGCCGTAGGCCTCGGCGGGCTCGAGGCGTACGTCGACGACCTGGCCGACCTCCATGTCGCGCACGGCGGCGTCAAAGCCGGCGATCATCTGGCCGGCCATGCAGGTGAACTCCAGCGGCTGGTCGCGGTCGCGGGAGGAGTCGAACTTCGTGCCGTCGTCGAGCGTGCCGACGTAGTGGACCTTGACCTTCTTGCCCTCGTTGCTCATGGGGCTCCCTTCGCTGGATGTGCCTGCTGCGTGCGCGACTGCGCGGCCCCTGATTGTGACAGATGCGCGGGACGCGTGCGCCCGGGAGGGGCGTCGCGCCCGGTGAGACCACGCACTTCGCGCAATTGCGGCGGCGGGGGAGCCGTGGTAGGGGGAGCCGTGGTGGGG
>NZ_JACSNQ010000024.1 GCF_016900315.1 Olsenella profusa
CCTGAACCTGACGCTGCCGCACCGGCCCTGGAGGCCCCCGTGCCTGCGTCGGAGGCCCCCGCGCCCGACGTTCCCGTGCCCGCGCCCTTCGACCTCTACGAGGTGGAGCCGGATGCCCCCGCCGAGCCGGGCACCTGGCGCGCCCGCGAGGGCGTGTTCAGCTACACGAGCGTGCGCGCCCTTCTCGCCGAGGACGCCGCCGAGGCCGGCGGCCGGCCCGTCACGCCCACCCGTGCCGAGCGCGATGCCGAGGCCGCAGGCGCCCCCGCAATCGACGATGCCGATCGTGCCACCAACCTCGGCTCCGCCTTCCACGAGCTGGCGCAGGCGATGGTCGAGTCCGGTCGTCCCGTCGACGGCGAGCGCGTGGCGGCCCAGGCGCGTCGCTGGAACCTCTCCGCCCGCGCGGAGGCGCGCCTGCGGGCGGCGCTCGCGCGCTGGGAGGGCTCGTCCCTGCGCGCCGAGGCGCTCGCCTGGCCGCACGTGCGCGCCGAGGTGCCGTTCTTCCAGTCGCGGCCGGCGTCTCCCTACGGGGACTTCCTCGAGGGCGCGATCGACCTGCTCTGCACCAGCGAGGACGGGCGCCGCGCGCTCGTCGTGGACTACAAGACCGGTGACGCGGGGCTCACGTCCGAGGAGGTCCGTGCGCGCCACGCGATGCAGGCGGAGTTCTACGCGGGCGTCCTTCTCGCCGAGGGGTTCGAGCACGTGGCGTGCGCCTTCGTCTGCGTGGAGCGAGACGATGCGAGCGCTCCGGGCGAGCCCCTCGTGGCCCGCTACGCCTTCGACGCCTAGGACGCCGCGCCGGCCTCGGTTGTGCCCGGCGCGGTGTCCGTCCTCACGTCGACCCTTCACCTTGCATCCATATATAACATTCGCCCCCCCCGCGAAAAAGGTTGGCGGACGGGACCTGACGCCCCGCCTTGCCGTCAGAGGAATCGGCGATTGCCGCCCAGTTGTTTGCGGGTGCGTGAGCGATGGGACGCCACGGCGAAAACCGGTTATGTGCGTCCCGTTCCAGGGTGTCCAACAGAGATAACAAATGTTAATTTCCAGCTCAGAGATGGTGTGAACTGTGAGCTATCTGGAAGAAAGCTGGCAAAAAAAGTAGACCTTTCTTCCTGGCTGCACAGGACGACCCTTACGTCGGGACGCAGGGGCCGCTTTTTCGTCCTGAAACGAGAATCGCCAGTTGGCGGGCTCGTTACAGAACACTTCCCGTGACGTTCGTCCACGTTAGCACTCCCTTCCAGAAAAGTCTGCTTTTTGAGCAAGAGAAGGAGTAGGTACTCAGAAGAGACGGCTCGACGTGCGGGTTGCTATGTGGCAGGGCGCACGTCGGGCCGTCGGTCGTATCGAGCGATGTCCCGGATTGGCTGCGCAGTCAAAGAGAAAGGAAAGCAAGGAATGGGCTTCAAGAAGAAAAGGAACGTGGCTATCACAGCCGGCTTGACAGTCGTGCTGGCGCTGAGCCCGGTCGTCGTGCCGGTTGCCTCGGCGTTCGCCGAGGGCAATGCTCCCGTTGGGGAGACTTCTGCGGATACTCAGTCGGCGCAGAACGTCGTCGTTGACTTCGTGATCGACGGCCAGCGTGTCGATGGCTATACCGACGCGGCCGGCAACACCCTCGGCCACTTCCTCGACAACGTCGACGTGGCTGACGCCATCGCCGCCAAGGAGGCCCAGGGCCTTCGCTTCGTCGGCTGGCAGACCAAGGCTGCTGACAGCGACATCTACCAGATGGTCGACGAGAGCTACGTCGTGACCGGCAACGCCGTGTTCATGGCCGTCTTCGAGCCCGCGGGCGCAGCGACCAACACCTTCACGGTCGAGTTCCACGACATGGCAGGCGTCACGGTCGACTACGTGACCCTCTCCACCGAGTCCGACGCCATCGCGTTCACCGAGTTCGTCAACGGCTTCGTGGCCGAGCACCCGGAGTACGCCGGGACCGAGTGGAGCCTGCTTCCCACCGGCGCCGTCCTGCCCAGCAGCAACGCCATCGGCTACAGCCTGAACGTCTACGCCCTCGCCTCCGAGGAGCCCGTGGACCCCGAGGCCACGACCTATGACGTGACCTTCGACGACTGCCTCGACAACACCGAGAACCAGGTCGTCACCGTCAACGAGGGCGAGTCCATCAACGCCGACGATGTCAAGACCCCGAGCTGCGAGGGCTACACCTTCGTTGGCTGGTATACCGACACCGCCCTTACGCAGGCCTTCAACTTCGACAGCCCGATCACCTCTGACATGACGGTCTTCGCCAAGTGGGAGAAGAACGCCGACCAGGTGACCCCGGGCGAGGGCACCCAGACCCCGACCGATCCTGCCACCGAGCAGGCCGCCGAGGACGCCGTGCCCAACACCGGTGACGCCACCGTCGCCGTCTCCGGCATCGCCGGCCTCGGCGCTGCCCTGGCCGGCCTCGGTGCCTTCCTGAAGCGTCGCCGCGCCTAAGGTGTGTGATGGCGTCTCAGTCACGGGACAGCCTTCGTCCCGGCGCCCCTGCGGGCGCCGGGACTCCGGGGCCCCACCGCTTTACGCGGGAGAAGATCCTCGACCTCATCTCTGAGGCCATGGAGAGCTCCGGCGGCCTCGTTGCCACCAAGCGCGAGCTTGCCGAGCGCTGCGGGTGCGTGTCCGTCACGGTTGACCTGGCCGTCAAGGGCCTGCGTCGCTCTGGTCAGATTGAGGTCCCGCCCCAGTTTGATGAGTGTGGCGGGCAGGTAGCAAACGTCTACCGCATTCCCGTGCGCTGACTGCCGTAGATAACGCCTTCTGAGGGCGCCGCCTCCTACAAGGCGGCGCCCTTCTCTGTCCCAAGGTTCTTCTCGCCGTGTCCGCATTCGGTTCGCACCGCAACGCTCTCGATTTCCCAACACGCTCCCTACCTGCAAAAACGCAAGGAATCGCAGGTAGATAGCCTGTGTGTGCCGATTAGAAATCCTGCGACGTTACCTTGGCCAGCCGATGCCGAACGTCGGGAGGCGCGGGACGTTTGCGCTACCATTGAGGGCCGACAAGCCCGGCGCGGCTCAGGCCCGCCCTCAAAAGGAGCCCACATGTCTGACGATAAGAACGTGCAGGTCCAGCCGTCGCTCTTCGGTGACGACGCCCCCGCGCCGAGCGACGCCGCCGTCCCCGCGCCCGCCCGGACGCCGCGCGCCCGCGTCGCCGAGCTCAACCGCGTCCTCAACCACGCGGCCTACGCCTACTACGCGCTCGACCGCCCGGAGATGTCAGACGCCGAGTTCGACCGCACCCTCCAGGAGCTCCTGGCCCTGGAGGCCGCGCACCCCGAGCTCGTCAGCCCGGACTCCTACACCCAGCGCGTGGGCGGCTACGTCTCCGAGCAGTTCGAGCCGGTGACCCACGCTGCGCGCATGTACTCGATGGATGACGCGATGGACCTGGACGAGCTCGACGAGTGGCTCGCCCGAACCGACGAGGCCCTCGGCGCCACGCCGGAGCGGCCCGTGGCCTACACTTGCGAGCTCAAGATCGACGGCCTGGGCGTGGCGCTCACCTACCGCGACGCCCAGTTCGTGCGCGCTGCCACCCGCGGCGACGGCACCACTGGCGAGAACGTCACGGCAAACGTGCTCACCATCTCGGATATACCGCGTGCGCTTGCGCCGGCGGGCCTCGCGCGCCTGGCCGACGGCGGGCTCGGCCGCTCGGTGGAGGTCCGCGGCGAGGTCTACATGCCGCGCCACTCCTTCCAGCGCCTGAACGAGGACGCCGACGCCGCCGGGACCGCGCCCTTCGCCAACCCACGCAATGCCGCGGCGGGCAGCCTCCGCCAGAAGGACCCCAAGGTGACGTCCCACCGCGACCTGGAGACCTTCATCTACGCGGTGGCCGACGAGGCGCCCATCGACGTCCACACCCAGCACGACTTCCTCGCCTGGCTCAGGGACTGCGGCTTCTCCGTGAACCCGCACTTCGCGCGCTGTACCTCCGCCGCCGAGGTCCACGCCTACTGCGAGCGCGCCCTCGCGCACCGCGACGAGCTCGACTACGACATCGACGGCGTGGTGGTGAAGGTGGACTCCTTCGCCTCCCAGGAGGCGCTCGGCTTCACGGCGCGCGCGCCGCGCTGGGCCATCGCGTTCAAGTTCCCGCCGGAGGAGAAGCGCACCGTCCTGCGCGAGATCCGCGTGCAGGTGGGGCGCACCGGCGTCCTCACGCCGGTGGCCGAGTTCGACCCGGTGACGGTGGCCGGCTCCACGATTGCGCGCGCGACCCTGCACAACGTTGACGAGATCGAGCGCAAGAACGTCCGCGTGGGCGACACCATCGTGGTCCACAAGGCGGGCGACGTAATCCCCGAGGTGGTGGGCCCCGTGCTGGAGCTGCGCCCGGCCGGCGCGCCCGAGTTCCACATGCCGGAGCGCTGCCCCTCCTGCGGCAGCCCCGTGGTGCGCGAGGAGGGCGAGGTGGCCTACCGCTGCGTCTCCATCGACTGCCCCGCGCAGGCCGTGGAGCGCCTCATCCACTGGGGCAGCCGCAACGCTATGGACATCGACGGCCTCGGTGACGAGATCGTGGGCCGCATGGTGGAGCAGGGCCTGCTCTCCGACGTCGCCGACTTCTACGACCGACTCACCGAGAAGGACCTCGCGGAGGTCTGGACCGGCCGCCAGACGGTGGACGGCGAGGACATCGTGGTGGGACCGGTGATCGCGGCCAAGATCATGGCGCAGGTGGTGGAGTCCAAGCGCCGCGGCCTGGCGCGCGTCCTCTTTGGCCTGGGCATCCGGCACGTGGGCGCCACGGTGGCCCGGCAGCTGGCGGCCCACTTCGGGAGCATGGAGGCGCTCGCCACGGCGTCCGAGGAGGACATCGCCGCGGTGGACGGCGTGGGGCCCAAGATCGCAGCCAGCGTGCGCGAGTTCTTTTCCGTCGAGAAGAACGTGGCGGTGGTGGAGCGCCTGCGCGAGGCGGGCGTGGTCCTGGAGGAGGAGCGCCGCGAGCCGGAGCGGCCGCAGACGCTTGCCGGCCTCACCTTCGTGCTCACGGGCACGCTCGAGCGCCACACGCGCGACGAGGCCAAGGCGGCCCTGCAGGCCCTTGGCGCCAAGGTCACCGGCTCGGTCTCCAAGAAGACGAGCTACGTGGTGGCCGGGGCGGCCGCCGGCTCGAAGCTGACGAAGGCCGAGAGCCTCGGCGTGCCCGTGCTCGACGAGGCCGCCCTCGAGGACATCCTCGCCACCGGCAACCCGCCCGCGTGAGACGGGGGTGAGACGGGGGGACGGAGGAGGTGTCTCCGCTCCGTCCCCCTGTCTCACTCTGATGACTACGCATCCCCGAGTTTGGGAAACCTTGACCCAAGGCAACGGGCGGAGGTGTCTCATGGCGCGCACGGCGAGAAAAGAGGCAAGTTCGGGCATCTACCATGTAATGCAGCGCGGAGTTGGTCGGCAGATCATCTTTGAGGACGACGTCGACCGCCGGTTCTACTTGACGGTGCTTCGCGAGGAACTGGTCGCGCGCGAAGGGGTTCTTCTCGCCTGGTGTCTCATGGACAATCACGTCCACCTGCTGGTGCAAATCGCCCTTGACGAGCTCTCTGAGGTAATGCGTGCGCTTGGATCGGCGTACGCCCTCTTCTTCAACAGGCGGCATGACCGTGTCGGCCACCTCTTTCAGGATCGATTCATGAGCGAGCCAGTCGAGGACGAGCGCTACCTCCTCACGGTGGTGCGCTACATCCATCAGAACCCCGTGCGGGCAGGCATGAGCCCGACGTGCGACTATCGCTGGAGCAGCTATCCCGCCTACATGGGCGCGCGCGACGAGAGCGGTCAGACAAGCTGCGACCTTGTGCTCTCGCTGTTTGGCACCACGGACGAGCTGGTGCGATTTCATAAAGAGTTTGATTATTCTGGCGGATGCATGGACGTCGGGGCCACTGGTCGGCCAAGGAGCGACGAGGCGGCCCGGAAGATCGCGGTCCAGGCTCTTGGCAAGATTCGACCCGAGGAAGTCGCCTCACTTCCGCGTCCCCGCCGTAACGAGGCGATAAGAACGTTGCGGGCGACAAGCCTGTCTCTGAGACAGATAGAGCGTCTGACGGGGGTGTCGCGGGCGGTCGTGTCGCGGGTGCGGTGACCGAAGAGACAGGGGGACGGAGCGGAGACACTTCCTCCGTCCCCCTGTCTCACCCCTGTCTCACTAGCGGGCGTGCTCGCGCCGCCAGTCGCGCGGGGAGACGCCGTAGGCGCCCTTGAACGCACGCGAGAAGTGCAGCTGGTTGGGGTAGCCCACCGTGCGCGCCACCTCGCCGATGGGCAGCGTGGTGAGCTTGAGCAGCTCGGCCGCCTTGGTCATGCGGTAGCCGATGAGATACTGCTGCGGGGACTTGCCCATTGCCGCCTTGAAGACCTTCCCGAAGTAGCTGCGGTTGAGGCCCACCTGGCGCGCCATGTCCTCCACGGTGATGTCCTGGTCGAAGTTCTTCGTCACAAAGTCGAGCGCCTCGCGGATGTAGAAGTCCTGCAGCTTGCTGGACGGCGAGCTCTGGATGTGCTCCACGGAGCGCAGGAGGTAGTCCAGGAAGAGGTAGGTGTGGCCGATGAGGTGGAGGGGCGAGGCGTCCCGGTTGGCCACGAGGTAGCGCATCTCGTCGACCATCCGGACGCAGAGCTCGGTGGAGTGCGCCCGGTAGATGGGAGAGGACATGGAGAGCCCCGCGAGTTCGAGGTCCTCCTTCACCCGGATGCCGTCGAACTCCACCCAGATGTACTCCCACGGGTCGGCGAGGTCTGCCACGTAGGTGTTCACCTGGCCCGGGAAGATGAGAAACCCCTCGCCGCCGGAGAGCTGGTAGCTGGTCTCGACGCCGTTTTCGTTGGTGGCCAGCAGCGTCCCGCTGCCGGAGATGACGTAGTGGAAGAGGTAGTGGCTGCGCCGCGCCGGCCCGAAGGCGTGGCCGGGCTCGCAGGCCTTGCGCCCGTACTGGAAGGGCATCAGGTCAACGTAGTGGCCGCTCGGAAACGTTGAGAACTCAAGCTCGTGGGCAGGCACGGCATCCCCCTTTGCGGGCCGCGACGTCCCGCGCGCATCCAGGGCGGTGCCTCAGGCCTCGCCCCCTTCAAAGACCTATGACACATTATGCACAAACACGACGCAAAAGATATGTACCAAAAATGAACAATACAGCGCAAAAAGGTATATAGCGCCGTAAAGGGACTTTTTGCCGCCAATCCGCCCAGGCAGGCAAGACAAACACAACTAGCTGCAGAGATAAAAGTTCCCTTACAACCGTTTACCCACGTTTCGTATCCGTTCATCGATTGCCCTCACGCGCGTATTTTGTAAAAAACACGCAATCTACCAGCAAGAGAACGCATAAAGGTATAACTCATGCAGCAAAGCAAACAATATGTCGCAATTTTGTCAAACCTAGAATAAGCCCCAACGTTATGTGGGACCTGCGCGGAGAGCGCGCGCCGCACGGGCAGGGAGAAAGGGAGCGCAATGGCGAGTCTCTCACTGGAGCACATCGGAAAGAAGTACCCCAACGGCTTTGAGGGGGTGAAGGACTTTAACCTGGAGATCGCCGACAAGGAGTTCATCATCTTCGTCGGCCCGTCCGGCTGCGGCAAGTCCACCACGCTCCGCATGATCGCGGGCCTGGAGGACATCACCTCCGGCACCCTCAAGATCGACGGCCGCGTGGTCAACGACGTCGAGCCCAAGGACCGCGACATCGCGATGGTCTTCCAGACCTACGCCCTCTACCCGCACATGTCGGTCTACGAGAACATGGCCTTCCCCCTCAAGCTCCGCAAGGTCCCCTCTGACCAGATCGACAAGGCCGTCCACGAGGCAGCCCGCATCCTCGACCTCGAGAAGCTGCTCGACCGCAAGCCGTCCGCGCTTTCCGGCGGCCAGCGCCAGCGCGTCGCCATGGGCCGCGCCATCGTCCGCAACCCCAAGGTCTACCTGATGGACGAGCCGCTCTCCAACCTCGACGCCAAGCTCCGTGTCCAGATGCGCGCGGAGATCTCCAAGCTCCACGACCGCCTCGGCGCCACGATCATCTACGTCACGCACGACCAGACCGAGGCCATGACGCTCGGCGCCCGCATCGTCGTCATGAAGGACGGCGTCATGCAGCAGGTGGACACCCCCACCAAGCTCTACAACGAGCCCTGCAACCTTTTCGTGGCCGGCTTTATCGGCTCGCCGCAGATGAACTTCATCGACGTCTCCGTCGCCGAGAAGGGCGCGGGCGTCGAGCTCACCTTCGGCTCCAACAAGATCACCCTCACCGGCCCCAAGGCCGACGCCCTCAAGAAGGGCGGCTACGTGGGCAAGGCCGTCGTCATGGGCATCCGCCCGGAGGACGTCGTGGAGGAGCACGAGTACGCCGAGGGCCGCACCCTCTCCGAGTCCTTCCCGGCCGAGGTCACGGTCTACGAGCTGCTGGGCTCCGAGGCCATGATTTACGCCGACGTCGAGGGCGGCCAGATCTCCGCGCACCTCTCCGCAGCCAGCTCCGTGCGCACCGGCGACAAGATCCGCTGCTCCGTTGACGTGGACAAGATCCACCTCTTTGACAAGCAGTCCGAGCTCGCCATCGCCCACTAGGGAAGGAGGGGCATAGCAGATGAGAAGAACCCTGACACGTCGCTCCTTCCTGAGCGCCGCGGGCGCCGCGGCGGCCGGCCTCGTGCTTGCCGGCTGCACGAGCGAGCGCGCCGACGGCAAGGTGGAGGTGGAGATCGTCTCCTACAAGCAGGAGGCCGTCTCAACCTTCGAGCAGCTCATGGAGGAGTTCAACTCCACCCACGATGACATCTACCTCAACATCACGAGCCCGGCCGACGCCGTCACCATCATGAAGACGCGCTTCGTCCGCGAGGACTACCCCGACGTCATCGGCATCGGCGGCGACGGCGACTACGCGAGCTTCGTCGACTCGAACATCCTTGCCGACGTCTCCGACTGCCCGACCGAGAACGAGGTCAAGGACTCCTACAAGGACATCCTGAAGAGCGTCACCTACGTGCCGATGGACGGCATCTACGGCGTGCCGTACGTGGCCAACGCCGCCGGCATGCTCTACAACAAGGACATGTTCGCCGAGCCACGGCTGGCAGATCCCGGACACCTGGGACGGCCTGATCGAGCTCTTCGAGCAGATCAAGTCCGAGGAGCCTGACATCTACCCGATCTACCTGGGCTACCTCGACACCTGGACGATCCTCTCGCCGTGGAACTCCATCACGATTAACATGGTCCCCTCCGACCTCTCACGCCAGGTCAACTCCGGCAAGGCGAAGTTCGCCGACTACTATCGCGAGCCGGCCGAGCGCATGCTCCAGCTGCTCGACTACGCGGAGCCGAGCCCGTTTGCCTACGCCTACAACGACGCCTGCACCGCCTTCGCGCGCGGCCAGAGCGCGATGTACCCGTGCGGCAGCTTTGCCGTCCCGCAGATTCTGACGGTGAACCCGGACATGAACATCGGCATGTTCGCCATGCCCTCGGCGGACAACCCCGACGACCGCATCGTGGTCTCCGGCGTGGACCTGCAGTGGTGCGTGGCCGAGACCTGCCAGCACAAGGACGCCGTCTACGAGGTCATCGCGTTTCTGTCCCAGGCCGAGAACGTCCAGACCTACATCGACGACCAGCGCGCCATCCCGTGCCTCGAGGGCGACTTCACGCTTGACCCGCTCTTCGACGACATCCAGCCGTTCCTCGACGAGGGTCGCGTCCTCGACTACCTCGACCACTCCTACCAGAGCTCGATGGCCTGCGACGCCCAGATCCAGACGATGCTGATCTCCGGCGACGTGGACGCCTTCCTCACCAAGTGGGACGAGGACTGGCAGCGCTATAACCGCTCGGTCATCCGCAAGGTCCAGGAATACGAATCGAACCAGGGATAAGGAGGGAAGCACATGGCAAGTCTCGCTAAGGCCAAGAACGGGTCGGACAGGAACCGCACCTTCCTTCTCATCCTGATTCCGGTTCTGATCGTGTTCATGGCGTTCAACACGTTCCCGCTGCTCACGGGCTTCTTCTACAGCTTCACCGACTCCAAGGGCTACGGCGCCTTTGAGATCGTGGGCCTGCAGAACTACATCGACCTGTTCCAGGACGCGCGCGTGGGCAACTCGTACCTCTTCACGTTCAAGGTGGCCGTGGTCTCCACGGTGCTCGTCAACGTGATCTCGCTCGTGCTGGCCATCGGCCTGTCCAGCAAGATCAAGTTCAAGAGCGGCCTGCGCGGCCTGTACTTCGTGCCGCGCATCCTCGGCGGCCTCGTCGTGGGCTACGTGTTCAGCTACTTCTTCACCTACATCGTGCCCGCCGCCACCGGCACCGAGTCGATCCTCGCAAGCTCGGACTGGGCATGGGTGGCCATCGTGGTCGTGCTCGTGTGGCAGAGCTGCGCCCAGACCACGATCATCTACATCACGGGCCTCTCGTCGGTTCCCGAGGACGTCTACGAGGCCGGCGCGCTTGACGGCGCCACCGGCTGGGACAAGTTCCGCTACCTGACGTTCCCGCTCATCATGCCGTCCATCACCACCAACATGGTGCTCGTGATGAAGGACATGCTGATGGTCTTCGACCAGATCGTCTCGATGACCTCCGGCGGCCCGGCGCAGTCCACCGAGTCCATCTCCTACCTCATCTACAACAACGGCCTCTCGGGTGGCCAGTTTGGCTTCCAGTGCGCCAACGCGGTGCTCTTCTTCATCCTCATCGCGGTGGTCTCCATCGTCCAGACGCGCTTCCTGAACAGTAAGGAGGAGCAGCTCTAATGACTAGCACAAGCACAAGCGCCCCCAAGAAGGTTAGGGAGCGGGTCAACTGGCTCATCACCATCCTGCTCATGATCGGCACCCTCACGATCCTCTTCCCGCTCTACATGGCCGTGGTCATCGCCTTCAAGGACCCCTCCGAGATGACCAACGACATCGCGGGCATCCTGAGCCTGCCGAGCACCTGGAGCCTCGACAACTTCATCCAGGCCATCCAGGTCACGGACTTCTTCCACTCGTTCATGAACTCGCTCATCATCACCGTGGTGGCCGTGGTCGTCTCCATCCTGGTCCACAGCCTCGCCGCCTACGCCATCGGGCGCAACATGGACAGCAAGAAGCTCTTCAAGGCGTCCTACTACTTCATCATCGCCGGCATGTACGTGCCCTTCGCGATCCTGATGATGCCGCTCGTCAAGCAGACCGCCGTCATGCACCTCGACAACATGGTCGGCGTCATGATCCTCTGCGTGGTGTTCTACATGCCGATGAACATGATGCTCTACACCGGCTACCTGCGTAACATCCCCACCGCCCTCGAGGAGGCCGCCCGCGTTGACGGTGCCTCCACCTGGACCACCTACTGGAAGGTCATCTTCCCGCTCATGAAGCCCATGCACGCGACCGTCGCCGTCATCACCGGCCTGGCCGTGTGGAACGACGTCATGACCCCGCTCGTCATCATGGGCGGCACGGGCGTCAACACGCTGCCCCTGGCGCAGATGAACTTCCAGACGGCCTTCTCCACCAACTACAACCTGGCGTTTGCCTCCTACCTGCTCGCCATGCTCCCGATGATCATCTTCTACATCGTGGCGCAGAAGCAGATCATCGGCGGCGTCACCAACGGTGCCGTGAAGTAGGGCACGGCGCTTCAGGAAAGGTGTCCCCCTGCGCCCGGAATCCGCCGTCTGACGGGTTCCGGGCGTCCCCCAATGCAGTAAAGTCTTCTGAGGTAGGGACGCCTGTCTCGTCGTGTCGTAAGACCAAGTCAATAGAAACCGAGGAGCTCATGTCACTGTCCTATGACGCCCCCAGCCGCCTGTTCACCCTCAGCACCCGGGCGACCACCTACCAGATGCAGGTCGACCGCCACGGCCACCTCCTGCACCTCTACTACGGCACGAGGACCTCGGGAGACCTCAGCTACCTCGTCACCTACTGCGACCGCAGCGGCATGTGCGGCCAGCCCTACGGGGACGCCGACCGCACCTTCTCGCTTGACGTGGCGCCGCAGGAGTTCCCCTTCCAGGGCGGCGGTGACATGAGGAGCCCGGTGCTCATCGTCCGCGGCGACGACGGTACCTTTGGCTGCGACCTGCGCTACGTCCGGCACGAGGTCCGCCCCGGCAAGTACGAGCTCCCCGGCCTGCCGAGCGCCTACGCCGAGCAGGACGACGAGGCCGAGACCCTCTCGGTGACGCTTGCCGACGCCCGGCTCGGCCTTGAGGTCGAGCTGCTCTACGGCGTGCTGCCGAGCTTCGACGTGATCACGCGCGCCGCCGTGGTGAGAAACGCCGGGAAGGGCCGCGTCACCGTCGAGAAGCTCCAGAGCGCCTGCCTCGACCTCGTCAACGGGGACTTTGACCTCCTCACCTTCGACGGGCGCCACGCGATGGAGCGCCGTCCTTCTCGCCGGCACGTCGAGAACGGCGCGATGTCGGTGGGCAGCCGTCGCGGCATGTCCTCCAACCAGTACAACCCGTTCGTGATCCTCTGCGACCGCGACGCCACCGAGACCGCCGGGCGCGCCTGGTCGATGAGCTTCGTCTACAGCGGCAGTTTCCTCGCCGAGGCCGAGCGCGACCAGTTCGAGCAGACGCGCGTCCAGATGGGCCTCATGGACGACCTCTTCTCCTACCCGCTGGAGCCCGGCGAGCAGATCGTGGCGCCCGAGGTCCTCATGACCTACTCCTCGGCTGGCCTGGAGAAGATCTCCCACAACCTGCACCGCGTGATCCGCCGCCGCGTCTGCCGCGGCCCCTGGCGCGACGCCCCGCGCCCCGTGCTCATCAACAGCTGGGAGGCCTGCTACTTCGACTTCACCGGCGACCGCCTGGTCGAGCTGGCGAGAAAGGCCGCGGACCTGGGGCTCGACATGCTCGTCATGGACGACGGCTGGTTCGGCGTGCGCAACGACGACCACCGCGGCCTCGGCGACTGGAAGCCCAACATGGCCAAGCTCGGCGGCACGGTGGCCGACCTCGCGCGCCGCGTGAACGAGTGCGGATTGGGCTTCGGCATCTGGGTGGAGCCCGAGATGGTCAACGAGGACTCCGACCTCTACCGCGCCCACCCCGACTGGGCGCTCACCGTGCCCGGCAAGGACCCGGTGCTCGGTCGCGACCAGCTGGTGCTGGACCTCTCGCGCGCCGACGTGCGCGACAACCTCTTCGAGCAGCTGAGCGCCGTGCTCGACCAGGGCGGAATCGAGTACGTGAAGTGGGACTACAACCGCTCGATCGTGGACGTGCACTCCCGCGTGGCGTCCGACCAGGGCAAGGTCCTCTACGACTACATGCTCGGCCTCTACGACCTGCTCGGCCGCCTGCGCTCGCGCTACCCCGACCTGCTCATCGAGGGCTGCTCAGCCGGCGGCGGGCGCTTCGACGCGGGCATGCTGGCCTACACGCCGCAGATCTGGACCTCGGACAACACCGACGCGCGCAACCGCATGATGATCCAGTACGGCACCTCCTTCGGCTACCCGTGCTCGGCGATGGGCGCGCACGTCTCCGCCTGCCCCAACGAGGTCACGGGCCGCACCGTGCCGCTCGGCGCGCGCGGGACCGTGGCGATGGCCGGCGGCGCCTTCGGCTACGAGCTTGACCTCCTGGAGCTTCCCGACTGCGCCTGCGAGCTCATCAAGAGCCAGGTGGCCACCTACCGCAAGATCGAGCCGCTCGTGCGCGAGGGGGCTCTACTACCGCCTCTCCGTGCCGGAGGTCGACGACGTCTGTGCCTGGGAGTTCGTCTCCGAGGACGGATCCGAGGCGCTCGTGTGCGCGGTGGTGACGCGGGTGGACGGCTACGGCGTGGCCCACTACGTGCGCCCGCGCGGTCTCACGCCCGGCGCGACCTACCGCATGGCGAGCAACGGGTGCGAGTTCTCCGCGGACGCCCTCATGGACATGGGCCTTCCGCTCACGGTGCCCAACTCGCCCTACGAAAACTTCATGTATAGCTTCGAGCGCGTGGACGGCTAGCGGGAATCGCCGTCCCGCCGCACGGAGCCCGTGGGGCCCCGAGGCCCCGGAAAGGAGCGTGCGATGGTGGAGAGCCAGGACAGTAGGGGGGAGCGCCGCGACGAAGCCGTGGGCGCCACGGAGCGGGGGATTGCCGAGCTCGTGGCCTACGCGCTCAACCGCGACCTCATCGGCGAGGACGACGTGACCTACGCCGCCAACCTCATGCTTGACGCCCTGCACTACGAGCCTACGGGCGCCTTCGTCCCGCGGGAGGCCGTGGCCGCGGCGCGCGCCGCCGAGGACCACCCCGACCTCGAGGTCATTCTCGCCACGCTCCTGGACGACGCGGTGGCCCGCGGCGTGTGCGACCCCGGCATCGCCAGCCGCGACCTCCTGGACACGCGCCTCATGGGCTGCGTCACGCCGCGCCCGAGCGAGGTCGTCCGCACGTTCTGGGAGCGCTACGAGGAGTCGCCGGAGGCGGCCACGGACTACTTCTACCGCCTTGCGCTGGACTCCGACTACATCCGCTCCTACCGCGTGGCGCGCGACCGCAAGTGGGTCACCCACACCCGCTACGGAGACCTCGACATCACGATCAACCTCTCCAAGCCGGAGAAGGACCCCAAGGCCATCGCCGCGGCGCTGGAGAAGCAGAAGTCCGGCGCGGCCGAGCCCTACCCGCGCTGCCAGCTCTGCCCGGAGAACCTCGGCTACGCCGGGCGGCTCGACCACCCCGCGCGCGAGACCATCCGCCTCATCCCGCTGTCGCTTGCCGGCGAGCGCTGGTACCTGCAGTACAGCCCCTACGTCTACTACAACGAGCACTGCATCGTGCTCTCCGAGGCCCACGTGCCCATGCGGATCGACCGCAGGACCTTCGAACGGCTCCTCGAGTTCGTGACCAAGTTCCCGCACTACACGGCCGGCTCCAACGCCGACCTGCCCATCGTGGGCGGCTCGATCCTCACGCACGAGCACTACCAGGGCGGCCGCTACGAGTTCGCGATGGCGCGCGCCGGCCTGCGCGAGGAGCTCTCCTTCCCGGGCTTCGACGACGTGCGCGCCGGCATCGTGGACTGGCCGATGTCCGTGATCCGCCTGGACGGGCCCGACCCCGCGCGCCTCGTGGAGCTCGCCGACCGCGTCCTCACGGCGTGGCGCGGCTACTCGGACGCCTCCGTGGGCGTGCTCGCCGAGACCGAGGGCACCCCGCACAACACCATCACGCCGATCGCACGGCGCCGCGGGGAGGACTTCGAGCTCGACCTGGTGCTGCGCAACAACCGCACCACCGAGGAGTACCCGCTCGGCATCTTCCACCCGCACCAGGAGCTGCACCACATCAAGAAGGAGAACATCGGCCTCATCGAGGTCATGGGCCTCGCGGTGCTGCCGTCCCGTCTGCTCGGCGAGATGGAGCGCCTGAAGGAGGTCATCCTTTCCGGCGGGGACCCGGCGGAGGTGCCGGAGGTGGCAAGCCACGCGGCCTGGACGGCCGAGGTGCTCGGCCGGCACCCGGAGTTCCTGCCGCAGAACGTGGGCTCGCTCGGCGAGAAGGACGCGGCGGCCCTCGACGGCATCATCGAGGAGGAGATCGGCCAGGTCTTTGCGCAGGTGCTCGAGCACTGCGCGGTCTTTGCGGACAACGAGGAAGGAAGGGCGGCGTTCGGGCGCTTCGTCTCGAGCGTGGGCTAGAAGGGAGCAGCAATGGCGTTTCCGAGCGATGAGGTTCTGAGCAGGGTCTACGGGGAGGACGCCCCGCGCGCGGCTGAGCGGCTCTCGGCGCTGGCGGCCCGCTACGAGGAGCTCTTCGGCGCCGGCGAGGTGCAGTTCTTCACGGCGCCGGGCCGCACGGAGATCATCGGCAACCACACCGACCACAACGGCGGCAAGATTCTCGCCGCAAGCATCACGATGGACAGCATCGGCGCGGCGGCGCCCACCGACGACGGCGTCATCACCATCGTGAGCGAGGGCTACCCGGACCCGATCGTCGTGGACACCAAGGCGCTTGACCAGATCCCGCACGAGGGCGGCTCCCGCGCGCTCGTGGCCGGCATGTGCGAGGCGGCGCTCAAGCGCGGCTACCAGGTCGGCGGCTTCAACGCGGTGGCGTCCTCCGAGGTCATCCCGTCGGCGGGCGTGAGCTCGTCGGCCTCCTTCGAGATGCTCGTCTGCGAGGTCCTGAACCACCTCTACAACGACGACGCCATCGACCGCGCCGACTATGCGCGCATCGGCCAGTACGCGGAGAACGTCTGGTGGAACAAGGCGTCGGGCCTCATGGACCAGATGGCCTGCGCGGTGGGCGGCACGATCCTTCTGGACTTCTCCGACGGTGTGAAGTACGAGAAGGTGGACTTTGGCTTCGACGAGCTCGGCTACAGCCTCGTGATCGTCAACACGGGCAAGGGCCACGCCGACCTCTCCGAGGAGTACTCCTCCGTCCCCAACGAGATGCACGCGGTGGCGGCCGAGCTCGGCGTGGAGAACCTCTGCCAGACCACCGAGGACGCGGTGCTCAGGCGCCTCGGCGAGCTCCGCAAGGCATGCGGCGACCGCGCGGTCCTGCGCGCCCTGCACTACTTCGAGGAGTGCGGCCGCGTGGAGCAGGTCGAGCGCGCGCTTGCCGCCGGCGACAAGGACGCGGTGCTGGCTGCCATCACGGCCTCGGGCAACTCCTCCTGGGAGTGGCTGCAGAACGCCTACGTCCCCGGCATGCCCCAGGAGCAGCCCATCCCGATGGCACTCGCCCTCACCCAGATCTACCTGCGGCGCATTGGTGCGGGCGTCTGTCGCCTGCACGGCGGCGGCTTCGCGGGCGTCATCATGTGCGCCCTGCCCAAGGCCGAGACGGCCGGCTACGTGGACTACATGGCCGGCTACTTCGGGCGTGAGAACGTCTACCTCACCAACATCCGCCAGGTCGGCGCGGCCTGCCTGGGGTAGGGCGGCTGCGGCTGCGGAGACGATTTCTTGTGCGGGCGGCCTGCGGGCCGCCCGTTCTTCTCGCCGGGCGATGCGTGGGGCGGTGGGCCGAGCGGTCAGCTGCGCGGGGACTACCTGCGCGGGAATCCGGGGGAGTGTGCGTTTTCCGCGCCAGAATCAGCCCTGTTGTGCGTGGCTTGACGCACAGACCCCCGGAATTTCGCATCGTAAACGCACAACCCCCCGGATTTGGGCGCGGGTAGCCCCCATGCGGCCAGCCCCCGCGCAGCAAGCCCCCGCCCGGCGAGAAGAACCTGCGGCCCGAAAGGCCCCGCCCACCCGCGTCCCGCTACAGCGCGTCCACGCGGAAGAGGCCGCCGCGGCGCTCGATGGTCTCGTCGGGGATCTCCAGCTCGAAGGAGCCGCAAGCGTTAATGATCGTGGTGCCGCAGGGGTGCTCGCAGACGCGCTCGATGCGGCCGTAGCTCGTGTGGACGTGGCCGTGCACGAGGTAGCGCGGCCGCACGCGCTCCACGAGCGCGCCGAGCGCCTCGAAGCCGCGGTGGGGCAGGTCGTCGAGGTCGCCGTAGCCGCGGGCCGGGGCGTGCGTCACCACGACGTCCACGCCGCCCGTCGCCTGGGCGAGCAGCGCCATCCGGGCGCAGCGCCGCCGCATCTCGGCCTCGGTGTAGCCGTGGACCTGCTCGTTGTAGCGGATCGACCCGCCGAGGCCCATGATGCGCAGGCTGCGGAAGTCCCGCAGGTGGCCGTCGATGCTGACGCAGCCCTCGGGCGGGTGGGTCTCGTAGGCGGTGTCGTGGTTGCCCCAGACGTAGGCAAGCGGGACGTTGGCGAGCGTCACCACGTGCTCGAGGTAGGTGGCCGGCAGGTCGCCGCAGGAGATGATGAGGTCGACGCCTGCCATCCGCTCGCGGTCCCAGTGGTCGTAGAGCCAGCGCTCCTCGACGTCGGAGATGCAGAGGATCCTCATGCTCGCCGCCCTTCCGTGCCGCGCGCGGCGGCGTGTCGGCGGGCGCGGCCCGCGCGTGTCGTGGCGCGCCCGCGGCCCCAGGTTCTTCTCGCCGGGCGCGTCATCGGCTCGTGTCCTTGAGCAGCAGCCTCGCCGGGTCCACGGGGATGACGCCGGCCACCTCCACCTCCACGAGGCCGTCGCGGGAGAGCTCGCGCTGCTCGGGCAGGCGCCCGACCACGTTCTCGTTGAGCCAGCGCATGCGCACGATCTGCTCGCTCGTGAGGCGCCCGGCGTCTGGGCCCTGCACCTGGTCGCCGCCCTGCGCCACGAGCTCGCCGGTGAACGGGTGGGTGCGCCCGGAGAGCACCGACTGCCGCAGCACCTCCACGAGCTTGCGCTGTCCGCGCGGCAGCTCGCCGGTGAGCGCCACGTCCAGTACGCCGGCCGACATGCCCCACCAGTAGTTAAGCGACTGCCCCTGGATCTTCTCGCCCTCCTTGCGCCAGGTGTCGTTCCTGATGGAGCGGACGAGCAGCTCGTAGTAGCGGCCCCACTTCCAGACCGGCTCGGCCAGGTGGGTCTCGGCGCCGCTTTCCTCCACGCGGTAGAGCCCCCAGGACTCGCGCGGGGCGAGCGGGTTTGCGTAGTCGCGCCCGGAGACGATGGTCACGCCCTCCTCGCGCAGCTCCCGCCGCCAGTCGTAGTCCTTGGCCGAGAACCACTTGAGGTGAACCGTGGCGTAGGGGTCAACCATCTGGGCGCCGATGGCGAAGGCGTTGATCTCGGCCACCGTCGAGAAGACCGGCGAGTTGGCCACGTACCCCACCTGGTGGTGGGGCGCGAGGCTCGCCGCCAGCGCGCCGAGCAGGAACTTGGCCTCGTACATGCGGCCGTAGAAGCCGCGCACGGCGCTGTGCGAGAGGCTCACGGAGCAGTTGAGGTAGGCGGGGCCGGGGTGCTTGGCCGCCGCGCGCAGGGCCTGGCGCATCTGCGTGGCGGAGCACGTGATCACGAGGTCGACGCCATCTGCCACGGCCTCGTCGACGGCCTGGTCGAAGGCCGCGTCGGAGCTGCGGTCCGTGAAGGCATGGGTCACGACCGAAGACCCCAGGCGCTCCTCCAGCTTCTTGCGCCCGCGCTCGTGCAGGGCGATCCAGCCGGACGAGAGCGGGTTGCGGTCGTAGATGAAGGCCACGCGGAACGGCTTGGCAAGCACCGGCACCGCGGTCTTGGCGAGGCTCTTGAGCTTGGGCAGCGGGGCCGTGTGGCCGAGGCTCGGGTCCTCCAGGTAGGCGCGGGCCCCCTCGCCCTGGGTGACCACGAACTCGCCCCAGATGCGGTCCACCTCCTCGGCCACGGCGGAGGGCGCGAGGTCGCGCACGTGGTTGAAGCCGAAGATGGAGACGTAGGTGGCCAGCGCGTCGCCCACCTGCAGGTCGAGCGCGTCGCCGCCGTGGGCGCGGAAGGCCGCGGAGAAGGCGTCGAAGGTGGAGCGCAGGTCGCGCACCACGTCCTCCGGCCAGGGATGCTCGAGGTCCTGGCCCACGAGAGCGGCCAGGCGCGCGTAGAAGCCCTCCTCGCCCGAGATGATGCCGTAGATGGGGCAGACGTGGTAGAAGCGCGTGAACTCGTGGTAGATGCGCAGGCCCTTCTCGTCCGAGGGCATCGGCACCACGCGCGTGATGTTGGCCAGGATGGTCGGCGAGCCCACGTAGCGCGAGACCGAGACGCGCTTGTTACCCTCCTGCACGTAGAAGCGCTGCAGGTACTCGTAGACCACGATCGGGTCGCGGAGGCCCTCGGCGCGCTGGGAGTCGATGAGGTCGCTCCACTTGGCGGCGAACTCCGAGCCCGCCTCCGCGATCGGCATGAACGAGCTGGAGAACATGTTCTGCCGCCCGCGGGTCTTGGTCCCGGCGATGAGCGAGAGGTCGATCTCCGTGAGGCCGATGGGCACCTCGCCCTGGTAGCCCTGGTTCTTGAGGATGTCGTCCAGGGCGGGGGGATAGGGGTAGCGTCCGTCCGAGACGTCGCGCTCGACCTGCTTGAGGCCGAGCTTTCGTGCCTTGGCGTAGTCTTCGAGCATGGAGCTCCAATCTGCCGCGGGCGTGCCGTGTCCCCCTGGGCGCCGCGCGGGGCGCCCCCCACGTCAATGGTAGCGGTTTGGCGCGGGGGAGCGGGGGGCGCCCCGCGCGGCGCCCAGGGGG
>NZ_JACSNQ010000025.1 GCF_016900315.1 Olsenella profusa
GTCCTCGCCGCGACGGCCCTTCTTGCCGCGGGCCGCGGCCGCCGCGGCAAGAAGGGCCGTCGCGGCGAGGACGGCGGCGAGGACCGCTACAGCCGCATGGCCCGCGAGGCCGAGGCCTACAACAGGAGCCGCGTCCTCGAGGAGGCCCGCGAGGCCGTCGAGGAGGCCTCCCGCGAGTCCACCGGCCGCCGCAAGCGCCGCAAGGAGCGTCGCCAGAAGCAGGCAGCGGAGGCGGCCAAGGAGCACCGCATCGAGGAGGCCATCGCCAACGACCAGGACCTCTCGCAGCTCGACACCGTGAAGGTCCCGCAGGGCTCCACGGTCCAGGAGCTCGCGGAGCTTCTCGGCGTGCCGGCCAACGACATCATCAAGCGCCTCTTCCTGCTGGGCACCCCGCTCACCCTCACCGAGTCCATGTCCGACGACCTCATCGAGCTCGTGGCGGACGACCTCGGCCGCGACGTCAAGGTCATGACCAAGGAGGAGGAGAACTCCTTCACCTTCTACGACGACCCGTCCTCGCTCAAGCCGCGCCCGCCGGTGGTCACCGTCATGGGCCACGTCGACCACGGCAAGACCTCGCTTCTGGACGCCATCCGCCACACCGGCGTGGCCGAGGGCGAGGCCGGCGGCATCACGCAGGCCATCGGCGCCTCCCAGGTCGCGGTCAACGGTCGCAAGATCACCTTCATCGACACCCCGGGCCACGAGACCTTCACGGCCATGCGCGCCCGCGGCGCCAAGGTGACCGACATCGTCATCCTGATCGTGGCGGCCGACGACGGCGTCATGCCCCAGACCGTCGAGTCGATCAACCACGCCAAGGCGGCCGGCGTGCCCATCATCGTGGCCGTCAACAAGATCGACAAGCCCGGCGCCAACCCCGACAAGGTGCGCCAGGAGCTCACCGAGTACGGCATCATCCCCGAGGAGTGGGGCGGGCAGAACATGTTCGTCAACATCTCGGCCAAGAAGAAGATCGGCATCGACGAGCTGCTCGAGACCGTCCTGCTCCAGGCCGACGTCCTCGAGCTCAAGGCCAACCCGGACACCTTCGCCTCCGGCAACGTCCTCGAGGCCAAGCTCGACCGCGGCCGGGGATCTGTGGCCACGGTGCTCGTGACCCGCGGCACCCTGCACGTCGGCGACGCGCTCGTGGCCGGCATGTCCTACGGTCGCGTCCGCGCGATGCTCGACCCCAAGGGCAACAACGTCAAGGAGGCCGGCCCCTCCGACGCCGTGGAGATCCTCGGCCTGCAGAGCGTGCCGATGGCCGGCGACGAGTTCCGCGTCTTCACCGACGAGCGCGACGCCAAGAAGCTCGCCGACGAGCGCTCCCTCAAGGCCCGTATCGAGGAGCAGAACCGCGTCAAGCACGTCACGCTGGAGAACCTCTTCGACACGATGGCCGACGCCGAGGTCAAGGAGCTCAACCTCATCATCAAGGCCGACGTCCAGGGCTCCATCGAGGCGCTCCAGGACTCCCTCGACAAGATGGACCAGTCCGAGGTCCGCATCAACACGATCCACTCCGCCGTCGGCGCGATCACCGAGACCGACGTCACGCTCGCGGACGCCTCCAACGCCATCATCATCGGCTTCGGCGTGCGCCCGGAGGCCAAGGCCCGTGCCGCGGCCGAGCGCGACGGCGTGGAGATCCGCACCTACAGCGTCATCTACAAGGCGATCGAGGACATCGACGCCGCCCGCATCGGCATGCTCAAGCCGACCGAGGTGGAGGTCCAGACCGGCACCGCCGAGGTCCGCGACACCTTCAAGGTGCCCAAGGTCGGCGTGGCCGCCGGCTGCATGGTCACCGAGGGGGAGATCTCCCGCGACGACCAGGTGCGCCTGGTGCGCGACGGCATCGTCGTCTACGAGGGCAAGATCGCCTCGCTGCGCCGCTACAAGGACGACGTCAAGAGCGTCAAGGCGGGCTTCGAGTGCGGCATCGGCCTGGAGAACTTCCAGGACGTGAAGCCCGGCGACCTCATCGAGGGCTTCCGCATCGAGCAGGTGGCCCGCACCGAGTAGGGCATGCGGCCGGGGCCCGCGCGGCCCCGGCCCTTCCGTTGGAGAGACCATGAAGCAGAACCAGCACTCGAGAAGGACCAACGAGCAGGCGCGCGTCAAGCTCGCGAACATCCTCCTCTTTGAGATCGCCGACCCGGACCTCGCGCTCGTGACCATCACGGGCGTGGAGGTCTCCGTGGACAAGTCCTACCTGCGCGCGTACGTGAGCTGCGACTCCGCGCGCTACGAGGAGGTCACGGCCGCCCTCGCCCGCGCCAGGGGGCGCATCCGCTCGCTTCTGGGCCGCGCCCTCGGCTGGCGCGTGACCCCCGAGCTCGACTTCCGCATCGACACCACCACCGACGAGGCCGAGCGCATCACGCGCGCCCTCGAGGACGTGCCGCCCACCATCGGCGTGGAGAAGGACGAGTTCGGCTACCCCGTCGCGCCGGATGGCGAGGACGGGGAGGCGGGCGACGAGGGCGCCGCTGATCCCGACGGCACCGCCCGGGAGGGTGATTAGGTCGTGGCCGGGCGCTCCATCGGGCCCGCCGAGCAGCGGGACGGCTTCGACCAGATCAGCGCGCTCGTCGAGCGCGCCGAGACCATCGCGATCTGCGCGCACACCTCCCCGGACGGCGACGCCATCGGCTCGGGGCTGGCCCTGGCCGAGCTCATCGAGCGAGCCTGGCCGGGCAGGCGGGTGACGAACCTGCTCGCTGACACCGAGGTCGTCCCGCGCACCTACCGCTTCCTGCCGGGGGCGGACCGCTTCGTGCGGCCCGCCGACTACGAGGGCGCGCCGGACCTCTTCTTCTGCGTCGACCTCTCCCAGCCGAGCCGCCTGAACGAGGCGCGCGCCGTCCTGGAGCGTGCCGGCGCCGCGGCCGTGATCGACCACCACCCCTCCTCGGAGCCCTTCTGGGACGCGGGCGTGGTCCGCACCGACGCGGCGGCGGCCGGCGTCATCGTGGCCGAGTACGCCCTGCACGTGCTGGGGGAGCTCACGCCCACGATGGCCCAGAACCTGCTCTGCGCCCTCGTCACGGACACGGGGCGCTTCCAGTACCAAAACGCCAACGGGGAGGCCTTCCAGGTGGCGAGCGCCCTGGTGGACGCCGGCGCGTCGCCCGCCGAGGTGGCCCTCAACGTCTACCAGAGCGACCGCCTCGCCTACCTGCACCTCGCCGCCACCGTCATGGGGCGCATCACCACCTTCGAGCATGGGAAGATCGCCTACAGCTACGCCACCGCGGCGGACCTCGCCGCCTCGGGCGTCCCGGTGGCGGAGTGCGACGGCCTCATCGACCTCGTGCGCTGCGTCGAGGGCTCCGAGGTGGCGCTCTTCCTCAAGGAGGTCCCGGGCGGCCAGGTCCGCGGCAACCTGCGGGCCAAGACGGACCGCGACATCTCCGTCATCGCGCGCGAGATGGGCGGCGGCGGCCACGCGGCGGCGGCCGGGTTCACCTACGAGGGCGACATTGACCAGGCGCTCTCGGTGGTCCTGCCCAAGCTGCGCGCGCTCTACGCGCCGGGCGAGAAGGACGCTCGTTGAGTCGGCGTCCAAGCGCCCTCTCGGCGCTCATCGCCGTTGACAAGCCATCAGGGATGACGAGCTTCGACGTGGTCGCGCGCGTCCGTCGCGCGGTCGGCGAGAAGCGCGTGGGTCACGCCGGCACGCTCGACCCGGCGGCCACCGGCGTGCTCGTGGTGGGCATCGGCCAGGCGACCAAGCTCCTGGGGCAGCTCACGCTCGACCGAAAGGGCTACCGCGCCACCTTCCAGCTCGGAGCCGAGACCACGACCGACGACGCCGAGGGCGAGGTCACGCACACCGCCGAGGTGCCCGACGACCTTCTGGACGAGGGGAGGGCCAGCTGGCAGGTCGAGCTTCTCGAGGGCGTGCAGGACCAGGTGCCGCCGGCCTTCTCGGCCGTCTCCGTGGGCGGCCGGCGCGCCTACGACGCCGCGCGCGCCGGGGAGGCGCTCGAGCTCGCGCCGCGCCGCGTGCGCGTCTTCGGCGCCCGGCTCGTGGAGGTCCGTCCCGAGGAGCGCTCCTGGGTCGTGGACCTCGACGTCTCTAAGGGGACCTACGTGCGCAGCATCGCGCGCGACCTTGGGCGCGAGCTGGGGTGCTACGCGCACGTGAGCGCGCTCCGCCGCACCTTCTCCGGCCCGGTGACGCTCGCCGACTGCGTGAGCCTCGAGGAGCTCGAGGCCGGCGGCGCCGAGCTCGTTCGCGGGCGCTGCCTCGACCCGGTGGCCGTGCTCGGCCTGCCGGCACGCGAGCTCGACGTGTCCGAGGTCGTGGACGTCTCGTGCGGGCGGCGAATCGAGGCGGGGACGGTGCGCGACGGCGTGGTGGAGCGCGCCGCCGAGCAGGGGGAGCGCGTGGCGCTGACCTTCAGCGGCGCGCTCGCCGGCATCTGGGAGCGCCGTGGGGCGAGCCTTGCCTGCGTCTCCAACTTCCCCCAGGCCATCGAGGGCGTGCGGCAGCCCGTGGACCTCCGAGCCCTCTGCCCCGAGGCCCCGCTCGACGAGCCCTCGGCACGGCGCCTGCTGCGCGCCGCCGAGACCGTGCCGCGTGCCTATCGAGGCGGCCCGGGCGATACCGTGCTCGACGGCGCGTCCACCGTCGAGATCGCGCTGCCCTACGAGCGGCCCGTCTTTGGCGTGCGCGTCGTCGACGGCGTCGCGGAGGGCTTCTCCTCGCTCGACCACGTCCGCGAGCTCCTCGGCGACGACCGGCGCTTCGTCTGCGCGATCGGAGCCTTCGACGGGCTGCACCGGGGCCACCGGGCGCTGCTCGCGCGAGCCCGCGCCGAGGCGCGCCGCCGCGGCTGCCGCCTTGCCGCCGTGACCTTCTCGCCCGACCCGTCGCACGTGCTCGAGCCCGCGCGCCCCCCGCGCGAGCTCATGAGCGACGACGAGCGCACCTACGGCCTGCTCGACGCCGGGGTGGACGCCCTGCTCGTCTTTGAGTTCACCCCGGAGCTTGCCGCGGTGCCCTTCGAGCGCTTCGTGCGCGAGGCGCTGCCCGCCGGCATGCTCGACGTACGCGCCGTCGTGGTGGGCTCCGACTTCCGGCTCGGCGCGGGAGGCGCGGGAACCGTGGACGCGCTCGCCGCGCTCGGGCGCGAGAACGGCTTCGACGTGGTGGGCGTCCCGCTCGCGGAGGCGGGCGGCGCCCCCGTCACGGCCACGCGCATCCGCGACCTGCTCGGCGAGGGGCGCGTCGAGGACGCGGCCGACCTGCTCGGCCGCTGCCACCACGTGAGCGGCACGGTGGCGCACGGACGCGGCGAGGGCACCGGCTTCGGCTTCCCCACGGCCAACGTGGTCGTGAACGCGAGGCTCTGCCTGCCGGCCGAGGGCGTCTACGCGGGCTACGTGCTGACGGGCCGTCCCGGCCATGAGACGCGCACCGCGTGGCCCGCGGCGATCAACGTGGGCAAGCCGCGGTCCTTCTCGCCGGGGGAGGAGGGGGAGCCCTTCCTCGAGGCGACCCTGCTCGGATTCTCGGGGGACCTCTACGACGAGTACGTCGACGTGGTCTTTCTCCGCTGGCTGCGCGCCCCGCAGGTCTTTGGCTCGGTGGAGGAGCTCGAGCGCGTGGTTCTTGGGAACGTCGAGTGGGTACGAAAGACCCTGGGGGAGAGGGGCGTCGAGCTTTCCGGGGGGTGCGCATGATCTCCGACGAGGACAAGGAGCGGGTCCGCCAGGCCACCGACTTCGTGCAGCTCGTGGCCGAGACCGTCGAGCTGCGCCAGCGGGGCCAGGAGTTCTGGGGCTGCTGCCCCTTCCACGGCGAGAAGACCCCCTCGTTCAAGGTCAACCCGGCCACCGGGCTCTGGCACTGCTTCGGCTGCGGGGACGGCGGCGACGTCTTCTCCTACGTGCAGCGCCGCGAGAACCTCGACTTCCCGGACGCGATCCGCTACCTGGCCGACCGCGCAGGCATCGAGCTCTCCGAGGAGCGCGGGGCCGCGCGCGGGCCGCGCAAGTCCCGCCTGGTGGAGGCGCTCGGCGAGGCCGAGGCCTACTACCACCTCATGCTCATGCGCGGCCGCGGCGAGGGCCCGGACGCGGCCCGGCGCTACCTCGCGGGGCGCGGCTTCGGCTCCGAGGTGTGCCGAAGGTGGGGGCTCGGCTACGCCCCGGGGCGCGGCCAGCTCGTGGCGCAGCTGCGCGCCAAGGGCTTCACGGGCCCCGAGCTCGTGGCAGCCGACCTGGCGGTGGAGCGCTCGGGGCGGCTCTCCGACCGCTTCTTTGAGCGCGTGATGTTTCCCATCCACGACGAGATGGGCCGCACGATCGCCTTTGGCGGACGGATCCTGGGCGCCAAGACCGAGCACGTGGCCAAGTACGTCAACACGCGCGACACGGCCGCCTTCAACAAGGGCAAGCACCTCTTTGCCTACGACAGGGCCAAGGAGTCGATGGCGGCCACCGGCGAGGCCATCGTCTGCGAGGGCTACACCGACGTCATCGCGATGCACGAGGCGGGCTTCACCAACGCGGTGGCGGCCCTCGGCACCGCGTTTCGCCTTGACCACGTGCGCCTCATGGAGCGCCAGCGCGTGAGCCGGGTGGTGTGCCTGTTCGACGGCGACGCCGCCGGCCAGCGCGCAGCCGAGCGCGCGGTGCGCTACCTCGACAAGACCTCGGCGGCCCTCATGTGCGTGGTGCTGCCGGACGGCCAGGACCCGATGGAGTTTCTCGCCGCGCACGGGGCGGACGCGATGCGCGCGCAGCTCGACGGAGCCCGACCGCTCATGGACTTCGTCTTCGAGAAGCGCCTCGCGGCCCACGACCTCTCCGCCCCGGGGCGGCGCGTGCGCGCGCTGGAGGACATGGCGGGGCTGCTCGCGCCGCTCAAGCACTCGGTGCTGCTCGACGAGTACGCCACGCGCCTGGCCGACACCCTCGGCATGGACGTGGGCGAGACGAAGCGTGCCATCCGCGAGGCCCCGGTGCGCGAGCTCGACGAGGAGCGGCCCGCGCGCGGCGGCCGGATGCCGGCGCGCCGTGAGAGCGGCGGGGCGCGCCCAACGACGCCCGCGGTCGGCGTGGCTGCCGACGACGGCGCCGCCCCGGACGACTACGTGCCGCTCGACGCCTACGAGGACGCGGCGGGCCCGCGGTCCTTCTCGCCATCCGGGGGGCAGGCCGGCACGGAGATGCCGTCCCCCGCGCTCTCCGCCGACGAGCGCGTGCAGGTGAGCGCCGAGCGCGAGCTGCTCTCGGCGATGGCGGCCTGCCCGGACGCCCTGCGGCCCTACGAGGACCGCATCGCGGGGCTGAGCTGGGCCGACGGCCGCCACGAGGCAATGGCCTGGGCCATGCTCTCGACCCCGGAGGGGACCTCCCCGGCCGAGGTGGTGGCCGCCGCGAGCTCGGTGGTGCCCGAGGCGCCGCGGATCCTCTCCGGCGGGCGCGTGATGGACGAGGCCGAGCTCACCGACGCCGAGAAGCTCGACTTCATCGTCGACACCGCCGAGCTGTGCTCGTGCCGGAGGCGCGTCCGCCAGATCCGTGCGAGCCTGCGCTCCAGCTCCCCGACGGACGCCGACTCCGAGCGCCTCTTCGAGGAGGCGACGCGGCTCCAGCGGCGTGTGGGCGAGCTCACCAGAAAGCTCTCCTCGGTTTCCGCCGAGTAGTTTTGGGTATAATTCCGAAAGTTTGCATGTCGAAAGGACCCACGTGGCAGCCAAGAAGACCAAAGAAGACGTCAAGCTCTCCGACGAGCTCAGCAAGGTCGTCGACCAGCTGGCGGCCGGCGCCGGCGAGCAGGCCAGTGTCACCGAGGACGAGGTTCAGGTCGCGATTCGCGAGATCGACGTCGACTCCGACGAGCTCTCCGACCTCTACGACGTGCTCCGTGCACGCGGCGTCGAGGTGACGAGTGCCGCCGAGTCGCAGGCCACGCCCTTCCCGCTCGAGGAGGACGCGCAGGACGAGGACGCCTTCGACGATGACGACGTGCCCTCGGACGAGTTCTCCGACGACGAGGAGGAGCAGTCCGAGAGCGCGGCCGAGGCCAAGGCCGTCAAGGAGGCCCTGCGGTCGGTCCCCAAGGCCAAGGTGGCCAAGCCCAAGCGCTCCTCGCGCGCCCGTGCCCGCCGCGCCGACACCTCCACCGCGATGCTCACGGGCGACCCGGTGCGCATGTACCTCAAGGAGATCGGCAAGGTGGACCTGCTCACGGCCTCCGAGGAGGTCAACCTCGCCATGAAGATCGAGGCGGGGACCGAGGCCACCGAGAAGCTCGAGGCCGCCGAGGCGGGGGAGGCCACCCTCACCCGCGCCGAGCAGCGCCGCCTCATGCGCATCGAGCAGGTGGGCCTTGACGCCAAGCAGCAGCTCATCAGCGCGAACCTGCGTCTCGTGGTCTCCATCGCCAAGCGCTACGTGGGTCGCGGCATGCTCTTCCTGGACCTCATCCAGGAGGGCAACCTCGGCCTCATCCGCGCCGTCGAGAAGTTCGACTACACCAAGGGCTTCAAGTTCTCCACCTACGCAACGTGGTGGATTCGCCAGGCCATCACGCGCGCGATCGCCGACCAGGCGCGCACCATCCGCATCCCGGTGCACATGGTCGAGACCATCAACAAACTCATCCGCGTGCAGCGCCAGCTGCTTCAGGACCTCGGGCGCGACCCCACGCCCGAGGAGATCGGCGCGGAGATGGGCATGAGCCCGGACCGCGTGCGCGAGATCCAGAAGATCAGCCAGGAGCCCGTCTCCCTGGAGACGCCGATCGGCGAGGAGGAGGACTCCCAGCTCGGTGACTTCATCGAGGACTCGACGGCCGTGGCGCCTCCCGAGGCGGCCTCTGACTCCATGCTTCGCGAACAGCTCGACCAGGTGCTCGACAGCCTGGCCGACCGTGAGCGCAAGGTCATCAAGTTCCGCTTCGGCCTGGAGGACGGCCATCCCCGCACCCTCGAGGAGGTGGGCCGCGAGTTCGGCGTCACGCGCGAGCGCATCCGCCAGATCGAGAGCAAGACGCTGGCGAAGCTCCGCCACCCGAGCCGCTCGGGTCGCCTGAAGGACTACATAGAGGACTAGTGGTTCGACAGGGGGCGTCGTGCGAGCGGCGCCCCGCCGCATGAGGAGGGACGCCACATGTCGCCCGTTCAGAAGAGTCTCAAGATGCTCTCCCTTGTCGTCATGGCGCTCGGCCTGCTGCAGCTCGTCGGCGGCGTGCTCATGCTGGCCGCCCCGGACGTGGGGGCGCTCCTGTGCGTCCGCGTGTCTGCCGACATGGCCGCGGGAGCCGTCTCGGACGGCCTACTCGGCGCGGCAAACATCGTCGCCGGGCTTCTCGGCCTGTACGCGGGCGCGTCCGGCTCGATCGCGGCCAACAGGCCCCGCAGCGCGGCCGGCTTCAAGCGGGCCGGGATCCTGCTTGTCGTCATCTGCGTGCTCGTGGTTGCCCTCGGCCTCGTGGCCGGACGGCTCAGCTGGCTCGTCCTCGTGCTCGCGGTGCTCGGGGTCTGTGCCTGCGTCGCCGCCGTCAGGGCGAGCGAGGAGGCGGCCGACCGTTAGGGAGGCGTGGGCCTGACGGGTCTGCGGCACGCCTCGCCCGAGCGCGGCGGCAAGCTCCACGAGCTTGGGGGCGTCACATGGCCGGGCACGCGCCGTAGCAAGGCAGGGGCGCGGGACTTTTTTCAAATTCCCCCTTGCGTCCGGCGCCTGCATCTGTATACTTATTTCTTGCGTGAACCCATTCCCCGGTGGCGCAGTGGTAGCGCAGCTGACTGTTAATCAGCGTGTCGTAGGTTCGAATCCTACCCGGGGAGCCAGAGACTTCGAGGCCGTCGGACGTCCGACGGCCTCTTTTCGTGTGACGCGGCCTCGCAGGTCTTTCTCGCCGGCGCGCGCGTCTCGCCCGCTTGTGCTCTCCGCGCCGTCCGCCGCCCGCAGGTCCCTCTCGCCGTGCCGTCCGCCTCGGTGCGCCTGATTCGCCGGGTGTGTGCGCGTGGAGCGCCTAATTCACTGGCATTGTGTGCGGCCGAGCGCACAATGGCGGCGATTCTGGCGGTGCGGACGCACACACCCCGAGGTTCTGGCGCGGGCGGGCGGGTTCTGGCGGCTGCGCGCACAATGGCGGCGATTCTGGCGTCGCGGACGCACACACCCCGAGGTTCTGGCGCGGGCGGGCGGGTTCTGGCGACGGCGCGCACGCTGGCGTCGATTCTGGCGCAGTCGGATTCCGTCGCGGGCGGGCCCCGTCGCGGGCGGGTTCCGTCGCAGCCGCACCTGCGGACCGTGCCGCCCGCCGCCCGCAGGTCCTTCTCGCCGACGCACGCGTCCCGCCCGCTTGTGCTCGCCGCCCCGCTGGCGTACAGTGGGGAGGATTTTTAAGCCGGTGCGAGACGCCAGCAAGGTCAACAGGTCCCTTCCGGGGCGCTTCCCATAGACTTTCCTCGACGCTCGCGCCGCCTGCCGGCAGGGCGTCTTTTTGTGAGAAGGGAGTCCCATGGAACAGGCCAAGCTCAAGGCCCAGATCATGGACGAGCAGGCCATGAGTCGCGCGCTCACCCGCATCGCCCATGAGATCATCGAGAGGAACGAGGGGGCCGACAACGTCGCGCTCGTGGGCATCGTGCGCCGCGGCGCCGTGCTCGCGCCGATGCTCGCCGCCGAGATCGAGAAGATCGAGGGCGTGAAGATGCCCGTGGGCACGCTCGACGTGAGCTTCTACCGCGACGACGTGCGGCGCCGGATCGCGCCGGTGGAGTTTGCCACGGAGATCCCCTTTGGCGTCGACGGCCGCGACATCGTGCTCGTGGACGACGTGCTCTACACGGGCCGCACCATCCGCGCCGCGCTCGACGCCCTGATTGACCTCGGCCGCCCGAGCACGGTGCAGCTGGCCGTCATGATCGACCGCGGCCACCGCGAGCTCCCCATCCGCGCCGACTACGTGGGCAAGAACGTGCCGTCCAGCCACGAGGAGGACGTGCGCGTCTCGCTTCGCCCCATCGACGAGACGAACTCGGTCGAGATTTGGACCCGCCCGACCGAGAAGGACAATGGAGGTGCCAACTAGATGCTGTCCGTCAAACACCTGATCGACACGACGAGCCTCACTGCCGACGACATCACCCAGATTCTCGACACGGCGCGCTCGTTCTCCGAGGTCAACAAGCGCGCCATCAAGAAGGTGCCGGCGCTGCGCGGCCGCACGATCGTCAACCTCTTCCTCGAGCCGTCTACGCGCACCAAGAGCTCCTTCGAGCTCGCCGAGAAGCGCCTGTCCGCCGACTCCCTCTCCATGGGCGGCGCCACGAGCTCGGTGGTCAAGGGCGAGAGCCTCGCCGACACCATCGAGACGATCGACGCGATGAACGTCGACATGTTTATCTGCCGCGCCAAGCTCGCCGGCACGCCGCAGAAGATCACCGAGCATACCGACGCCGTGGTCATCAACGCCGGCGACGGCAAGCACCAGCACCCCACCCAGGCGATGCTCGACCTCTACACCGTCCGCGAGAACTTCGGCCACCTCGACGGCCTCAAGGTGGCCATCGTCGGCGACCTCTCCCACAGCCGCGTCTGCGGCAGCCTCGTGCCGGCGCTCAAGACCATGGGCGCCGACGTCACGCTCGTGGGCCCGCCGACCTTCCAGGTGGACGACCCGAGCTACTACGGCGTGCCGCAGACGGCTGACTTCGACTCCGTGATCCCCGAGATGGACGTCGTCTACATGCTGCGCGTCCAGCTCGAGCGCATGGAGGGTGCGGCCATCCCGTCCCGCCGCGAGTACAACCGCCTCTGGGGCCTCGACATGGCCCGCGTGGGCAAGATGAAGCCGGGCGCCATCATCTGCCACCCCGGCCCCATGAACCGCGGCATGGAGATCAACGCGGACGTGGCCGACTGCGCCCGTTCGCGCATCTTGAACCAGGTCAACGCCGGAGTCCTCACGCGCATGGCCGAGATGTACCTGCTTCTGGGAGGAGAGAACAATGGCGTTTCTGCTTAGGGGTGCCCACGTCGTTGACCCGCAGGTGGGCCTCGACGGCGTCCGTGACGTGCTCGTGGACGGCGGGAAGGTCGCCGCGGTGGCCGAGTCCCTCGAGGTGCCCGCAGGCGCCGAGGTGATCGACGCCGCAGGCAAGTACCTCGTCCCTGGCCTCGTGGACATGCACGTGCATTTCCGCGACCCCGGCTTCGAGTACAAGGAAACCATCGAGACGGGCGCCCGCGCGGCCACCCACGGCGGCTTCACCGACGTGGCCACGATGCCCAACACCGACCCGGTGACCGACACCGGCGCCGAGGTCCGCTACCAGATCGACCGCGCCCGCGCGGCCGGGCTCTGCCACGTGCGCCCGATCGGCGCGCTCACCGTGGGCGAGAAGGGCGACACGCTTGCCGAGATCGGCGACATGGTGATGGAGGGCGCGGTGGCCTTCTCCGACGACGGCCACGGCGTCCAGAGCGCCGGCATGATGCGCACCTGCATGGAGTACGTGAGCCAGTTCGACAAGGTGGTCTCGGCCCACTGCGAGGTGGAGAGCCTCACCACCCACGGCGTCATCAACGAGGGCCGTGCGAGCACCCGCCTCGGCATGTTCGGCTGGCCGGCGCTCGGCGAGGAGCTCGAGATCTACCGCGACATCGAGCTCTGCCGCATGACCGGCTGCGCCCTGCACATCGCCCACATCTCCACCGAGAAGGGCCTTGAGCTCGTGCGCGCCGCCAAGGCCGAGGGACTGCCGGTGACCTGCGAGGTCACCCCGCACCACCTCTTCCTCTGCGAGGACGACATCACCGACGCCTACGACACCAACCTCAAGATGAACCCGCCGCTGCGCACGGCCGCCGACGCCGCCGCGCTCGTCGAGGGCATCTGCGACGGCTCGATCGACTGCCTGGTGACCGACCACGCCCCGCACGCCCCGCACGAGAAGGACTGCGAGTGGGAGATCGCCTTCTTCGGCATCGTGGGCCTGGAGACGTCGCTGCCGCTCATGCTCACCAACCTGGTGCTGCCCGGCAAGATGAGCTGGTCGCGCCTCGTCGAGGTCATGGCCGTGAACCCGCGCGCCGCCCTGCGCCTGCCGGAGGTTCGCGTGGAGGCGGGCTCTCCTGCCGACCTCACGCTCATCGACCCGGCGGCCACCGTCACCGTGACCGAGGACTACCTGGAGAGCCGCTCGAAGAACTCCGCGTGGCTCGGCCAGACGCTCACGGGCGCCGCCACCGACGTCTTCGTGGACGGCCGCCGCACCCTCACCGCCGGCGTCGTCACGCCGAGCCGGGCCTAGGGGGCCGCGATGGGCCAGAACGCACGCACGTCGCTGCACGAGGTCGAGGTCGTCTCCAACGAGGCGGTCGCCGACTCCCTCGCGCACGTCGTCCTCTCGGCGCCCGCGCTCGCCGCGGAGCTGCGGCCGGGCCAGTTCGTCGACCTGGCCGTGCCGGGCGACGCGAGCCAGATCCTGCGCCTCCCGCTCTCCTTCAGCCGCGCCGACGCCGAGGCGGGCACCTTCGAGATCACCTACGCCGTGGTGGGCGATGGCACGCGCCGGTTGAGCGAGCTGGCCCCGGGTGCGCGCACCACGGCCGTCGGCCCCTGCGGCAACCCCTGGGTGGTGCCCCAGGGCTGCCGGCGCGCCTGCGTGGTTGCCGGCGGCGTCGGCGTGACGCCGATCGTGGCCTGCGCGGGGCTTCTCGCCGCCTCCGGCGTTGCCTTCGACGCCGTGGTGGGCGCCCAGACGGCCGCCCGGCTCTGGGGCGCCGAGGAGCTCGCTGGGCTCGGCGCCGGCCGCGTGGTGGTCACCACCGACGACGGCACCGCCGGGCGGCGCGGGTTCACCACCGACGCCCTTGCCGACCTTCTTGCCGAGGGCGCCTACGACGCGGTCTTCACCTGCGGTCCCGAGGTCATGATGGCCGGCGTGGCGCGCCTGTGCCGCGAGGCCGGCGTGGCCTGCCGCGTCTCCATGGAGCGGATGATGTGCTGCGGCTTCGGCGCGTGCGGCACCTGCAACGTGGCCATGGCCGACGGCACCTACAAGTCCTGCTGCAAGGACGGCCCGGTCTTCGACGCCGAGGAGGTGGCCTGGTGATGGGCGAGAAGAACGTGAGCATGGCCGTCGACCTCGGCGGCGTGCGCATGAAGAACCCCGTGAACACCGCCTCGGGCACCTTCGGGTTCGGCCAGCAGTTCGAGGGCTTCTTCGACGTGGCGCGCCTCGGCGCGATCACGCTCAAGGGCTGCTCGGCGGAGCCCTGGCCCGGCAACCCGGCCCCGCGCATGTGCGAGGTGCCCTCGGGCATGATGAACACCGTGGGCCTTGCCAACCCCGGCGTGGCCGGCATGGTCGAGCAGTACGGCGACTACCTCGCCGGCCTCGAGGAGCGCGGCTGTCGCGTCATCGTGCAGGCGGCGGGCCACTCCGTGGAGGAGTACGTGGCTGCCGTCGAGAAGATCGAGGAGCTCTGCCCGTGGGCGAGCGGCGTCGAGATGAACATTTCCTGCCCGAACCTCGCGCGCGGCGGCGCCCTCGTGGGCGGCACGCCCGAGAGCGCGGCCGAGGTCGTGCGCGCGGTGCGCCCGCGCGTGAGCCGCCCGCTGCTCGTGAAGATGGCCCCGGTGCGCGTGCCGGAGATCGCCCGGGCCTGCGAGGCCGAGGGCGCCGACGCGCTCAGCCTCGTCAACACAATCAATGGCATGTCCATCGACGTGCGCACCAGGAGGAGCCGCCTGTCCAAGCCCACCGGCGGCGTCTCCGGCCCCGCCATCCACGCCATCGCCGTGCGGATGGTCTGGGAGGCTGCCGGCGCCGTCAAGATTCCCGTCAACGGGATGGGCGGCGTCGCGAGCTGGCAGGACGCCGCGGAGATGATCCTTGCCGGCGCCACCTCCGTGACCGTGGGCACCGCCAACTTCTACGACCCCACCTGCGCGAGTCGCATCGTGGACGGCCTTGCCACCTGGGCGGCCGAGCAGGGGGTCTCCGACATCAACGAGCTGATTGGAGCCGTGGAATGCTAACGTACGAAGAGGCCAGCGACAAGGTCATCGTCGCCCTGGACTGCAGCCGCGAGCGCGCCTTCGAGCTCGCCGATCTGCTCGCCGGCAAGGCGACGTGGGTCAAGGTGGGCATGACGCTCTTCTACGCCGAGGGCCCCGCCATCGTGGACGCCATGCGCGAGCGCGGCCTGCGCGTCTTCCTCGACCTCAAGGTGCACGACATCCCCTTCCAGGTGCAGGGCGCGGTGCGCGCCGCCTCGCTCACCGGCGCCGACATCCTCTCCATCCACGGCCTCGGCGGCTCGGCGATGGTGGCGGCCGCGCGCGCGGGCGCCGAGGAGGCCGCCGGGCAGCGCGACGGGGACCGCACGCGCCTCGTGGCCATCTCGGTGCTCACGAGCATGGACCAGGACGCCCTCGCCGAGATCGGCGTGGACGCGCCCGTGGCCGACGAGGTCTCGCGCCTGGCGGCGCTCGCCTGCAAGGCGGGCTCGGACGGCATCGTCTGCTCGCCGCAGGAGGCCGCCCAGATGCGCGCGCTCCTCGGCCCCGATGCCCTGATCGTCACGCCGGGCGTGCGTCCGGCAGGAGCTGCGGTGGGGGACCAGAAGCGCGTGGCCACCCCCGCGGCCGCGGTCGCCGCAGGCGCCTCGAAGCTCGTCATCGGCCGCCCGATCACGGGCGCCGAGGACCCGGCGGCCGCCTTCGACGCGATCTGCCGGGAGCTCATGGCGTAGGGCCCTCCTCCGGCCCAGGGCCCCGACCGTCATGGTCGGGGCGCCTCCTCAGACCTCGCGGGCTCGGCGGACGGACCGGGGCGGCTTCTGTGAAGACTTGCCCCCGGCCCGCCCCTGAGCTGCACCTTTGGTGGAGAGGTCTTGCAAAACGGGAGCTAAATGGGCACACTATGTTGTTGCGAGCCGGCCAGGGCCTTGGCGGGCTCAGAAGAACACGATGTTTGGAGGATTCTATGGCTCTACCTCAGCTTACCGACGAGCAGCGCAAGGCCGCCCTCGAGAAGGCCGCCCAGGCCCGTCACGAGCGTGCTGAGCTGCGTGAGAAGATCAAGAACGGCAAGGTCACCCTTCAGGACGTCCTCGACTCCGACGACCCCATCGCCTGCCGCATGAAGGTCTCCACCCTCATCGAGTCCCTCCCCGGCTACGGCAAGGCCAAGGCCGCCAAGGTCATGGACGAGCTTGGCATCTCCGCCACCCGTCGCGTCAAGGGCCTGGGCGCTCGCCAGCGCGAGCAGCTCGTCGAGGCCCTCACCAAGTAAGTTGGGGAGAAGAGCCAGAACGTTCGTAGTCTCGGGACCGTCAGGCGTCGGCAAGGGAACGCTCGTCTCGCTTCTGCGCGAGCGCGTCTCGAGCCTGGGCCTGACGGTCTCTGCTACCACGCGTGACCCGCGTCCCGGCGAGAAGGACGGGGTGGCCTACTACTTCCTCACGGACGAGGAGTTCGACCGCCACGTCGAGGCCGGCGACTTCCTCGAGTGGGCGTGGGTCCATGGTCACCGCTACGGAACGCTGCGGCAGGAGGTCAGGCGCCTGACGGACGCGGGCAGCTCCGTGATGCTGGAGATCGACGTCCAGGGCGGCCTCATGGTGCGCGAGCGCGTGCCCGACGCCGTGCTCGTCTTCGTCGAGCCGCCCAGCATGGAGGAGCTCGAGCGACGCCTGCGCGGGCGCGGCACCGAGTCCGAGGCCGAAGTCGAGAGGCGTCTCGCCAACGCGCGCAGGGAGATGGCCCAGGCACCTCTCTACGACGTGCGCATCGTCAACGACGACCTCGAGCGCGCCTGCTCCGAGCTGCGGCAAGTGATTGACACGTACGAGAACAACGGAGGTCCCTCACAAGATGTCTGTGATCAAGCCCGAGATTGACACCCTGCTCGACAAGACCGAGCACAACCCCTTCCTGCTCTGCTCGATCGCGTCGAAGCGCGCCTGCGACATCAACAACATGGTCCGTGGCCAGCACCTCCGCGTGACGGCCATCCAGGACTTCGACGACATCACGACCGTCGTGTCCGGCAAGGACCCGGTGTCCGTCGCCATGCAGGAGATCGAGGACGACACCCTGAGCTTCGTCAAGGAGGACTTCGACGAGGACATCAGGGGCGCCAACATGATCTCTCTGTAGGGGACCCATGACCGAGAGACTCTGCCTCGTCCACTACCACGAGATCGGCCTCAAGGGAAAGAACCGCTCGACCTTCGAGAACCAGCTCGTCACCAACCTGCACCGCGCGCTCTCCGCCTTTGACGTGACCAACATCGCGCGCATCTCCGGGTACGTCATCGTGGAGACGGCCGACCGCGCCGCGAGCGAGGAGCTGGCCGCGGCCATCCGGCGCGTCCCCGGCGTGGCCCGCGTCTCGCTTGCCTACAGGTGCGGGCTCGACGAGTCCGAGTACGTCGCCGCCGCGATTCGCGCCCTCGGCGAGGCTGGCGACTTCGCGAGCTTCAAGGTGCACGCGCGCCGCTCCTCGACCACCTACGAGCGGCACACCCTGGAGATGAACCAGCTCGTGGGCTCGGCGCTCTGCGAGGCCTTCCCCGACAAGAAGGTGGACGTCCACCACCCCGACGTCACCGTCGTGGTGCACGTGGTCCAGGGCAGCACCTACGTCTACGCGGCCTCCGCGCCGGGCGTCGGGGGCCTGCCGGTGGGGACGGCCGGCAAGGTGGTCACGCTGCTCTCGAGCGGCTTCGACTCCCCGGTGGCAACCTGGATGGTGGGCCGCCGCGGCGCCATCTGCGTCCCCGTGCACTTCTCGGGGCGTCCCATGACCGCCGACACGAGCGAGTGGCTCTGCCAGGACATCGTCGACGCCCTCGCGCCCTCGGGCGTGGTGGGGCGTCTCTACGTGGTCCCCTTCGGCGAGCGCCAGCGCGAGATCTCCCTCGCGGTGCCGCAGAGCCTGCGCATCATCATGTACCGCCGCGTCATGCTGCAGGTCTCCGAGCGCATCGCCCGCCTCGAGGGCGCCAAGGCGCTCGTCACCGGCGAGTCCCTCGGGCAGGTGGCCTCCCAGACGCTCGAGAACATCGCCGCCGTCAACGAGGCCGTGACGATGCCCGTCCTGCGCCCGCTCATCGGCTCGGACAAGCAGGAGATCATCCGCCGCGCCGAGCAGATCGGCACCGCCGAGATCTCCAGCCAGACGGCGCCCGACTGCTGCACGCTCTTCATGCCGCGGCGCCCCGAGACGCACGCCCGCATGGAGCAGGTGCTCGAGGCCTGGGAGAGCTTCGACCACGAGGCGATGGTCGAGTCCCTGGTGGACGCCGTTGAGTGGCGGGACTTCCCGCAGTGCCCGTCCTATCACGCCCCCAGGGGACGGCTCCGCGAGCACCACCGCGAGCTTGCGCCCTGGGGAGGCGGCGAGCGGTAGCACCCGCGCCGCGGACGGTGGCCAAGCCGTCCGGGCCAGCCGGAACAAGTTGCTAAGTTGATTTGAGGGACGCCCCGTTCACCGGGGCGTCCCCTGCATTGCGCAAGTTGCCCGGAAGATTGGCGCGAGGTTCGTGACCGACCTTCTGAATTTCACGCCGTCCCCCTCGCCCTCCTGGCCGATGCTGGGAGGGGGGTGGTCGCATGGCACAGGAGCGGGCGAGAAGGGCACGGAGGCTGGCCGGACGCTACGGGGCGGCGGGGAGGGTCGCGGCCCTCGTCATTGCGCTGGCCGTCGTCGCGGTGGCAGCCATCGTCCTCGGCGGGGAGCGGGGCGTCACCATCGAGCGGTCGGGGGAGGGCGTCGTCGAGGCCCCGGCCGAGGAGGGCGCGGCCCCCGAGGAGACCGGTGGGCGCCTCGGGGA
>NZ_JACSNQ010000026.1 GCF_016900315.1 Olsenella profusa
TCCCCGCCCACCCCGCGGCCGTCGCAAAAAACGGGGCCCGGGCGCGTCCGCGCTCGGGCCCCGACGGACCTTCCGTCCTGAGCAGCCTGGCTACTCGAGCTCGAAGGCTCCGGTGTAGAGCTGGTAGTACACGCCGTGCTTGGCGATGAGCTCGTCGTGGCTGCCGCGCTCGATGATGCGGCCGTGGTCGAGCACGATGATCGCGTCGGAGTTGCGCACGGTGCTCAGACGGTGGGCGATCACGAACGTGGTGCGGCCCATCATCAGGGCGTCCATGCCGCGCTGGACGATCTCCTCAGTGTGCGTGTCGATCGAGCTCGTGGCCTCGTCGAGGATCATGACGGGCGGGTCGGCCACCGCGCAGCGCGCGATGGAGAGGAGCTGCCGCTGCCCCTGGGAGAGGTTGGAGCCGTTGTCCGTGAGCATGGTCTGGTAGCCGTCGGGCAGGCGCTTGATGAAGCCGTCGGCGCCCACCAGGCGCGCGGCCGCCATGCACTCGGCGTCGGAGGCGTCGAGCCGGCCGAAGCGGATGTTGTCCATGACGGTGCCGGTGAACAGGTTCACGTCCTGGAGCACCATGCCGAGGGAGCGGCGCAGGTCGTCCTTGCGGATCTTGTTGATGTTGATGCCGTCGTAGCGGATCTTGCCGTCCGCGATGTCGTAGAAGCGGTTGATGAGGTTGGTGATCGTGGTCTTGCCCGCGCCCGTGGCGCCGACGAAGGCGATCTTCTGGCCCGGCTTGGCCCAGACGGTCACGTCGTGCAGGACCGTGTGACCCTTGCGGTAGGCAAAGTCCACGTCAAAGAGGCGCACGTCGCCCTTGAGCGGCACGAGCTCGGTGGTGCCGTCGTGGTGCGGGTGCTTCCAGGCCCACTCGCCGGTGCGCTCCTCGCACTCCTCGAGCTTGCCGTCGCGGTCCTTGCGCACGCGTACCAGGGTGACGTAGCCCTCGTCGGTCTCGGGCTGCTCGTCCATGAGCTCGAAGATACGCTCGGCGCCGGCCAGGCCCATGACCACGGAGTTGATCTGCTGGGAGATCTGGCCGATCTGGCCGGAGAACTGCTTGGTCATGTTGAGGAACGGCACGGTCACGGCGATGGAGAAGCCCAGGCCGGAGAGGGAGAGGTTGGACGCGCCCGTCTCGATGAACACGCCGCCCACCAGCGCCACGATGACGTAGAGCAGGTTGCCGAGGTTCATGAGGATCGGGCCGAGCGTGTTGGTGTACATGTTCGCGGCGCGCGAGGCCTCGAAGAGCTTGCGGTTGCGGACGTCGAAGTCCTCCTGGGCGGCCTGCTCGTGGCAGAAGACCTTCACCACGCGCTCGCCGTTCATGACCTCCTCGACGTGGCCCTCGACGATGCCGATCTCCTTCTGCTGCGCCACGAAGTTGCGCGCGGAGCGGCTGCCGAGCACCTTGGTCATGTAGGCCATGAACAGCACACCGGCCACGATGATGATGGCCATCCACACGCTGTAGTAGATCATGACGCAGAAGACCGAGACGAGCGTCACGCAGGTGAGCGTGATGTTGGGCAGCGACTGGCCGATCATCTGGCGCAGGGCGTCGATGTCGTTGGTGTAGTGGCTCATGATGTCGCCGCGCTGGTGCTGGTCGAAGTAGCTGATCGGCAGGTCCTGCATGTGGTCGAAGAGCCTCTCGCGGAACTTCTCGAGCGAGCCCTGCGTGATGACGGCCATGGCGCGGGTGTAGGTGAAGTTGAGCACGAGAGAGACGCAGTAGATGCCGATGAGGGTGGCCACGAGGGTGCCGATCTGGCCGGCAACGCTCTCCCAGTCACCGCTCTCCCAGTGGGCGGTCACGATCTCGAGGGCGCGCTGCATGAACGTCGCGGGCAGCGCCGACAGGATTGCGGAGACCACGATGCAGCAGAGCACCAGGGGCAGCAGGCGCGGGTAGAACGAGAAGAGCGTCTTGATGAGGCGGCCCATCGTGTGGGTGCGCCCGCTCTTGCGGGGCTGCTCGGGCACCTGGCGCCCGGCGACGTTCTGGCGCTCGGGGGCAGCCTCGGGCTCGACGGGCCGGTTGGCACCGGTGACGTTGCGGATCACGTCGGTGACGGAGTTGCTGCTAGCGCTCATCGGCGTCACCCCCCTTCACGGCCGCGCCTTCCTTGGCGGCGGCACCTTCCTTCGCGTCCCTCTCGGCTGCCGTGCCCGTCTCGGCCTCCTCGTCCTTCTCGCCGTTCGCGCGGTTCTGGGCGAGGTAGGTGTCACGGTAGAACGGGCAGCTCTCCATGAGCTCGTCGTGGGTGCCGAGCCCGGCGATGTGGCCGTTGTCGAGCACGAGGATGCGGTCGGCGTCCTGCACCGAGCTCGTGCGCTGCGCGATGATGATCTTGGTGGTGTCGGGCAGGTAGCTCTTGAGGCCCTCGCGGATGAGGGCGTCGGTCTTGGTGTCCACGGCGGAGGTGGAGTCGTCCAGGATCAGCACCTTGGGATGCTTGAGCAGGGCTCGCGCGATGCAGAGGCGCTGCTTCTGGCCGCCGGAGACGTTGGTGCCGCCCTGCTCGATGTAGTAGTCGTACTTCTTGGGCAGGCCCTGGATGAACTCGTCGGCCTGGGCGAGCTTGCAGACCTCCACGAGCTCGTCGTAGGTCGCGTTGGGGTCGCCCCAGCGCAGGTTCTCCTTGATGGTGCCGGAGAACAGCACGTTCTTCTGGAGCACCACGGCCACGTTGTTGCGGAGGAACTCGAGGTCGTAGTCGCGCACGTCCACGCCGCCGACCTTGACGGAGCCCTCGGTGACGTCGTAGAGGCGGCTGATGAGGTTCACAAGCGAGGTCTTGGCGGAGCCGGTGCCGCCCATGATGCCGATGGTCTCGCCGCTCTTAATGTGCAGGTCGATCTCGGCCAGGGCGCGGTGCTCGGCCTTCTCGGAGTACTTGAACGTCACGTTGTCGAAGTCGATCGAGCCGTCGCGCATCTCGGTGACGGGGTGCTCGGGGTTCTCGATCGTGGGCTCGGTGAGCAGGACCTCGCAGATACGCTCAGCGCTCTCCTGGGCCATCGTGATCATGGCGAAGACCACGGAGACCATCATGAGGGCCATGAGGATCATGAAGCCGTAGGTGGTCAGCGCGGAGAGCTGGCCCACGTTGAAGGCCGTGCCGCGGCTGGAGATGATGAGGTAGCTGCCGAACTGGATGACCACCACGAAGACGGCGTAGACGGCGAAGTTCATCATCGGCGTGTTGAGCGCGAGGATCTTCTCGGCGCGCGTGAAGTCGCGGCAGACGTCCTGGGCGGCCTCGCCGAAGCGCTGCTTCTCATAGTCCTGGCGCACGTAGCTCTTGACGTCGCGCATGCCGGTGACGTTCTCCTCGACGGACTCGTTGAGGGCGTCGTACTTGTGGAAGACCGAGCGGAAGATCGGGTGCACGGTGCGCACGACCTTGAACAGGCCGAACCCCAGAATCGGCACGATGATCACGAAGACAAAGGCCATCGGGCCGGACATGACGAACGTCATGACGATGCCCGCGACGAGCAAAAGCGGGCAGCGGATGGCCGTACGGATGATCATCATGTAGGCGAGCTGGACGTTGGTGATGTCGGTGGTGAGGCGCGTCACGAGCGAGCTCGACGAGAACTGGTCGATGTTGGCGAAGCTGAAGCGCTGCACGGCGGCGAAGACGTCGTGGCGCAGGTTCATCGCCAGGCCGCACGACGCCTGGCTGCACGTGAGGCCGGCCCCGATGCCGAAGGCCAGCGAGGCCAGCGCCATCAGGACGAGGACGCCCGCGTAGGGGAGCATCTCGTTGAGGGTGGCGCCCGCCTGGATGGTGTTGATGAGCTGGGCGGTCACAAACGGGATGGCGACCTCCATCACGACCTCGCCCGTCACGATGATGGGCGTAGCGACCGACGCGCCCTTGAACTCGCGTATCGAGCGCCCGAGCGTGTGGATCACCTCCGTGAGGCTCAGCTCGCCGCCCGCCACGCGGCTCTCTGACTTGTGCTGCATAGAACTCCTTTCCTGCGCGCATGCCCGTGCGGCCCGGTGTGAGAGCGGGTCGCGCGGGGATGTTTCAAACGAGGGCAGAATGCCATTTTGCGGCGCTGCGAGCGAGATTTCAAGGTACCGAGAGGATTTGCAGAGAGCCGTAACATTTTTGTCACGCGTCGGCGAGAAGAACCTTGGCTTACGAAACTCATAGTCGATTACCTGCGACTTTACAAAACTCTCCGTTTTGTAAGCTCTTCTGTAAACCAAATGTAAGCCATCGTTATGCTCCCGTAATGTATCGGAAACACCGCGGTGCGCGTCTGGAAGCGGGCCTAGGATGCAAGCGAAACGGCCGGAGCCCCGAGGGCCTCGGTCAGTCCACGGGAAAGGATTAGCATGTCCAAGTTTGATCTCTCTCGTCGCCAGTTCATGGGCTTTGCCGGTGGCGTTGCCGCCGTGGCCGGGCTCGGCCTCGTCGGCTGCGGCAGCACCGGCACCGACTCCACCGGCGAGGGCGGCGACTCCGCCGAGACCGCCACGCTGACCGGCTCGATCTCCTGCTCCGGCGCCACCTCCTTCCAGCCGCTCATCGAGGCTGCCTCCGACGCCTTCTGCGAGGCCAACCCGGACGTCTCCATCGCCATCTCCGCCGGCGGCTCCGGCCAGGGCCTCTCCCAGGTCGCCGAGGGCTCCGTCCAGATCGGCCGCTCCGACGTCTACGCCGAGAGCAAGCTTGAGCCTGAGCAGTGCGAGAACCTCGTCGACAACCAGGTCTGCATCGTGGGCATGGGCCCGATCGTGAACGCCGACGTCGACGTTGACGACATCTCCCTCGAGCAGCTCAAGGGCATCTTCATGGGCGAGATCACCGACTGGTCCGACCTCGGCGGCACCGCCGGCGCCATCCAGGTCATCCAGCGCGAGGCCGGCTCCGGCACCCGCGCCACCTTCGAGGACGCCGTCCTCCAGGGCGACACCGCCCCCGACAGCTTCCGCCCGGTCGCCGAGGTTGACTCCTCGGGCACCGTCGTCGAGCAGGTCGCCCAGACCCCCGGCTCCATCTCCTACGTCGCCTTCAACTACATGAACTCTGACGGCATCAAGGCCCTGACCGTCGAGGGCGTCGAGCCGACCCAGGAGAACGTCGAGTCCGGCGACTTCACCATCTGGGCGTACGAGCACATGTACACCCGCTCCGACGAGGACGCCTCCACGGCTCCCGTGACGCAGGCCTTCATCGAGTTCATCATGTCCGACGACTTCGCCGACACCGTCGTCGAGCAGGGCTTCATCCCGATGGGCGACATGCAGGTCAAGAAGGACGCCGACGGCAACATCACCGCTGCCTAGTCCTTCCCCATAGGCACCTACCTTGCGGCGGTGTCTCGCTTCAGCGGGACACCGCCGTCCCATGAAGAGAAAGGCTTCTCTATGGCAAAGCTCATGCCCAAGAGACAACTCGAGAACGTGGGTCTGGGCATCACGGGCTTCTGCGTCGCGCTCGTCGCGCTCGTCGTCGTCACGCTCATCGTGATGGTCGCGCAGCAGGGCCTCACCACGTTCTTCGTGGACGGGATCAACCCCGTCGACTTCCTGACCGGCCAGAACTGGATCCCCGAGCAGGAGCGCTACGGCGCGCTGCCGATGATCGTCGGCTCCTTCGCGGTCACCCTGCTCTCCACCGTCTTCGCCCTGCCGATCGCCATCGGCTCGGCCATCTTCGTCGTCGAGGTGGCGCCGAGCTTCGGCCGCCGCGTCTTCCAGCCCTTCATCGAGCTGCTGGTGGGCATCCCGTCGGTCGTCTACGGCGTCCTCGGCCTCTACGTCATCAACTCGCTCATGCGCACGATCTTCGGCGAGGTGGCCGGCACCGGCGCGGGCATCCTGTCCGGCGCCATCGTGCTGGCGGTCATGATCCTCCCGACCATCACCACCCTCTCGATGGACGCCCTGCGCGCCGTCCCCAACCAGTACCGCGAGGGCTCCTACGCCCTCGGCTGCACGCGTTGGCAGACGGTGTGGCACGTCGTCCTCAAGAGCGCCCTGCCCTCGCTCATGACCGCGGTCATCCTCGGCATGACGCGCGCCTTCGGCGAGACGCTCGCCGTCCAGATGGTCATCGGCGGCGTCGAGCGCTCCATGCCCTCCGGTCTTCTCGACCCGGCCTCCACGCTCACCGCGGCCCTCACGGCCGGCCTCTCCAACGCGACCTCCGGCTCGGTCTACTACCACGCCCTCTGGTCGCTCGGCCTGATCCTTCTGGCCATGTCGCTCGTCTTCATCCTCATCATCCACCTCATCGGCAGAAAGGGGGCGAAGGCCAATGGCTAGCCAGGAGCGCTCCCTCGACGCGCACGTCAAGCGCATCAACAGCCAGGACAAGATCGCCACGGGCATCCTGACCGTCATCGTGGGCCTCGTGATGCTGCTCGTCGTGGCCATCATCGCCTACATCATCGTCCGAGGCGGCGGGCGCGCCATCACGCCGGGCTTCCTCACCAACCCCTACAACGACGACGTCCTCCCCGGCATCGTCTACCAGCTCTGGGACTCCTTCTACCTGCTGATCGTCACGCTGGTCATCTCGGTGCCCATCTCCCTGGGCGCGGCCATCTTCCTCGTTGAGTACGCGCCGGACAACTGGATCACCTCCGCGGCCAAGACCGCGATCGAGACCCTGTCCTCGCTGCCCTCCATCGTCGTCGGCATGTTCGGCTCGCTCTTCTTCGTGGTGACGCTCGGCTGGAAGATTTCCATCCTCGCCGGCGCCTGCGCCCTCACGATGTTCAACATCCCGATCCTGGTCCGCACCATCCAGCAGGCCCTCGAGGACGTCCCGCGCAGCCAGCGTGACGCCGCCCTGGCCATGGGCCTCACGCGCTGGGAGACCACGCTCAACGTGCTGCTTCCCGCCGCCATGCCCGCCATCGTCACCGGCATCGTGCTCTCCGCCGGCCGCGTCTTCGGCGAGGCTGCCGCGCTGATCTTCACTTCGGGCTCCGCCCCGGCGCGCCTGAACTTTGCGAACCCGTTCAACTTCGCGAGCCCGACCTGCCCGTTCAACATCTTCCGCCCGGCGTGCTCGCTGGCCGTCTACATCTGGCGACTCACCTCCGAGCCCACCGACGGCAGCGTCGAAATCGTCTGGGGCACCGCCACGGTCCTTCTCGTCTGCGTGCTCCTGTTCAACCTGCTCGCCCGCCTGCTGGGCAAGTTCCTCTCGAGGAGGCTGACCGCCGAATGACAGACACCACCACCCAGGCGCCGTCCGCCTCGGGCCAGCCGCTGCTGAGCACCAAGGACGTGACGGTCACCTACGACCTCACGCACGAGGCCCTGCACAAGACGAGCCTCTCCTTCGAGGCCGGCCAGGTCACGGCCCTCATCGGCCCGTCCGGCTGCGGCAAGTCCACCTTCCTGCGCTGCCTGAACCTCATGAACCGCGAGATCTCGAAGTGCTCGGTGGGCGGCCAAATCTTCTATCACGGCCACGACATCAACACGCCGAAGGAGAACCTCTTCGAGCTGCGCAAGTCCATCGGCATGGTCTTCCAGCAGCCCACCCCCTTCCGCAAGTCGATTCGCGAGAACATCCTCTTCGCCCCGAAGAAGCACGGCCGCATCCACTCCAAGGAGGAGGCCGACGAGCTCGTGGAGACGTCGCTTCGCCAGGCGGCCCTGTGGGACGAGGTTAAGGACAAGCTCAAGCAGAGCGCCCACGCCCTCTCCGGCGGCCAGCAGCAGCGTCTCTGCATCGCCCGCACCCTGGCGATGAAGCCGGACGTGGTGCTCTACGACGAGCCCTGCTCCGCCCTCGACCCGATCTCCACCTTCGCCATCGAGGAGACGATCCGCTCGATTGCCGAGTCGGGCATCTGCGAGATCATCGTCACGCACAACATGGAGCAGGCCACGCGCGTCTCCGACCGCACCGCCTTCTTCTACGTGGGCGACATGGTCGAGACGGGCACCACGCAGCAGATCTTCTCGGACCCGCACGACCAGCGCCTGGTCGACTATCTGACCGGCCGCTTCGGCTGATGGGGGAGGAACATGGAAACTCTGGACACTGACATCATCGAGGGGACGTCGCGCACGCTGGAGGGCGCCGAGACCGAGCTCTCCATCCGCGACTTCAACCTCTGGTACGGGGACTTCCAGGCCCTGAAGCACATCAGCCTGGAGATCCCGAAGAACCGCGCCACCGCCTTCATCGGGCCGTCCGGCTGCGGCAAGTCGACGCTGCTGCGCACGTTCAACCGCATGTGCGACTTCGTCGAGAGCGTGCGCACCGAGGGCACCATCGAGTTCAAGGGCAACGACATCTTCCAGATGGACGCCAACGCCCTGCGCGTCTATGTGGGCATGGTCTTCCAGCACCCCAACCCCTTCCCGATGAGCATCCGCGAGAACATCCTCTACGGGCCCAAGCGCATGCGCCGCATCTCCAAGTCCGAGGGCGACGAGATCTGCGAGCGCTGCCTCACGCGCGCCGCGCTCTGGGACGAGGTCAAGGACAAGCTCGACCAGAGCGGCCTGGGCCTCTCCGGCGGCCAGCAGCAGCGCCTCTGCATCGCCCGCGCGCTTGCCACCGACCCCGAGGTCCTGCTCATGGACGAGCCCACCTCCGCCCTGGACCCCATCTCCACGAGCATGGTCGAGCAGCTCATGACCGAGCTCTCCGAGGACCACACGGTGGTCGTGGTGACCCACAACATGCAGCAGGCCGCACGCGTGGCCGACAAGACGGTATTCTTCTATCTGGGGGAGCTCATCGAGAGCGGTCCCACGAAGGAGTTCTTCGCCAACCCCCGCGAGAAGCGCACGCAGGAATATCTATCAGGGAGGTTCAGCTAATGGCAACCCGCACCAAGTTCACCAAGCAGCTCGAGGACATCGAGGGCTACCTCAACCGCCTCACCGAGAAGGCTGCCTCCGACGTCCGCGCCGCGGGCCTGGCCGCCGCCGGCGACAAGGGCGCCGCCGAGGGCGTCATGGCCGGCCGCAAGACCGAGGACCGTCTGCGCAACGCCATCGAGGAGAACTGCCTCGACGTGATGCTGCTCCAGCAGCCGCTCATCGGTGAGGACCTGCGCTTTGTCTCCGGCGCCTTCCGCATCGTCTCCGACCTCACCCACATCGACTCCATGACCCGCGACATCGCCTTCCTCGTGGAGGAGATCCCGGCCAAGGCCGCCAAGAAGCTCGAGTCCGAGTTCTCCGAGATGGCCGAGTGCGCCGCCTCGATGGTCGAGCAGTCCGGCGCCGCCTTCGCGTCCTCCGACGTCGAGGCCGCCCAGAAGGTCGTCGAGGAGGACAACCGCGTCAACACGCTCTATAGTGAGGTCGAGGAGAAGCTCGTGGGCCTCATCCGCGACGGCAAGTCCTCCGCCCAGTACCTCCCTGAGCTGTTGATGGTGGCCAAGTACTTCGAGCGCATCGGCGACCTCGCCAAGCGCGTGGCGGCGTGGGCGCTCTTCCGCGTGACGGGCGAGCACGTTGTGGCCGAGAAGGCCAGCCAGCAGATGCCTGCTGCGCAGGACGAGTAGGACGGGCGAGACCTTAGGTACAGACAGGAGCGATGGGCGTGGTTTACTACGTCGAGGACGACAAGAACATCAGAGAGCTGACGGTTTACGCCCTGGGCCAGGGCGGCATCGAGGCGCGGGGCTGTGCCGACGACGCCGAGTTCCGCCGCGCCTGCGCCGAGCGCACGCCTGACGCCGTCCTTCTCGACATCATGCTTCCGGACGCGGACGGGCTGGAGATCCTGGCCCGTCTGCGCCGGACGCCCGGGCTCTCCAACGTTCCGGTCATGATGCTCACCGCAAAGGACACCGAGCTCGACACCGTCAAGGCGCTCGACTCCGGCGCCGACGACTACCTCTCTAAGCCCTTCGGCATGATGGAGATGGTGAGCCGCACGCGCGCGCTGCTGCGCCGCGCCGGCCGCGAGCAGCAGACCCAGGAGAAGCCGCAGGCGCTCGTCTGCGGGGACGTGACGCTGTGGCCCGAGCGCCGCGAGGTCGCCGTGGGCGACCGTCCGGTGCAGCTCACGATGCGCGAGTTCGACCTGCTCGAGTTCCTCATGCGCTCGCCGGGCGTGGTCTTCTCGCGTGAGACGCTGCTTCAGCGAGTCTGGGGCTGGGACTTCGACGGCGGGTCGCGCACCGTGGACGTGCACGTCCAGCAGATCCGCGCCAAGCTCGGCGACGCCTCCGACCTCATCGAGACCGTACGCGGCGTCGGCTACCGCGTCCGCGGCTAGGGGCCCAGATGGTTCGCCAGCCCGGGGCAAAGGGTTCGCTCTCTCACAGGATGTTCGTGGCGCTCGTCGTTGCGTGCGCCGTCGTGGCCGTCGCGGTTACCGCGGCGGCCTCCGTCATCTACCAGAGCGCGTTTCTCGCCGACGAGCACGAGCAGCTCTCCAACGAGTGCCGCTCCGCGGCGTCGCTACTCGACGCTACCTCGGACGACGTCGGGGTGCTCGAGACCATCGACCTGGGCTCGGCCCGCGCGACGCTCATCGAGCCCGACGGGACGGTCCTCTACGACAGCCAGGCGGACGCCGCCTCGCTTCCCAACCACGCCGACCGCCCCGAGGTGGCCGACGCGCTCGCCGACGGCACGGGCTCCTCCGAGCGCGCGAGCGAGACCGTGGGGTACACGAGCCTCTACGAGGCGGTGCGTCTCTCCTCTGGCGAGGTGCTGCGCCTCTCGGTCGACCGTGCCGGCGTGCTGGCGTTTCTCTCCCAGGACGTGGCCGTGCTTGCGGTCCTCGTGATCATCGTGGTGGGGGTGAGCTGGGTCGTGAGCCACGTGCTCTCGCGCCGCTTCGTGCGGCCCATCCTGGAGATCGACCCGGCCTCCGGTGACGGCGTGGCCCCCTACGAGGAGCTCGACCCGCTCGTGCGCCGCCTGAACGAGCAGCACGACGAGCTCATGCACCGCATGAGCGCCATCCAGGACGCCGCCGATCTGCGCCGCGAGTTCACCGCCAACGTCACCCACGAGCTCAAGACGCCGATCGCCTCCATCCAGGGCGCGGCCGAGCTCATCCGCGACGGCATCGCCAAGAAGAAGGACGTCCCGGAGTTCGCCGGCCGCATCTACGACGACGCGCGGCGGCTCTCCTCCCTGGTGAGCGACATCCTCACCCTCTCAAAGCTCGACGAGTCCGAGCGCGCCGGCGACCGCGCGCTCTTTGACGCCTCCACCCGCGTGGACCTGCTCTCCGTGGCGCGCGACGTGATGGGCCGGCTTGAGCCCAAGGCCGAAAAGGCCGGCGTGACGCTCAGCGTGCGTGGCGTGTCCATGCAGATCACCGGCAGCCCGCGCCTGCTTGACGAGCTGGTGAGCAACCTCGTGGACAACGCCATCCGCTACAACAAGCCCGGCGGGCGCGTCTACGTGTGGGTCCTGCCGCAGGGCGAGTGCCCGTGCCTGCGCGTGAGCGACACCGGCATCGGCATCCCTGAGGAGGCGCAGGGCAAGGTGTTCGAGCGCTTCTACCGCGTGGACAAGGGCCGCAGCCGCGACATGGGCGGCACGGGCCTGGGGCTTGCCATCGTCAAGCACGCGGCCGCCTACCACGGCGCCGAGGTGAAACTGGAGAGCGAGGTCGGCAAGGGCACCACGATCACCGTGACGTTCCCGGCCGCGTCGTAGGGGTGCGGGCGAGAGGTTCTTCTCGCCGCGTGATGGGGTGGGGTGTTAGGATTTCGGGCATCTTAGGCCAATTGGGGACCGTTTGGTTAAGAATCGCGGGATGTTAGCGCCCCTGAGGACTAACATCCCGCGATTCCTAACAGCCGGCCGGTCGCGTGGCCCTGCTGCGCGCCCCGAGCGCTAGACCCCAAGCTCCCAGAGGTTGGACCATCCGGGCAGGGGCAGCCCCGGGTAGGGGAGCCAGAGCGGCCGGTGGCGAGTGAAGCCGTGCGCGGCGTAGAGGGCGTTGGCGGGCACGTTGGCCACGTTCGTGTTGAGGCGCACCACGGAGGCCCCCAGCAGCCGGGCCGCCTGCACGCCCGCGGCGAGAAGTGCCTCGCCCACGTGGCGCCTGCGCGCCGACGGGTCTGCGGCGAGGAGGTGCCAGCCCGCCACGTCCTTCTCGCCAATCGAGTCCCAGGCGGGGCCGCCGAGGCCGGAGCCGTGGCCGGGAGCACTGCCGTCCCCCATGTCCGCGTCGTGGTTTACGGCCACCGCGCCGAGAAGAACCGCGTCGTTCGCCGGACGCCCGTCGCGGACGGCGGCGGCATCAAAGACGCCCCAGTAGGCGCCGGCGGCCAGAAGCTTGCGCGCCATGCCCGCGGGCGGCCACACGTCCTGCACCCAGCCGGAGGTCCCGGGCTCTGCGTCCACGCGGCGGTAGAGCTCGTCGAGCTTGTCGGCCCAGAGGCCTGAGACGGGGACGCGGCAGGCGGCCAGGCCTTCGGGCAGCGTGATGGGGCGCGCCTCGTGCCGCACGTCGTTTTTCTCGACCGTAGCCAGCAGCTCGCGCGCTACTGCCTCCGGTGCCATCTTGGGCAAGTTGTGGTCCGCGCCGGGCACCGTCACGCGCCGCGCCCCGGGGATTGCCGCCACGATGCGGTCGGTCTCCCCGGGCAGGATCTCGTCGAACTCGCCGACCATCACGGTCACCGGGCAGCTCACGCCCGCGAGCGACGACGCTTCGATCTGCGGGTTTTCCACCATAAGTTGCAGGAGCTCGGCAATCTGGGTTGCCTCGGCAGGGGAGGGCACCGGTGTCCCGTCCTCAAGCGTCGCGCCCTCCTCGCCCTCAGCGGCCCAGCGGCGGTTCTCGGCGGCGGCGTAGGCCATCCAGTCCGTGTCCTCCTTGGGCAGGCCGGCCGGCGTGAGGTTGGCGCCGAGCGCGGTTACGGAGAGCGCGTGGGCACCCCAGTCGCGCGCCAGCAGCAGCCCGAGGATGCCGCCGTCGGAGAAGCCGAGCACGTGGACCTGCGGCACGCCCAGGCGCGCGCAGACCTCGATGGCGTCTTCGGCCATGAGCTCGTAGGTGAGCGGCTCGGCCGTGCCGCGCGTGGAGGCGCCCTGCGCGCGCGAGTCAACGGCGATGACGGTTCGCCCGCTTGCGCACACGGCGTCGATCACCGGGCCGAAGATACCGTGCTCCTCGCCGTTGCCGTGAAGCATCAGCACTGGCGGAACGGACAGGTCCAGGCCGAACGGCGTTCCCGGCGCGTCGGTCACGCCGTCAGGCGCGTAGGTCCACGCCACGATCGTGGCGCCGTCCGGCATCGGGCACTCCACGCGCGCGGCAAGCGCGGTCGCGGGCAGCGCATACGGTCGCGGCACATGCACGGGCGGGGGAGTGGCGGACATGGCGAATCCTTTCATCAGTCGATCGGGGCCGTCCGGCCCGGGGCAGGGAGACCCCGGCGCTCAGACAGCTTGCCGGGAAGGGCGCTCGGCAAGAACTCGCGGCGGGATCTCCCTGCCCCGGGCCTGCGGAAACATCGTGATGCAGGGGAGGCGAGAAGGTCCGCCGCGAGTTCCGCAGACGCGCCCGTCCTTGGCGCGGCGAGGACTGTCTGAGCGCCGGACCTTCTCGCCTCCCCACCCGGGCGGGTTCGTTACCTCTTCACCTGCGACGGGTGCTTCTCGAAGAAGTCGAAGCGCGGCGGCAGGGCCACGATTATGTGCTGCTCGGGCGTCTCGCCGCGGGCGGCGGCCAGCTCGGTCGGACCGTCGAACGCGTGCTCCCAGCTGAAGAACTCGTCTGGCGAGAAGCCCATGTGCTCACAGATCTTCTCGCAGCCGGCCGGGACGGCGGGGTGCATGAGCAGCGCCGTCGTGCGCAGCGCGCAGAAGGCGTCGGCGAGCGCCGCCTCGTAGGCCGCGTCGTCGCCCTTGGCCGCCTTGCTCGCCTCGTCCCAGCGTTTGTTGGCCGCGCGGGCGAAGTCCTCGGCCACGGCAAGCGCGCCGTGCGCGTCGAACTCGTAGGCGCGGCGCTCGAAGGCGAGCGTGGCCTCGCGCGCGGCGTCCACGGCCTCCGCCGATGGCGCCGCGGCGGGCAGGTGCCCGTCGCAGACGTTGGCCGCCCCGTAGAAGCAGCTGCGCGCCAGGCGGTTGAAGATGTTGGTGAGGAAGGCGCTCTCCTTGAGCGCCGGGTCCACCACGCGCGGGTCGTCGCGCACCAGGACGTCCTCGCCCGTGGCCTTGTCCTTGTGGCTGACGGACGTGTCGAACGCCTTGGGGTTGAAGCTTACGGCCTTCTGGTCTAGGCCGAGCGAGAGCCAGTGCGCGCGCAGCTGCTCGGCGGTGTAGTGCTCCAGCAGCTCGGCGGCCATCGGCGGGGCGATCTTGCCGGAGCTGGAGGCCTTCTTGTTCATGAAGAGGATGTGGTAGTTGGCGACCGGCGTGTCCTGGAAGAGGCCCCAGTCGAGCGCCTCCCACAGGGCCGGCTGCGCCACGCAGTAGAAGTAGATGTTGTCCTGGCCGATGAACTGGTAGACGCGGGCGTCGTCGGCGCACCACCAGTCGTGCCAGTCGGTGCTCGAGTAGCGCCCCGCAGGCGCGGTCTGCAGCGCGGTCTGCGTGAAGCTGATGGGCGCCCACAGGCTCTCGGGCCAGCACCAGACCGTGAGGCCGTCCATGCCCTCGAGCTCCGGCGCGGCCACGCCCCACTCGATGTTGCCGGTGATGCGGAACGGCAGCAGGCACTTGCCGGTGCGGAAGCGCACGCCGCCGGCCTCGAGCACCTCGCGCGCCTCGTCGCGCTCCTCCCACCCGGCAAAGGTGAGCGAGAAGGACTGCTGGCCGCCCTCGGCCTCGGAGAGCGTGTGGGCGGGCAGCTGGTCGGCCACCGCGTCGTAGGCCTCGCGGAACTTGTTCTGCACGTAGATGACCGGGTCCACCAGGCTCTCGCGCACGGTCTTGGTGACGATGGCGCGGACCTGGGGGTCGGCGTCCCACTCGTCCATCAGGCGCTCGAGGTCGGCGCGGAAGGCAGGCAGGTCGAAGTACCAGTTGTCAACCGGGCGCAGCTCAGGCGTGGTGCCGGTGAGCTGCGAGACCGGCGCGATCAGCTCCTCGGGGTCAAACTGGTGGCCGAGGTCGCACTCGTCGGCGTAGGCCTTCTCGGACTTGCAACCGCGCACCGGGCAGCGCCCCTGGACCTGACGGCCGTTGAGGAACTGGCCGGCCTCGACGTCATAGAACTGGCGCGTGGAGCGGCGCTTGAGGTAGCCGCGCTCGTACAGGCGCCGGATGACCTCGTCGCTCACGCGGGCGTGGACGTCGCGCACGGGTTCCAGGCCCGAGCCGGCAAAGAGGTCGAGCGAGATGCCATAGGCGTCGAGCGCCGCCTTCTGGGCGTCGTGGTTGGCGCGCACGTAGTCGACGATCGTGCCCTCGTAGCCCTCGTTCTCGACCTTCTTGCGGTAGCCCTCCATGATCGGCGAGCCGTAGCAGTCGGTGCCGGAGACAAAGAGCACGTTCTCGGGCCCGATGCGGTCGCGCAGGAACCGCGCGAAGAAGTCGGCGGGCACAAAGACGCCGCCGATGTGGCCGAAGTGCAGGTTCTTGTTGCCGTACGGCATGCCGCCGGTGATGACGGCGCGCTTGGGGAAGCTCGGGCGGTTCTCGGGTTCGGGCATGGGGGCTCCTTCGCGTTGGGTGCAGCCCTCCCATTCTTGCACTTCTTCCGCTGGCAGGCGAGCAGGGCAACGCATGAGAAACGCACGGCGTGCACGCGTCTCGCACGGCGAGAAGAACGTTGGGCTGTGGCGCCGCGCGCCCGCGGCCGAGCCGGCGCCCCGCCCGCGGCCGAGATTGCGCCGGCGTCCCGCCCGCGATTGTCGCGCCGGCGTCCCGTGCCCCTGCCCGCCCCGCCCGTGCTCCGTCCTCCGCGCTATCATCTCTGCATGCGACTTCTTGCAGACATCGATGTGCTCGGCGACGCCGCCCTCCAGGGGCGGATCGCGCGGCTTTCCGGCGCGCTCGCCCTTGTGGGGCTTGCCGGCGGCGTTGCAGCGGGCCTGGCCTCGGGCGCCGACGGCGGCGCTGTGGCCACACCGTGGTGGTGGGTCGCGCTCGTGGCGGCCACCTTTCTGGCGCTGCCCGTCCACGAGCTCGTGCACGCCGCCGCGTTCAAGCTGCTCGCACCGGGCTGCCGGGTCACCTTTGGCCTCGAGGGCGCCTTCCTCTACACGAGTGCCGCGGGCACCGTCCTGCCGCGCGGCCGCATGGTGGTGGTTCTTCTCGCCCCGTCGGTCGTGGTGACGGCGGCGCTGGCGCTCGGCGCGCTTGCCGCGGGATGCCCCGCGCTCGCGGTGCTCCTGGCCGCGGCCCACCTCGCCGGCTGCGCGGGCGACCTGCTCATGGCCGTCGCCGTGCTGCGTGAGCCCGCCTGCACCCACGTCCGTGATACCGAGCACGGCATCGACCTGCTCTCGGACAGTCCCTAGGGAGAGAAATGAGCCACATGAGCCAGACCATCGACCAGCTCCGCGCGCGCCGCTCGGTGCGCGCCTTCACCGCCGAGCCGGTGAGCGCCGCCGACGAGCGCGCCATCCTCGAGGCCGCCTGCCAGGCGCCCACGGCCGGCAACCAGCAGCTCTACTCCATCATCGTGGTGCGCGACCAGGCCCGCAAGGACGAGCTGGCCGTGACCTGCGACAACCAGCCCTTCATCGCGTCCGCGCCGCTCGTGCTCGTGTTCTGTGCGGACGTGCGCCGCTGGCACCGCGCGTTTGTGGCCGCCGGCGCCCCGGCGCGCGAGCCCGGAGCGGGGGACTTCCTGCTGGCCTTCGAGGACGCCTCGATCGCGGCCCAAAACGCCGTGGTTGCCGCCGAGAGCCTCGGGATCGGCTCGTGCTACATCGGCGATATCCTCGAGCGCCGCGAGGACCAGGCGCGCATCCTCGGCTGCCCCCGCCACGTGGTCCCCGCCTGCATGCTCGTGATGGGCCACCCGGCCCCGGCACAGCTCGAGCGCCGCAAGCCGCCGCGCTTCCCGCTCGACGGGGTGGTCTTCACGGATACCTACGAGGACGCGTCCGACGACCGTCTGCTCGACCTCATGGGCGCCAAGTGCCCCGCGGGCCGCGACGTGCGCGAGTGGCTGCGAGCCTTCTGCGAGCGCAAGTGGAACTCCGGCTTCTCCCGCGAGATGACGCGCTCCTCGGCGGCGATCCTGGGGGACTTTGCCCAGGACGTCTCCGAACCAGACGCCCCGTCAGGTGAGCCCCGATGACCGGCGAGAAGAACCTGCAGGTCGCGGGTACGCCCGAGCCGAACGCGGCGCCGGGCGCGACGGGCGCGGGCCAGGCCTCGGCCGAGGCTCGCACGCCGCTTCTGCTGCACGCCTGCTGCGGGCCGTGCTCGCTCGAGCCGGTGAGGCTGCTGAGGGCCGAGGGCTTCGAGCCGACGATCTGCTGGACCAACCCCAACATCCAGCCGGTGGCCGAGTGGCGGCGGCGCCTCGACACGCTGCGCACCTGGGCCGCAGACGTCGCGCACGTGGAGGTGATCGAGGCCGGCGACGACCGCGCCGCCTGGGAGCGCGCCTGCGCGCCCGCGGGCTTCGACCGGCCGCGCCGCTGCCGGGCCTGCTACGCACTGCGCCTGGCCGAGGCCTGCCGCGTGGCGCGCGAGCGGGGGTTCACCTACGTCTCCACGACGCTCGTGGTCTCGCCCTACCAGCTCTTCGACACCTGCGGCGAGGTGCTGGCGGCCCTTGCCGCGCGCTACGGCCTCACGCCGGTCTGGCGCGATTTTCGGCCCCACTATGCCGAGGCCACGCGCGAGTCCCGTGAGCTCGGGATGTACCGCCAGAACTACTGCGGCTGCCGCTTCTCCGCCGCTGAGGCGGCTCTCGAGCGCCACGCCGCCCGCGACGAGCGCAAGCGCGCGAAGGCCGCCGCGCGCGGCGCGTGCGGCCGCTTCGGAGTCCCGCGCGGCCACGTAGGTGCCCCCGTTCACGCTGCCTGTCCGCCCACGTCGCCACCCCGTCCGCCCGCGTAGGCGTTCTGCACGGCCCGTTCGTCCGCGTAGCCACCCTGTATGTCTTCGTAGGCGGCTCGCCCACCCCGTCCGCCCGCGTAGGCGCTCCCTGTTCGTGCGGGTGTTCCGCCCCCGCCGTTAGGAATCGGCGCATCTTGTGCCGGCGCGGTCCCGTTCGGTTAGGAATGGCCGCACCTTTTGCCCGCGGCGCGCTAAGGTGCGGCGATTCCTAACAGTTTGGCGTGCCAGCGCCCTAAAGAGCGGCGATTCCTAACAGGCGAGGGTGCCATGCCGCTAAAGCGCGGTAATTCCTAACGGCCGGGGTGCCCCCGGCGCTAAGGTGTGGCATTTCCTAACGGGTGAGAAGCCCCCGCGCTAAGGTGCGGTGTTTCCTAACAGTTGGGCGGGCTGGGACAGAAAGGTGCAGCCATTCCTAACGGATTCTCGCACGAGCCTCGTATGGCCCCCCGCAGACCCCCGCAAACAC
>NZ_JACSNQ010000027.1 GCF_016900315.1 Olsenella profusa
GGGACGCCCCACGCCCGCGCCACCGCCACCGCCCCCGCGCCACGCCCCGCGCACCTACCGCCGCAGGCGCGCCTCACGACCGTCGGCTAGGAGCGCCCCCCGAGCGCACGATCATCGAGCGCGAGGTCAGGTACGTCACGACGAAGTAGCCGCCGTAGAGCGCCACCACAAAGCAGACCGTGCCCACGAGCGCCGTCCCAATCTGGAAGCCGGTGAGCAGCTCCACGATGTCGTTCACCACGCTGAGCGCCACCGACGCGTGCGCCACGGCCACCACCAGCGGGAACAGGAAGTACACCGCGATCTGCGCGAACAGCGCCCGGTCGATCATGCGCCGCTCGGCGCCGAGCTCGGCGAGCACCCGGTAGCGGCCCACGTTGTCGACTGCCTCGGAGAGCTGCTGCAGCGCCAGCACCGTCGCGCAGCTCACGAGCAGGATCACGCCGATGTAGATCGCCAGGTAGGTCACCACCACCGTGGTGCCGGCCGAAGAGTCCAGAAGGCTCTGGGCGCTCACGGCGTTCCACACCGGCCAGGCCGCGAGCGTGTCCCCGGTACCCATGACGTCGTCGTACGCCTCGTCGATCGCGGCGGTGGCGGCGGGCTCCACCGCGGCGCGCTCGCCGTTGTACATGAGGTTCACCGCGGTCATGGCGGGCCCGAGCCCCTCGGGGATCACGTCATCGTTCACGATGAGCGCGCCCGAGACCGTGCCGCCGGCGCCCGTGTCCGAGAAGGGCAGGCTCGCCAGGGGCTCCTCGGCAAAGCGCAGCGTCTGCCCGCAGGCCGTGACTTCGCCGTTCTGTGCGCACGCCGCCTCCCAGAGCTCATCGAGGGAGGGCATGTCGTTCCAGAGCAGGCACTCGCCGTCCGCCAGCTCCACGTCCTTCTCGCCGAGCATCCGAGCGAGCTCGTTGTACTCGGAGACCGGAACGACCGTGAGGAGCTGCTCGGTGTTGCCCTGGAGCAGCGTCTGCATCGTGGCGTTGCCGCTGAAATCGGTGTTGGCGAAGATGTCCTCCACCGTGACGTCCACAAGCGGGCGTCCGTCGGCGTCGTACTGGTACTGGTTGACCTGCACGGCGTCGCGGAAGAGCTCGTCGAACTCGGGGATGTCCGCGCGCATGCGGGCGATCGCGTCGTAGCCGTCCGCGGCGGCCGGGCCGTCCGTGCCCTGCTCGCCGAGCATGCCGGTGGGGTAGCTCACGAGCGACATGTCGTAGCGCGTGCCCAGCCGCAGCGCGTCGTTCACGCCCGAGGCCACCGAGAAGCCCGTGCACACGCCGCAGATGGCCAGAAAGAGCATCGCGCAGACCAGGCTGATCGAGAGCCAGGCGGTGTTGATGCGGCTGTTGAGCTGGCGCATCACGAACATGTTGAGGCCGGAGAGGTAGGCGCGCGGGCTCGCCTGCAGCGCGCGCAGGGCAAAGCCGGAGATCGAGAAGAACAGCAGCAGCGTGCCCACCGTGACGAGACCCGTGGCCAGCGCGAAGTACGGGCCCTCCTCCATCATGCCGTGCTCAAGCAGGGTGGCGTAGGCCACGCCGATAAGCGCCACCGACACCACGAAGAGCGCCACCGAGAGCGGCAGGCTGCGCAGCGTGACCCGCTCGCTCACGCGGTCCGCGTTGATGAGGTCAATCAGGCGGTAGCGGCTCACGGTGCCCACGTTGAAGACGAGCGTCACCAGGAAGATGCCCGCAAAGCACGCCACGGTGGCAAGCGCCGCCGAGGGCGAGAACGCAAAGACGAAGCCGGAGATCGTGGCCTCGAAGAGCCCTGCCGTGACGTACATCATGACCTGCGAGAGGGCCACGCCCAGGGCCAGCCCCACCGCGAGGGCACCTAAGCCCACGGTGAGCGTCTCTATGACGATGATCCAGGAGACGTGGCGGATGTCCATGCCCAGCGTGAGGTAGATGCCAAACTCCCGCTTGCGCCGCCGGATGAGGAAGCGGTTTGCGTAGACCACGAGGAACCCGAGGATGATGACGACGAAGACGGTGAGGCCGTTCAAGATGCCCACGAGCGTCTCGACCAGGGTGCGCTCGTCCTCGGCAAGCCCGATGACGGCCGCCTGGTCGTTGATCGAGCCGAAGGCGTAGAACACGCAGACGCCAAAGGCCAGCGTCAGGAAGAACACCGCGAAGTCCCGGAAGGACTTGCGGACGTTGCCGAGCGCGATCTTAGCGTACATCTGCGCCCTCCCCTCCCAGGAAGGACACGACGTCCATGATCTCGTCGAAGAACTGCTTGCGCGTCTTGGTGCCGCGCACGATCTCGGAGAAGATCCGCCCGTCCTTGAGGAAGAGCGCCCGGCGAGAATAACTTGCGGCAAACGAGTCGTGCGTGACCATGATGATCGTGGCGCCGTCGGCGTTGAGCGCCTCGAGGCTCTCCAGCAGGCGGCGGGAGTTCTTGGAGTCGAGGGCGCCCGTGGGCTCGTCGGCGAGCACGAGCGACGGGTTGGTCACGATGGCGCGGGCCGCGGCCACGCGCTGCTTCTGGCCGCCGGACATCTGGTGCGGGAACTTGTCGAGCACGTCGGAGACGCCGAGGCGCTCGGCGACCTCGCTCACGCGGGCCGGGACCTCGCGCGCCGGCGCGTGGTTGATCGTGAGCGCGAGCGCGATGTTCTCCCGCGCGGTGAGGGTGTCCAGGAGGTTGGAGTCCTGGAAGACGAAGCCCAGGCGCTCGCGGCGGAAGCGCGAGAGCTGCCCCGGTCGCAGCTCCGTGATGTCCTGGCCGTCCACGTAGATGTGGCCGGAGGTAGGCCGGTCGATCGTGGAGACGCAGTTCAGCAGCGTGGTCTTGCCGGAGCCCGACGGGCCCATGATGGCGATGTACTCGCCAGGGGCCACGTCGAAGGAGACGCCGTCGAGGGCGCGGGTGACGTTGGTGCGGCTGCCGTAGAGCTTCTCGACGTCTTGGCAGGAAAGGACCGGGCGCACAGGGCCGGGCGCGGGTGCCGCGGGACCGGTGGGACGGGCGTGCGAAGGTGCCATGGGGCTCCTCTCGTCGGGGAATGCGTACGGCAACATAGTCCTTCTCGCCACGCCCGGCTGCCATAAGGCCGACTTACGGTCACCTTATGCTTTCGTAAGGTGGCCTGTTCTTTTCTGGGACTCAAGCAAGCAGGCTCCCCGCGTTGCGGTACGAGACAAGCCGCCCCGCCTCCGTGTCCATCTCGTAGTCGCCCCCGTAGACGACCGCGCACGACTCCGGCCCCAGGCCGAGGTCGCCGGCGTGGGCCGCGAGCGTCTTGAAAAAGCGGGGGTTGTACGTTGCCGAGGACTTTATCTCAACGGCCCCCACCGGCTGAAGGCCCTTCTCGATGACCAGGTCGATCTCGTTCTTGTTGGCGTCCCGCCAGTACGAGAGGCGCACCCGGCGCGAACGGGCGAAGGAGCGCTTCATGAGCTCCGAGACGACCGCCGACTCGAACAGCGGACCACGCCGCTCGCTCAGCAGCAGCTCGTCCGCCCCGCCCACGCCGAGCAGCGCACAGGCCAGGCCCGTGTCGTAGAAGTAGAGCTTGGGACGCTTGGTGAGTCGCTTGCGCGCATTGCCCAGATGCGGCTGGAGCATGAACACGATGTGGCTCGCCTCCAGGATGGAGAGCCAGCTCTTGGCCGTCTCGTGGGCGATGCCACAGTCTGTGGCAAGGCGCGACACGTTGAGCAGCTCCCCGCAGGAAAGGGCGCAGAGGCCAAGGAACCTGCGGAAGTCCGAGAGGCTCCGCACGCCCAGCTCCGCCCGCACGTCCCGCGTGAGGTAGGTCTCCACGTAGTTGTCGAAGAAGTCCGCGGGATCGATGCCATGGTCAAAGAGGCGCGGGTAGCCGCCGGCATAGAGCCACTCCACCGGGGACGCCGGCGCAAGACCAGCGGAGGAGAGCTCGAAGAGCGAGAGCGGGAGCAGCGTGAACAGCGCGACCCGACCGGCGAGCGACTGCGTAACCGACTTCATAAGCAGGAAGTTCTGGGACCCGGTGAGGACGAAGCGGCCTGGCTCGTCGGACTCGTCGATGACCTCCTGCAGATACGAGAAGAGCGACGGGACGCGCTGCGCCTCGTCGAAGATCACGTGGGAGCGATACCTGACGAGAAAGTCCCGGGGGTTCTCCTCAAACTGCGCCCGCACGTCCTCGTTCTCAAAGCTGACGTACTCGTAGCCGGGAAACGCATCGCGCACGAGGGTCGTCTTTCCGCTCTGGCGCGGCCCGGTCACCGAGACGGCCGGGTACTGCGTCGCGGCGCCAAGGACGCGCTCTCGCAGCTCGCGCTCGATCATGAGACCTCCCTACTAGTAATTTATCATAGACTCTACTTGTAATTTATCATAGCCTCTACTAGTAGTTTGTCATAGCTCCTACTTGCAATTTGTCATAGACGCTACCTGCAAAACGTCCTAGACAGCCTCGCCCGGCAGCCCGCGCGGCCCCGAGGCTAGGCGCGCTCGACCATGTCCGGGAAGGCGAGAAACACCGAGGTACCCGCGCCCTCCTTGGACTCCAGCCACACCTCCACGCCCATCTTCCGGCAGAGCTCGCGCACGAGGTAGAGGCCGATGCCGGTGGAGCGCGCGAACCGGCGGCCGTTCTCGCCGGTAAATCCCTTGTCAAAGACGCGTCCCACGTCGGAGGCCGGGATGCCGATGCCGTCGTCGGAGATCTCGAGCCGCGTTGACCACGCGTCCAGGCCGGTCTCCTCCCGCGTGGCGCAGATCCGCACGTGCCCCTGCTCGCCGTCCGTGCGGCGATACTTGGCGGCGTTGACGAGCACCTGCCCCACCACGAAGGAGAGCCACTTGGGGTCGGCGTGCACGCGCACCTCGAGCCCCTCGAGCTCGGGCGTCACCCGCGCGTCGATGAGGGCGCGGGCCTTGTGGCGCAGCGCGTCGCGCACCACGTCGCCAAGCACGACCTCGCGGATCTGGAAGTCGCGGTCGAGCGAGGTGGAGCGGGAGTAGTAGAGCGCCTGCTCCACGTAGCCCTCCACGGAGTCGACCTCGGCGTCGATGGCGTCCACGGCCGGCGACGGGTTGTTCTTGGCGATGAGGCGCGCCGCCGCGATGGGCGTCTTGATCTCGTGGACCCACGTCTCCACGTACTCGCGGTACTCCCGCTCGCGCCTGCGGGCCGCGGCGATGCGGTCGCGCATGGCGCGGGACTCGCGGTCGAGCGCGTCATAGAAGAGCTCGCCCTCGAGCACGTGCGGGCGCTCCACGAGCTCGGTGGCCAGGTAGGACCGCTCGCCGAGGGCGTCGAGCGTCTGCTGGAGGCTCCGGTAGAAGCCGCGGCGGTGCAGCCAGTCCAGAAGCGTCGCCACGACGGCCGCCAGCGCGAGCACCGTGCAGACAAACGCCACGACCGCGCCCTCGACCCCGTAGACGACCATCACGAGCGCCACGAACGCAAGCGCGAGTACCCGCACGGCCAGCGGGACCACCCGGTCGCTGAGATACGCCAGAAAGCCCACGTTCTTCTCGCCCCCCCTGTCCGTTGCCGGCCGCCGCGCGGCACGCCGTCCGCCGGCGCCCTACTCTACCAGGTAGCCCATGCCGCGCTTGGTGCGCACGAAGTCCTCCACGCCGATCTTTGCGAGCGTGGCGCGCAGGTGGCTGACGTTGACCGTGAGCGTGTTGTCGTCCACGAACTCGTCGGAGGCCCAGAGCTCCTCCTGGATGCGCTGGCGGCTCACCACCGCGCCGGCGTTGCGCATGAGCAGCGCCAGGATCTTGAGCTCGTTCTTGGTGAGCTCGGCGGAGCGGCCGTCGTGCGTCACGCGGCAGCGGGCGGTGTCCAGCGTGACGCCGGCGTGGCTGATCTCGGCCGAGGCCGCGCCCTCGCCGTAGCTGCGCTTGAGCACCGACGCCACGTGGGCAAGGAGCACCTGGTCGTTGTAGGGCTTGGGCACGAAGTCGTCCGCGCCGAAGGAGAGCGTGAGCAGCTCGTCCATGTCGTTGTCGCGGGAGGTGACCACGACGATGGGGACGGGGCTCGCGCGGCGGACCTCGCGGCAGACGTAGGTGCCGTCGACGCCGGGCAGGTTGAGGTCAAGCAGCACGAGGTCGGGGGCCGCGTCGAGAATCTGGGCGGCCACGTCGTCGAAGCTCGTGAGCGCGCGGGCCTCATAGCCGTTGCGCGCGAGCAGGACGCAGAGCTCGTCCCTGATGTGCGCGTCGTCCTCGACCACGAGGAGCCGTCTCATGTGTGCCTCCGTTCCGTGCGGGGTTCGTCTGTCGAGCGTAGCACAGGCGCGGGACACGCCCGCCGGCGAGAAGGGCCTCGGGACCGATGCCGGCCCGCCGCGCCTCCGCGCCCCGCGCGTCCTTCTCGCCCCGCGCGTCCTTCTCGCCCCGCACGCGTCACCAGCGCGTTACCGCTCGCCGGAACGCGACGGTGCCGCCACGGCCGCGCGCCTATCATGAGAGGGCTGTAACTCCGAAGGGCAGAAAGGCCGCCCCATGACCATCGTCGACATGCTGCGCGAGAACGCGCGTCGCTACCCCAACGAGGTCGCGCTCGTGGAGGTCAACCCCGAGCGCCGCGAGAACCGCCACATCACCTGGCGCGACTACGACCTCGTGGAGACCACCGACGACGAGCCGTTCCGCCGCGAGATAACCTGGCAGGTCTTCGACGAGAAGGCCAACCGCTTTGCCAACCTGCTGCTCTCCCGCGGCGTCCGCCGCGACGACAAGGTTGCAATCCTGCTCTACAACTGCATCGAGTGGCTGCCGCTCTACTTTGGCGTGCTCAAGTCCGGCGCCACGGTGGTGCCGCTCAACTTCCGCTACTCGGCCGACGAGATCGAGTACTGCCTCGAGAAGGCCGACGTGGACATCCTCGTCTTCGGGCCGGAGTTCATCGGGCGCGTTGAGGAGGTCGTCGACCGCATCCAGCCCGGCCGCCTGCTCTTCTTCGTGGGCGACGACTGCCCCACCTGGGCGGAGTCCTACCGCGAGCTCGCGAGCCTGTGCTCCTCGGCCGACCCGAACGTCCCGCTCTCCGAGGACGACGACGCCGCCATCTACTTCTCGAGCGGCACCACGGGGTTCCCGAAGGCCATCCTGCACCACCACCAGAGCCTCACCCAGGCGGCCGAGATGGAGCAGGTCCACCACCACCAGACCCACGACGACGTCTTCCTCTGCATCCCGCCGCTCTACCACACCGGCGCCTGCATGCACTGGCTCGGCAGCCTCATCACGGGCAGCCGCGGCGTGCTCCTGCGCGGGGTCTCCCCCAAGACGGTACTCGAGACGGTCTCGGCCGAGCGCTGCACCATCGTGTGGCTGCTCGTGCCGTGGGCCCAGGACATCCTCGTGGCCCTGGAGGACGGCTCGGTCCGCCTCAAGGACTACCACCTGGACCAGTGGCGCTTCATGCACATCGGCGCCCAGCCCGTGCCGGCGAGTCTCATCCGCCGCTGGCGCGAGGTCTTCCCCAACCACGCCTACGACACCAACTACGGCCTCTCCGAGTCCATGGGGCCGGGCTGCGTGCACCTGGGGATGGAGAACATCGGCCACGTGGGGGCCATCGGCGTTCCCGGCTACCGCTGGGAGTGCCGCGTGGTCTCGGAGGGCGGCAGGGACGTGCCGGACGGCGAGGTCGGCGAGCTCTGCGTGCGCGGGCCCGGCCTCATGGAGTGCTACTACAAGGACCCGGAGGCGACCGCCGAGGCGCTCGTGGGGGGTTGGCTTCACACCGGCGACATGGCCCGGCGTGACGAGGACGGCTTCCTGTGGCTCGTGGACCGCAAGAAGGACGTCATCATCACCGGCGGCGAGAACCTCTACCCGGTGCAGATCGAGGACTACCTGATGGGGCACCCCTCCATCAAGGACGTGGCCGTAATCGGCCTGCCCGACGAGCGTCTGGGCGAGATCGCCGCCGCCGTCATCGAGCTCAAGCCGGGGGCCGACCCCCTCACCGAGGAGGATGTCAACCGGTTCTGCAAGGGGCTGCCGCGCTACAAGCGGCCCCGCAAGGTCATCTTTGCGCCCGTGCCGAGAAACCCCACGGGCAAGATAGAGAAGCCGGCGCTGCGCGCCAAGTACGGGGCCGAGGGCCTCGTCGCGCGCGAGTCGGGACGCTAGCCGGGCGGGGCGGGGCCCTGGGGCCCGCGCTGCCGCCGCCAAGCTGAGGCACGGCCCTCGGGCCCCGCCCCGCCACAGGAGAGGAGAGACATGGACAAGCACCTCATGTCCGGAAACGAGGCCATCGCGCAGGGCGCCTGGGAGGCCGGCTGCGCCGTGGGCGTCGGCTACCCCGGCACGCCCTCCACCGAGACCCTCGAGGCGCTCGTGCGCAGGGAGGACGTCTACTGCGAGTGGGCGCCCAACGAGAAGGTCGCGCTCGAGGTGGGGCTCGGCGCGGCCATCGGCGGGGCGCGCTCGCTCGTCACGATGAAGCACGTCGGCGTCAACGTGGCGGCCGACCCGCTGATGAGCGCCTGCAACACGGGCGTCAACGCCGGCCTGGTCCTTCTCGCCGCTGACGACCCCTCCTGCTACTCGTCCCAGAACGAGCAGGACTCCCGCTTCTACGCCGCCTTCGCGCGGATCCCGTGCCTCAGCGCCACCGACTCGGCCGAGTGCTACGAGATGACCCGCGCCGCCTTCGAGCTCTCCGAGCGCTTCGACACGCCGGTCATGCTGCACGAGACCATGCGCATCGCCCACACCCGCACGCTCGTCTCGCCGGAGGGCGTCCGCGAGGCCGTGGAGCCGCGCCCCTACGAGGACAACATCGGCAAGTACGTCATGATGCCCGCCAACGCCGTGCGCCGTCGCGCCGCGGTGGACGAGCGCACGAGGGAGCTTGCCGACTACGCCGAGACCTGCCCGTGGAACCGCGTCGAGACGCGGGGCGAGAAGGTCGGCGTCATCTGCTCCGGTGCCGTCTACCAGCACGTCCGCGAGGCGCTCCCGGACGCGAGCACCTTCAAGCTCGGGCTCGTCTGGCCGCTGCCGGCAGACGCGCTGGCGCGCTTCGCCACCTCCGTCGAGCACTGCTACGTGGTCGAGGAGGCGAGCGACTACCTCTCCGAGCACGTCCGCGCCCTCGGCGTGACGCTGGACACGCCGCCCGCGGCCCCGCTGCCCGCCGGCGGCGAGCTCACGCCCGCCAAGATCCGCGCTGCCTTCGGCCTGGGGGAGCCCGCGCACCTCGCCGCCGCCGAGGACCTGCCGCCGCGCCCGCCCGCGTTCTGCCCGGGCTGCCCGCACCGCCTGGTCTTCTGCGAGCTGCGCCGCATCAAGGCCATCGTCACCGGCGACATCGGCTGCTACACGCTCGGCGCGGTGGCCCCCTACGGCGCCTGCCACACGGTCATCGACATGGGCGCCTCGCTCTCGATGGCGCACGGCATGGAGCTCGCCGGGACGCCCGAGCGCACGGGGCGCCCGGTCATCGGCGTGATCGGCGACTCCACCTTCGCGCACTCCGGCATCACGAGCCTGCTCGGCACCATCTACAACGGCGGCGTCGGCACCCTCTGCATCCTGGACAACCGCACCACGGCCATGACCGGCACGCAGGGCAACCCCGTCAACGGCGTCACCCTCACCGACTCCGGCCACGGCGTGGGCCCGCTCGACAACCCCACCGGCAAGGCGCTCGACCTGATCGCCCTCTGCCGAGCGCTGGGCGTCGAGGACGTCCGCGAGGTCGACGCGCAGGACCTCCAGGCCGTGCGCGGCGCGCTCAAGGACGCCGTGGCCAACGCCGACCAGCTCAGCGTCATCGTGTTCAAGGCGCCGTGCCGCCTCGTGGACCGCAGCCGCGGCAAGCTGCCCACCATCCGCGACTGCCGCGCGTGCGGGCAGTGCCTGAAGATCGGCTGCCCCGCGCTCGGGCGTGCCAAGGACGGCACCGCCGCCATCGACCCCACCCAGTGCATCGGGTGCGACCAGTGCGTCCAGTCCTGCCCGTTCCACTGCATCACTAAGGAGTAAGCATGGAGAAGCTCAGCGAAACCAAGACCATCCTCCTGGTGGGCGTGGGCGGCCAGGGCACGATCCTGGCCGGCAAGCTCCTCGCCGAGGTGGCGGCCGAGGCGGGCCTCGACGTCAAGGTGTCTGAGATCCACGGCATGAGCCAGCGCGGCGGCTCGGTGAGCACGGTCATCCGCGTGGGCGAGCACGTCTCCACGATGGTCTGCGACGAGGGACGGGCCGACGTGGTGGTGGCCTTCGAGGCCGTCGAGGCCCTGCGCGCCCAGCACTACCTGGCCGAGGGCGGCCGCATGTTCGTCAACGACGAGGAGATCACGCCGGTCTCGGTCAACATCGGCAACGCAAAGATGCCCGAGCGCGTGGACGAGCGCCTGCGCGAGATGGGCGCACACCTGCTGGACGCCGGCGTGATCGCGCGCGGGCTCGGCGCGCCCAAGTCCACCAACGTGGTGCTGGTGGGCGCGCTCTCCACGGCGCTGCCCTTCGAGGTCGAGCTCTGGCGCGAGGCCGTGCGCCGCTGCGTGCCGCCGGCGACCATCGACGCCAACCTCGCCGCCTTCGACGCCGGGCGCGACGCGGCGCTGCGCGGGGCCGCGCGGTAGAGCCGCGGGCCGGGGCGGGCGCGGGCCCTGCCGGGGCGGCCACGAGTAGCCCGCCCCCACACGTCAAACGTGGCGAGAAGAACCTCACGGAAGGACCTGCCTCCCCAGGGGGCAGGTCCTTCTCGCCATGGGGCGATGCCGCGGGTCCTTCTCGCCGCTGCTGCCGCGGGTCCTTCTCGCCGCTACTCCTCCGCGCGGACGCCGAGCTCCTCGCAGAGGATGCGCGCGGTCAGGCCGGCCGCGAGCTCGCAGAAGCCCTGGCACTGGGCCCGGCGCTCGGGGCTCCCCCACTCCATGCCGCGCGTGAGGACCCGGCAGCAGGTCACGTTCCGGCCGGTGCCGGCGCGGAAGGCGTCGTGCAGCCTGGCGGCGAGCGGCTTGGCACGCAGCTTGTCCCCGGTCATGAGGCCGATAAAGGTCACGCCGCCGTTGAGCGAGCCGCACACGCAGCCGGACCCGCCGATGCCGCGGCCCATCCCGGCGCCGGCCGTCACCGCGAGCTCGCGCGGGAAGTCCGGGCGGAAGGCGTCCCAGAGCGCCGCGATCACCGACTCGCCGCAGTTCAGGTGCTCGGCGCCCGTCCGCGCGTTAAACTCCCCCGCCGCGGCGCTCACCGCGGAGATGCTCACCTTGTCCCTCACGCCTCTCCCCTCTCTTGGTTGCATCGCCATGATACGGGATTGCCCGCGGGGCCGGGGCGCCGGCTCGGTTCCACAGGGCCGGGGGCACCGGCTCGGTTCCGCGGGGCCGGGGGCACCGGAAGCGCTACCCTAGGGCACAACGTCCCGCAACCACGGAGGACCCCATGAAGCTCTTTGCCTTTGCCCTGCGCCCCTACGACGAGCTCGGCTACCTCGACGCGCTCAGCCGCGAGCTCGGCTTTGACTACGGCTGGACCGCCGACTACCCCACGCTTGAGAACGCCGAGCTCGCAGCCGGCGCCGACGGCGTCTCCATCATCACCAACCCGATGACGCCCGAGCTGCTCTCCGCCTACGCGCGGCTCGGCGTGCGCGGCCTGGCCACCCGCTCAATCGGCTACGACCACGTCGACCTCGCCGCCGCGCGCGAGCTCGGCATCCGCGTGGCCCACGCCGCCTACCCGCCCGAGGGCGTGGCCGACTACGCGATCATGCTCATGATGATGGCCCTGCGCAAGGTCAAGCTCATCGCCCGCCAGGCCGCGGTCCAGGACTTCGGGCTGGCCGGCAAGATCGGCCGCGACCTCTCCAGCTGCACGGTGGGCGTGGTGGGGACCGGCGCCATCGGCTCCTGCGTGGTGCGCCACCTGCAGGGCTTCGGCTGCCGCGTGCTGGCCAGCGACCCCTGTCCGCGCGACGACGTCCGCGAGCTCGCCCGCTACGTCACGCTCGACGAGCTGCTCGCCGCCTCCGACGTGGTCACGCTCCACGCGCCCGGCCTGCCGGAGAACCACCACATGATCGGCGCGCGCGAGCTCGGCCTCATGCGGGAGGGCGCCGTGCTCGTGAACGCCGCGCGCGGCACGCTCGTGGACACCGCGGCGCTCGTGGACGCGCTGGAGTCCGGGCACCTCGGCGGCGCCGCGCTCGACACCATCGAGCACGAGTCCAACCTCTACTACCTCGACCGCAGCCGCGACGTCCTGCCCAACCGCGACCGCGCGGTCCTCGACGCGCTGCCCAACGTGATCGTGACCCCACACATGGCCTTCTACACCGCCGACGACGTGGAGGGCATGGTGCGCAGCACCACGAGCGCGCTGCTCGCCTTCTCGCGCGGCGAGGACTCGCCGTACGAGGTGCGTGCGTAGGGAGCTGCGGCGGCGCGTCCGCGGCGGGCTGCGCGTCCGCGGCGGGCTGCGCGTCCGCGGCGGGCTGCGCGTCCGCGGCGGGCTGCGCGTCCGCGGCGGGCTGCGCGTCCGCGGCGGGCTGCGCGTCCGCAGCGCCCCCGCGCCGCACCCGCGACGGGCAAAACACCCGCCAAATCCTAACCAGAAAGAGACGGCCATCTACCTGCGGTTTCTTACGTTTCCGCAGGTAGATGGCTGTTTAGAAAATCGGGGTTCTTTTGGGTGCACCTGAGCCAAAACGCTCAAACCCGCCAGTTTCCGCGCACCCCGGCGAGAAGAACCTCCCGCCCGCTACTCCGCGTCCTCCTCGGCGGTGGGCTCCTCGCGCCGCGGCTTGCGGCTGCGCTGCTCGACCTCCTCGGGCGTGAGCACGTCCTCGATCCGCAGGTTGACGCCCGCCACCTCGAGGCCCGTCATGCCCGTGACCTGCTTCACCACGGCGCGCTTGACGTCCTCGAAGACCTGCGGCGCGTACGCCCCGTACTCGATCAGCACGGAGATGTTCACGCGCACCGCGCTCTCCGGCGTCACCTCCACGGTCACGCCCTTGGTGGAGTCGCTCGCACCGAAGGCATCCTGCACGCGGTTGAACCAGCTGCCCTTCATGCCCACCACGCCGGGGACGTCGCGCATCGCGATGGCGACGATCTTCTCGATGACGCCGTTGGAGAAGGTCAGGGAGTCCTCGGAGTCCACGTCCTCGTCGTCGGTCAGGGCCTCGATGTCCTGGCCGGTCTCGGTGGCCTCCGCGGCGGCGAGCTCGCCCGTGGGCTCGGGCGCGTCCTCGAGGTCCGTGACCTTGGCGGTTGTGGTGTCGTTCTTGCTCATGTCCGCTCCTCGGTGTCAGGGCGCCGCAGCGCCGCGGATGCTACTGGTTGCCGCGCGAGAAGAGCCGGCGCAGCGCGTTGATGATCTTGGGGTCCCCGTCCACGAGCTGGCCCACGGCCACGCCCACGAGAATCAGCGCCGCGATCACGAAGGCGTACCACGGCCCGATGGCAATGAGCACGAGCGCGGCCACCAGGCCCACCACGCCGCCCCAGAAGGCGTTCTCGTTGCCGGGGAAGGTGGCGCTCACCCACGAGCGCACGCAGCTGCCGGCCCCGCGCAGGGACGCGCCGGCGTCTGCCGTCGCAGGGCCCGTCTCGACCCGCGGCGCGGCGCCGGCCGTGCCGGTGGTCCCGGCTGCACCGTTCTTCTCGCCAGCGGGGGACGCGTCGGCGGCGGGGTTCTTCTCGCCCTGCTCGACCTCCACCTTGGGCCTGCGGTCGTCTCTGTCTGCCATGCCTACGCCTCCCTCTCAGCGTCGCGCGCGGGGCCCATGGAGACCGTGATCTCGCTTGTGGAGTCGGCGGCGGGCACCGGCGCGCTGACCCCGGGCGCGGCCTCCTCGGCCGGCTCCTCCTGCCCCGCGGCGGCCAGCGTCACGGACTCCGGCTCCACGAACTCCAGGCTCACGTCCTCGACCTTGTCACCGCACACGGCGGCCAGGCCGTCGATCAGCTCGGCGTGGAGCTCGGCGCCCTTGGCCACCACGTCCACGGTCTCGTGCGGGAGCACCCGGACGTGCACACGCACGTGGCCGCGGGCCTTGGCGTCCACCCGCACGCGCGCGGCGGTGCAGGTGCCGTCCGCCTCGACGATGTGGGAGGCCTGGGCCGCGATGGCGTCGCGCGTGACGGAGATGACGCCGCCGTCGACCGTGGCGATCTCCACCGTGCGCACCGTGCGACGCGCGAAGAGCGCCCGGGCCAGCAGCACCACGAGCCCCAGCACGCTGACGGCCAGGCAGGCCATGAGCGCCAGCGCGTAGGCCTCGACGTTCAGCAGCGCGGAGGCCACCAGCGTCCACGGGCCGAACCACGTGAGCGCCAGGGCGCCCAGGGAAAAGGCGCTGGCGAGTACGTAGACGACCATGCACAGGCGCTTGAGTCCGTTCATGCGCATCTCCAATCGGAGCGGCTCCCATCCAACACGTTCCTAGGATACCCCTTGGCCCGGACCAGAATCCCCCTTGCGGCGAGAAGGACGCGGAACGGCACATCGCGCAAAGACGAGGCCGAGCGCCGCCGAGCTCACCGACGCGGCGAGGATCGCGCACTTGGCGGCGATGGCGTCGGCCGGGTCGGCGAAGGCGAGGCCCGTGATCAGGATGGACATGGTAAAGCCCACCCCACCCATGAGGCCCACCGTGACCACCTGCGCCCAGTCCATGCCGCGCGGCAGGCGCGCGAACCCCAGGCGCACGAGCAGCCAGGTCACGCCGATGATGCCGATCGGCTTGCCGAGGACCGCGCCCAGGTAGACGCCGTGGGCCACCGGGCTCATGAGGATGGCGCCGAAGTTCTCCCCCACGAGGTGCAGCTCCGCGTTGACGAAGGCGAAGACCGGGAGCACGAGGAAGTTCACGAAGACCGAGACGTAGCGCTCCATGCGCTCGAGCGGCGGGGTCACGTGGTGCATCACGCGCTCCACGTGCCAGGCGCCCTCGGTGAAGTCGTGCTGGCCGAGGACGTGGTGGGCGTCATCGTAGGTGTCGTCGAGGTCGCGGGCGCGGCGGGCGAGCCAGCCGCCGAGCTCGGAGAGGCGCACGTCGGAGCGGCTCGGCAGCGCAAAGGCCAGGATGACGCCCGCGAGCGTGGCGTGGATGCCGGACTTGTAGAGGCACGCCCAGAGCACGAGGCCCACCGCCACGTAGGGCGCCACGGAGTAGACGCGCGCCCGGTTGAGGCCGAGCAGGGCGAGCGTGCAGGCGAGCGCCGCCGCGCACCAGGCGAGGTCCGGCGTCTGGCCGTAGAAGAGGGCGATCACCACGATGGCGAGGATGTCGTCGGCGATGGCGAGCGTCTGGAAGAACACCTTGGTCTCCGGCGAGACGCGCCGGCCCAGAAGCGACACCACGCCCAGGGCGAAGGCGATGTCGGTGGCGATGGGGACCGCCCAGCCGCGCGGCTCGCCCGCCCCGCCTGCCGCGAGGTTGCAGGCCAGGAAGATGAGGGCGGGCGCGCAGACGCCGCCCACCGCGGCGAGCATGGGAAGCGCCGCCTGGCGCGGGCGACGCAGCTGGCCGACCGTGGTCTCGTACTTGAGCTCGATGCCCACGAGCAGGAAGAACACCGCCATGAGGAAGTCGTTCACGAAGGCCTCGACGGTGAGCGAGACGGTGATCGGCCCGGCACCGAGCTCGAGCGGCTGGGCGAGCAGCCACTCGACGCCCTCGTAGAGCGGGGTGTTGGCCACCACGAGGGCCAGGAGCGCGGCGCCCACCATCACCGCCGCGGCAACGGTGCCGTTTGAGGTGAGGCAGGAGAGCGCGCCGCGGCGCTCCAGGCGACGCACGACGGCCGGCTCGCCGAAGATGCTGGGGCCCGTGCCGCTCATCGGGCGCCCCCGTCCGCTCCCTCGCCCAGAAGAAGCGTCTGCTCCACGAACACCTTGGCGGCGAGCGCGTCGAGGGCGGCCTCGAGCAGGCGGGCGAGCTCGGGGGCCGCGGGCGCGCCCGACGCGTCGAGAAGGACGAGGGGCTGCGGGGCGGGCG
>NZ_JACSNQ010000028.1 GCF_016900315.1 Olsenella profusa
GGCGAGAAGCACGACGGCCCCGCATCCGCCCGCGGGCGGCCGCCCGCGGCCCCGCGCCCGGCCGCCCGCCTTGCCGCCGCGGTGCGCCGGCACCCCGGCCGCGTGCTCGTTCTTCTCGCCGTGGTACTGGTCTGCGTGATGCTGGCGTCGCTGGCCCTCGGGCGCTACCCGATCGGGCCGGCCGACGTGGTGGGGCTCCTTGCCTCGCGGGTGACCGGCAGCCTCGGCTCGCTCACGGCCCAGCAGGAGACGCTCTTCTTCAACGTGCGGCTGCCGCGGGTCCTCCTTGCCGTGCTCGTGGGGGCAAGCCTCTCCGCGGCTGGCGCGGCGTTCCAGGGAATCTTCCAGAACCCGCTGGTCTCGCCGGACTTCCTGGGCGCCTCGCAGGGGGCGGCCCTCGGGGCGTGCGTGGCCATCCTTGCCGGCGCGGGCTCGCTGGCCATCTCGGGGGCGGCCTTCGTCACGTCGCTTCTGGCTGTGGGAATCGTGCTGGCGGTGAGCGGGCGGGCGCGCGGCAACCGGGTGCTCGTGACCGTGCTGGCCGGCGTCATGGTCAAGTCGCTCTTCGAGGCGGGGGTCTCCTACACCAAGCTCGTGGCCGACCCCACCAACCAGCTCCAGGCCATCACCTTCTGGCTCCTGGGCTCGTTCAACGGCGCCAAGGTCGCGGACCTCGCGCTGGCGGCGCCGCCCATCGCGGTGGGGCTTCTGGGCCTCATGCTCATGCGCTGGAGGCTCAACGTGCTCACGATGCCGGACGACGAGGCGCTCTCCATGGGCGTCGACGCGCCGCGCACGCGGGCGGTGGCCGTGGTGCTCTGCTCGCTGGTGACGGCGGCGAGCGTCTCGGTCTCGGGCCTCGTGGGCTGGGTGGGGCTCGTGGTGCCGCACCTGGCGCGCGGCCTCGTGGGCAGCGACATGCGCCACCTGCTCCCGGCGAGCGTGCTGGCAGGCGCGGCGTTCACGCTGGCGGTGGACGACATCGCGCGCCTGGCGACGACCTCGGAGATCCCCATCGGCATCCTCACGGCCGTGGTGGGTGCGCCGTTCTTCCTGTGGCTGATCGTGCGGCAGGGGAGGCGCTGAGATGAGCTTCGAGGTCTCCCACCTGTGCTTTGCCTACGGCGAGCGCCCCGTTCTGGAGGACGTCTCCCTGCGGGTGCCGGACGGCAGCCTCGCCTGCGTGCTGGGGCCCAACGGCACGGGCAAGACCACGCTCTTCCGCTGCCTGCTGGGCCTGGAGCGGCCGAGCTCGGGGACGGTGCTCGTCAACGGGCGGGACGTGGCGGCGCTGAGCCCGGCCGAGCGCGCCCGCGAGATGGCCTTCGTCCCGCAGAGCCACGCGCAGGCCTTTGACTACTCGGCGCTCGACGTGGTGCTCATGAGCGCGGCCGCGCACCTGGGGGTGCTCCGTGCGCCGGGGCAGCGCGACCGCCGGCGCGCCCGGGAGGCGCTTGCGCGCGTGGGGGTGGCCGAGCTCGCCGACCGCGGCTTCTCGCAGCTCTCCGGCGGGGAGCGCCAGCTCGTGCTCATCGCGCGCGCCATTGCGCAGGACGCGCGGTCGGTGGTGATGGACGAGCCCACGAGCTCGCTCGACTTCGGCAACACGGCGCGGGTCATGGCGCAGGTGCGCTCGCTCGCCGACGAGGGGCTCTCCGTCGTCGTGTCGACGCACGCGCCGGATCTGGCCTACCTCTTCTCCGACACGGTGCTCGCGCTGGACGGCGGGCGCGTGCGGGCGAGCGGCGCGCCGCAGGAGGTGGTGACCGCCGAGCTCCTGAGCGGGCTCTACGGGCTGGAGGTGGGCGTGACCTCGCTCTACGACGACCGGGCGCGGGCCTGCGTTCCGGTGGGCGAGCTGCGGAGAAAGGCGGGTGGGGACGGGCACGCCCCGGGAAGGGAGGAGCAATGAGGAGAAGGACGTTCGTCTCGCTGATAGCGTCCGCGGCGCTTGCGGTTACGCTCGCGGCATGCGGAGGTGCGCCAGCCGGAAGCGGCCAGGACGCGGCCGGTCAGCAGGCGGCCACGCGTACGGTGTCGGACTCGCTGGGTCGCCAGGTGGAGCTGCCGGCCGAGGTGGAGCGCATCGCCGCCTCGGGCCCCGTGGCGCAGCAGGTGCTGCTCACCGTGGCGCCCGAGCGCATGGTGGGCCTCTCGAGCGAGCTTACCGACGAGCAGCTGGCCTACCTCGGCGACGACCTGGCGGACCTGCCGGTCTTCGGGCAGATCTACGGCGGCAAGGGGGACTTCAACCGCGAGGCCGTGGCCGCCGCGGCACCCCAGGTGATCATCGACGTGGGCGAGCCCAAGGAGGGGATCGCGGAGGAGCTCGACACCCTGCAGGAGCAGGTGGGGATCCCCTGCGTCCACATAGACTCGACCACGCTGGAGAGCTATTCCGCGCTCTACGACAAGCTCGCGGAGATCCTCGACTCCGACAAGGCGCGCGAGCTCGCGGACTACTGCCGCTCCGCGTACGCGGAGGTGACAGACGTCATGGCCGAGGTGCCGGACAGCGAGCGCCCACGTGCCGCCTACCTGCTCGGCGAGGACGGCACCAACGCCATGGCGCGCGGCGGCTTCCAGTCCGGCATCATCGACCTGTGCTCGGAGAACGTCGTGGTGGTGGACGACCCCTCCTCCAGCGGCAAGGGCAACGAGATCGGCCTTGAGCAGATAGCCCTGTGGAACCCCGACCTCATCGTGTTCGTGGGCGACAGCATCTACGACACCGTGGGCGACGACCCGGCCTGGGCGGGAGTCTCGGCCATCGCCTCCGGCAACTACTTCCGCGCGCCGAGCGAGCCCTACAACTGGATCTCCATGCCGGCATCGGTGAACCAGATCATCGGCCTGCAGTGGTACGCGCGCCTGTGCTACCCGGACCGCTTCGACGACGACCTGCGCGACGTGGTGGGGGAGTACTACGAGCTCTTCTACGGTCACGAGCTCACGGACGCCGAGTACGAGCAGGTCATGCGCGGCGCCCTCCGCACTGACGCCTAGCGCCCGGCGAGAAGGACCTCGCTCAGCCGCTGTCCGTTCCGTCCGTCCCTACTAGGCGGACGTCGCCCCAGGCGGGACGGAGGCGCTCGGCCGCCGCGTCCGCGAGCGACCGACGCACCACCACGACGGCGTCCGGCCAGGCGGGGGTCGGCCCCGCCTCGAGCGCGGCGAGCGCCTCGGTGAGCCCGCCGCCGCGCAGAAGCTCGAGCGGCCCGAGCTCGTCCACCACAAGGAGCCCGGGCCGCACGTCCCTCTCGGCCGCGCGGCGCCGCAGCGCGGAGAAGTGCTCGTTCACGCGGACCATCGCCGCCTCGTCAAACTCCCAGCCCAGACCGCCCGCGCACCCGTCTGCCGCCGGCCGGGCAAGAAGCACCCGATCGTGCGAGGGCAGCAGCACGTTCGCTATTCCGAGCTTCTCGCCCCGCTCGCCCCACACGCCGGGCGCAAGGACGCCGCGGCAGGGCACGCCGGCGGCCTCGAGCTCGGCCACGCGCGCCTCGAGCCGGGTGGTCTTGCCCGTACGGACGTCTCCGGTGAGAATGTGCAGCATACGACCTCGTCCCTCGCGCCCGGCGGGCGCGTCGCGTTACCCCCGCGGACCGCGCGCGGGCACCCAACGTACCTGGAGGCAATGATGGCAGACCCGTGGGCGCTCTACGACCAGATGATCGGCGAGATTCCCGAGGACGTGCTCGTGCGCGAGGTCGTCGTGGGCGCGCACCACTGCTACGTGGACGCGGAGTGCGGCTGCGGCGTGGCGGCGCTCGACCGCGGGGGCGTGCGGGCGCGGCTGGACCCGGGCTGGGCGGGCCGCCCGCTGCGCGAGCTCGCCGCCTGCGCGCGCTCGTGGGGCTTCGAGGTGGCCTCGGTCGGCGTGGCCGCGCTCAACGCGTGGCACAACCGTCGGGAGGCGGTGGAGCGGCTCGGAATAGTGGCCGAAGGCGCGGACGCGGACCCGTTCGGGCGCCTCGTCCCCGTGGTCGCGCGCATGGCGGCCAAGAAGGACGACGGTTCGCGCCCGCGCGTCGTCGTGGTGGGGCACTTCCCGCGCCTCGGGGCGCTCGCCGCGCACGCGGAGGTGCTCGTGCTCGAGCGTGCCGCCCGCGCGGACGATGACCTGCCGGACACCGCCTGCGAGTACGTGCTCCCCGGCGCGGATGTGGCGCTCATGACCGGCATGACGCTTGCCAACAAGACCGCGCCGCGCCTCCTGGAGCTCGCGCGCCGCCCGCTCTGCTGCGTGGTGGGCCCGAGCGCGACGCTCTCCGCACGCGTGCTCGACGCGGGCGCGGACCTGATCGCCGGCAGCCTCGTGGCTGACCGGGAACTCGCGCGAAGCTCCGTGGCGGCGGGAGGCTCGCCGCGCGCTGCCGGCGCGCTCGAGCACGTGCTCGTGGCGGGCCCGCGGGGAAGGGAGGCGCTGGCGCGCTGAGGGAGGGCGCGGCGCCTCGGCCCCGAGGTCCTTCTCGCCGGGTCCTTCTCGCCGGGGCGCAAAACGTCACAGGTAGTCTCTCTTTTTTCTCTGTGCCCTCACAAAACGCCAGTTGAGGGGAAGCCACGTGATGAGAAACACAAACTACTTGTGAGGTTTTGCCGGCGAGAAGGACCTCGGGCGGTCCAGTTTGGCCCCGCCTGCCCGTGTTACCCGCGCACAATCACGGACTTCTCGCCGCGCGGGACGGCGCGGCCGATGACGGCCGCCGGCAGGCCTTCGTCGCGCAGCGCCTCCGTGAGCTGCTCTGCCGCGTCCTCGGGTAGCGCCAGGAGGAGCCCGCCGGAGGTCTGCGGGTCAAAGAACACGTCGGTGAGGTCGAGCGGCAGCGTCGGGTCAAGCCCCACGCGCGGCCCGAAGAAGTCCCGGTTGCGGTAGGTGCCGGCCGGGACGAGCCCGAGCGCGGCCATCTCGCGCGCCCGCGGCATGAGCGGCACGGCGTCGGCCTCAAGCTCCAGGGTGACGCCCGAGGCCTCGGCCATCTCGCAGGCGTGCCCCATGAGCGAGAAGCCCGTGACGTCGGTGGCCGCGTGCGGCCAGCAGCCGAGCTCGCGCGCCAGTCGGATCGGTGCCTCGTTGAGGGTGGTCATGGAGTCCGTGGCCGCGCGGAGCCCGGCCTCGTCCAGGAGGCCGCCCTTGGAGGCCGTGGTGAGCACGCCGGTGCCGAGCGCCTTGGTGAGCATCACCGCGTCGCCGACCTGCGCGCCGCCGTTCTCCAGCCGCTCGTCCAGCGCCACGAAGCCGGTGACCGCGAGGCCGTACTTGGGCTCGTGGTCGTTGATCGAGTGGCCGCCGGCCACCACGCAGCCCGCCCGCCGGCACACCTCGGCGCCACCCGCCAGGATCTGCCCGGCCACCTCGATGCCCAGGCAGTTGGGGAAGCAGAGCAGGTTCAGCGCGAGCGCCGGCCGCCCGCCCATGGCGTAGACGTCGGAGAGCGCGTTGGTGGCCGCCACCTGGCCAAAGAGGAACGGGTCGTCCACCATCGGCGGGAAGAAGTCCGTGGTGGAGACGAGCCCGCGCCCGTCGCCGAGGTCCCACACGCAGGCGTCGTCGGAGGCGTCAAAGCCCACCACGAGCTGCTCGCTCTCAAGGCGCGGCAGGTCGGCGAGGACGCTCGTCAGCTCCCCCGGCGCGATCTTGGCCGCGCACCCGGCCGCCTCGACCAGCTCCGTGAGCCGTACGCCCGTCATGTCCATGTGAGCCTCCCTCTGACGTGTGGCAGCCGCGTTGGGGCGCCTGCGCCGCCGCCCGTCCGACGCCTGTCTGCGCCGCCGCCTGCGCGCCCCGTACGCGAAACGCCCCCGAGCGCCGGTGGCACCCGGGGGCGTGACGCGACCGTGCCCCTCCCGTTAGTTCTCGTCTGCGGCAAGCGACGAGTCCGCCTCCGCACGTGTCCGTTCGATGCGCCTGAGCAGGCTCTCCTTGTACTCGTAGGTGTGCGAGCGCGCGATGTCGCCGGCGTCCTCGGTGATGAAGCGGAAGTAGTAGTGACCGTCGAAGTCCTCGTAGATGCGGAACTTGGGCGACTTCTCACGGTCGAAGGCGTCGATCGTGCTGTCCTCCACCTCGGCGTCCGCGGCGCTCTTGCGGACGCACTCGATGCCGTGCAGGCACTCGTCCTTGGACGGGAAGATGATCGAGGACATCAGGATGTGCCCGTTGCTGGCGCAGAGGTTGAAGCAGTAGCGGCCCTCGTTCTCAACGACAACGTACTGACCCATTAAAATCACCACCAAAATCCGTTTACTGACCGATTACAAAAGGTTAGCGTGCTCGTAGCTTTCCGGAGGGAACAAGGGTGCGGGCGGTCGGTTTTGGTCGGGGAGGAGCGGGCGAGAAGAACCTCGGGCTGTGCCGGCCGGCTTGCGGTGGGCTGCCGGGACGTGCGCGGCTGTCGGGCGGCTTGCGACATGTTGACGGGGCGTGTGCGCGTAGCTGCCGCTCGGCTTGCGGCGGACTGCCAGGCGGCTTGCGGTGGGATGACTGCAAACCCCCCGAGGTCCTTCTCGCCATGCCGGGGCGGTCGGGTTCCGTCGCGGCTGCCGCCCGCGCTATACTGAACGCTCGGAAAACGACGCGAGACGCGAGAAGGGACCCGCGATGGGACAGAAGGTTCAGGGCACCGAGGACCTCTTTGGCGGCTACATGCGCGCCTGGCAGAAGATGCAGGACGTGGCGCGCGAGCTCTTCGGGGCCTACGGCTTCGACATGATCGAGACGCCGGCCATCGAGCAGGTCGACACCTTTGTCCACGGCATCGGCGAGTCCACGGACGTGGTACGCAAGGAGATGTTCCGCGTGGTTTCCGGGGCGCTCTTCGGCGACCTGCTGGAGAAGGGCACCGAGGCCGGCCTCAAGCCGCGCCAGCGCATGGCGATGCGCCCGGAGGGCACGGCAGGCGTGGTGCGCGCGGCGGTGGAGAACAACTTCGTCCCGCAGGGGGCGGCCCCGGCCAAGCTCTGGTACGCCGAGGCGATGTTTCGCGGCGAGCGCCCGCAGAAGGGGCGCCTGCGCCAGTTCCACCAGGTGGGCGTCGAGTGGCTGGGCGCCGCCGACCCCGCCTCGGACGCCGAGTGCATCATTATGCTCATGGAGTACTTCGAGCGCCTGGGCTTTGCACGCGACGGCCTGCGGCTTGTGATCAATTCGATGGGCGACGCCGCGTGCCGCCCCGCCTACCGCGAGAAGGTTCGCGCGTTCATCATGGACCACGCCGACGAGATGTGCGAGGACTGCCTCGAGCGCGCGCAGATCAACCCGCTGCGCGCCTTCGACTGCAAGAACGACCACTGTCGCGAGGTCATGGCCGGCGCGCCGCTTGCCCCGGACAACCTCTGCGACGAGTGCGCCGCCCACTACGCCGCCGTCAAGCGCTACCTGGACGCGGCGGGCGTGTCCTACGTGGAGGACCCGACGCTCGTGCGCGGCCTGGACTACTACACCCGCACGGTCTTCGAGGTGGAGGCCGTGGGCGCGGGCGTGGGCGCCATCGGCGGCGGCGGTCGCTACGACGGCCTGATGGAGCTCGAGGGAGGCAAGCCCACGCCGGGCCTCGGCTTTGCGGTGGGCTTCGAGCGGATCGCCCTGGCGCTTGCGGCGCAGGGCGTGGAGCTGGCGCCGGCGGCTCCGAGCTGCGTCTACGTGGCGTGCACGCCCGGCGAGGCGGAGCGCTCCGCGGCCTTCGAGGCGTGCCTGGCGCTGCGCGGCGCGGGCGTGCGCACCGAGGCCGACTACCAGGGCCGTTCGCTCAAGAGCCAGTTCAAGCAGGCCGACAAGCTCGGCGCGCGCCTCTGCGTGGTGATCGGCGCGGACGAGGTCGCCGCCGGCGCGGTCACGCTGCGCGACATGGAGAGCCACGAGCAGACGCAGGTGAGCGCCGCGGAGCTCGTCGCGGCCGTGCGGGCGCGCCTGGCGTAGGGGCGCGGGGCCGTGCGGCGCGCGGCGGCGCGGGTGCGTGCGCGTGGCGGACGTGCGGCCGTGCGTCGGACGTGTGGCGCGCGTGGGCGCGGGCGGCGGACGTGTGCGGGCCGCAAAACTGTGACTCTGCGCGAGTTTGCATGTTGCGGCTCGCGCAAAAGTCACGTTTCTGGGCGCTGGAGCCATTAAAGCGTGACTTTGAACGAGCTGGCACACTGCAACTCGCGCAAAGTCACGTTTTTGGATAGAAAAGCGTGACTTTGAACGAGCTGATGCGGCACGACTCGCTGATTGTCACGTTTCCGGGCGCAAAAGCGTGACTTTGGACGAGGCGCCACGCTGCGACTCGCTGATTGTCACGTTTCCGGGCGCGAAAGCGTGACTTTGGACGAGCTGACGCATCGCAACTCGCGTAAAGTCACGCTTTCGGGCAAGCCGCCGGGCAGGAAAGCGTACATACTCTGAGAAGTGGGCGTGCATGCTCTCGGACGGGGCTTGGGCGCCCGCTCGGGCGCCCGCCGGCGCGCCCGGCCCGACGTGCGCCGGGCCTGCCCCGCACCGCGGAGCGCTGTCAACGAGGAAGGGGGTGCCATGGCGGACGGGCGCGCGATATTCGAGGACGAGGTTCTTCTCGCCTGGGACAAGCCGGCCGGGATCTTGGTGCACGGCGACGGCACGGGTGCGCGGACGCTCACGGACGTCGTGGCCGAGCACCTGGCCGCGGAGGGCCGCGTCGGCGTGCGGCCGCAGGCGGTGCAGCGCCTGGACGTGGAGACCACCGGGCTTGTGCTCTTCTCGCTGGACCGAGCCACGCAGCCGTCGCTCGACGCACAGGTGGCGGGCCACGATATGCGCAAGGCCTACCTCGCGGTGGTGCGCGGGAGCTTCCCGGGCGGCGAGCGGGTGGTCGACGCCCCCATCGGCCGGGACCGTCACGACGCGCGCCGCATGCGGGCCTGCCGCCCGGGCCAGGGTAAGCCGGCCCAGACCCGCGTTCGCCTCGTGGCGCGAGAGGGCGGTCGGTCCCTTCTGCTGGTTGAGCTGGAGACCGGTCGGCGCCACCAGATTCGCGTGCACCTGGCCTCGCTCGGGTTCCCGATTGTGGGCGACGCCCTCTACGGCGGGGCGAGAAGTACCTCGGGCCTGTTGCTCCACGCCTGGCGCGAGGAGCTTGACCACCCCGTGAGCGGCGAGCGCCTGCGCCTGGAGACCGCCTGGCCCGAGCGGCTCTGGCCCCGGCGCCCCGACGGCCTCCGGTAGGGAGCCGGCCCCGGCCCCGGCCCGCTCGCGCCGCCCTCGCCCGCCTCGCGTACCCGGCCCCGGCCCGTCCCTGCTCCGCCCCCCGCGTTTCCCCGTCGCTCGCCCGGCCCGCGCTGTGCGATACTAGGCAGCTAGGGACCGGCGCTTCTGAGGGGGAGCGCCAACGCACATCCAGCCAGGAGAGGGGCAGCAATGGCCGACACCATGCGTGGCGTGTACACCAACCTGACCGAGATCCGCCGCAACGTCTTCAGCTCCGTCGCGAAGATCGCCTACGAGATGGCCGAGGACGACGAGGCCACCACCCGTCGCAAGCTGCGCGACCTGCCCTATGAGATCATCCCCGGCGACGTGGCCACCTACCGCGAGTCGGTCTTCCTGGAGCGTGCCATCGTCGAGCAGCGCATCCGCCTTGCCATGGGCCTGCCGCTGCAGAGCGTCGACCACCGCGAGAGCCTCACCGAGGGCGTGGCCGACGCCTCGGTCCCGGAGACCTACTACCAGCCGCCGCTGATCAACGTCATCAAGTTCGCGTGCAACGCCTGCGAGGACAACGTCTACCGCGTGACCAACGCGTGCCAGGGCTGCCTCGCGCACCCCTGCCGCGAGATCTGCCCCAAGGGCGCCATCACCTTCAAGGACAAGAAGGCCTACATCGACCAGGAGAAGTGCATCCACTGCGGCATGTGCGCCAAGGCCTGCCCCTACCACGCCATCCAGCACCACGTGCGCCCCTGCGCCGAGGCCTGCGGCATGCACGCCATCGGCTCCGACGAGCACGGTCGCGCCCAGATTGACTACGAGAAGTGCGTCTCCTGCGGCCAGTGCCTCATCAACTGCCCGTTCGGCGCCATCGCGGACAAGAGCCAGATCTTCCAGGTCATCCAGGCCATCAACGCCGGCGACGAGGTCATCGCCGAGGTGGCCCCGGCCTTCGTGGGGCAGTTCGGCGGCAAGGGCAACGTGGACAAGCTGCGCCAGGCCTTCAGCGTGCTCGGCTTCTCCGGCATGGAGGAGGTGGCCCTGGGCGCCGACCTCTGCACCGTCCAGGAGGCCGAGGACTTTCTCGAGGAGGTCCCGGACAAGTACCCGTTCATGGGCACCTCGTGCTGCCCGGCGTGGTCGGTCATGGCCAAGAAGGAGTTCCCGGACCACGCCGACTGCATCTCGATGGCGCTCACGCCGATGACGCTCACCGCCCGCCTGATCCGCAAGCAGCACCCCAACGCCAAGATCGTCTTCGTGGGGCCGTGCTCGGCCAAGAAGCTCGAGGCCATGCGCCGCTCCGTGCGCTCCGAGGTGGACTTCGTGCTCACCTTCGAGGAGATGATGGGCATGATGAAGGCGCGCGGCATCGAGGACTACAACAAGCTCGAGGGCGAGGGCGACTCCGACTTCGAGGTGGCCTCCGCCGACGGCCGCGGCTTCGCGGTGGCGGGCGGCGTGGCCAACGCCGTGGTCAACGCGATCCACCGGCGCTACCCGAACCGTGAGGTCAACGTGGTCAACGCCGAGGGCCTCGAGGAGTGCCGCAAGATGATGAAGGACGCCGTCAAGGGCAAGTACCCCGGCTACCTGCTCGAGGGCATGGCGTGCCCGGGCGGCTGCGTGGCCGGCGCCGGCACGCTCCAGGCCATCAACAAGACCGCGGCTGCCGTCAAGCGCTACGCCAAGAAGTCCCCGCGCAAGAACGCCACGGAGAACTCCTACCGCATGCTGATCCCCGCGCTCGAGCGCGACGCCGACGGCAAGCGCGTCGACGGCGCCGATGCGGTGGCCGAGACGATCGAGGCCCAGAGCCCCAAGGAGTAGGCTCGGGCGAGAAGGACCTCGGGCGCGCCTGCCGTCAGCGTGGCGGCGGGCGCGCCCGTCTGTTGGAAGGGGAACGCAGTGCTCAGGGTTACCAACGCCATCCTGCACGTCTTTGACTTCGACTCAGGCTCCACGTACTTCTCGGAGCGCCCGCTTGACCTCGACGTGCGGGCCACTCGCTCCTACGTGCAGCGCCACCTGCGCAAGATCTCCTCCAACGCCGAGAGCCGCCACGGGGAGTTTGCCCCGGACTCCGGCTTTGCCAACGAGCTGCAGGGCTACCTGGCCGGCCAGCGCGAGTTCGTGGAGTTCTCCCAGGAGATCGCCCAGTGGTTCTGGGAGGAGCTGCGCCGCGCGGAGGACCTCGAGCAGTGCGACCTCCTGGTGGCGGACTTCACCGACACGGACGCGGGCGGCACGAGCGAGGAGGGCACGCCGGACTTCGACGGCGAGGCCGGCCGCCGCTACTTCGCCGTGGTGCTGCTGCCGCGCCGGCAGGCCTTCGTGCACGAGGTGGGCGGCGGCGCCAACGACATCTCGCGCGTGGACGCCACGCTGCCCAACCCCTCGCAGAAGGTGGCGAGCTACGTGCTGGTGGACGCCCAGACCGGCGCCATCGACTTCCACGACAAGGAGCGCTCCGTGGGCGGCGAGAAGGTCATGGTGATCCCCGACCGCTTCCTGCAGTGCTCGAGCGAGGCGTCGAGCCACGAGGTCATCGACGAGGTGAAGGTCATCGTGCAGGACGTGGCCGAGGAGTTCGGCCTGGAGCCGGCCGTGGAGGTCTCGCGCGCCAAGGCGCTCGTGGCGAGAACCGCCGACGTGGAGGAGTCCTTCTCGCCGGCGGAGGTGGGCCGAGTCGTCTTTGAGGACCGCCCCGAGCTCGCGGAGCGCTACGAGCAGCGCGTCCGCGAGGCCGCCCTGCCCGAGGAGGCGCCGGTCAAGCGCGGGGTGGCCAACCGCCTCACCAAGAGCCACAAGATCCGCACGGACACCGGGGTGGAGATCACCTTCCCCTCCGAGCTTGCCGAGAAGCCCGGCTACCTCGACTTCTCCACCGACGCCGAGGGGCGCATCACCATCACCGTGGGCAACGTCGCCAAGATCGAGAACCGCTAGGTGGGGTGGGCGGGGCACCGGAGCGGGCGGGGCGTCGTCTCCGCCGCGGGGCCTTCTCGCTTGGATGGCGCCGGGACGGAAGGCCCGTCTCCGCCTTGGGTACTTCTCGCCGGGGTGGTGGTGTGTTAGGTTTTGCCGCATCTTAGTGTGATTCCGCGACGTTTGGTTAGGTTTTGCGGGATGTTTTGCCCTCCTCGCGCTAAGGTGCCGCGTTTTCTAACGGCTCGGCTGCCCCACGCGCTAAGGTGCCGCGTTTTCTAACGTCCCGCATCGTCCCGCCCCGCCCGCGCAGCCTGTCCGTCCCCGCCCGCGCAACCTGCCGGCGCGTCCTTCTCGCCTGCGTCGCCTCAAGGGATGTTCATATCGTGGCAGCGGTCGATTGGGGCTAGAATAGGAGGGCGTGTTTTTGCACCCCATTCGTACCAAGGAGGCTCCATGCCCCGAAAGCACGTTTCCGCAACTGATGCGGGCCTCACGCCGCGCTCCGTGACGCGTCGTGACGCCCTCAGGCTTCTTATCGGCGCGGGCATCTGCGCCACCTTCTTCCCGTCCGTCGCCCTGGCGGAGACCACCCAGGAGAAGCTCGACGCCGCCCAGCTCAGCTACGAGCAGGCCCAGGCCGAGCTCGACCGGATCGGCCAGGAGGTCGCCGCCGCGGCCGCCCAGCTCTCAGACACCCAGACCCAGGTGAGCGATCTCAACGACCAGATCTCCCAGAAGCAGGACGAGATCGACCAGACGCAGGCGGACATCGACCAGCGCCAGGCGGAGATCGAGGACAAGCAGCAGGTCCTCGGCGAGCGCATGAGCTCCGCCTACAAGGCCGGCTCCGGCTCCATGCTCGACCTCATCCTCTCCTCGGCAACCATCGAGGAGCTCACGAGCAACATCTACTACCTCGACAAGGCCAGCGAGTCAGACCGTGCGATGATCGACGAGGTCCGTACCCTCAAGGACGAGCTCGAGGCCAAGCGCGGCGAGCTCGAGCAGCAGAAGGCGGACCTGGAGTCCCAGCGCACCGAGCTCGAGGCGCTCCAGGCCCAGCAGCAGAGCGAGCTCGAGGAGGTCCGCTCGCGCCAGGCGGAGTCCCAGGAGCTCGTCGACGGCCTCTCCGCGGACGTCCAGGCGCTCGTCGAGCAGCGCGACGCCGAGCTCCTCGCCGCGCAGCAGGCCGCCGAGGAGGCGCGTCGCCAGGAGCAGCTCGCCCAGCAGCAGCAACAGCAGCAGAACCAGGGCGGCGGCTCCGGTGGTGGCGGCAGCGTCGGCGGGGGCAGCACCGTCGTCACGGGCTCCGGCTCCCTCGCCGCGGTGGTCGCGGCGGCCAACTCGACGCCCTCGCCGGGCTCGGGCCTGTGCGCCGCGTGGGTGACCACCGTCTTCCAGCGCGCCGGCATAGGCACCTTCTACGGCAACGCCGACGACATGTACTACGCCTGGTGCGGCACCGACCCCTCGGCCATCCAGGCCGGCATGATCGTGGCCACGCCGTCGGCGCCGTACAGCTCCGCTGCCGTCATCTACGGCCACGTGGGCATCTACGTTGGCGGCGGCATCGTGCGCCACAACCAGAGCGGCGTCGTGAAGAGCGACTCCCTCTCCAGCTGGGTCAGCATGTACAGCGTGACCGTGCCGGTGCGCTGCGGCTGGCTCGGTGGCGTGGCCCTCTCGTAGCCATGGCTTGCGGGTCGGGGGGCGGTCCGCCCTCCGCCCCGCAAGCTTACGAGACTGTCAACCAGCCCTTTAGGGGCCGTCACCTTGATGCCATACAATTTCTCCTTGCCTCGACGGACACATGGCACGGGAGCGGAAATGGGGAAGCAGACGGAGGGCCGCAGGCCAAGCGCACAGGCCCAGCAGCGGCAGGCGCGCGGACTTGGCATCGTGGCCGGGATTCTTGCGATGGTCCTCATCGTTGGCGTGGGGGCGCTCGTTGCGCTGGCCGCACGTCCCGGAGGCGGCTCCGCGCAGGTCTCTCCCGGCATCCCCACGCTGCAGGAGGACGACGCCCCGCCCCCGCCGCCCGAGCCGGAGGTCCCGGAGGACCCGCGAGCCGCCGACCTTGCCCTGGACCCGTCGCGTCAGACCGACTGGCGCTACGACGGCACCGGCGAGAAGACCGTCTACCTGACCTTTGACGACGGTCCCTCTGACAACACCCCGCGCGTGCTGGACGTTCTGGACCGTTACGGCGTGAAGGCCACTTTCTTCGTGACCGGGCACGAGCCGGACAAGCGCGGCTACATCAAGGACGCCTACGAGCGCGGGAACAGCATCGGCCTGCACACGATGTCGCATGACTACGCGGCCGTCTACGCCTCTGAGGACGCGTTCTTCTCGGACCTCGAGCAGGTGGGCGAGGTGGTCAGGGAGCAGATCGGGTTCGTCCCGTACCTCACGCGCTTCCCGGGCGGCGCGTCAAACACGGTCTCGGCCAACTACTGCCCCGGCATCATGAGCGCCCTGGTAAAGGACGTGCCCGCGCGCGGCTACCAGTTCTACGACTGGAACGTGAGCTCGGGCGACGCGTCGGGCACCAACGTGGACCCCCAGACGATTGTGGCGAACTCCTGTGTGGAGGGCTACACCAACGTCATGCTGCTCTTCCACGACTCGTCGACCAAGGACACCACCGTGGACGCGCTCCCACAGATCATCGAGTACTACCAGCAGCGCGGCTACAGCTTCGCCGCCATCGACCGCAGCGCCTTCGTCTGCCACCACGGCGTGAACAACTAGGTACGCGAGCCGGAAGGGTGCCGGCCCGCGCGCCGTCGAGTGGCTGCGCACGGCCTGCACGCCGTCGGGTCATGGCGGAGGGGCGGGTGCGGCACTGCCGGGGCCTGGCCGCTCGAACCCGCGCGCGCCGGGCCGCGCCTCGGGGCGCGGTTTTGTGGCGACTCTGGGGAGGCGTCTCCCGGCGAATAACGCGCACGCCGCTGGGTATCTAACGCTAGAAATGTCTTCTAGTGTTAGGAGTTTACATGGAAGAGGCGCTAACCTACGAGGAGCTCGCCCAGGAGCTCCTCGGCGAGCTGACCCGGCTGGGGACCACCCTCACGCCGGTGATGGTCAACGCGACGCGCGGGGAGACGGCGGTGCTCATGACGCTCTACCGCGCAGATGGCTCGCTCACCCCCGGGCAGCTCGGCGCGCACGCCCATGTCTCGAGCGCGCGCGTGGCCAACATCCTGCGTTCGCTCGAGGAGAAGGGCCTCGTCACGCGCGCGCACGCGGCGGGCGACCGGCGACAGGTGCAGGTGACGCTCACCGAGGCGGGCCGCAGCGCGGCGCAGTCAAAGCGCGCGGAGCGCACGCGCGCGGTTGCCGGATACCTCGCCGAGCTGGGCGAGAAGGACGCGGCGGAGCTCGTCAGGATAGTCAGGAGGTCGGCGGACGTCATGCACGACCGCGTTGCCCGAGCGGCCGCCGCCCGCGAGGTGGCCCCGGGGGACGCCCCCGCAACCGCCCCGCGCACC
>NZ_JACSNQ010000029.1 GCF_016900315.1 Olsenella profusa
CCCCCGTCCCCCGCGTTCCTGCCCTCCCTCAGAGTCCTTCTCGCCGACCGCTCGCGGGCCCAAACGTGACGTTTGCCGGGTATTGAAAATACTCGCCAAAACCCCCTTGAAATATGCCAACATATGCACTAACAAACTTTCTGTTTGGTAATCAGACAAAAAGTTGGACGCAGGGCGCGCAGGTGCGGGACGGGGGCCGCGCGGGCGCGGGAGACGGCGAAGGTACGGGACTCAGGTCCGCGAGGCAAGGAGGAAGCGTGAGCGAGAAGATCGAGTGGGTCCTCAATCGGATGCCCGGAAGCGACGACGCGCAGCTGGTGGTGATGGCCCTCGAGAACGTCGAGAAGGCCAAGGCCTTCCACCGCACCTTCCCGCAGTACGGCGTCACGCCGCTCGCCAAGCTCGACGGCATGGCGGCGCGCCTGGGCCTCGGCGGGCTTTACGTGAAGGACGAGAGCTACCGCTTCGGCCTCAACGCGTTCAAGGTCCTGGGCGGCTCCTTCGCCATGGCGCGCTACATCGCCCAGGAGATGGGCCGCGACGTCTCCGAGATGACCTACGACTACCTCACCTCTGACCAGTTCCGCGAGGACTTCGGCCAGGCAACCTTCTTCACCGCCACGGACGGCAACCACGGCCGCGGCGTGGCGTGGGCGGCAAACAAGCTGCACCAGCGCGCCGTGGTCCACATGCCGAAAGGCTCCACCAAGACCCGCTTTGACAACATCGCGCGGGAGGGCGCCGAGGTCACCATCGAGGAGGTCAACTACGACGACTGCGTGCGCATGGCAGCGGCCGAGGCCGCCCAGACCGAGCACGGCGTCGTGGTGCAGGACACCGCCTGGGAGGGCTACGAGGAGATTCCCTCCTGGATTATGCAGGGCTACGGCACCATGGCCGCCGAGGCCGCCGAGCAGCTGCGCACCCTGGAGGTCAACCGCCCTACGCACGTCTTCGTCCAGGCGGGCGTCGGCTCGCTCGCAAGCTCGATGGTGGGCTTCTTCGCCAACCTCTTCCCCACGTGCCCGCCCAAGTTCGTGATCATGGAGGCCGCCGCGGCCGACTGCCTCTACCAGGGCGCCAAGGCCGCCGACGGCAACCCGCGCGTGGTTGGCGGCGACCTCAAGACCATCATGGCGGGCCTCGCGTGCGGCGAGCCCAACACCATCGGCTGGGACATCCTGCGCAACCACGCCGACGCCTTCCTGTCCTGCCCGGACTGGGTGGCCGCCAACGGCATGCGGCGCCTGGCCGCGCCGGTCAAGGGGGATCCGTCGGTCACCTCCGGCGAGTCCGGCGCGGTCGGCATGGGCGTCATCGACGCAATCATGAGCGACTCCGCCTACGCCGAGCTCCGCGAGGCGCTCGAGCTGGACGGGAGCAGCCAGGTCCTGCTCTTCTCCACAGAGGGCGACACCGACCCGGAGCGCTACGCGCAGATCGTCTGGGACGGTGCCTGGGCAAAGTAGGCCGCAAGCCGGGGGCGGCCCACGTCGCCTCCACGAGAGTCGGGATTTGTTTGAGGACGGGGAGAGACGGTCCCCTTCCCACAGAGAGGATGATGAGCATGGCCAAGGAACTGAACTTCGACGAGATCAAGAGCGCGGCCGCCGCGTACGGTAAGGACATGACCGCGTTCCTGCGCGCCATGATCTCCCACCCGTCGGAGTCCTGCGAGGAGGGCGAGGTCGTGGCCTGCATCAAGGCCGAGATGGAGAAGCTCGGCTTTGACAAGGTCGAGGTCGACGGCCTGGGCAACGTCATCGGCTGGATGGGCGAGGGCGACAAGATCATCGCCATCGACTCCCACATCGACACCGTGGGCATCGGCAACCGCGACAACTGGGAGGCCGACCCCTACGAGGGCTACGAGACCGACGAGCTCATCTACGGCCGCGGCGGCTCCGACCAGGAGGGCGGCATGGCCAGCGCCACCTACGCAGCCAAGATGATGAAGGACCTGGGCCTCATCCCCGAGGGCTACAAGATCATGGTCGTCGGGTCGGTCCAGGAGGAGGACTGCGACGGCATGTGCTGGCAGTACATCGTCAACAAGTACTTCGACGGCCCCGAGGACGCGCGCGAGAAGATCGAGTTCGTGATCTCCACCGAGCCCACCGACGGCGGCATCTACCGCGGGCACCGCGGCCGCATGGAGATCCGCGTGGACGTCCACGGCGTCTCCTGCCACGGCTCCGCGCCCGACCGCGGCGACAACGCCATCTACAAGATGGCCGACATCATCGCCGACGTCCGCGCCCTCAACAACAACGGCTGCGACGAGTCCACCTCCATCAAGGGCCTCGTCAAGATGCTCGACCCCAAGTACAACCCCGAGCACTACGAGGACGCCCGCTTCCTGGGGCGCGGCACCTGCACCGTCAGCCAGGTCTTCTACACCAGCCCGAGCCGCTGCGCCGTGGCCGACTCCTGCGCGATCTCCATCGACCGCCGCATGACCGCCGGCGAGACCTGGGACTCCTGCCTCCAGGAGATCCGCGACCTGCCTGCCGTCAAGAAGTACGGCGACGACGTCAAGGTCTCCATGTACATGTACGACCGGCCCAGCTGGAAGGGCACCGTCTACGAGACCGAGGCCTACTTCCCCACGTGGATCAACGCTGAGAGCGCGGCGCACGTCCAGGCGCTCGTCGACGCGCACCACGCCCTCTTCGGCGAGAAGCGCATCGGCTGCGCCGCGTCCATGGACAAGCGCGAGGGGCGTCCGCTGACCGACAAGTGGACCTTCTCGACCAACTGCGTCTCCATCCAGGGCCGTTACGGCATCCCGTGCGTGGGCTTCGGCCCCGGCGCCGAGAGCCAGGCGCACGCGCCCAACGAGGTCACCTACAAGCAGGACCTCGTGACCTGCGCCGCGCTCTACGTGGCCGCGCTCAACCTCTACGACCCGTCCAAGAAGACCGGTGACGTCACCGTCTTCCGCGCCGGCGCCACCGACAACGACATCCAGTAGCGCACCCGGTGGCCGGAGACAAAGAGACAAAGGGGACAGGTTCTTTTGTCTCATCGGTCTCACGGCCGCCGGAAACCTCCGAAGGACTGACAGGGGATGAGACAAAAGAACCTGTCCCCTTTGTCTCACGAAGAAAGGAACCACGATGGCCAAGGACTTCTCCGCCCTTCTCGACGAGCTGGCCGGCTACGACTTCTCCGGCATGTACGACTCCGACTTCCTGCACACCTGGGACAAGACCACCGACGAGCTGCGCGCCCTCTACGTTGTGGCCGCGGCCCTGCGTAACCTGCGCGAGCGCAACGTCAGCCCGCGCATCTTCGACTCCGGCCTGGCCGTGAGCCTGTTCCGCGACAACTCCACGCGCACGCGCTTCTCGTTCTCCAAGGCCACCAACCTCCTGGGCCTCCAGCTCCAGGACCTCGACGAGAAGAAGTCCCAGATCGCCCACGGCGAGACCGTCCGCGAGACCGCCACGATGATCTCCTTCATGGCCGACGTCATCGGCATCCGCGACGACATGTACATCGGCGCCGGCGACGCCTACATGGCCGAGGTCGCCGAGTCCGTGGCCGAGGCCTACGCCGACGGCGTGCTCGACCACCGCCCGACGCTCATCTCGCTGCAGTCCGACTCCGACCACCCCACGCAGTCCTCTGCCGACATGCTCTACCTCATCGAGGAGTTCGGCGGCCTGGAGAACCTGCGCGGCAAGAAGGTCGCCGTGACCTGGGCGTACTCGCCCTCCTACGGCAAGCCGCTCTCCTGCCCGCAGTCGCTCATCTCGCTGCTGCCGCGCTTCGGCATGGACGTGACGCTCGCCCACCCCGAGGGCTACGACCTCATGGGCGACCGCGTGGACGCCGCCCGCGCCTACGCCGCCGAGTCCGGCTGCACCTTCCGCCAGGTCAACACGATGGAGGAGGCCTTCGAGGGCGCCGACATCGTCATCCCCAAGAGCTGGGCCCCCTACGCGGCCATGGAGCAGCGCACCAAGCTCTACGCAGCCGGCGACGACGAGGGCATCAAGGCCCTGGAGAAGGAGCTCCTGGCCCAGAACGCCACACACAAGGACTGGTGCTCCACCCGCGAGCTCATGGCGAAGACGGCCAACGGCGACGACACGATCTACATGCACCCGCTGCCCGCCGACATCTCCGGCGTCTCCTGCGAGCACGGCGAGGTCATGGCCGACGTCTTTGACATGCACCGCGTGGGCATGTACAAGGAGGCCAGCTACAAGCCCTACGCCATCGCCGCGATGATCTTCCTGCAGAAGGTCAAGGACCCGGTGGCCACCCTGCGCGCCCTCGAGTCCGCCGCCAAGCCCCGCTGGAACCAGGCGTAGCCAACCGCTAGCAACCTGGGGGCCGCCGGGTCAGTCGCGCGCTCACTGCGCTGCGCGCAGAAGTCGCGCGCCGACTGCCCGGCGGCCCCGCCGTTAGAGGTTCTTCTCGCCAAGCCCTTATCCGCATAAGGAGCAATATAAAATGTCAAAGAGAATCGTCATCGCGCTTGGTGGCAACGCGCTCGGCAAGAACCTGCCCGAGCAGATGGAGGCGGTCAAGCACACCGCCCGCGCCATCGTGGACCTCATCGAGCAGGGCAACGAGGTCGTGGTGGCCCACGGCAACGGCCCGCAGGTGGGCATGATCCAGGAGGCCATGACCCAGCTCACGCGCTCCAACCCCGAGAAGTACATCCCGTGCCCGCTCTCCGTCTGCGTGGCCATGAGCCAGGGCTACATCGGCTACGACCTGCAGAACGCGCTGCGCGAGGAGATGCTCGACCGAGGCATCGAGAAGGGCGCGGCCACGGTGCTCACCCAGGTGGAGGTGGACCCGGACGACCCGGCCTTCGCCAACCCCACCAAGCCCATCGGCGCCTTCATGACGCGCGAGGAGGCCGACCGCATGATCGCCGAGCGCGGCTACGACGTGGTCGAGGACGCCGGGCGCGGTTTCAGGCGCGTGGTGGCCTCGCCCAAGCCGGTCGGCATCGTGGAGCTTGACACCATCCGCTCGCTCGTTGAGACCAACCACGTGGTCGTTGCCTGCGGGGGCGGCGGCATCCCCGTATTCAAGACCGAGGGAAACCACCTCAAGGGTGCCGCGGCCGTCATCGACAAGGACTTCGCCGCGGCCAAGCTCGCCGAGCAGCTCGACGCCGACTTCCTCGTGATCCTCACGGCGGTCGAGAAGGTCGCGGTCAACTTTGGCAAGCCCGACCAGCAGTGGCTCGACGAGCTCACGCCCGAGACCGCGGAGCGCTACATCTCCGAGGGGCAGTTCGCTCCCGGCTCGATGCTCCCCAAGGTCCAGGCCGCGCTGGCGTTCGCGCAGTCCGCGCCGGGCCGCTCCTCGCTCATCACGCTCCTTGAGCGGGCGAGCGACGGCATCGCCGGCAAGACGGGTACCATCGTTCGCGGTTAGCGAGAAGGACCCGCGGCCCGCGACGGGGTGGCCTGGCGACGGGCTGCCTGGCGACGGGGTGGCCCCATGGCCGTCCGTTGGCTGGAACGGCCCCGCGCGGCGCGGGCCTGCGGCTGGAACGGCCTCACGCGGCGCGGGCCGCGGGCGTCTCTTGAGAGGGGAGCGACCTACCTCATGCGTCCTGACCTCAGGGCATACGTTTTGAGCGACGGCGGGAGCCGGGTCTTCGGGCCCGGCCCCGCCGACCTGCTGGAGCGCGTCGGCGAGCTGGGCAGCCTGCGCGCCGCCGCCATCAGCATGGGCATGGCCTACACCAAGGCCACACGGATCGTGCGCGAGGCCGAGGAGGCCTTCGGCTTCCCGCTCACGGAGCGCACGGTGGGCGGCGCGGGCGGCGGCGGCTCCCGCCTCACGGCGGAGGCGCGCGAGCTCGTGGAGCGCTACCGCTCCTTCGAGCGCACGAGCGAGGACGCTCTGGCCTCGGCCTACGCCACGTGCTTCGCGGGCTTCGCCGGCGTGCGGCGCCTGGGCTGCGTGGTCATGGCGTCCGGCGCGGCCGCGCGCTTTGGGGGAGCCCCCGGCGAGAAGCTCACGGCGTCCCTGGCGGGCGTACCGGTGCTGGAGCGGACGCTCTCTGCGCTGCCGGCCGACCTGCTCGACGTGGTGGTGGTGAGCGGGCACGCCGACGTGGCGGCGCTCTGCGGGCGCCTCGGGGTGCGCTGCGTGGCCCCTGGTGGTCCGCTCAAGAGCGACACGGTGCGCGCCGGCCTCGCCGCCCTCGGCGAGCGTGCGGGGTGCCTCTTCGTCCCCGGCGACCAGGCCCTTCTCGCCGAGAAGAGCGTGCGTACGCTGGCGTCCGAGCTCACGCGCAGCCCGCGCGCCATCGTGCGCCTTGCCTGGCACGGGAGGCCGGGAAGCCCCGTGCTCTGGCCGGCCGACGAGCTGCCGGCGCTGGCGGGGCTTACCGGGGACGACGGCGGCACGAAGCTCCTCTCCGGCCACGCCGAGCTGGGGAGGCGCGTGCGGCTGGTGGAGGCCGCCGACGAATGGGAGCTTGCGGACGTTGACACGCCGGACGACCTCGCGCGCATGGAGGACGCCCTGACGGAGAAGGGAGGGTCCAAGTGAGGATTCTTGCAGGGGGTACGCTCGTCACGCCGGAGGGCCTGCGCCGAGGCGACCTCGCGCTGGACGGCGGGAGGATCGCAGGCCTGGCGGCCCACATAGAGCCTGGCCCGGGCGACGAGGTGGAGGACGTGCGCGGCTGCTGGGTCTTCCCCGGCTTCATCGACGCCCACACGCATCTGCAGTGCTGGACGGGCATGGACTGGACCGCCGACAGCTTCGAGACGGGCACGCGCGCCGCCGCCTGCGGTGGCACCACGTGCGTGGTGGACTACGCCACCGCCGACCGCGGCGTGACGATGGACGAGGCCCTGGCCGAGTGGCACCGCCGCGCCGAGAGCGGGGCGGGCTGCACCGCCAACTACGGCTTCCACATGGCCATCTCCGAGTGGGGCGACGACTCGGCCGAGCAGATGCGCCGCATGCGCGAGGCGGGCGTGAGCTCGTTCAAGACCTACCTTGCCTACGACCACCTGCGCCTGACGGACGCGGAGACGCTGCGCTGCCTCGAGACGGTGCGCGACCTCGACGCCGTGCTCTGCGTGCACTGCGAGAACGGCGACGTGGTGAACGAGCTCCAGCGCCAGGTGCTGGAGCGGGGCGTCACGGGCCCGGAGGGGCACCCGCTCTCCCGGCCCGCCGAGGCCGAGGCGGACGCCGTGAGCCGGCTGCTCTACCTGGCCCAGATCGCCGGGGCGCGCGTGAACGTGGTGCACCTGTCCACCGAGCTGGGGCTTCTCGCCGTGCGGGCGGCCCGGGCACGGGGGCAGCGGGGCGTCTTCGTGGAGACGTGCCCGCAGTACCTCACGCTCGACGAGACGCGCTACCTGGAGGGGGGCGAGGACGGCTTCGCCGGCGCCAAGTACGTGATGAGCCCGCCGCTGCGCGCCGCCTCCGACGTGCGGGCGCTGCGCGGCGCGGTGCTCTCCGGCGAGGTTGACTCCATCGCCACTGACCACTGCTCGTTCAACCTCGCGGGGCAGAAGGAGCGCGGCAAGCCGGAGCTGGGCGGCGACTTCACCAAGATCCCCAACGGCGGGCCCGGCATCGAGCACCGCCCGGCCGTGGTGGCGACCACGTTTGCCGGGGAGCTCGGTCCGCGCGAGCTCTGCAGGCTCATGAGCGAGGGGCCGGCGCGCGTCTTCGGCCTGTGGCCGGAGCGCGGGCGCCTTGCGGTGGGCGCGGCGGCCGACGTCTGCGTGTGGGATCCCTCGGCGCGCTGGGTGATCTCGGCGGCGACGCAGCATCAGAACGTGGACTACACGCCGTGGGAGGGCTTCGAGGCCCACGGCCGCGCGCACCTGGTCTACGTGGGCGGGGAGCTCGTTGCCCGCGACGGCGAGCCGACAGGTGCCACGCCCGGCCAATACGTGGCAAGATAGGCGGTGGTGAGACAAGGGGGACAGGTTCCTTTGTCTCATTAAAAAAAGAAATGAGACAAAGGAACCTGTCCCCCTTGTCTCATGGAAGAAGGAGGAGAACATGGCAATCGAGGCAATCGTCACCGACAAGGCGCCCGCGGCGCTCGGCCCCTACTCGGCCGGGGCGGTGGCAACGGGAACCAAGGCCATCCACGTGTCCGGTCAGCTCGGCGTCGTGCCGTCGACCGGCGAGTTCGCGGGCGACGACGCCGTGTCCCAGGCGCGCCAGAGCCTGACCAACGTTCGGAGCATCCTCGAGGCGGCCGGCGCCACGATGGCCGACGTCGCCGAGGTCACGGTGCTCCTGGACGACATCGCGGACTTCGGCGCCGTGAACGAGGTCTATGCGGAGTTCTTCGAGGAGCCCTACCCCTCGCGCGCCGCGTTCGAGGTGGCCGCGCTGCCCAAGGGCGGCAAGGTCGAGATCAAGGCGGTGGCCTACCTGTAGGCAGGTCTTGCGCGCGGGAAGGCCCCCGGATTGCACGCAGAGGTGCGCTTTGCGGAACCTCTGCTTAGCAATCCGGGGGCCTCGCGTGTCGATCCGCAGGGTCTTTGACCGGAAGGCGGGTGAGTGGTCTTCCGGCTCACTAGCCCTCGACCTCGCGGAGGAGGTCAGCGGGGTCCACGTTGTAGAGGCGGGCCACCTTGATGAGGTTGGTGGTGCTCGGCTCCGACGCGCCGGACTCCCACTTTGAGACGGCCTGGCGGCTCACGCCGATCTTCTCGGCAACGAACTCCTGCGTCATCTTGCAGCGCTCGCGATGCGACCGCAGCACCTCGGCGAGCGACCGGCGCACCGCCACCGACTCCGGGTCCTTGCGCGGGCGGTCTTGCCGGATGAACCAGCGGATGGCGAGGACGCACACCACCACAAAGAGGACCCACGGTATCAGGCGGATGAGCAGCATTGGAAGTACGACCACGAAGAACTCGAACGGTCCAAAGCCCCATATCATCTTGACCCCTTTCCTCTCTGCCCGTCTACGTAAACCATAGGGGTGCCGCGCCGGTTGCGAACAGCACTTTTCGCGCAACGTGCGGTTGCGTTTCGGTTGCGGCGGGCTTTTGGGCTGTCGGAGCCCGGCTGCGGGGCGGCACGCGCGTGCGTGCCGCCCCCCGTGCCGCTTGTGCCGTAGGGTACGTACACCTCCCTGCAGGGTACGTACACCCCGCCACAGGGTACGTACCCTGTGGCGACCCCAACGTACTTCTCGCAACCTCATCTACCTGCGGAAACGCTAGGCGACACGGCGAGAAGGACGTCGGGGAGTGTACGTACCCTAAACGGGGATGTACGTACCCTGAAGAGGGGGTGTACGTACCCGCAGGCCGGCCGCGCACCGCCCGCCGAACCGACGCCTCGCGTCAGCCCCGCAGCTCCGTGAGCCGGCCGGCGCGCAGGCTCCCCGCGACGACGGGGACGTCGAGGCCGCCCGCCAGCGACCCCGCGGCGGCGAGAAGCGCGGGCGTGTCCGCCTGGTTCACGAGCACGCGCGTGGCCAGGCCCTCCGCGCGCAGCACGCGCGCCACGAGCTCGGGCGTCGCGGGATCCTCCGCCGCGCACCCCGCAAGCTCGCAGAAGATCTCCGGGCGATGGACCGCCTCGCGCACGGGGGAGCCGAGGCCGCCCGCGCCCACCACGAGCACGGTCTGCGTCGCGCCCGCCGGCACCACGGGCTCCCAGCTCGCGTGCGCCTTGAGGGGCAGGCGCCGCGCGCCGTCGGCCTCCACAAGCACGTAGTCCGCACGTGCCGCGAGCGCCTCCACGCCGCAGGCGGGCGCCACGAGCTTGTGGTCCTTCTCGCCGGCGCGTCCGCCCACGCAGACGAAGCGCTCGCGTTCCAGCGCGCTTGCGACCTCGTCTGGGCTCGGGTCCAGCAGCGTCCTCACGCCGGCAAAGGGCAGGATGTGCGTCGTCGTGGTCAGCACGACGGTGCCCGGCAGCTCACGCGCGAGCGTCGCCAGCAGCGTCGTCTTCCCGCCGCTGCCGACCACCGCGGTCACGCCGCGCGTCACGTGCAGAAGCCGTGCCGTCCCCATGCCGCTCCTCCTCGATGCCAACCTACCGTTCGGGGGCCTTGCAGTTTCAAAACTATAACGGTTCGCTACCATGTGAGACGGCTCATGACGATTTGTTTGACAAGCAAACTTTTTGCATGCCGCGTGCGGCGCGGCGACACAGAGGGAGGCAGGATATGGCAGAGACGCTGCTCACGATCGACGCGCGCGGTGAGGCGTGCCCCATCCCGGTAGTCCGGACGCTCAAGGCGCTCGGCGCGCTGGCGGGGCCGGGCTCGGTGGAGACGATCGTCGACAACGAGATCGCGGTCCAGAACCTCACCCGCATGGGGGAGGGCAAGGGCTGCTCGGTGAGCTCGGAGCGCACCGGTGAGAAGGAGTGGCGCGTCACCGTGACCGCGGACGTGGCCGTGGCCGTGGCGTCGGGCGAGCCGGAGGCCGTGACCTGTGACGTGCCGGTGGCGGGCGCCGCCCCGGCCCCGGCCCCGCGCAACGTGGTCGTGGCCATCACGGCCGAGACCATGGGCACCGGCGACGACGTGCTCGGCCGCAAGCTCATGGGGAGCTTCGTCTACTCCCTCACGCAGCTCGACGAGCTGCCGGCGTGCGTGCTGCTCTACAACGGCGGCGCGCACCTGAGCTGCGAGGGCTCGCCGGCCCTGGAGGACCTGCGCGGCCTTGCCGAGTCCGGCGTGGAGGTGCTCACCTGCGGCACCTGCCTCGACCACTACGGCATCGCCGATCAGCTGGCCGTGGGCGAGGTCACCAACATGTACGTGATCGCCGAGCGCCTCACGCGCGCGAGCCTCGTGGTGAGGCCGTAGCGCATGGCCCGCGTGCGGGTGCCCTCGCTCGTGGTGAGCTTTCCCACCACGGCGGCCGCGATGGCGTGCGAGGAGTGCTGCCGGCGCCGCGGCCTGCCCGGTCGGATGATCCCGCTGCCGGGGGAGGTCTCCGCGGGCTGCGGGCTCGCGTGGAAGGCGGCGCCGGCCGCACGCGACGAGCTGGCAGCGGCGCTTGAGGCCGACGACGTCCCGGTGGAGGGCTGGTCCGTGGTGGAGCTGCTGGAGTTTGTCCGGTAGCCCAGGGGGCGGACGGGCACGCCGTCGCCCCGTCGTCCGGCGAGAAGGACGTGAGGCCGATGATCTACCTTGACAACGCCGCAACCACGCTGCGCAAGCCGCAGGAGGTGGTCGACGCCGTGACGGCGGCGCTTGGGTCGCTCGGCAACGCCGGTCGCGGCGCGTCCGCGGGAGCGCTCGACGCCGGCCGCGTGGTCTGGCGCTGCCGCGAGGCGGTGGCGCGCCTGCTGGGCTGCCCGCGCGTCGACCACGTGTGCTTTGCGGCCAACTCGACCGCGGCGCTGAACGCCGCGATCTCCGGCCTGGTCGGCCCGGGCGAGCGCGTGGTGACCACGGTGCTGGAGCACAACTCCGTCCTGCGCCCGCTCGCGCGCCTGGCCGACGAGCGGGGTGTCACGGTGGCGTACGCCCCGGCCGGCGCGCACGGGTTCCTCGACCTGCCCGCGCTGGAGAGCCTCGTGACGCCCGGCACGCGGGCGGTGGTGGTGACGCACGCCTCCAACGTGACGGGCAACCTCGTGGACGTGGCGCGCGTGGCGGAGGTGGCGCACGCGGCGGGCGCGCTCTGCGTGGTGGACGCGTCGCAGACGGCCGGCTCCGTGCCGCTTGACATGGCGGCAATGGGCCTTGACGTGGTCTGCTTCACCGGGCACAAGGGCCTCATGGGGCCGCAGGGCACGGGCGGGATGGCCGTGGCCGAGGGCGTCGACGTGCGCCCGTGGGCCGAGGGCGGCTCCGGGGTGCACTCGTTTGCGCGGCGCCAACCACCCGAGTGGCCGACGCGGCTCGAGGCGGGGACGCTCAACGCGCACGGCCTCGCGGGGCTTCTCGCCGGCGTGGGCTTCATCGAGGCGCAGGGCGGCGTCGCCGTGGTGGGTGCGCGCGAGCATGCGCTGGCGGCGCGGCTCTACGAGGGCGTGCGGGACGTGCCCGGCGTGACGGTCTACGGCGGCTGGCCGGTGGCGCCGGAGCGCTGCGGCAGCATCGTGGCACTCAACGTGGACGGCATGGGATCTGCCGAGGCGGCCGACGCGCTGGCCGAGGGATGGGGCGTCGCCTGCCGGGCGGGCGCCCACTGCGCGCCGCTCATGCACCGCGCGCTCGGGACGGAGCGGCGGGGCGTCGTGCGCCTGAGCACGTCCTGGTTCACCACCGAGGAGGAGGTCGACGTGGCGGTTGCAGCGGTCCGGGAGATCGCCGCGGGTTAGCGGGGGGCGCGCGGCCGCTTTGCGGGCGGGCGCGGGCCGCCCCACGAGGGTACGTACACCCGCCCCGAGGGTACGTACACCCGCCCCGAGGGTACGTACACCCGCCCCGAGGGTACGTACACCGCCGCAGCCCCGACGTCCTTCTCGCCAACTCGTCTACCTGCGGAAACGTCGGGCGGCCCGGCGAGAAGGACGTCGGGGAGTGTGCGTACCCTAAAGCGGGGTGTACGTACCCTGGCGCAGGGACGGGAACGGCGCCGCCAGGCCGCTTGGGGGTCGCCATCTGCCGCTCGCGGGGCTTCTCGCCGGCGTGTCGTGAACTAACTTTTTGTGAGCTATACTGAAAAAGTGACTTTATGTGCTGGCACACGTTATAGTTTTAAAAATATAACGCAATGTGACCAGCTTATGTGACCGGTGCGTGCGGGCGGTGCGTGTGGGCTGCGCGTGTGGGCGGTGCGTGAGGGATGACGTCGCGCCGCCCCGTCACGCCGGGCGGGCGGGGCAGACAGCAGGGGAGGACGCATGCTGGTTGAGATTAGGGGCGCCGGGGACATCGCCACGGGCGTCGCGCTGCGCCTGCACCGCGCGGGCATGCAGGTGGTGATGTGCGACCTGCCCGTTCCCACCTCGATCCGACGGACCGTCTGCTTCTCCGAGGCCATCCGCCTGGGCGCGACGGAGGTCGAGGGCGTGCGCGGCGTGCTCTGCGCGGACGTGGCCGCCGCGCGCGCGGCCGTGCAGGCCGGGGAGGTGGCCGTGCTCGTGGACCCGGAGGCGGCGAGCGTCCCCGAGCTCGCGCCGGACGTGCTCGTCGACGCGATCCTGGCCAAGCGCAACCTCGGGACGCGGCGAGACATGGCGCCCGTGGTCGTGGGCGTGGGCCCGGGGTTCACGGCGAAGGTCGACTGCGACGCCGCGGTGGAGACGATGCGCGGCCACTACCTGGGGCGCGTCTACTACGAGGGCTCGCCGCTGCCCAACACCGCGGTGCCCGGGCTCATCGGCGGCTACGCGGGCGAGCGCGTGATGCGCGCCCCGGCCGCGGGCGCCTTTGAGCCGTGCGCGGAGATCGGCGACGAGGTGCGCGCCGGGGACGTCTGCGCGCGGGTGGCCGGCGAGCCCATGCGCGCCACGATCGACGGAGTGGTGCGCGGCCTGCTCCAGGCCGGCGTCCAGGTGACGGTCGGCATGAAGTGCGGGGACGTGGACCCGCGCTGCCACCCGGAGTACATCCGGACCGTCTCGGACAAGGCGTCGGCCGTGGGCGGCGGCGTCCTGGAGGCAATCCTCGCGCTCTCGCAGGGGTGGGACGGCGGCCGTGCTGGTGCGGGCGGAGCCTCGTACTCGCGGTCCGACGGCGAGAAGGACGCTGGCGGGGAGATTGCTGGCGAGAAGGACGCTGGCGGGGAGATTGCTGGCGAGAAGGACGCTGGCGGGGAGATTGCTGGCGAGAGGGGCGCCGGCAAGAGCGCCTGCGACGGGAAGGGTCCCGCGGGCAAGGAAGGCCCCGCGGGCGAGAAGAGCCTCGCGCTCGGTGACTCCCTCTCCGACCCGGCCTTCGTCGGCGCGCTCGTCGCCGAGCTCGAGGCCGGGCGCGGCGTGGCGCTGGCGAGCCTGCTTGCCACTAGCGGCTCGATGCCGCGCGGCGCGGGCGCGCGCCTGGCCGTGCTCGCGGACGGCCGCCGGCTGGGGACTGTGGGCGGCGGCGCGCTTGAGCTCGTGGCCACCCGGCGTGCGGAGGCCGTGCTCGCCGGCGCGCCGTCCTCGCTCGAGTGGGTCTCAAGCGGCAGAAACGACATGGCCTGCGGGGGCGACGCCCTGCTCGCCGTGCGCCTGCTGACGCCCGGGGACGCCGCGGCCCTGCGGGAGCTCGCGACGACCCTTGCCACCGGCGGTCGCGCGCTGGTGGAGGAGGGCTGGGCCGACCCGGCCGCGCCGACGCTCTCCGCGGCGCCGGTCCCGAGCACCCCTCACGCGCTCCGCCCGGGCTGGGACGAGGCACGCGCGACGTACCGCGAGCTCGCCTGCGCCCCGGCGCGGCTTCACGTCTTCGGCGCGGGCCACGTGGGCGCGGCGCTCGTGCCCGCCGCGGCGGCCGTGGGCTTTGAGGTGCACGTCTACGACGACCGCCCGGAGCTTGCCCGTCCCGAACTGCTGCCTGCGGCAGCCTCGGTGACCTGCGGTCCGTTTGAAGAGCTAGCGCCCGCCGCCGGCATAGGGCCGCGCGACTTCGTGGTGGTGCTCACCCACGGTCACGCGGCCGACGAGCTCGTCCTCCGGGACGTGCTCACGCGGGAGGACGAGCCCGCCTACGTGGGCTGCGTGGGGAGCGCCCGCAAGTCGGAGCGCTCCCGCGAGGGCCTGGCTGCGGCCGGCGTGGACCCGGGCCGGCTCGGGCGCGTGCACATGCCGATTGGCCTCGCCATCGGCGCCGCCACCCCGGCCGAGATTGCGCTCGCCATAGCCGCGCAGCTGGTGCTCGCCCGCGCGCGGCTGCGCGGCGAGGGCCCCGGGAAGGGTGAGCGCGTGTGAGCGCCCGCCGCGACCCCGCCGACCAGGCGAGAAG
>NZ_JACSNQ010000002.1 GCF_016900315.1 Olsenella profusa
GGCTGGGGCTGGACGGGGCTGGGCCGGCATGGGTCGGGCCGACCGGGGACGCAACCCCCGGCGAGGGCCGCGAGGCCACCCCGAGCGCCGGGGCCGCCGCCAGCTCCCCCAGCGGGACCGGGCGCACGGCGCCGCCCGCAAGCTCGAAGGCACACGTGGCGTAGTCAAGCATCGCGCGCGGGGCGTGCGTGGCCACCACCACGGTGAGCCCGAGCTCGCGGTTGGCACGGAAGAGCAGCGAGAGGAAGCCCTTCTCGGCAAGGGGGTCGAGCATCGCCGTGGGCTCGTCGAGCAGCAGCAGGCGGGGGCGCAGCGCGAGCGCGGCCGCAAGGGCGAGCGTCTGGCGCTGGCCGCCGGAGAGCTCGGCGGTACGCGCGCGGAACCACGGCTCGATGCCGAGGAAGTTGCAGGTCTCGGCCACGCGACGGCGCATCTCGCCCTCGTCCACGCCGAGGTTCTCCAGGCCGAAGGCCATCTCGTGCCAGACCGTGTCGCAGACGATCTGCGCGTCGGGGTCCTGGAAGACGTAGCCCACGGCGCGGGCGGAGGCCACGGGGCCGAGCGCGCGAGCGTCCTCGCCAAAGACGCGCACCGCACCCGCGAGCTCGCCCGCCGGGGCGATCTCGGGCTTGGCCAGGCGCAGAAGCGTCGACTTGCCGGAGCCCGTGGCACCAACGAGCAGCGCAAACGCACCCTGCGGCACCTCAAGGGAGGCATCGCGCAGCACGGGGGCGGGGCGCGGGGCGCCCTCCGGAACGGCATAGGAGAAGCTCACGCGCTCAAGGGAGAGAGCGGCCGGGCCGGGGCCGCTGGGAGGGACGCCCATCAGAGCCCCCTCTCCCGCACACGACCGGCCACCGCCACCAGCGTGGGAAGCACGGCGAGAAGCACCAACGGAACGTAGCACCACCAGGGCGCAAGGCCCGCCATGCGCGGGTAGAAGCGCCACGACGCGCAGGCCGTCCACGCGCCGACGGCCGCCAGCGCGATCAGCGCGCCAAGCGCCACGACGGCGGCCACGTCCGCGCGCCGAAGCCGCTCCGCCCGGTAGCAGGTGCGCCGGCACCCGGACTCCCAGCCGCGGGCGCGCATGGCGTCGGCGCGGTCGAGCGAGTCCTCGAGCGCCCAGCCCATGAGCAGCGTCGAGGTTCGCAGGAGCCCCTCCTTCCTGCCGGGGCGCGGGCCGGCGGCTGTGCAGGCGTCAAGCGCGGAGCGGACCGTGCGGGCCCGTCCGAGAAGCTGCGGGACGAGCTGCGCCGCCATGCCCGCCACCAGCGGCAGCGAGCGGGCGCGACGCCCGGCCAGAGCAAGGAGCCGGTCCTGGGTGAGCACCGCCGCGGCGTCCTCGAGCCACAGGACGCCGGCCACCATGAGCGCGCCCATCGTGGCACCGTAGGCGAGGCTCTCCGCGTAGACGCTGCGGGGGCCCAGCTTGAAGAGGAGCGTGGAGCCGGACGCCGAGAAGAGCGGGTTTGCCAGGCACACCAGCGCGAGCATCGGCAGCTGCCAGGCAAGGCCGCGCGCCGTGGCCCGCGCGCCGCGCGTCACGAGGGAGAACGCAAGCGCCCCGGTCAGCGAGACGCCCACGCTGACGGGCTGGACGGCCAGCATCGAGAGCGCGGTCGCGCCCGCAAGGCAGACGGCGGGCACGACCGCGTGGCAGGTCTCGAAGGGCACGGGACGGCCGACGGCCCGGCCAGGGGCCTGGCCGGCCGCGCCGTCGACGGTCCGGCTGTCCGCGCGCCCGGTCACGCTACTCCGAGACGAACTCGGTCACGTAGGTCCAGGTGACCACGTCGCCGGAGGAGAGCGTGTACTCGGAGCAGCCAACCTCGGCGGACTCGCCGTTGACCGAGTACATCCAGCCGCTCATGTCGCCGTGGTCGCCCGAGGCCAGGCCGTCGATGCCCTGGACGTACATGCCGTACTCGGAGTCCTGGGCGTTGACGTCGGCGCCGGTGGCCACCAGGGCGTCGTATGCGGTGGCGCCCTCGGGAAGCTCCACGTCGGAGGTGGTCTTCTCGCCGTCGGCGGCGGTGGCGTCGATCTCCACGGTCACGGAGAGGGCGGCCTGCTGCTCCTGGGGAGCGTCGGTGCCGGACGTCGCGTCACCGGTCGTGGCGGGCGCGGAGCCGCACGCGGCCACCGTCAGCGCAAGCGCAAGCGCCGCCATACCGGCGCCGAGCCGCGCGAGCAGGTTCTTCTCGATGTGGTTGTTTCCGGACATGTTTCCTCACTCTCTCCCGTTTCCGGGCGTCGGGAGGGCAAGGCAGGACAGGCGACCTGCGCGGTCGCCACCCTTGACACAGCCGTGTGCTGTTCCGGAGTCAAACCGGAATCCTTTTTTCATCTACTAGGCGTAGCAGCTCTTCGAACCGTGCCCTCTATGCTGTTGGGGGCACCAGTGTAGCAGCTTCGCGGGACCACGGACGGCGCGGCCTGGGCTTGGTGGGGGCTGCCGGAACCTGACCGGCGCACCTGGCGAGTGCACCTGGCGGGCGCGCCTGGTGACCGTGCTTTCGAGTGCACCTGGCCAGTACACTTGCGAGGTGCACCCCTCAAGTGCACCGACGACCCCGTCAAACAAGCGCCAAGTGCACCCAAAAGCCGGCAAAACGTGTCAGGTGCACCGGCCGGCGGGTGCACCTGGCGACGGACCGGGTGCACCTGGCGACGGACCGGGTGCACCAGGCCCGTCGCCAGGTGCACTTAACGACGGGCCGGGTGCACCTGGCGACAACCCGGGTGCACCCGGCATTCGCGCGGGGTCGGGCGAGAAGAACGTGCGCCCGCCCCCGCGCCGGTCCCGCTACAGCTCCCGAGCGAGCGCGTACGCGGCGGCCATCGCGTCCTTGATGTTGCCGGGCTTCTCGGCGTCGCCGATCACGTGGACGCTCGCACCCGCCGCGGCAAGCTCGTCGGCGAGCGTCGGGTCCGGACGGTAGCCCAGCGCCAGCACCATCGTGTCCGCCCCGGCGATCTCGTGCTTCTCGCCGTCCTTCTCGTAGCAGATCGTGTCCTCGGTGACATTGGTGACGCGGGCCTCCGTGAGCACGTGGACGCCCTTGGCGAGCATGCGGGTGATGAGGGCAGCGCGGCCGGCGGCACCCTCCGTTGGGTCCAGCGTGGGGCCCATCTCCACGAGCGTGACGTCGCGGTTGCCCTTGGCAAGGTCGTTCACCAGCGGCGCGAGGTAGTCGGCGACCTCGCAGCCCACCGAGCCACCGCCCACCACAACGATCCGCTTGCCCGGGAAGGCGCGGCCGGCCAGGATGTCGTCGGCGGTCACGGCCTGCTTGAAGGCGCCCGCCCAGGCCGGCACGATCGGCTCGGCGCCGGTGGCAAGGACCACCTCGTAGCCCGGGAAGTCGCGCCTCACGTCCTCGGCCGTGAGGCGCCGGTCCAGGCGCACCTCCACGCCCGCCTGCTCAAGCCGGCGTGCCTGGAACTTGATGACGCGCGCGAGGTCCTGCTTAGCGATGGGCACCGCGGCGATGCACATGGTGCCGCCCGGCTCGTCGGCCGCGTCCACGAGGACCACGTGGTGGCCGCGGCGCGCCGCAACGAAGGCCGCCTCCATGCCGGCGGGGCCCGCGCCGATCACGAGCACGTCGCGCTTCTCGGCCGCAGGCCCCTGGGCGCCGTCGTCGTGCTCAACGTCCGGGTTCACCGTGCAGGCGATGGGCTTGCCGAACATGATGCCCGTGAGGCAGCGCAGGCACCCTATGCAGGGTCGGATGTCGTCGGTCCGCCCCGCCGCGGCCTTGTTGCAGAACTCGGCGTCGCAGAGGTTGGCGCGGCCCATCATGCAGGCGTCGGCCACGCCCTCCTCGAGCAGCTCCTCGGCGATCCAGGCCTCGTTGATGCGGCCGACCGTGGCCACCGGAATGCTCACGCACGCCTTGATCTGGCGCGCGACCGCCGCGTGACTGCCCTGGCGCGTACCCGCCGCCGGGATGGCGCTGCCGCGCTTGATGGTGGTGCCGCCGGAGACGTGCAGCATGTCCACGCCGGCGCGCTCCAGCTCGCGGGCCACGTGGCACATGTCGGTGACGGTGAGGCCGCCGTCGGAGTACTCGTCGCCGGAGATGCGGACGTCGATGATGAAGTCGTCCCCGCAGCGCTCGCGCACCTCGCGGACCACCTCGAGCGTGAGGCGCAGGCGGGCGTCGATGTCGCCGCCGTACTCGTCGGTGCGCTTGTTGTAGAGCGGCGAGAGGAAGCCGCCGAGCAGGCCGTGGGCGTGGGCCGCGTGGATCTCGACGCCGTCGGTGCCGGCGCGCCTCATGCGCTCCGCAGCGTCGCCGAACTGCCGCACGAGCACCTTGAGCTCCTCGCGCGTGACGGGACGCGGCGCCTCGCGGGCATAGTAGGGCCCCACGTTTGACGGGGCGATCAGCTGCGGGGTTCCCGGCAGCGGGAAGGCCATGTAGGCGGGGTGGAAGAGCTGTGGCAGGAGCTTGGCCCCTCCCTCGTGGACGGCCGCGGCCAGCCGGGTCCAGCCCTCCACGTAGGAGTCGTCCGCCATGCACATGTCGCCGGGCAGGTAGACGTAGGTGGGCTCCACGGTCACGACCTCCGTGACGATGAGCCCCACCCCGCCGGCCGCGCGCGAGGCGTAGTGGTCGATCAGTGCGTCGGTCACGTAGCCGTGGTCGGCCAGGTTGGTGGAGACCGGCGGCATGAAGACGCGGTTGCGCACCTCCTGCGTGCCGACCTTGAGCGGCGAGAATAGCATCGGGTACTTCTCAGAGCTCGACGCGAGGTCCTTCGTGGTTGCCATGGCGGTTCCTCTCCGGGCACGACGGCCCAACCGGAGGTGCATTCTCCCCACCGTACCGCCAGGCCTGGTCACGGGCGGCGCCGATTGGGCGAGCGGTCGGCGGGAGGAGGCGGGTCGGCCAGGGCGGGCAGACGTGGGAGGAGGCGACAGGGTCGCAGCGGGGCGGGCGACAAGAACCGCGGGCTCGCAACGACGCCGCGCACCCCGACCCCTAGTGAGACTCCCCCACGAGCTTGAGGCCGACGACGCAGGCGACAAGCCCCGTCAGCAGCACGATCTTCGCCCACGAGAAGGGCTCCGAGCCCGTCGCCATGCCATAGGCCACCGTGATGGCCGCCCCGATGCCAACCCACACCGCATAGGCGGTCCCGATGGGAATGGTCTTCACGGCGTGGCTCAGGCCCAGCATGCTCACTACGAGCGCCGCGAGAAAGACAATCGACGGGAGGGGCCTCGTGAACCCCTCAGCACGGTCGAGCGCCACCGCCCACACGGCCTCCATCGCGCCCGACACAACCAGAACGACCCAGTCCATGACAGCCTCCCTGACCGTTGACTCCCGTGGACGCGTCCCGCGCGTCCACCCAACGCGCCGTCTTTGCGAACCTGGTACGGCTGCCCTCGTCAGGGACCCGGATGGGCCAGCTGCAGTGTAGCACTGCGCGTCGCGAGGAACGCCGGTCGCGTCCGACCGGTCGCGTCCGACCGCACCGGCCCCGTCGTGGCCGCCCGCACCAGTTCTGCCGTGGCTGCCCGCACCTACGCCCGCAACCCACACCTTGCGACGTCCTCAAAGGGCGCTTATGGATTCGCTTGGGAGCCGTCCCGCCGGCTGAAGGGGCTTGATGGCCTGCCGGGCATACTAAGATCGACGTCTCCGACCCGAAAGGATCGCCGTGCCAACCGCCCTTCTCCTCATCGTCATTGGTTTTGTCCTGCTCATCGTTGGTGCCGACGCGCTCGTCGAGGGTGCCCGTCGCATCGCGGCGCGCCTCGGCGTGCCCGATCGCGTGGCCGGCCTCACCATCGTGGCCATCGGCACCTCCCTGCCCGAGCTCGTGGTGAGCGTGACCTCGGCCGTAGGCGGGCACGCGGAGATGGCCTTTGGGAACGTGGTGGGAAGTTGCCTCGCCAACCTGCTGCTCATCCTGGGCCTCTCCGCCGTCGTGGCGCCCATCGCACTCTCCCGGGACACCCAACGCTTTGAGATTCCCGTAAGCGTGGCCGCCTGCGGGCTGCTCGCGCTTCTCGCCAACACGGACGGCCAGGTCACGGCGTCGGAGGGCGCGGTCCTGCTCGCCGCCTTTGTCGCCTTCCTGGCACGCACCGTCACCGTGGGGCTGCACGAGGGAGCCGGAGAGAAGGGCGAGGCCGCGGGGGACGGCGGCTCGGGGGCCGGGGCGGTCGCACTCGACCTGGCGCGCATCGTCGTTGGCGCCGTGATGCTCAAGTTCGGCGCCGACCTCGTGGTGGACAACGCCACCCTCATCGCCGCTGGGGCGGGCGTCTCCGAGCGCGTCATCGGGATCACGGTCGTGGCGCTGGGCACGTGCCTGCCCGAGCTCGTCACGAGCGTAGTGGCCGCGCTGCGCGGCAACTCCGACATCGCCGTGGGAAACGTCGTGGGCTCCAACATCTCCAACCTGCTGCTCGTGATGGGCGCGCCCGCGCTCTTCTCGGCGGTTCCCTACGACGCCGCCTACAACCTCGACCTCGTCCTTCTCGCCGTGTTCTCGCTCGCCCTGGTGGGGTTTGCCTTCATCGGGCGACGCCACGAGATGAGCCGCGCGAACGGCGTGGCCTTCGTCGTGCTCTACGTGGCGTACGTAGCGGTCTCCGTGCTTCGGTAGCCGCGAGGCACGCGGGCGCCCGGCGGGTGCACTTGGCGGGCGTGTCTGGCGCACGTTGCAAGCGCCGTTGGCACTCTGGGTGCACCTGACGGGTGCACTCGAGGAGTGCACCAGCTAAGTGCACCCGTCAGGTGCACCCGCACATTGCTCGATTTGCCGTTAAGTGCACCGAAAACGGGCTTTTTGTCGTCAAGTGCACCCGGATGGGAGTGCACTTGACGGGTACACCTAAGTAGGAAGTGCACTTGAGCGACGGGTACACCCAAGCGGGGGTACGCCTGAGCGGGGGTACGCCTGAGCGGCAGGCGCACTTGAACCGCGGGTACACCTAAGCCGCAGGCGCGCCTGAGCCCCGCGCGCGGCCCTACGCCCCGTAGCTCGCCTCGACCTCGCGGATGCGCTCGTAGAGCCAGCGGTTGGTGGGAACGAGGATGCCGTGCTTCTCGGCGCGACGGATCACGGTGCCCGCGAACTCCTCGACCTCGGTGGGCTTCTCGTTGATGCGGTCCTGCGCCATCGAGGGCATGCCGTCCGACTCCAGGGAGGCGATGAGCTCGGCCATCTGCGCGAGGTCGGCCTCGGTCACGTCGACGCCCTCGGCGCGCGCCACGGCCAGCGCCTCGCGCATGGCGGCCACGAAGCAGCGGTTCTGCTCGCCGGGCTCGCTCGCCGAGCCGTACGTGCCGCCAAACGCCATGCAGGTCTGGTTGATCCCCACGTTGAGCATCAGCTTCACCCACATGCGACGGCGGATGTCGGCCTCCACCACGTGCGGGATGCCTGCGCGCTCGTAGAGGTCGGCCACAGCCTCGACCACGCCCGGCTCCGTGCCCTCGGCCGCGCCGAAGCGGATCTCGCCGGGGTGCGTGTAGGTCATGTCCGTCCCGATGAACACCGCGTCCATGCCCTGCGCCACGGAGAGCACCGTGTGCCCCCAGCCAAAGCGCTCGGCGATGCGCTCCTCGCTCGTGATGCCGTTGACCAGCGAGGCTATGGCCGTCCCCGGGCCCACCAGGCGCTCCATCGTGTCGAGCGCCGCAGCCATCCCCGGCGCCTTGATCGCAAGGATGACCAGGTCGACAGGGGTGGCGTCGCGCGCCGCGATCGTGCGGACGCGACAGGGCTCGCCGTTGATCGTCACGACCTCGCCCTCGTGGCGGGCGTAGCGCGCGTCGTCCATCACGAACTCGACGGCGTCGGGCCCCAGGTTCTTCTCGATGAGGCTGCCGTAGAGCAGGCCCACCGCCCCGCGTCCGATGATCGCAACCCGCTCGATGGCCATTTCGTCTCCCCTCGCCGACAACGACGGCATTGTACCGCGCGCGGCGCGCGGCCTCGCTCAGCGCTTCTCCACAAACTCTTCGCTTACGAGACCGCCGGGCTTCGTGATACGGTCGGAGGCACCCCGCACATACGGACCACCAGGCGTCGCCGCGCGAAACGGCGCGCCTTTTTTATGCGCGGGCGAGAAGGACCGCGGGAAGCGGGAGCCGTCGAGAAAGGTAAGCGTTTCATGCCCCAGAACAAGCGAGAGAGCCTCATCTTCACCGTCATCATGTGCTTCTGCATGGTGCTCTGGATGTCCGTCTACAACGTCGCGCGCGTGCACGGCTGGTCGTTTGGTCTGGACGTCGTCGCCGAGGCGTGGCTGGGCTTCCCGCCGGCCTACGTGGTCGCGATGCTCCTTGACGTGCTCGTGGCGAGCCGCTTTGCCAAGTGGTTTGCGTTCCGCTTCCTCGTGACGCCGGGTAAGAGCTCCAAGACCGCCATCACGCTGGCCATCTCCACCATGATGGTGTTCCCGATGGTGCTCTTCATGTCGCTTTACGGCGCACTCGAGGCTGCCACGCACACCGGGGAGATCGCCGCCGTGCCGATGATGTGGCTCACCAACATCCCGTTCAACTTCGTGGCCGCGCTGCCGTGGAACCTGATCATCGCCGGGCCCTTCTCGCGCTGGCTCTTCCGCCGCGTCTTCCCCGAGGGCACCGTGCTGGAGACCCCGGCCAAGGTCAAGACGGCATAGCGAGAAGAACGTCGGCTCGTGGCCGCCGTCGGCGCAAGGGGCGCCGGTGGCGGCCTTTTTTTGATACGAAGGCGCCACGAGGGGACGGCGGGACAGTCCCCTCGTATCATTCATCTCATGATGCGGAGAGACGCCTCTTCGCATCAAGCGCAAGCGTCACGCCTGCGAGCAGCATCGCCACAAGCGAGAGCCCGGCGCCCACGAGCCCCACGAGCGGCAGCCCCGGCCCCGACACCACGGCGCCGCCCACGGCCGTCCCAAAGGCGATCCCGCAGTTGAACGACATCGGCTCGAGCGAGCTCGCCAGCGTGAGGGCCTTGGGGTGGCGCCGCCGCGCGGCCCGCATGAAGTCGCTGATGCACGGGACCGAGACCACGTACATCGTGACGCCCACGAGCAGCACCGGCACGAGCGCGGCCGGCACGGCGGGGCCCACCAGGTAGAGCGCGAGCAAGACCGCGGCCTGCACGGGAAACGACACGAGCAGGGCCCGCAGCCCAAAGCGAGCGTCCGCCCAGCCGGAGAGCAGGTTGGAGAAGAAGCACGCCACGCCGTAGGCCATGAGCACGGCGCTCGCCGCGGCCGGACTCAGGCCCAGCACCTCCTCGAGGTAGGGCGTGACGTAGCCGTAGAACACGTAGACCGACCCCACGCCAAAGACGAAGATCGCCATGCCGGTGAGGACCTGCGGCTCCGCGAGGAGCGCCACCTGCTCGCACACGGTCGCCGGCTCGTCCGTGGCGCCGGAGCGCGGCAGCACGAGCTGCAGCGCGGCGCTCACGAGCACGGAGAACGCCAGGGTCACGAGCATGGCGGCGTGCCACCCCAGCGCGTCGGCGATCATCTTGCCGGCCGAGGTGGCAAGCACCATGGCCACGGAAAAGGCCGCGTACACCACCGAGATGGTCACGGAGGTGCGCTCCACGCCCACGAGTTCGGGAATGAAGGTCACCCCCACGGCCAGAAGCGCGCCCGAAACCGCACCGAGCAGGACGCGCGCGGCGAGAAGGACCTCGAAGCCCGGGGCGAACGCCATCGCCGCGTTGGCCAGCACGAAGACCGCCGAGTAGACGGCGAGCAGCGTGTAGCGGCGAAGCCGGCCCGTGGTGACGGCGAGCACGGGCGTGCAGACGGCGTAGGCGACGGAGAAGAAGCTAATGAGCTCGCCCACGCGTGCGAGGCTCACGTCAAAGGCCCGGGAGAGCTCCGGCTCGATCCCGATGACAACGAACTCGGAGCAGCCGAGCGAGAAGCCCAGGGCCACGAGCAGCGCCACGCAGGCGAGCGTGCGCGCCCGCGACATCGCTCCCAACCCGTTCTTCTCGCTCATGCGCACCTCCGTAATCGACGTTCAGGCCGATGCGCATTGTACTCAAAAGGGGACGGTCCCCTGCCCGGTCATGGTCTCCTGGCGAGAAGGACCCGCGCGCTGGTCGGGCGGGCCGCCGGCGGCGGGCGCCTGGCCGCGCGCCCGTCCGCGACCGGCTGCCAGGCGCCCGCCCACAGCCGGCGCACAAGCGACGCTCGGGCAGCCGGAGGCACGCTCCCTTTTCTGAGGATCGGGGGCACGCCCCCAAATCCGTCACGCGGAGAAGAACGACGCGTCGGCCGCGCGCCACGGACGCAGGTGCGCCGGGTCCATGGTGGTGTGCGCGTGCGCGGGAACGTCCGGCCACTTGACGGTGTGGCCCGCGCCGTGGCTGCAGAAGACGGAGTCCGGCGTGTTGGGGAGGTCGGCCTCAGGGTCGTAGGCGGCAGCGGCGACCACGGCGTCCGCGTCGTGGCACTCCCGGTAGCCCGCGAGCTCCAGCGAGAGCCGGCCGCGCCCGCCCGTGTAGCGCGCCACCTCGAGCGCGTACTCCCCCACCTCGGAGGCGGGCACCTCGCCCGCCACCTCGGCCTCATCGCCGCACGCGGCCGGGGCGTCAAAGGAGGCGGCCATGCGCGTGAGGTCCGCGAGGGCGCGGCCCACCCGCTCGGCCGGCACCACGAGCCTGAAGCGGTACCACGGCTCGAGCAGCAGGCAGTCGCCCTTCTCGCGGGCGCACATGAGGGCCTGGCGAACCGCACGATACGTGGCCTGGCGGAAGTCCCCGCCCTCGGTGTGCTTGGCGTGGGCGCGACCGGCGAGCAGCGTCACCCGCACGTCGGTGAGCGGCGCGCCCGTGAGCACGCCCAGGTGGTCGCGCTCCATTGCGTTGGTGAGAATGAGCCGCTGCCAGTTGAGGTCGAGCTCGTCGGTGGGGCAGCGCGTACCAAGCTCCACGCCCGCGCCGCGCGGCAGGGGCTCCAGCAGCAGGCGCACCTCGGCGTAGTGGCGCAGCGGCTCGAAGTGCCCCACGCCCTCCGCCGGCGCACGCAGGGTCTCCCTGTAGAGGATCCCGCCCGGCCCGAAGGTGACGTCGATGCCGTGGCGCTCACGCAGGAGCTCGGCCACCACGTCCTGCTGGACCTCGCCCATGAGCTGGACGTGCACCTCCTGGAGCTGCTCCTGCCACGTCACGCCAAGCAGGGGGTCCTCGTCGGCAAGCTCCCGCAGCGCCCGGACCAGGGCGGTCACGTCCGTGCCCGGCGCAGGGATCACCTGGTAGGAGAGCACGGGCGCAAGCGCCGGCCGCTCGCCGGCAGGCTCCGCGCCCAGGGCGCTGCCGGGCACCACGTGGGTGAGGCCCGTCACCGCGCAGACGCCCCCGGCGGCGACCTCGGCGACGGTCTGGTAGCTCGCCCCCTGGTAGAGGCGCACCTCGTTGACCTTCTCCTGCCAGCTGACGCCCCGATCGCTGCCGGAGAGCTGCGCCTTGGCGCACAGGACGCCTCCCGTAACCTTGAGCCAGGCGAGCCGCTCGCCGCGCGTCGAGCGGCTCACGCGAAAGACGCGCGCCGCGAACTCGGCGGGCCACGTGTGCTCCGGCACCAGCTCGGCCAGGGCGTCCAGCAGCTCGGACACGCCCTCCCCGCGCAGCGGCGCGCCAAAGAGCACGGGGTGGATCAGGCGCGCCTGAAAGAGCCGGGAGAGGGTGGCCGGGACGAGCGCGCCCGTGTCCAGGTACTCCTCGAGCGCGGCCTCGTCGCTTGCGGCCGCCTCCTCCGTGGCCGCGGGGTCTCCCGCCCGCAGCGCGTCAGCGTCAAGGCAGCCCGGCGAGAGCCGCGCGCGCAGCTCGGCGAGAAGAGCCTCCCGCCCCGGGTTCTCCAGGTCGCACTTGCTCACGAAGACGAGCGTGGGCACGCCGCGCTGACGAAGCAGCTCCCAGAGGGTCTCGGTGTGGCCCTGGACGCCGTCGTTGGCGCCCACCACCAGGATGGCCAGGTCAAGCGCGGCGAGCGTGCGCTCGGCCTCGGCGGAGAAGTCCACATGGCCGGGCGCGTCCACCAGCGTGACGCGCGCCCCGCCCCACTCGAGCGTCGCCACGGACGAGAAGATCGTGATGCCGCGCTCTCGCTCCATCGCGTCGGTGTCCAGGTGGGACTCGCCACGGTCCACGCGGCCGGCGGAACGGATGGCCCCGGCGCGCGCGAGCAGGGCCTCCGCGAGCGTGGTCTTGCCCGCGTCAACGTGTGCCAGAAGCCCCACGACCGCCTGTCTCACCCGAGCCTCCCCTCGCGTCTCCGCCTTGCGTCCTCGCCTCGCACCGCCGCCTTGCGCCCTCGATGCTAGCAAAGCGGCGAGAGCATGCCGGGCGGGCTGAGGTCCTTCTCGGCACTGACCGCTACCGGGCTGCTGTCGGTGGCGCGTTAAGAATCGGGGCATCTTTGGCTTCGATGGGCTTAAGATGGGCCAATTCCTAACCCGGAGAGGCCAAAACCCGCTAAGATGCGCCGATTCTTAACGCGCCACCGACAGAGGCTGCGGCAGGGCGCCGCTGACAGAGCCCACAGCAGGGCGCCGCCAACAGAGGCCGCAGTAGGACGTCGCCGATGGAGACTGCCGGTAGAGTTCACAGTAGAGCGTCGCAGGCAGAGGTCGCGACGGAACGCCACAGACAGAGACGGTGACGCGCGTCGGCAGAGCACAACGGAGCCGTTGACCAACGCCAACAAACGTACCGTTTGACCCCGCCGCGCCGTCATGGTACACTGAGCGCAGGCCGAGCGGGGCATGGGGCCTCGCAGCGCGGGTGGCGCCGCCATCGGACCGAGAGAGGCACGGGAAGCGTGGGCATTCGCTAGACATCCATCCTGAGAAACCGCACGCCACGGAAGGCAGGCAGCGCAACGGGCACCCCCACCGCGCCGTCTGTCAGAGAAGAGATGTCACATGCCCCAGAACCTGATGCTCTCCGGCGTCACGTACGCCTATCCCTGCTCGCCCGAACCCATCCTCGACAACGTGACTGTGACCTTCCCCCCGGGCTGGACCGCCCTCATGGGAGACAACGGCTGCGGCAAGACCACGCTCGCAAAGATTGCCTGCGCCCTCCTCGAGCCTGGCGCCGGGTCCGTCACGCATGGGCTCGTGTGCGCCTACGTCGCCCAGGACGCCGACGAGCCGCCCGAGGCGCTCTCCGACTTCGCCCTCGACTACGGTCGGGATGCCCGAAGGCTGCGCGACGCCTTCCGCCTGACTGATGACATGCCCTGGCGCTTCTCCGAGCTCTCCTTCGGCGAGCGCAAGAAGCTGCAGGTGGCGGTTGCCCTCTGGCGGCGCCCGGACGTGCTCGTGGCAGACGAGCCCACCAACCACCTCGACGCTGACGCCCGCGCCGAGCTCGCCGCGGCGCTCGCGGACTTTGGCGGCATCGGGATCCTCGTCTCGCACGACCGCGACCTCGTTGACGCACTCGCCACCCGCTGCGTCTCCTTCGAGCCCAAGGGCCTCGTCGTGAGGCCCGGGGGCTACACCGCCGCGCACGCCCAGGCGGAGCTCGAGCGCGCCGGCGTGGCCGACGAGCGCCGCAACGCCCGTCGCGAGCTCGCGCGCCTGTCCGCCGAGAAGGACGCCCGGGCCCACGAGGCGGCGCGAGCCGACGTCCTGCGCAGCAAGGGGCGCGTCGACCCCAAGGACCACGACGCCAAGTTCCGCATCAACCGCGCGCGCTTCACCGGAAAGGACGGGCACGCCGGGCGCGTCTCCGCCCAGATGGACGCCCACCTCGCCGCCGCCCGCGAGCGCCTGGACGCGGCGCGCACGCACAAGCGCTACGACGGCGACCTCTGGCTCGGCGCCGAGCCCGCGCGCCGCCGCACGGTACTCCACGTGCCCGCGACGACCATCCCGTGCGGGCCGGACGCCACGCTCCAGGTCCCCGAGCTCTGGGTGGGCAACACCGACCACGTGGGCGTCGTCGGGCCCAACGGCGCCGGAAAGTCGACCCTCCTCGCCCACCTGCGCGTCCTTCTCGCCCAAGGCGCGGCGGGGCTCGGCGTGCTCGACATCCCGCAGGAGCTCGCCGTCGGGGAGCGCGACGCCGCGGTGCGACGCATTGCCAGCCTCGGCCCCACAGAGCGAGGGCGGGTGCTCTCCGCCGTGGCGCAGCTTAACTCGGAGCCCGACCGCGTGCTCGAGGGCGGGCGCACGAGCCCCGGCGAGCTCCGTAAGCTGCTGCTCGCCGAGGGGGCGCTGCGGCGGCCGGCGCTCATCCTCATGGACGAGCCCACCAACCACCTGGACCTCCACTCCACCGAGGCCCTCGAGCGCGCGCTCACCGCCTGGCCGGGGGCGCTCGTGCTCGTGAGCCACGACCGCCGGTTCCTCTCCGCCTGCACCACGCGAACCTGGGAGGTGCGCGACGGCCGCGTCCGGGAGGCGTAGGATGGGCGGAGGGTCCAGGGAAGCTCCGTGGAAGGGAGCCGCACGATGACGGGAAGAGACGCGCTGCTGCACGACCTCATGCTGCGGATGGTCGACTTTGACCGCGGCGACCCGCGGCGCATCCACCACCTCCTCAAGGTGCACAGCCTAGCCCGCACGATCGGGCTCGGCGAAGGCATAGCGGACCCGGCCCTCCTCACGCTGGAGGCCGCCGCCATCGTGCACGACGTCGGCATCCACCCGGCGGAGGAGAAGTACGGCCGCTGCGACGGGCGCCTCCAGGAGCAGGAGGGGCCGGCCCCCGCGCGCGAGCTGCTCGCCGCGGCGGGCTTTGCGCCCGACGTCACCGAGCGCGTGGCCTGGCTCGTGGGGCACCACCACAGCTACGCGTCGATCACCGATCCCGACCACCAGGCGCTCGTGGAGGCAGACCTCCTCGTGAACCTCTACGAGGACGACGCCAGCGAGAAGGCCGTCCGGGCGGCCGGGGAGCGCGTCTTCCGCACGGCCACCGGCACGCGCCTCCTGCACGCGATGTACGGCCTAGACGCATAGCCGGGCCGCGCCCGGTCCACGCACCCGCCCCAACGCCCTGACACGTTGCTCGCGGCAGGGTACGTACACCCCCTGCGTAGGGTACGTACACTTCCCGACGTCCTTCTCGCCGGGCTGTCCGACGTTTCCGCAGGTAGACGAGTTGGCGAGAAGGACGTCGGGGCCTCGGCGGTGTACGTACCCTACGCGGGGGGGTGTACGTACCCTACGCAGGGGCGCACGCGCGGCCAAGCGGGACCGCCCACCGCCGCCCCACGCCGCCGCCCTCGACCCCCGCCCGCAACACGGCCGTCCTCTACCGGCAACAAGCCCGTCAGACGTGCGCAACACGGACGCCGTAGGCTAGCTCGGGGGGCTGTGCCCCAAGCAACCAGAGGGAGTCGCCATGATCGAAACCACCGCAGAGCGCCTTGCGGAGAGCCTCGTCACCACCAGCAGGCAATCAACCGCGAGCTCGCGCGCAACGGCGTGCGCTTTGGCGTCTACAAGGACGGCGAGTACCACGACCGCCTCTTCCCCTACGACCCCATCCCGCGCATCATCGCCTCCGACGAGTACGACCGCCTCAAGGCCGGGCTGCGCCAGCGCGTGGACGCGCTCAACGCCTACCTGCGCGACGTCTACTCCGACAAGCGCATCGTCCACGACGGCGTGGTGCCCGAGGAGTTCGTCTACACCTCGCCGGGCTACCTGCCGCAGGTCAACGGCGTGACCCCGCCCGCCGGCATCTTCGCCCACATCGCGGGCGAGGACCTCGTCCAGGGCGCAGACGGCCGCTGGTGGGTGCTCGAGGACAACCTGCGCATCCCCTCCGGCGCGAGCTACCCGCTCTTCGTGCGCGACATCGAGCGCCACACCGACCCGCGCCTCTTCCGCGACCACAGCATCCGCGACAACCGCGACTACCCGCGGCTGCTCCGCAAGACCATGGACTTCGTCTCCACGCAGGGCATCGCCGTGATCCTCTCGCCGGGGCGCTACAACTCGGCCTTCTCCGAGCACGCCTATCTGGCCGAGAAGACCGGCGCCACCCTGGCCTTCCCCGACGACCTCGAGGTCGTGGACAACCAGGTCTTCCTGCGCGACTACGCCGGACGCCACCACCGCGTGGGCGTGGTCTACCGGCGCCTGTCCGACGAGTACCTCGACCCCTTCGCCTTCAACCCCGACTCGCTCATCGGCGTGCCCGGGATCCTCGCCGCCTACCGCGCCGGCAACGTGGCCATCGTCAACGCGCCCGGCAACGGCGCCGCCGAAGACAAGGGCATCTACTACTTCGTGCCCGAGATGGTCCGCTACTACCTCCACGAGGAGCCCATCCTCCAGAACGCCCCCACCTACCTGCCCTTCTTCGAGAAGGACCGGCGCGAGGCGCTGAGCCGCCTCGGCGAGCTCGTGATCAAGGACGTCTCCGAGGCCGGCGGCTACGGCGTGGTCTTCGGCTCTTCCCTCGGCGCGACTGAGCGCGCCGAGCGCATCGAGGCCGAGCCGCGCCGCTTCATCGCGCAGGAGGTCATCGACTTCCGCGACATCGACGTCGTGGACCCGGCCAGCGGCGAGCGCGTCCCGCGCAAGTGCGACCTGCGCGCCTTCGTGCTCACCGGCAAGCACACCCACGTCTGGTACTCCGGCCTCACGCGCTGCTCGTTCGTCGAGGGCCAGATGATCGTCAACTCCTCGCAGGGCGGCGGCTTCAAGGACACCTGGGTGCTCTCCCCGGAGGACGACGCGCAGGCGGCGGCCGCACCGGCCGGCGGCACCCCAGGCAGCGGCGCCACGCCCGGCGAGAAGGACGTCGAGAAGGACGCGCGCGCCGCGGACCGTAGCGAGAGCGCCACGCCGAGCCTCTTCCCCGAGGAGTCCCTGCGCACCCGCCCGCACGCGCTCTCCCTCGTGACGGCCTCGAAGTCCGAGAACCTCTACTGGTTGGGCCGCTACACCGAGCGCGTCTACACGACGCTCGCCTTCTTCTACCCCTACTGCGACCGCATGCTCGACGCCGGGCCGGAGGCCTTCCGCCCTCTTGCCCACGCGCTCGACCTGCCCGAGGACTTCGAGGACGTCGACGCATTCGTCCACAGCCTACTCTACGACACGGGCAACCCCGGCTCGGTGAGCAGCGCGCTCACGGCTGCGTTCAACAACGCGACCATCCTGCGCCCGGAGCTCGGCACGCGCCTGCTGCAGTACCTCGAGCTCGCGATGGCCAACCTCGACGAGGCGATCCGCCTCTCCCCGGCCGCCGGCGACTTCTTCGACCACCGAAACATCGCCGACGACCTGCTCGCCTTCTGGGGCGGCATCGAGAACTCGCCGGCCGACCCCGCCTTCAAGGCGCTGCTGCTCCTGGGCAAGTACATCGAGCGCATCGACCTCTACACGCGCTTCTCGCTGCCGGCGGACCTGCTGGACGCTCCGCTGCGCAAGCTCGCGAGCTACTCCACGGCCCTCGCCCGGGCGCCGCTGCCCGAGTGCGTGGCCGCCGGCATGCGCCTGCTCGCCGAGGAGCTGCCCGGCCGCGGCTACCCCACGGCGGACGACCGGCTCTGCGAGATCCTCGCCTCCCCCTCCGGCGCGGGCGCCCCGACCGCGTGAGGGCGGCGGCCCATGATCCGCAGCCCGCGCATCGCCGCCCTCGGGCGCCCCGACCGCGTGAGGGCGGCGGGGGCGCGCCGGCAGGGTGGCATGATGTCCCTACCACCTTACGAGTCGAATCCGGGACGGGGGTCCGCGTTAAGAAGCTCGCGTTTGACTACGAGATGAGGCTGACCTTCGACGGGCCGGTGACCGAGCACCGCTTCCAGCTGCGCTGCGTACCGGCCACACGGGCACGCCAGCAGGTGGTCGACGTCAAGCTGGAGGTCGACCCACCGTGCCACCTCGACATGCAGGTCGACTCGTTCTCCTCGGTGGTCGCCACCGGCTACCTGCCGAACCCGCACGACCACTTCTCCTACGCCGTCACGGGCATCGCCTTCGTGGACGTGGCCAACGCCAAGTCGAACCCAGTAAAGCCCCTCTACCGCTTTGACACGCCGCTCACCACGCCCGGCCCGGCCGTAAGCGCGCTCGTCGAGGCCTGCCGCGCACGGATCGCCGCGCTCGGCGAGGGGGCGAGCGTCGTGGCTCGGGCGAGCGAGGTCATGCACGAGGTGTACGCGGCCTTTGCCTACACGCCCGGCTCCACCACCGTGGAGACCACCGCCGAGCAGGCCCTTGCGCAGGGGCGCGGCGTCTGCCAGGACTACGCGCACGTGATGCTGGCCGTCTGCCGCCACGTGGGGCTCACGGCGCGCTACATCGCCGGCATGCTCGACGGCGAGGGCGCCACGCACGCCTGGGTGGAGGTCTACGACGAGCGTGGCGTGTGGGTGGGCCTGGACCCCACGCACGACCGGCCGGCCGGGGACTCCTACATCGTGATTGGCCACGGGCGCGACTACCGCGACACCAAGATCGACATCGGGCTCTTCTCGGGCGCCTACGTCAACCAGACCCAGTGGGTCAACGCCTCGGTCCACGAGGTCGAACTCTAGACGAGAAGAACGCTGCCCTGACGGCATTTGCGCAGCTCTTGTGCAGGTTCTTCTCGCCGGATCCCCCGCACCCTGTGGTTAAGTAACGCTCTTTTATCTAGTTTCCTCTTAGGAATGCTATACTTAACCTAACAGGACACACGGAGGACCCATGCCGGATTTCATCAGGGCGCGAAGCGCCGAGCAGAAGGAACAGCGCCTCGACCAGATCAAGGACGTCGCACGGCGGCAGTTCTCCGAGCACCCCTACCACGAGATCACGCTCTCGACCATCGCCGACGAGCTCGGATGGTCGCGCGCCAACCTCTACAAGTACGTGCGCACCAAGGAGGAGATCTTCCTGCTGCTCTCCTCGGACGAGTGCGTCTCCTACTACCAGGCGCTGCTCGCCGCGCTGCCCGAGGGCTGCGGCCTGGCGCCCGAGGTGGTGGCCGAGGTCTGGGCCGGGATCGCCAACGCCCACCGCGACTACTTCCGCCTGGGCGACCTGCTCTTCACCATCGTGGAGACCAACGTCACGCTGGCCAGGCTCGTGGAGTACAAGCGCTGCTACTACGACATGGTCAGCGCGATGGCCGAGCGCCTGCCCAAGATCCTGCCGATCGACGCCGACCGCGTGAGCTGGCTGCTGGAGACCGCCTACCACCACGCGGTGGGCCTCACAGGCACCTGCGCGAGCAATCCACTCGTGGCGCAGGCCCTCGACGAGCTGGGCGTGGAGCGGCCCGTGGTGGACTTCCGCGCCGAGATGAGTGACTTTATCGGGATGTGCCTCGCCCACTGCGCGCGCTGACCGGCCGGGACAAGGGCGCCTGGACCCAGCCGACGGCTGCTTCCGGACCTTCGACCAGGCTGTCTCCTACCACCGTTTCGCCGTCGTCAGCCGCCTTCTCGAGCGCGCGGTGCGTGGTGCCGTTCTTGTTGGTGCCCCCATTGACCATGACGCGTTCATGGCGTCGCCTCCCCTCCTTGTCTTAAATCCACCAGAGACAGAGGCGAGAAGAACCGTGGCGCAGGTAGAATGACGTTCAGGAAAGCGTGAGAGGGGCTCCCATGAAGCACATCCTCGTCGTCCGGGGCGGTGGGCGGCCGCACGGCAACACCGCGCAGCTCGTTGACGCCTTTGCCGAGGGCGCGCGCGAGGCGGGCCACGACGTCGAGATAGTCTCGCTTGCACAGAGCCGGGTGAACGGCTGCCTGGGCTGCAACGCGTGCCGCTACGGCAAGCCCTGCGTGCAGAGGGACGCCTTCAACGAGCTGGCGCCCAAGGTACGCTCGGCAGATCTTCTCGCCCTGGCGAGCCCCCTCTACTTCTGGACCATATCCTCGCAGCTCAAGGCCTTCATCGAGCGCTTCTACTGCCTTGCCGAGGAGGACCCGCACCCGCCGCTCGGCCGCTACGAGCGCTATCCGGTCCACAGCTCGGCGCTGCTCATGACCTCGGCGGACGACTATTTCTGGACCTTTGACCAGGCGGTCTCCTACTATCGCTTCACCATGGTCAACTACATCGGCTGCCGCGACCGCGGGACGTACCTTGCCGGCGGCTGCGGGGACACCAACGGCCGTCCGCGCATCGCCGAGACGGACCACCTCAGACGTGCGCGGGAGTTCGGCCGCAGCGTTCTTCTCGACGACGAGGGGGAGGCGCTCCGATGAGGCTGCGGTACTGGGTGGTGGACGCCTTTGCCGAGCGGCCGCTCACGGGCAACCCAGCCGGCGTCTGCGTGCTGGGGGACTGGCTCGACGACGGGCTCATGTGCGCGATAGCCGCCGAGAACCGCCTCTCGGAGACCGCCTTCTGCGTGCGCCGCGACGACGGGACCTACGACCTGCGCTGGTTCACGCCGCGCGCGGAGATCGACCTCTGCGGGCACGCGACCTTCGGTACCGCCTACGTGCTCTTTCGCACTGGCGAGAAGAACGCGGACGAGATCGTCTTTCACGCCCCGATGGCGGGGCACCGGCTCGTCTGCCGGCGCGTGGGGGACCGCACCGAGATGGACTTCCCACGCATCGTCCCCACGCCCGCACCGCCCGAGCTTGCGGGACCCGTCGCAGCTGCCTGCGGGGCGGAGCCGACGGAGCTGCTCGTCACGGAGCGCGACGTGGTCGCCGTCTTTGCCGATGAGGCGACGGTGCGTGACCTGCGGCCTGACACGGCGGCCGTGGAGCGCCTCGAGCACGGGCTCTCGCTCTACGTGACCGCGCCTGCCGCGGGCTATGACTACGTGGCCCGCGCCTTCTGGCCCAAGCTCGGCATCCCGGAGGACCCGGTCTGCGGGTCCATGCAGTCGGCTCTTGTCCCGTACTGGTCTGGCCGGCTCGGCCGCGCGGAGCTCACCTGCTTCGAGCCCTCCGAGCGCACGGGCACGGTGTGGTGCCGCGACTGCGGGGACTCCGTTCGCATCTCCGGCCACGGGGCGCTCTACCTGGAGGGGACGATCGAGGTCGGCTGAGGCGCCCTGGGGGCTACGCGCCGGCAGCTATCCGGCGCTCCTCCACCACAGAGACCGAGACGCCCTCGCGCTCCGCGGGCGTCCCCGCGAGGAATGCCCCCTTGCCCTTACAGGTAGAGCTCGCAGCCTTTGCGCTCGGAGCAGGCCTTGCGGAGGGCGAGGCCCGCGGCCTTGAGCAGGGCGCCGCTGACCTTGCGGGCCCCCTGCGGGCACTCGCTCACGCAGCGCATGCAGCCGATGCAGCGCTCGGGGTCGGTCTTGCGCGGGCTGGCCGGGTCGATCGCCTGCGCGGGGCAGCGGCGCGCGCAGAGGCCGCACGCCACGCAGGAGGAGTCTCCCTTGGGCACCATCGCCGAGCCGCCGGCCTGCTTGTACGGGCGGTTGCCCGGGACGCCCGTCGGCGCCGCGTCGGCGTTCTGGCCCGCGAGCTTCTCGGCGATTCGGCGCGCAAAGCCCTCGAGCTCGGCACGGTCGGCGCTGTCCGGCCGGCCCGTGGCGTACTGATGCAGAATCGAGTGCTCGGCCACCGCCGCCACGGCCGCGACCTCGTGGAACCCCGCCGCGCTCGCAACGTCCTCAAGCTCGACGAGCGTGTCCTCGTAGGCGCGGTTGCCGTACACGCACACGAGCACCGCGCGGGCCCCGTGCCCGCGCACCTGCGCGAGGCGCTCCGCCGCAAGCGCCGGCACGCGCCCGCCGTACGAGGGCACGGCAATGACGACCAGGTCCTCCTCGTCCAGGTGCACCGAGGAGAAGCCGGCGGTCGGGCTGGTAAGGTCAACCCGCTCCGCCGGCTTCCCGAGCGCGCCCGCTATGATGTCCGCAACGCGCTGTGTGCCGCCCGTCGGACTAAAAACAATCTGAACAACCTGCATGCCAAGCCCCTCTCCACGACGTCACCTAATTTCATTGTTTCCGTCGCACGGGGCCGTCAGACGCACGGTTCCAAATTCACTCGCCAAATCGCCGCCGGTCGAGCGTGCGCAGCAGGGTCGCCGGCACATCCCGGGCCGCAGCCCCTAGTCCGCCGGGGTGAAGGCGGAGAGGGCCGCCTCCTGCTCCTCGAGGCCGAGCGTGAAGTAGCGCTGCCCCCGGTCGAGCGCGCGAACCTGTGCCATCTCCTCGTCGGTGAGCTCGAAGTCAAAGATGTCGATGTTGTCGGCCATGTGCGCGGGGTTGGTGGTCTTGGGGAAGACGATCGTGCCCTCCTGGATGTGCCAGCGCAGAATCACCTGAGCCGGGCTCTTGCCGTACTTCTCGCCCAGCTTTGAGAAGAGCGGCTCGGCAAGAAGCCCCGCGTCGCCGTGGCCCAGCGGGTACCAGGCCTCGAGCACCGTCCCGTACGGGGCCAGGTGCTTCTTGAGCTCCCCCTGCTGGTAGTAGGGGTGGCACTCCACCTGCAGTACGGACGGCTTGATCGTGGCGGCACCAAGCACCTCCTCCAGACGGTCGCTCTCGAAGTTGGAGAGGCCGATCGAGCGGACCTTGCCGGCCGCAACGGCGCGCTCCATGTCGCGCCAGGCGCCGAGGTAGTCACCGAACTGCTGGTGAAGGAGCACCAGGTCAATGTGGTCGGTTCCCAGGCGGCGAGCATCTTGTCGATGGCCTCCGCCGTGACGCCCTCGCCGTACTCGCTCGGCCAGAGCTTGGAGGTAATCCACACCTCGTCGCGCGGGACGCCGCTCTCGCGGACCGCCTTGCCCACGCTGCGCTCGTTCTGGTAGGCGTGGGCGGTGTCGATGTGACGATACCCCAGGTCAAGGGCGGTGCGCACCGCGGTCTCGGTCTCCGTGCCCTCGGGCACCATGTACACCCCCAAGCCAAACTGCGGAATCTTGTTGCCGTCGTTCAGGGTGACGTAGGTCTGCTCGCTCATGGCGCGCTCCTTTCCCGAGCTCCTTCTCAGCCTCATTTAACGGCGAGAAGAACCTCAGGTCGATGGGCACTTCTGACGCAGGGGTGGCATATGCGCCTCTTTGGCCAAAAGCGGCGCATATGGGGCCCGCGCCGCCGTATGTCAGGCGAGAAACCCGTCGAGCGCGGCAAGTCCTGCGGAAAGGCGCTCCGTATGGTGCTGCATGTGGTTGCCGGGGCCGACCGTGACGTCGACCGCGCAGCCGCGCCCGCGCAGGATTTCCGCGCACGCCTCCATGTCGTCCTGTACCGTGCGCATGACGGGCGGGCCGGCCTTGCGCTCCTTCTTTCCTATCGAGAAGTACACATAGCGGCCGGCGCCCTCTAGGGGCAGGCCCCGCAGATGGTCGACCCAGCCCGGATACCAGAGCGATCCCGAGAGACACGCGCAGGCGGAGAAGTACGAGCTCTGCGCGAACGCGTACAGCGAGAAGAGCCCACCGAGCGAGTAGCCACAGACGGCGCGTCGCGCGGGGGAGAGCTCGTGGCGTGCCTCGACCTGTGGAATCGTCTCCTCAGTGAGCTCGCGCAGCGTGGACGCGGCGTTGCCGCCGAAGTCGGGCTCTCCCGGTCGCAGCCCCGGCGCGGGCCACGGCGTCAGGCTGTCGTCCCAGTTGCGCACCGGCACGCGCACGACCGTCGCGGAAAGGCCCTGTGCCGCAGCCACCACGTCGAACGGGTGCTCCGGCAAGTCGACCACGTAGATTGCCGGGGCCGCGGGACCGGCGGTACCCAAGAACAGCTCGAGGTTCTTCTCGTCAACGTATGTCATCGCGCACCTCCCCCACGCGCCAGCCCGTGCATCCCGCCCAGCACGAGCGTACAGGCGATGTCGGCCAGGCGCTCGGGTGCGAGGGGCTTGCCGTCGGCCACCCAGCGCCGGTAGAGCGTGAGCGGCACCGTCTGGACGAACGTGACCAGCAGGCTCGCCTCGCCCTCGGGAACGCCCGAGAAGGCCGACTCGTCAAAGCGGCGCGACGCGAGCACGCCCTCGGTCATGGCGCGCTGGATGCGCGCGAGCGAGGGGTCGCAGGTGATGCGCTCGTAGACCTCGTCCTGCCCGCAGGAGAACAGGACGAACTCGTGGGTGATGGCCTCGGTGTCCTCGGGCACGCGCAGGTCGCGCGTCCGCGCGAGGTAGGCGTCGCGATACGTCCCCTGTAGCTCGGCAAGCAGGTAGTCGAGCGTCTCGTAGTAGCGGTAGAACGTCTTCTTGTTGATGCGCGCCCGCTCGCAGAGCTCGCGTACCGTGATCTTCTCATAGGGCTTCTCAAGCAGCAGCTGCTTGAAGGTCTCCTGTATGGCGCCCACGGTCTTCTGCACGCGCAGGTCCTCTGTGCCGGTGAGTACCACGGAAGCCCCCCCTCTCTCTACCTTGCCGACATGATACGCCGGCGGTTCGGCAGCGTCTTTGGAAGAAGGCCGGCCATCCTCGGGGGGCGTTCCGTCAGCTTCCTGTAAGGCCTGCGTCATGGACGCGGGCGCGCCGCGCGAGGCGGGTATCTTGAGACCAGACACCCGCGAAGGAGCCGCCATGGACGCACTCGTCGTGTACTGTTCGCAGACCGGATCGGCCAAGACCTACGCCGCCTGGCTCGCCGAGGACCTTGCCTGCCCCGTCGCGCCGCTCGAGGAGCTGGACGCTCGTGGGACAGACTGCGACCTCGTCGTCTTCTGCAGCTGGTTCCACGCGGCGTCGCTGGTGGGTGTCAAGCGGTTCCAAGCCTACATGGCCGCGCATCCCCAGAAGCGCTACGCCGTGGTCGCGGTGGGCGCCACGCCCATGCCGGGTCCGGACTACCCTGCATCGGAGCACGAGGAGGCGTTCCGTCGCTCCTTTCCCGCCGAGCGCTACCCCGACCTCCCGTGGTGCTACTGCCAGGGTAACTTCCACTTTGAGCAGCTCAGCCTCGCGGACCGCCTCATGATGCGCGCCTACTTCGCTATGCTCAGAAAGAGCGCGCGCGAGGGAAACACGCGCGACGGCGTGGCGCTTGAGAGCATGCGCGCGGGCTTCGACGGATGTCGGCGCGCATACCTGGAGCCCCTGCATGAGACGTTGGGGACAGGTTCTTTTGTCTCATTTAAAATTAAATGAGACAAAAGAACCTGTCCCCGTTGTCTCACTCGAACTTGCGGTCGTAGAGCAGCGCGGCGATGAGAACCACGATCACCGAGCCCGCGTTGTGCCAGAGCGCGCCGGTGACGGGCGTGAGCACGCCCAGGAGCGACAGCACGATGGCGATCGCGTTCAGGCACATCGAGAGTGTGATGCCAAACTTGATGGTAGCCACGCAGGCGCATGCGAGGCGCTTGAGGTAGGGGATCTTGGAGATGTCGTCGCTCATGAGGGCCACGTCGGCGGCGTCGACCGCGATGTCGGAGCCCATCTCGCCCATGGCCACGCTCACGTCGGCGGTCGCGAGCGCCGGGGCGTCGTTCACGCCGTCGCCCACCATGCACACCACGCGCCCCTCCGCCTGGAGCGCCTCCACGGAGGCGACCTTCTCCTCGGGCAGCAGCTCGGCGCGGACCTCGGAGACGCCGGCCTTGCCGGCAAAGTACGTCGCCGCGGCCTCGGAGTCGCCCGTCAGCAGCACCGTGCGGACCCCCATGCCGGAGAGGCGCTCGCACATGCTCGCCGAGTCCGGGCGCAGCACGTCGGAGAGGGCGATGACGCCGACGAGCGCTCCGCCCGAGGCCACGAGCACGGTCGCCTTTCCCTCGGCGCGCAGGCTGGCAAGCACGCCCTCGGCCGCCGCGCAGTCCACGCCGCGCCCGGAGAGGTAGGTGACGCTGCCGCAGACCACCTCGGCCCCGCCGACCTCGGCGCGCACGCCGCGCCCGGCGTCCATCGAGAAGCCTGCGGGCTCGGCGAGGGCAAGCCCCCGCTCACGGGCGCGCTCCACGACCGCGCGGCCGAGCGGGTGCTCGCTCAGGGACTCGGCGGAGGCGACCAGGGCAAGCAGCGCGTCCTTCTCGCCCGCGCCGTCCTTCTCGCCGGAGGCTGCGCCGCCCAGCGGGAGCACGTCGCTCACCTCGAGACGCCCGTAGGTGAGGGTGCCCGTCTTGTCAAAGGCCACGGTGTCGACCTTGCCCATGCGCTCGAGCGCCTCGCCGCTCTTGATGATGACGCCGTGCCTGGTGGCCTGGCCGATTGCCGCCATGATGGCCGTGGGCGTGGCGAGCACGAGCGCGCACGGGCAGAAGACCACGAGCACCGTGACCGCCTTCACGAGGTCGCCCGTCACGAGGTAGGAGACCACGGCGATGCCCAGCGCCACCGGCACGAGCCAGCTCGCCACGCGGTCGGCGATGCGCTGCATGGGTGCCTGCTTGTTCTCGGCGTCCTCGACCATGCGGATGAGGCGCGAGAGCGAGCTGTCCTCGCCGACCTTGGTGGCCGTCAGGTCGATGGAACCGAAGCGGTTGATGGTGCCGCTGAAGACGTCGTCGCCGGGGCCCTTGTCCTGCGGCAGGGACTCGCCAGTCATGACCGACTGGTCCACGGAGGTCTCGCCCTCGAGGATGCGCCCGTCCACGGGGATGGTCTCGCCGGGGCGCACGCGCAGCACGTCGCCCACGCGCACCTGCTCGGCGGGGATCTCCTCCTCGACGCCGTCCGTGACGCGGCACGCCATCGTGGGCGCGAGCGCGATGAGGTTCTTGAGGCCCTTCTTGGCGCGCTCGGTGGTCGCGTCCTCCAGGATCGCGCCGAGGGCCATGATGAAGGCGACCTCGCCGGCCGCGAAGAGCTCGTCGATGGCGATGGCCGCGACCATGGCCACGTCGATCAGCAGCGCCGAGGAGATCTTGGAGATGCCCTTGTTGTGGCGGATGCGCCACAGGCCCAGGTACACCAAGGGAATGCCGCTGATGAAGATCGTGACCCACGCGGGGTCAAAGGGCAGCGGCAGCTCAAGCGCAGCCGTGCCCGTGAACTCCTCCGTAAGGTGCGGGACAAGGTCGAGCAGCAGGAACACGCCTGCCACGATGGTCATGGGCGCGCCTGCCAGGAAGTCCGTGAATCGCTTGAGCATCTTCTCCCCTCTTCCGGCACGATAACGGCTTATAGCCGAACAATATGCCTGTTAGCGAACAACTTGTTCGGTTATGATTCTAGAAGGGGCGCCGGGGACGACCAAGGGGCAACACGGCCCCGGCGTTCGCTACCGGTCACTGGCGTCACGTTTATACGGAAGTTTGTGCGGAAAGGGGAGCCCATGGACCGCAGGCGCAGAAAGACGAGGGCGGCAATCTTCTCGGCCTTTGAGGGGCTTCTCGCCGAGCAGCCCTACGCCTCGATCACGGTGCGCCAGATCATCGAACGCGCCGACGTGGGGCGCACCACGTTCTACGACAACTTCGAGACCAAGGACGACCTGCTGCGCGTGCTCTGCGACGACCTCTTTGGCCACGTCGAGGCGGCCGCGGCCGAGCATGCCGGCGCAGCTGGCGAGAAGGACGTGGGCTCGGTCTTCTGCCACCTGCTCTGGCACCTGCGCGAGGGCAGGCGCCCCGTACTGCGTCTCCTGGCGGGCGAGAACAGCGAGGTGCTCACGCGCGCCTTCGTGGAGAGCCTCCGCGACCTGGTGGCCACGCAGGTCTCGGGCGCATGGGCGCAGGAGAACGACGTGCCGACGGAGTTCCTGGTCAGCCAGGTGGCGGGCGGCTTCGTGGAGATGGTGCGCTGGTGGGCGCGCGGCGGCTGTGCGGTCGAGCCCGAGGAGCTCGACCGGTGGTTCCGCACCCTCATGGGCCCGGCACTCGCATGAGACGTTGGGGACAGGTTCGTTTGTCTCATTTCAGAATTAATGAGACAAACGAACCTGTCCCCATTGTCTATTGTCCCCATTGTCTCACGCCACCTGGTGGCGGCTGAACGAGACCGCAGCCACGGGGGTCGCCACGACCACAAGCGCCCCGTAGACGAGAAGGACCATGCCGATCAGGTCAAGCACCACCGGTCCGAGCGGGTAGGACTCGAGCGCCGAGAAGAGCATGCTGAAGTTCGCGAAGTTGATGGGAAAGACGGCCAGAGCGCGCTCGAGGATGCCAATGCCGCCCGCGGGGACCAGGCTCGTGAGCAGGACGAGCACCACGTCCGTGAGGAAGACCGCAAGCGTCGAGCGGGTGCGCGAGGACAGGGCGAGCGTGAGGCAGGCAAATCCCAGGCACGCCGCGTACATGAGCCCGACCGCGATGAGCGCCGCCTGCCCCGCCGTGAGCGGATACGGGGACGAGAGCGCCATGCTCTGGATTGAGAGGGCAAATCCGTCCGCGCCGTAGAAGGCGAGTGAGACACCCACGATGACGACCGCACAGAGCGCGAAGTAGACCGTGGCGTAGGTGAGCGCGGCCACGACCTTGGCGGCAACGAGCGTCGAGCGTCCGCGCCTCGTGGCGAGCACCACCGCGTCCGCACCGGACTGGTACTCAAAGGCAAACGTGGGCGCCAGCGTCACGCACACCGCAAGGATCGCAAAGACGAGAAACGCCGCGCAGTTGACGATGTTGTCCCAGCCGCCGGAGTAGTCGTACGTAAGAGGGACCGTCACCGACGCCTGCTTGTCCGTCCAGTACGCGCGCTCGGCTTGGCTGTACTCCCACATGCCGCCCTGCCCGTCGTCGAGGGCGTCCTGGGTGAGCTGCGCCACGCCGCCGTACCAGTCCGCCGCCATCTCGGGCGTCACGCGGGCGGCCGTCTGCGCGGGCTCCTCGCTCGCGATGCGCCAGGGGCGCAGCAGCCAGGACCAGTAGGAGTTGTAGAGCTCGTAGACCTTCTCGTCGGAGAAGCTCTGGAACATGAGGTCGTAGACGGCCGACCCCGTCATGTCGCCCACCGCGTCGCGGTCAATCTTCTCGAACAGAACCTCCTGGTAGGCGGCGATGTCCGCGGCGGCTCGCTCGGCGGTGACCGTCCCGGCGTACTTCTCGGCCTCCGCACGTGCCTGCGCGATGGCCTCCGTGCCGGAGACGATCTCCCCCTGGGCGTTGGCCGCCTTGTTCTGCACCACGTTGAGCGCCATGATTCCCACCAGGAACACGATGACGCCGACGTTCGCCACGAGCGCCACACGGCGCGTGAGCATCTTCTTGAGCTCGAAGAGAATGAGCCTAGCCATTGCGATCCTCCTTGAGGTGGGCGCCGCGGCGGGCGCGGGCGACCTGCGAGCGGGCGGCGGGATGCGAGCCCGCCCCGGCCGCACCGTCGCGGAACACGTACAGGTACAAGTCCTCCAACGTGGGCTCCGCGGACACGGACCCCGGGACGACCGGTTCGTCAGAGACGTAGCGCACGAGGGCCTGCCCGCCGTCCAGGTGGCGCACGTTGCCCACCGTGAGCGTGGCCTCGAGCTCCTCGGCGCGCACGGCCGAAACCGTCGCCTCCCAGACCTTGCCCCTGGCCTCGGCCACGAGCTCGTCCGGCGGCCCCGAGAGCACCACGGAGCCGGCCCGCATCACAAGAATCTCGTCGGCGATGTGCTCCACGTCGGAGACGATGTGGGTGGAGAGCAGGACGACCTTGTCCTGGGAGAAGCCGGAGATGAGGTTGCGGAAGCGCACGCGCTCCTTGGGGTCGAGACCGGCCGTGGGCTCGTCGAGCACGAGCACCTCCGGGTCGTTGAGGACGGCCTGCGCGATGCCGAGTCGCTGCCTCATGCCGCCCGAGAAGGTACGGATGCGCCGGCGCTCCTCTCCGGCAAGCCCCACGCGATTGAGCAGCGCGAGCGAGCGGTCGCGGGCGTCACGACGGCCCAGGCCCTTGAGGGCCGCCATGTACTCCATGAAGTCGAGCGCCGTGAACTCTGGGTAGTAGCCAAAGTCCTGCGGCAGGTAGCCGAGCAGGGCGCGGTAAGCGTCTCCCATGTGAGAGATCGACGTGCCGTCAAAGCGCACCTCCCCGGAGGTCGGGCGCAGCACGCCGCATACCATCCGCATGAGCGTGGTCTTGCCGGCGCCGTTGGCGCCAAGCAGCCCGTAGACGCCGGGCGCGAGCGTCGCGCTCACGCGGTCCACGGCAATCTTGGGGCCAAACTCCCTGGTCAGTCGGTCGAGCGTCAGTTCCATGTTCGCCATCCTCTCTTATGATACGAAGAGACAGTTCCTTCGTATCATTCCGTTTTTGATAAAAAGCAGCCCCTTTTTGTCAGATCCCTCTCGCTAGCCGTTCGTCATTGCTAGGACAGCGCGGCGGGAGAGGCAGCGTCCGCGAAGCCCGATGCCGCCGCTCGGAGCCACGCGCGCACCTCGGTCGCCGCAAAGGCAAGCGCAACTGCTGCGGCAACCCACCAGGCAAGCGCCGCGGCAGAGCCAAACGCCGTCGGGCAGATGGTACGTGCCAGGACGCAGGCGCCGCACACCGCGCCAGCAGCGGCAACCGCGGCGACGGTCGCGTCGGGGGTCGCAGCCCTCCGCGCGGCAAGCAGCCCCGCCCCCAGCGCGACGAGGTAGGGCGCAAGCCCCTGGGCGAGCACGGCCCACGGTGCAGACGAAGCACCCGCAAGCACGGCGAGAAGAACGACGACAAGCGCGTCGGCACAACAGAGGACCAGGGCTCGCGCACAGGCCGCCGCCTGGGCGTTCACGGGGCAGGCGGCTTCGAGCTCCGCCATGCCGCAAGAGCGCGAGCGCGTGATCCCCATGAGCGTGGCGAGGGCGAGAGCCGCTCCGAGGACGGCCGCGACCACGCCGGACCCGAGCCCGGAGAGGGCTGCGGGCACGGCGGCGGCAGCAAGGACGCCGTGGAGCGCCCACGTTCCCGTCCCTATGCGGCGTGCCTGCTCGGCAAGTACCTCGCCGGCGCGCGGGCGCACGGGACGGGCCATCTCGGCGGCGACCGCCTCTACGAGCGCGTGCGGCGCGGCGCCGACGGCTCCGGGGCCCGCCTGGTAGTGCTCCCGCAGCACGCCCTCCAGGGCGCGTCTCTCCCGTGTTCTCATCTCCGGCCTCCCTGCTTCTTCTCGTCGGATGCGCCCAGGCTTGCCCGCAGCGCCTCAAGTGCGGACGAGAGGGTCCGTGCGGCGGCAAACCTGCTCACGCCGAGCACCGAGGCAACCTCGCCCACCTTGAGCCCCTGGCCGTAGCGGAGCTCCAGCGCCTCGCGCTGGGTTCGGGGCAGCCGCGCGAGGGCCGCGGCAAGGTCGAGCCCGCCGTCGGCGTCAGCTGGGTCTCCCCCGCCAGGCAGCGACTCGGGGAGCTCGTCCCACCCGCCAGCCCTCCCGCGGGTCAGGTCGGCGCATACGTTGCGCGCGATGGTGACGAGGTAGGCGCGGGCGCGCCCTCGCTCCCGGTAATGCGAGCGAGCGCGGACGAAGCGCAGGAACGTCTCCTGAGCGGCGTCCTCGGCAAGCCCCGCCGGCGCGTGAGCGCGGCAGTACCGCAGCACGTCCGCGTAGTGAGCGCCAACCAGGCGCTCCGCCTCCTCGGTCCGCGCGTTCTTCTCGCCGATGCGTCTGCGCTTCTCGCCCACGCCGTCACCTCCCTCTATCCCTAATAACGGTTTTTCGCTCAAAGATGAGCGGTCGAGTTGGGGAAGGGTCGCCCTCTGCGGCCCCCTCGCGTAATGTCCTCGGATTTCTAAGCGGCCATCTACCTGCTGAAACGCGAGAACCCGCAGGTAGACGGCCTGATTTTGGTGCTTAGAAATGCACGGTTGTTGTAGGGGCCTTGGGGAGTGACGGCGATTCTGTCGGGTCCCGCACCCGCCCGCAGGCGATTCCGGTGCCGTTACCGCTTCGTTAGGAACGCCCCGCACCATGGAAGGCGACCTGAGGAAGGCGCGCCGCCCGGCGTGCCCCAAGAGAGAGGACGTCCCATGGGCAACCTGCTTGAGACGTGCGGGCTCACCAAGCGCTTCGGCAGCGGCGCGGACGCGCAGACGGCCGTTTCCAACGTGAGCCTGCACTTGCGCGAGGGCGAGGTGTACGGGCTGCTGGGCCCCAACGGCGCCGGCAAGTCCACCACCCTCAAGATGATCTGCGGCATGCTCCGCCCGACGTCCGGCGAGGTCGTCTTTGCCGGGCACCCCTGGCGCCGCGAGGACCTCTACCAGATCGGTTCCCTTATCGAGGAGCCCCCGCTCTATCCCAACCTTACCGCGCGCGAGAACCTCCGCGTGCGCACCACGCTGCTGGGGCTGCCCGAGTCCCGCATCGACGAGGCGCTTCAAACCGTCGGCCTCACCGACACGGGCCGCAAGCGTGCCGGACGCTTCTCGATGGGCATGCGGCAGCGTCTGGGGCTCGCGCTGGCGCTTCTCTCCCGGCCGCGCCTGCTCGTGCTGGACGAGCCCACCAACGGGCTCGACCCCATCGGCATCGAGGAGCTGCGCGACCAGGTCCGCAGCTTTGCGGCGGTGGGCACCACGGTGCTCGTCTCGAGCCACATCCTCTCCGAGGTCCAGCAGATGGCGGACACGGTGGGCATCATCTACCGGGGACGCCTCGCCTACGAGGACGCTCTGCGACCCGGGCAGGACCTCGAGGAGCTCTTCATGTCCGTCTGCCGAGAGGGACGCCGCGTCCGCGGGGAGGTGGCGGCATGAGCGAGAAGAACCTCCCGCCGGCGCCGCTCGCGTGCCTGCGCGCCGAGGCGCTGAAGTCACGGCATGCGGCCCCGATGCGCCTGGCCGTGCTCATGGCGCTGCCGATGCCGCTCCTGGGCGCCATGCCCTACCTGGGCCACCAGTCCTTCTCGGCCTGGAACTACTGGTACACGCTCTTCCTACCCGTGACGCTCGCTCTTGTGGTGGCGTGCGTGGCGCAGGCGGACGCGCGCCTCAGGATGCGCGGGGTGCGGAGCCTGGGCGTCCCGCCGGCCCGCTCGTGGTGGGCGAAGGCGCTCTGGTGCCTCGCGCTGCTTGCGCTCTCCAACCTCATCGTGTGCGCGATCTACCTCGTGGGGTCGGCGTTCACCGAGCAGGGTGTCACGGCGGCGGGCACGCTCACGATGCTCTGCTGCGCCGGAGTGAACACGCTGACCGCCGCGTGGATGATTCCCGCGGGACTCTTCCTCACGGTGCGTCTCGGCATGCTCGCGGGAATCTTCCTGCCGCTGGCGGTGCAGATCGTCGGCGCCTTTGCGTGGTCAGTGATTCCGCTGCCGCAGCTCTTCCCGCCCTCGGCGTCCACGGTCATCCCCACGAGCTTCATCCCCGTGCTACCGAGCGGCGAGCCGCTCGCGGCAGACACGGCGCTCGGCGGGGCGCTTGCCGCGGACGGGGTACTCACGCTGGCGGGGCTTGTCGTCTGCGCCGCCACGTTCGTCGCGCTCACGGCGGCTACGGCCGCATGGTTCGCGCGCTCCGAGGAGAGGTGATCTGCATGGCACGATTCGCCGACCCGGCGCCGCGCATGACGCTACCGCACGCCCTGCGCTCCGAGCTCATGCGGCTGTCCCGCTCGCCTCTCACGGCAGTGCACCTTGTCTGCGGCGTTGTGGGCGGGCTCGCCTGCGGCGCGTACTTCGCTGTCGCCGTTTGGGACCCGGCGATGGGCGCCGACGCCTTCGCGCAGTTCCTCGGCGCGCTCATGCCGCTCATGTCTTGCATCGTCTGCGGGCTTGCCGTGGACGAGGAGCGTGCGGCGGGCGGACTTGCCAACCTCACGAGCGTGCCCGCACGCGGGCGTGCCGTCATCGCCAAGCTGCTTGCGCTTGCCCTCATGGGGACCCTTGCGCTCGCCGTGGCGTTTGGCGTCTTCGGGGTCGTGCTTGCCGCTGCCGGACGCCTGACGCTCGGGGCGCTCCCGCTCGCGCTTGCGTGGGCGGGTACGGTCCTCGGGAGTCTCCCGCTCTACGAGCTGGGGCTTGCGCTCGCGCTGCGCCTTGGACGCAACGTCGCGATCGGTGTTGGCGCGGCGGGGATGCTCGTCGCGTTCTTCAGCGTGGGCGGCCTCGCGCACGGCCTCATGACGGGGGAGCTCACCGGGGCCGCGTCAAGCGTTCTGGGATGGGTGCCCCTGTCGTGGCCGGCACGGCTCGCCTCGCTTGGCGTCGAGCTCTTCATCGATGCGACGCAGGTGACTGGAGCCCTGCTCGGCTGCGCGTCTACCTGCGCTGCGCTTACGCTTGCCAGCATCGTCGTTCTTCTCGCCTGGTTCCGGCGGTTTGAGGGAGGGAAGGCCGATGCGTAGGGCAAGGGCGGGAGTCGCCGTTGCACTTGCCCTTCTTGCCGTGGCGCTTCTCCTGGGCGGCCGCGTTCTGCTCGACGCCGGGTGGGGTCCCGCTCTGCGCTCCGTGGCGGACCGCGTGCTGCCCTACCCGGAGGACACCCTGTGGGCGCCTACGCCGGAGCCGGGCAGCCACACGAGCTCCTACGCAGACGCCACGGGCGCGGGCGAGAACTACGTCCACCTCGTCAGGGCGGCGGATAAGGACGGTAACGTCCGCGAGCTCCAGCTCATCTTCTTTGGGAGGGAGTCTGATGGCGAGGGCTGGCTTGAGATTGAGGCGCGAGGCGGCTCCGGGGTGCGGTATGGGGCCGTTGATGTCGACGCCGTGCCCGTTGCGGCCCTTGAGAGTCTGGTCGGCCGTGACGGGAGCCACGTATAATCTGCCCACGACGGAAGGGACGGACATGGCGCGCATTCTGGCGATAGACGACGAGCAGGCGATCCTCGACGCCCTCGCGCGCGTGCTCTCGCGCGAGGGCCACGACGTCGTCAAGGCCACGGACCCTCTGGCCGTGCCGGACATGGACCTCGCGCGCTATGACCTCGTGCTCTGCGACGTCATGATGCCGGGGCTCGACGGCTTCGAGCTCGTGCGACGGATTCGCCCCGCCTTTGACGGGCCCATCGTCTTTCTCACCGCCAAGGTGGCGGAGGAGGACGCCGTCACCGGCTACGGCCTCGGTGCGGACGACTACGTGCGCAAGCCCTTCGGCGCGGCCGAGCTGCGCGCCAAGGTGGCCGCGCACCTGCGCCGGGAGCGCCGGCCGCACACGCACGCGCTGGCGTTTGGCAACGTGCGGCTGGACCTCGGGGCGCGCGAGCTTGCCGTTGGCGGCGAGACCGTGCCGCTCACGCCCACCGAGTACGCGATCTGCGAGCTGCTCGCCCGGCATCCCGGGCAGGTCATGAGCCGCGCGCAGATCCGCGAGGCCGCGCTCGGCTGGGACAGCGAGGCTGACGACGCTGCCATCTCGATGCAGGTGAGCCGCGCGCGCAGGAAGCTCGCCGACGCGAGGGCCGAGCCCATCGCGACCGTGTGGGGAATGGGGTACAAGTGGCAGCTCTAGGGCAGTGTGCGTCACGCCGGGGCGAGAAGAACCTGGTGGAGAAGAGCCGGTGGGGCATGAGGGGCCGGGGCGTGCAGAGCCGGGGCATGCCGCTTTCCTTTGTGATCGCACGCTACTTCGCCTATGCGTTCGTGGCGGTGGCGGCAACGTGGCTCGTCGCGTTTGTCGCGCTCTCCGCGGCCATCAACATGGGCTTCGTCCACGAGGCAAGCTGGGGCCCGGCCAACGTGCGCGAGGTCGCCGGGAACCTGGCACGCGAGGGCGTCCGTGGGCCGCAGGACGTTCCGACGGCGTATCAATACCTTGTCACGGACGCCGCCGGCGAGGCGCTCATGACGGACCTTGAGGGCGCCCGCCTCGACCGCGCGTCGGAGATGGCCCGCGCGGCGCTGGGGGCCACTCCCGGGGCGGTGGAGGTCGAGGGCGGCGGCGCGGGGCTCACCTATGCGGCGTTCCCGCTTGCCGACGGTGGCGCCTGCGCGCTCGTCAGCGAGTACCTGCCACAGTGGGTCTCGCGGGACCTTGTCGAGCTTCTCCCCAACCCACAGAACCTTATGCTCGCCGCCGGCGTCGTCGGAAGCGCGGTTGCCCTCGCCCTTGTGGCGCGTCGGGCGAGCCACGTCCTCGCGCGCAAGATGGCCCCGCTCGTCGCGGTGGCGGAGCGCGTCGGGCGCGAGGAGCTTGGCTTCAAGGTGAAGCGCACCAACGTGCGGGAGGTTAACGACGTCCTTGTCGCGATGGACGCCATGCGGGCCTCCCTTGCGGACTCGCTCGAGGCCCGGTGGGAGGCGGAGCGCACCCAGCGCGAGCAGGTGGCCGCGCTCGCCCACGACCTCAAGACGCCGCTCACTGTCCTGCGCGCCAACGCAGACTTCATCGGCGAGGAGCTTGCCGACGGGAGGGCACTGGGCGAGAAGGACCGGGAGGAGCTCACCGGAGCCGCGCGCGACATCGCGGCCGGTACGGAGCGGCTTGACGGCTACGTGCGCCTGCTCATCGAGGTGTCGCGCGGAACGGCCGGTGCGGCGAGGGACTTTGTGCGCCCGGCCGAGCTCTGTTCTCAGATCGTGGCGGAGGCGGGGCCGGTTGCGCGGGCGCGTAGTGTCGAGCTGGCCGTCTCGGTCGACTCCGCGGTCGCCGCCGCACCCGCGGCCCGTCTCGACCGCGCCGCCCTCGCACGGGCCGCCGCCAACCTCGTCTCGAACGCGGCCGAGCATGCGCGCTCGCGCGTGACGCTCTCCTGTGGCATCGCAAAGGAGGACCTGGTCATCGAGGTCGCCGACGATGGGACGGGCTTCTCGCCTGCCGCCCTTGAGCATGGAAGGGAGCGCTTCTTCACCGACGACGCCTCCCGCGGTGTGCATGACGGCGAGCCGCACTACGGCATCGGTCTCTACACCGCCGACGCGGTCGCGCGCGCCCACGGCGGCTCCCTCACCCTTGCGAACCGCACGGACGACGACGGGCCGGTTCTCGGTGCCGTTGCCACGATCAGCGTTCCGCTTGATTGCTGATGGGCGGGAGGGCATCTCGGCGTTTCTCTTGTTCCTCTCCATGCAACGAGCGCGTTTTTCTAAGCGGCCATCTACCTGCGACGATGCGAGTATCCGCAGGTAGATTGCCTGGTTTTGGTGCTTAGAAAATCGCGGTTGTTACAGGGGGGCGTCTTCGCACTTTTCGTAAGAGCGCATCGGCTGGCTCACCTAGAACGCGACGCGGGCAAAGTCGGAAGCAGTGTGGCGCACGCGGCACATCGGCAAGGCGCTTTGCGGGCTTACCGCTCGCGCGGCGGCGCCCGCCACCCGTCTCGTTACGTACGTACGCACGGTTGTGGGCCAGGACCTCCACGAGCCGCGTGCTCGCAGCGTCCGACGACCCAACCTCACGCTCACCCATGGTGGCCCCGTTCTTCGAAACCTCAGTCATGACTATAGCAATGAGATGACAGACGTTATCCCATGGGCTTCCCTGTCTCGTTCGAGCGCACGAGCACAAGGGTTCCGGCGGAAGCAACGGCGACGGACGCGGCAAACGTCACCACCGTCGAGGCTCCCGACCCGAAGGCACCGTAGACCCAGATCGAGAGGAACCCCAGACACAGCGACCCCGCGACCGCGCCAAGAGAGCCCGCCATGACGGGCAGACCGCGCTTGATTACCTCGACCGGGGCCGTGAAGGCGAAGTTGGGACGGCGCGCGTCCAGCGAGAGCGCGAGCGACGCAAACCCCACGAGCATCCCCAGGGCGCAGACCGCGCACTCCGCCGCGAGCAGCGGTCCCACGCCGCCGACGAGCAGCAGGAGGAACGAGGCGAGAACCGCGGGCACGGCAACGGCGACGTTGGCCAAGAGCTTCGAGGCCAGGACGGTCGCGCGGTCCACCGGCAGTGTGAGCATGAGCCAGGAGGCGCGCCCCTCGAGCGAGACCGACGGGCTTGCGGTGAGCGAGATGCCGCCGCAGAAGCCGAACACCCAGGGGACGACGGCCTCGGCCTGGCCTCGCAGGGCCGCCGCTTCTTGGGCGGTAAGGCTCACGCCGTCGATGACGCCCGAGGTCAGGATGCCATCCAACCCCACAAAGGCAACCGCCCCCGCCGCAACCACCATCAGCACGAGCCCCGCGCAGTCGTTCATGGCGTAGAAGGGCATCGAGCCGATGCGCCGCAGCTCCTTGATCACAAGGGCGCAAAGCGGGCTGGACTGCCTGCCAACGGCGGCGACCTTGCCCCCATGTCGCGCGACACCGCGGGTCGCGGCGTTCACAGCCGGGTAGCACCTGGCGAGAAGAACCGTCACGGCCACAGGCACACCAAGCGAGAGCGCCGCAAACGGCAGCATGCCCGCTGGGTCTGCGCCGGAGACCTCGCCAGCCGCCCAGGCAGCGGGCGGGTACGCGCCGGCTACCAGGGCTGACACGGCTCCCGCGGCGTCCCCCAGCGCTGTCACCGTCTCCGCGTCAGACATTCCCCCGAACGAGCCGCCCAGCGCACCGGCGCCAACCACCACGACTGCAACAAAGACGACGGACAGGACGAGCTGCACCACACCGGCGCGCCGGAACCGGGACGCCACCTCCGTGAGCGCCAGCGAAGCCAGCATGGAGACGGCAACCGGGGCGAGGGGCGCAAGCACGGCACAGGCCACGGCCACCGGCACCACGGCAGGGCCGAGCGGCGCCGCGGGAAGATACGACGCGTACAGCGCCGCCGTCGCAAGCAGCGAGAGCGCCACCCCACCTGCGTACAGGGGCGCCGTCCGCGCCGCAACCACCACGGGCGTCGGCACCGGCCAGGACGCCACGAGGTCAAAGTCCCGGCAGCCGAACACCGTGCCGGGCGCCTTCACGAACACCAGGGCAACCGACGCGAGCGAGCCCAGGGCCAGGGCGAGGACGGGTATTGCCCCTGCGGCACCGACCGCGGCCATGCCCGAACCTAGAAGCCACAGATACGCTGCAATCATCACGGCGAGAAGAACGCCGAGCAGAGCCACGCCCACCGCTCGCGCGCCGCCCGCTCCCCTGCGCACGCCGAGACCGTGGAGAAACGACCGCACCTGCAGGGACACGAGAGAGCGGAATCCGCGCAGAGACCCGCGCCGCCCCACGGGGGCCGTCTTTTGAATCCTCGTTGACTGCATGGTTGTCCTCCTACCTGGCTTCCCGCTCACCCGACAGCTCGAGGAACACGTCCTCGAGTGAGGAGTCGCCTCGCACCTGCTCCGTGGGACCTGCGACGACGATCTGCCCATCGCGGATGACGGCGACCTTGTTGCAGAGCCTCTCGACCACCTCGAGCACGTGCGACGAGAAGAACACCGCGCCGCCCGCGGCCGCACGCTCGTGCAGCAGCTCCTTGAGCTCGTGGGACGCCGCCGGGTCAAGGCCCACGAAGGGCTCGTCGAGCACGAGCAGGGCCGGGTCGTGCAGGAGCGCACCCACGAGCACGAGCTTCTGCCGCATGCCGTGCGAGTAGCCCGAAACGAGGTCTCCCAGGGCTCCGGTGAGCTCCAGACGCTCGGCAAGCATGCTTACCCGCTCGCGTCGCACGTCCACGCCCACCTCAAACACGTCGGCGATGAGGTCCAGGTACTGCTGACCGGTGAGGAAGTCGTAGACGTCAGGGTTGTCGGGCACGTAGGCCATGAGCCGCTTGGCGGCCACGGGATCGCGCCACACGTCAACGCCACAGACGCGCACCTCACCCGAGCTGGGAGGCTGCGCCCCCACGATCGAGCGGATGAGCGTCGTCTTGCCCGCCCCGTTCCGGCCGATGAAACCGTAGATGTCCCCGGCCTCAACCGTGAGCGAGAGGTCGCGCACGGCCTCCTTCTTCCCATAGCGCTTGCTGAAGTGCCTGATGTCGAGCACTGGTCCCGTGAGCATGGCAGCCCCCTTCTCCCTTGATGCCTGCACGTTCCTCTCGCTGATACCATCTGCTCTATATCAGCTATAACAGGTCGGCACTCTATCACGTTTCTGGCATATTTGCTATAGTTCAGATAGAACAATTTGGAAGGGGGAAGCGGTGGTCATAACCGTAGACAGACTCGACGAGACCCCGCTCTACCTCCAGCTCCGCAACCAGGTGGTGGCCGGCATCGCCGCAGGCGAGCTGCACCCCGGGGACGCCCTCCCCTCCGTCCGCTCGCTCGCCGAGGACCTGGGCATCAACCTGCACACCGTGAACAAGGCCTACGCCACGCTGCGTGACGAGGGCTACGTCATCATGCTCGGCCGCCGCGGAGCCTACGTGGCCGACGTCCCCGCCGACCCGACGGCCGGCATGGGCGAGGACGCGCTCACCGACGCGCTCGCCAAGCTCGCCACGGAGTTCAAGGCAAGCGGTGGCACGCGCACGGCCTTTCTCGCCGCGGCGGGACGTGCCGCCCGGAAGCTAGACTAGGGAGCCCCCATGTCACCCGACCTCATCGCGCTGACCGTAAGCGCGTCCATGGCGCTCGTCACCTTCCTCTCCGGCGCCCTCATCGCAGCCACGCCCTGGCTCACCCGCGGCCGCGAGGCCTTCGCGGTGAGCGTCCCGGAGGCCGCCCAGGCGGACCCGCGCATCAGACGCATGCGCACGGTCTTTCTCGCCAGCGTCCTTGCGGTCTCGGCCGTGGCCGCCGTGGCGACCTTCCTGCTCTCCGCCGCAAACCCGGTGGCCACGAGCGCAATCGTGTGCGTGCCGGTGGCGGCGGGCTTTGCGCTCATGCTCGTCTTTCGCGCCCGCGTGCGGCGCATCAAGCGTGCCGAGGGGTGGGAGGCGCACGCGGAGCGACGCACAGCCGTCGCCGGCGTGGCGGAGGCGAACGCGCCCCGCCCGCTGCCGCTTGCGTGGGACCTGCTGTACCTGCCCGTCATGCTGGCCACGCTCGCCCTCACGCTTGCGCTCTACCCCGCGATGCCCGACCCGGTGCCAGTGCACTTTGACGCCGCCGGCGTGCCCGACGACTACCTGGCCAAGGGCTGGCAGGTCATAGCCATGCCCCTGGCCGTGCAGGCGTTCATGGCGCTCTGTCTCACCGCCTCGCACTGGCAGATGCTCCGGAGCCGCCGGCCCGCCTCCCCCGAGCACCCCGTTGCCTCCGCGTTCGCCTATGGCACGTTCGCACGCGCCCAGAGCGCGGCGCTGCTCTTCACGGGGCTCGTGGTGTGCGCCTCGATCGCGATCATGCCGCTCGCCTTTGCCGGCGTCGTCACCTCCGAGCAGTCCGTCGTGGCGCTCGTCGTCATCGTAGTTGCCGCCATCGTCCCCACCGTCGCCGTCTCGCTCGTCTACGGCCAGGCGGGGTCGCGGCTCCTGCGCCGCATGACGGCCTCAGACGAGCTCGGCTTCGACGATGATGAGCACTGGAAGCTCGGCGTCTTCTACGTCAACCGCGAGGACCCCTCGGTGGTGCTCCCCCGGCGCTTCGGTGTGGGCTGGGCCATGAACTGGGGCAACCCCAAAGCGTGGGGGCTTACGGTGCTTCTCGTTGCCGCCGTCGTGGCGTTTGTCGTGGTGATCGAGGTCGTCCTCGCCTAGAAGGGCGCATCGCTGCAATCCGCCCGTCAGGGGGCGGGCCCAAAACACTGGAAGCCCTCGCGCAATACCCGCTGATTTCTAAGCGGCCATCTACCTGCGACGATGCGAGTATCCGCAGGTAGATGGCGTGTTTTTGGTGCTTAGAAAATCGCGGTTGTTATCGACCATCCCGCAATCCCTACTTCCGACCCCTCCTTCGTCCCATCGCCCAGAACGCGAGGAGCACCACCGCTCCGCCCGCCACGGCAAGCCAGTCGCGGGGCGAGCCGAGGCCGCCCGTCACCGCGCCGAGGGCGACGGCGCCCGCGACCCAGAGCGCCGACAGGACGGCCGCCGTCCACACCGGGCGGGCGTAGGTGCATCCCTGGGACAACTCCGCCACGGTGCTCCTCGCCACCGACGACCTGGTCGGGCTCCTGCGCGCCAATGGCGTCACCGTCCGCGCGGTCGCGCTCTAGGCGAGGGACTTGCGCATCCAGACGTGAGGGCAGCCCTCGTCGAGGTCCTGCTCGCCGAAGCGCTCATAGCCCTGACTCTCGTAGAAGCCCGCCGCGCGAACCTGGGCGTGCAGGACGACGCTTGTGGCCCCACGACGGGCAGCCTCGTCCTCCGCGCCGGCAAGCGTCCGTGCCCCGAGATGGCTCCCCCGGTGCCCGCGCATCACGGCGAGTCGGCCCACGACGTATTCGCCGGGTTCGCCGCTGGGAAAGAGCCTGCAGGTCGCCACCGCCTCCCCGCCGTCAAAGAGCACGATGTGGGTTGCGATGTCGTCCACCTCGTCGAACTCGTCGACGAACCCCTGCTCCTCCATGAAGACCGCCCGGCGTATGGCGCGCGCCTCCTCGGGAAGGTAGTTGTAGGCACGAATGTCCATGGTCCTCCTACCGCCTGAAGTGTGAGTCGCGAAATGATGAAAAGGGACTGTCCCCTCTCATCATCGGCCGAAGTGCCCCACGATCTCGCTCATGCGTGCCGACTGTACCACGCCGAAGGGGCAGCGCACGTCGCAGTGCCCGCAGCCCACGCAGTCGCTGGCGTGAAGGTCGAGCTTGGCGTAGTGGTCCGCCGCGAGCACGTCGCCGGCCCGCGCGAGGTCGTAATACTTGTTGACGAGCCCGACGTTGATGCCCACGGGGCATGGCGCACAATGGTTGCAGTAGACGCAGCGTCCAGCCACCTTCTCCGGCGCCAGGCTGCTCAGCACCGAGTAGTCCCTCTCGGCGTCCGTGGCGTCGAAGAAGCCTAGGAGCTCGTGCAGGTCGGCGCGGTCGCGCACGCCCGGGACCACGCAGACCACACCCGGGGTGTCGAGCGCGTACTGGAGGCACTGGTAGCGGGTGAGCGCCCAGCCGAACGGCGACTGCGCAGCGTCGAGCAGCTGGCCGCCCGCAAAGGCCTTCATCACGGAGATGCCCACACCCTCCTCGGCGCAGCGCCGGTAGAGGGCCTGGCGCTCGGCCGAGGTGCCCAGGCCGTAGGTGCCCTCGCCGTAGTCGTAGACCGGGTTCACGCTGAACATCATGAGGTCGATCTCGCCGAGGTCGAGCACGCGGCCCGCGAGCTCGGGGCTGTGCGTGGAGAGGCCGAGGTGGCGCACCACGCCCTGGGCGCGCAGGTCACGCAGGTGGTCGAGGGCGCCCGACCTCACGAAGGCGTCGAGGTCCGAGGCCTCGTCGATGCAGTGGATGAACGCGAAGTCGATGTAGTCGGTGCCCAGGGTCTCAAGCTCCCAGGCCACCGAGCGCCGCATGTCCTCCAGGCGCGCGGTCCAGCCGTACTCCGCGTCCGGCGTCTAGTAGTTGACCCCGTAGTGCACCTGGAAGTAGAGCCCCTCGCGCGCGTGCGGCCCCAGCTCGCGCAGGGCGTCGGCGAGCGCCGAGAAGAGCGGGGCGTGGCCTGCGACGAGGTCCATGAAGTTGACGCCCGCGCGCACGGCCTCCACGTAGGTGGCCACTGCTTCGTCGTGCGGCGTGGCCCCCAGCTGTGCGGCGCCCAAGCCGATGACGCCGATTTTCTCGCCGCCGTGCGGCAGCTCTCGGTACTCCATGGTCCCCCCGCTGTTGGTGCCGGTACGCAACGTCTCGTCATCTATTGTGCACCAAACGGCTGGCTGACGGAAATGGCCCAAAAAGGGGGCTGAGCTCACGAAAAGGCCGGGGCCGCCGTCATCGGCAGCCCCGGCCCGTCGACCTCTTCATGCCGCGTCTACGCGTTGAGCTTCTCCTTAAGAGAGAGCAGCTCGCGATAGGTGTCAGCGAAGTTCAGCGCCATGAGCTTGCAGGTCTCCGCGCTTGCCATCTGGTCCTCGGCGTGGAGCAGAAGCAGCGGCAGCGTCTTCTTGCTCTCGCCGGACGCCTCGGCCTGGAGCAGCCTCATGTGAACCTCGTGACCGCCGTTGTACGCCTCGTCGCCCTGCTTGACCAGGTCGACCGCCGCGTCGAAGTCGCCTTCCTTGGCCTTGGCAATCGAGTTGACGTAGCAGGACTTGGCAGTGCCCACGTAGCTGATGATCTCAAAGCAGATCTGCTCGAGCTCGTCCATGTCTTCCATCGCAGCCTCCTCGCTGGCTAGCCGAGCATCTTCTTGACGTCGTCGAGAATCTTGGCAGCGTTCATGCGACCGTAGTCGACCATCGGGATGACGGCGACGGGAACGCGCCCCTCGACGGCCTTCTCGAAGTCGCCCTTGGCATAGCCGATCTGGGGCCCAAGGAGGATGACGTCGGCCTCGTTGATGTGGTCCATGGCCTCGTTCATCGGGCGCGCCTCAATCGCGACATCCTCGCCGCGGCTCGCTGCCTCCTTCTGCATCTTCTGCACGAGCAGGCTCGTGGACATGCCGGCGTTGCAGCAAAGCATGATCTTCTTCATGGTGGTTCCCTTCCGGCCACCCACGGGTGGCCTTGCATTCCGGACGCTTGGGCGTCCGAATTGGTTTCCTGTGTCAGCATCCATTTTCGTCATGCTGGACGACAGAGGTGGAACGGGGTGCGTGCGCGGGGGGACGGGCACTCCTGCGAGCAGCTCAAATCCGAAGGTCGCGCGGGACGCGCGTCCGGAAAGGGCTGCCGGGGGATCGCGGGGGCCCGAGAGCCCCGCGCACGCTGAGGGGGGTTAGTTCTCGGCGCTCTCGGAGGCCATCTCGAACTGCTTGCGCTGTGCGGTCTCGGACGCCTTCATGAAGGGCAGGTAGATCAGCGTGAAGATTACGAGCAGCACGATCTGGAGAATGCCGGCGCGGATGTCGCCGCCCGTGGACAGGATGCCCGAGGCGATGATCGGGGTGGTCCAGGGCACCTGGATGCAGGTGGGGTTGACCAGGCCGACGGCCGTGGCGAAGTAACCGACGAGAATACCGATGATGGTGTTCAGCACGAACGGCACCATGAGCGGGATGTTGAACACGATCGGGTAGCCGTAGATGACCGGCTCGTTGATGTTGAAGATGGCGGGCAGGATGCCGAGCTTGGCCACCTCGCGGGAGGGACGCCACTTGCCCCAGATGAAGGTAGCAAGGAGCAGTGCCAGCGTGCAGCCCGAGCCGCCCATGAGCGCGTAGACGTTGATGACGTTCATGTTGAGCCACAGGTCCGGGCGGGCGATGACCGCGTCGATGCCGCCGGCGCTGTACACGCTCGTCGCCTCGACGAGCACGATGGTGAGGATGGGCTCGACCAGCACGCCGTTGATGGTGGACTGGTGGATTCCGAGGGTGAACAGGAACACGCCGAGCGAGTAGATCAGCACGAGGCCGACGGGGTTAGTGGTGAGGGAGCGCAGCGGGGTCTGGATGAAGGTGTTGATAAGGGCGGTGACGTCGGTCTGGAAGCACGCGAAGAGAACCATCGAGAGCACGCCGAAGACGCCCAGGGTGAGCAGCATCGGGATCAGGACGTTGAAGGACTTCTCGACCGCGGGCGGCACGCCCTCGGGCATCTTGATGCGCAGCTTCTCGATGCCCGAGACCTTGATGAAGAGCGTGGGCGCAAACAGGCCGATGATGATGGCGGTGAACATGCCGTTGGTGCCGGTATAGTCCGTGATGAACGCGCTCGAGACCTGAGCGGTGGTCACCTCGTCAGCCACGTAGAGCGGCGAGGAGGCGGCAAGGTTGGCGGTCACCGACTGCGGCATCATGATGAAGAAGACCGCGAGCGCCACCACCACGCACGAGACGGGGTTGTCAAAGCGCTTGTTGTTCGCGAAGCTGTAGCCCACCATGGCGCACAGCAGGATGGCCGAGATGGAGAGCGCACCCTGCGTGAGCGCGTTGCCCCAGTACTGGGCCGTGGCGAGCACGTCCGCGTTCGGGAAGAGTCCGGGGCTGCTCGGGTCCGCGCTCCACAGGAACGTAAAGACCACGTTGTTGAGCAGCGCGGCGAGGCCGGCGAGGATGAAGATCGGCATGATGGTGGCAAAGCCATCGCGAAGGCTGCGCAGGTGCACCTGGTTGCCGACCTTGGCGGAGACTTCCGCGAACTTGTCGAGGAAGCTTTGTCCGTTGGCCATGTCTTTCACTCCTAACTGAACTGTTGGAAACATTAGCCGTACCATCGCGCTCCCCCTCCAGGGGGACGCGTATCCGATGACCGAACCAGGGGGAGGGAGCCCGGGACCGTTCCTCCCGATCCGGACCAAGGACCTACTTCACCACGTGCGTCGTGGTGACCTCCTTGAGCCAAGCGGCTGATTTCTTGGGCCTGCGCTCGTAGTTCTCCATGAGGTCGACCTCGACGAAGCCATAGCGGTTCTTGAAGGCGTTCGCCCAGGACCAGTTGTCGATGAGGCCCCAGTAGTGGTAGCCCCTGCACTTGGCACCGTCGTTGATTGCGCGGGCGATCCAGGAGAGGTGGTCACGCACGAAGTCGACACGGTAGTCGTCCTGAATCTGGCCGCTCTCGTCGCGGTTCTTGTACTCGCCCTCGATGCCGATGCCGTTCTCGGACACGAACCACTCGAGGTTGGGATACTCGTCGCGGCACTTCATGCCGAAGTCGTAGATGCCCTTTGGGTAGATCTCCCAGCCGCGGCTCTCGTTCATGACGCGCTCGGGCCAGACGTAGGGCTCGGCGAAGAGCGGGTTGCCCCACTCGTCATGATCGCGGGTCGGCGCCTGCACGCGGCAGGGCTGGTAGTAGTTGCAGCCGAGCCAGTCCACGACGCCCGAGCGCAGGACCTCCTCGTCGCCGGGGCGAGCCGGGACCGGCGTCCCAAGGCGGGCAAGGGTCTCGAGCACGTCGGCGGGCAGGCTGCCCTTGGTCGCAAGGTCGAGCCACCAGCGCGTGGTGAGGCCGTCGTTCATGCGCAGCGCCTCGAGGTCGGCCTCGCTCGGGTCCTCCTTGGTGTAGGAGGGGCTGAAGTTGCACACGATGCCAATCCGCGCGTCCGGACGGAGCGCGCCCTCCTCGCGCGCCGCGCGGTAGCGGGCGACGCCGAGCGCGTGCGCGATCGAGATGTTGTACTGCGCCGCCACCGCCTCGCGGAAGCTGTGGTGCTGAGGATACCAGCCGCCGTGCCAATAGCGGTTCTCGGGCTCGACGCTCGGCTCGTTGAACGTGAACCAGTACCGGATCTCCTTGCCGAACTCGTGCAGCGCCTTCTCGACGTAGTTGGCGTACGCCTCGCAGGTCTCGCGGCTCTCCCAGCCGCCGCGGCGGAAGAGGAAGGTGGGGAGGTCGAAGTGGTAGAGGGTCACAAAGGGCTCGAGCCCCTCCTCGCGCGCCGCACGGAAGAGCTCGTGGTACCAGGCCGCGCCCTCGGGGTTGATGTTGCCGTCGGCATCGAGCAGGCGGCTCCACTGGATCGACGTGCGGAAGCTGTCAAGTCCGAGGCCCTTGAGGATGGCAAGGTCCTCCTTGTAGTGGTGCATGAAGTCGTTGCCCACGTAGGAGCCCACGCGGTTGTAGAACGCCTCGATGTCCTCGTTGGACCAGGTGTCCCACACGTTCTCAAGCTTGCCGCCTACGTTCCAGCCCCCTTCCGTCTGCGGACCGGACATCGCCGCTCCGAAGAAGAAGTTCTCGGGCAGGGTCAGTTCTGCCATGACGCCTCCTTTTCCTCGCTCCTTTTCGCGCGTCTATTTGTCGCGCTTTGTTGATTGAATTGTAGCGCTTTTATTTTCTCTATGTAGCGGATTTATTGCCGACAAAGACGGAGACAAAGGAAGATAATGGATTACGTCAGACGAGAACCACGTCGATGAGCTGGGGATTCACGGACGACGAACCCGACGGGCCCTCTGGGAAACAAGCTCGCGCCCTCTTGCCTGACCGCCAAAGCAAACCGTTCGCGGCCAAAAATAGACCGTTCGCGGTGAGCGCCGAGGACCACAGAAAGCACGAGGGAGGCCGCCATGCTCAAGTACGAGACGATTGCCCAGGACATAAAGAACCGAATCGAGAGCGGCGACCTCGCGCCCAACGACAAGCTGCCGACGGTCGTGGACCTCTGCGACCGCTACGGCGTGAGCAAGATCACCGTCAAGCGCGCCTTCGAGATCCTCACCGAGAAGGGCCTCATCGCCAGCAAGCGCGGGTCGGGCACCTACGTGAAGAACACCACCGAGCTCTTTGACACGGGAACCGTCGACCCGCTGCTCGTGGGCGAGGACGGCGCGCGGGAGGACGCGTTCGGGTTCACCCGGTCCGACCAGCCGATCGGCTTCACCGCCTCGCACAGCGCGCGCGGGAGGAGCGTGAGCTCGGTGGTCTACGACTTCTCGGTCACGAACCCGCCCGAGAGCGTCGCGCGGCACCTGAGCATCTCCCCCGACGACTTCACCTACTACTTCTGCCGGGTGCGTTGCCTTGAGAACGAGCCGATTACGATCGAGTACACCTACATGCCGATCGACGTAACGCCCGGCCTCAAGCGCGACCAGCTCTACCACTCCGTCTATGCGTTTGTGCAGGACACGCTCGGACTGAAGATCTCGAGCTTCCATCGCATCATCCGCGCCGTGGGCGCAACCGAGGAGGAGGCCGGGCGCCTGCGGCTCGATGCGGGCGCCCCCCTGCTCGAAATCTCCCAGGTCGGCTTCCTCGACGACGGGACACCCTTCGAGTTCTCTGTCGCATGCAGCAACGGCAAGCGCTCCGAGCTGCGCGACGTGAACGTCATATAGGCAGAAGGCGAAGGCAGGAGAAAGACATGAAGAGGCTGGCGGTTCTCGACGTAGGTGGCTCCGCAATCAAGTACTGCACCATGTGCGGTACGGATATCGAGGGTAAGGGGCAGGTGCCCACTCCCGACGGGGAAAGCCACGACCCCGAGGCGTTCCTCGAGACCATCGAGGGCATCCTTGAGCGCATGGGAGACGTCGAGGGTCTGGCCCTCTCTATGCCCGGGGAGATCGATGCGCGCCAGAAGTACATCCGGACGGGCGGTGCGCTGCTCTACAACTATGACGTTGACGTGACGGAGTGGGAGAGGCGCTTCGGTGTCTCGATCGAGGTTGAGAACGACGCGCGCTGCTCGGCGATCGCCGAGCTCTCTCGTGGCAACCTGCAGGGCGTCGACTGCGGCGTGGTGCTCGCGTTCGGGACGGGAATCGGTGGCGGGGTTATCGCCGGCGGCAAGGTCCTGCGGGGGGCGCACCTCTTTGCCGGTGAGGCATCGAAGGTCCTCACCTCCTGGCCCGAGGACCCCAGGGACCCCATCACAAGTGATCAGCTCTGGTCGTCTGCCTGCTCGACGAAGTCCCTCTGCCAGCGCGTTGCCCGGGCAAAGGGGATTGACGGCTGTGACGGGCGGCAGCTGTTCGGCTGGCTCGAGGACGGTGACAAAGTCGTTGCCGACGTGTTCCGCCGGGTGTGCGACGAGATTGCCCTGCAGATCCACAACATCCAGTGCTGGCTTGACCCCGAGCGCATCTGCCTCGGTGGCGGCATCAGCCAGAACCCGCTCTTCGTGGAGGGCGTGCGGGACGCGCACAGGCGCTTCAACGCGTCGTTCGACAACGCCTTCCCCGAGACGGACATCGTAGCGTGCCGGTTCTTCAACGATGCCAACCTCATCGGCGCCTACGAGCACTTCCTCGCCATGGAGCAGACGCGCTGACGCATGTCCCAAAGGGACGGGCGAAGGTGGGGCACGACGGCAGCGGAGCAGTCGTGTCCCACTTTTGTCCTGCCCCCTTTTGGAACGCCTCTTTGGCTAGCGAGAAAAGCCGCGGTGGCCGTAGACATGCAGGCGACCGAGCTCGTCGTCGAGCTCACGGAACTCCTCGTCGGTGAGCTCCACCTGCGCGGCGTCGAGGTTCTCGATGATGCGCTCCTTGTTCTTGGAGCCTGGGATCGGTACGACGCAGGGGTACTTGGCGAGCATCCACGCTTGCGAGATCTGTGCGGGCGTGGCGTGTTTACGCGCGGCGAATCGCTCGACGAGCTCCACGATGGGCCGGTTGCCGCGGATGTTGCGACGGCTCAGCTGCGGCACCCACGTGTGCACGTCGTCGTAGCGCTCGAACTGTGTGCGCTCGGTGACCTTGCCGGAGAGAAGGCCGCTCGCTATGGGTGAGAACGCCACGAACCCGATGCCGCGCGCCGCCGATTCGGTGCAGGTAGTAGATGTCCACCCGATCGGTCCGCAGACGCTCGAGCGAGCCCTCGAGGTGACGCCGCACCGCACCGTACACCGAGCCCGAGCGCTCGACCTCCGACCACCCCAGGAAGAGCTTGGTCCCAATGACCACATCGTCGCGCACGTCGGCGAGGGAGCGCCCCACGATGCGCTCGTTGTGCCCTATGCCCGAGAGTCCCGGGCTGTAGATCTCCGCCGTGTCGAAGAACGTGCAGCCATGGCGATACGCCCCGCGGATAGCCTCGACGCTGTAGTCCTCGGGTGGGATCTTGCCGTACCCGTGCGAGAAGGCCATGCAGCCCATGCCGACCTCCGACACGGCGATGCCCCCGAGCAGGCGCGTCCTCATGACCTCCCCCTATCCGATTTCCACGCGCGCCGCGCGCCCGTGCGCTCGAGCGAGGTGTCGAACTGCCGCTTTGCGGCCTTCTCGGTGGGTGCCATGAGAAACGCGTTGAGCTTGGTGGCCAGCGTGTAGGACGCGCGTGGGTAGCGCTCGACGAGCGCCTTGCGGATGACGGCCTCGCTGCCCGCGTACACGAACGCCGTGTCGAAGTAGGTGAAGCCCGCCTCCATGAACAGGTCGACCATCTGCTTGACCTGCTCGACGTCGGTCAGGGGGCCCTTGTGCGGCAGGCGCATGAGGCCAAAGCCCAGAGCTTGCCGGCCCTCTCCATGGGAATGTAGTCCGTGTCCATGATCTGCCTCCAGTGAGTTGTCTGCGGCCGCCGCGGGCGACGCCCATGCTCTCAGCCTTGCGTTGCGGCCGGCTGTGTTCAACGGTCGGTTTTCCCGCTTCGGGGGCATATGCCACGCTTTCCGGAAAAGCGGCGCACTGCATGAGACAAAGGGGCCTGTCCCCATTGACTCATGCGCAGCGGCCGCAGGCGGAGCAGCCGTTGCAGATGAGGCGCTGCCCGCACGTCTTACAGCGCTCGCGGAAGCTGGGCTGGTAGAGCTCCTCGGCGGGGATCGGCAGCCTCAGCGGGTCGTGCAGGTGCCACTCGATCGGCCGGCCGGCAAAGCTCACGCCGGACTTGAACGCCTGCTCGGACTGGAGCCGGTGGTCGCGCAGGCGGTAGGTCCGCCCGTCCTTCACAAAGACCGTGCCCGTCTCGGTGAAGGCGAACGTCACGTCATGCGCGCGGCACTGCGCGGAGAGCAGGCGCACCCAGTCGAAGTCGCACGGGCGGGCGCCTTCATAGTTCTCGCCGCCGCAGATGACCTGCTCGATGCCGCAGCCGCGCACGCCGCCCCCGCCGTGATCGCCCAGCTCCAGGTACCTCTCGATGTCCACCTGCCCGATGAGCGGGGCGCACATGACGCCCTTGTGGCGCGCCGGCGTGGCGAGAAGAACCGGAAGCCGCTCGTCGGCACGGCGCTGGTTCTCACAGGTGACGTTGAGCATGACGTTGTCCCAGCCCTCGCCCCAGTCGTCCGGGAGGCACGTGGCAAAGCGCTCCGGGCGCTTGGTGAGCAGCCAGAACCGCACGTCGGGACGCTGACGCATGACGTCCCAGGCCTCATCGCGCCAGGGGTCCGCCTCCTCCACGAAGAAGTCCGAGGTCATGCACACGCGGATGAGCTCGCCGGGGCGCACCTTGAGCGAGCCGTCGCGGCTGCGCGCCAGCGGGTAGCGAAACCCCGCCTTGTTGCGCCGCACAACGGAGCCGTCCAGCCCCCGCCAGCGGTCCATCGTGAACATGTAGCAGTTGGCGCAGCCCTCGCTCGCCTTGCGGCACCCGTGCCACGGGTTCCAGATGTCATGCATGAGCAGTGCCCTCCAATGATACGAAGGGACAGTCCCCTCGTATCATTGTGCCTCAGTTCCGCTGCGTCGCGTGCCCGCCCGAGTCTAGTAGAGCGGTAGAGCGCGCCCCTTCCGCCGCCTTAGATCTGCTTGCTGTAGTCGTTGTGCACGAGCACGAAATCCGGCGCGTCCTCGGGCACCACGTAGTAGGGGTGCTGCGGAATCGCGTCGATGCGCGCCATCTCGTCTGCGCTGAGCTCAAAGCCAAAGACGTCGAAGTTCTCGCGCATGTGCTCGGGGTTGAGCGTCTTGGGGAACACCACGACGCCCTCCTGCAGCGCCCAGCGAAGAATCACCTGTGCCACCGACTTGCCGTGCGCCTGTGCCGCCTCGACGAGCACCGGCTCCCTCATGATCTCGGCGTCGCCGTGCCCAAAGGGATACCAGCTCTCCAGCGTCACGTCACCCAGACCGATGCGCTCCAGCTCGTGCCGCAGCTCGTGCTGGGTCCAGTACGGGTTGAGCTCCACCTGCAGCACCGCCGGCCTGATGGTGGCCACCCGCATGATCTCCTCGATCTTGTGCACCGGGAAGTTGGAGAGGCCGATCGAGCGCACCTTGCCCGCGCTCACGGCGTCCTCGAGCGCAGGCCAGGCCTCGACGTAGGCGCCATAGGGCTGGTGAAGCAGCAGCAGGTCGAGGTAGTCGGTACCCAGGCGCTCCAGGGTCGCATCGATGTCCGGGCCGGTCTGCCCGGTAGGATAGCTCTGCGGAAAGAGCTTGGAGGTGATGAACAGCTCTGCGCGCGGAACGCCCGATTCGGCGAGCGCCCTGCCGAGCGCCACCTCGTTGAAGTAGGCGTTCGCCGTGTCAAAGTGGCGATACCCCGTCTCGATCGCCGTAGGGATAAGGCGGCTCAGCTCGTCCCCGTTCATCATGTACACGCCGCATCCGAGCTGCGGGATGGCGTGGCCGTCGTTCATGGTGATGGTCTGCATGGGCACTTCCTTTCTCGCTGATGTGCTTGATGCATATTATCAGGCGCTCCAGTACTGGTGTAAAATGCCTTTTGATAAGATGCTTATGCGTAGTACGCATGAGGCAAGAAGGACGTGACGCCATGGAGCTCGAACAGCTGCGCCAGTTGGACGCCCTCGAGCGCGAGGGCACCATGACGGCGGCCGCCCGTCGTCTGCACGTCTCGCAGCCGGCGCTCAGCCGCTCAATCCAGCGGCTCGAGGCCGAGCTCGGGCAGGCGTTGCTCAGCCGGGCGGGCCGGCGCGTGGCGCTCAACGAGGCCGGGCGCGTGGCGGTGGACTGGGCGCGCCAGATCCTGCGCGACGAGCGGCTCCTGCGCGAGGCGGTCGCTGCCGTGGGCCAACGGGCGCGGACGCTGCGCGTGGGCACGGTGGCGCCGGCGCCGCTCTGGCGCCTCACGAGCCTCATGGTGGAGCGCCTGCCGGAGGAGACCCTCACCTCGGAGACCATTCGCGGTGACGAGGCGCTGCGCGGACTTGCGGACGGCGCCCTTGACCTAGGAATCGTTGCCGAGAAGCCCGCGGGGGCGGACCTTCTCTCCTGCAAGCTCATGCGCGAGAGCCTCTCGGTGGCGCTGCCGCCCAACCACCCGCTGGCCGCGCGACCAAACGTGACCGCCGATAACCTCGACGGGCAGACCTTCCTCATCTTCACCGAAATCGGCGTGTGGCGCGACGCCGTGGACCGGGCCCTTCCGCACGCCACCCTCATCGAGCAGCGCGACCGCTCGGTGTTCAGCCGGCTCGCGCGCACGACGCCGCACTGCGTCTTCACGACCGACGCGCCCTACCTGGAGGCGCAGGTGCCCGGCCGCGCCATCGTGCCCGTGGAGGGCGACTGGGCGCACTTCACGTTCTGGCTCGCCACGCGGGCCGACGCGCGCGACACCGTCCGCCAGCTCTTCGACTGGGTTCGGTCGCAGGGAACCGCCCGACGGGGTTGAGCGACCCACCACCAAGCATCCGGGGCTCGCAAGCGTCGAGGTGCCCGGCAGCAGCCCGAGCATCCTCTTCGAGTCCCGGACGCCGGGCGCGCCCAGCCCACGAGCCCCTGATGCTCGTCGGCCCCGCCGGACACAACTGCCATACCCATGGTGCCTCCCCTTGTAGGCACGCCCACATAATAAGGGGAGGTCGCGACGTCACCCGGGAAACGCGGGGCCGCGTAGGTAGCCCATCCATCCCTCGTACCAGACCGATCCCGAGACGCACGCGCACGCCGCGAGCCGCCCGTCGCGCGTGAACGCATACAGCGAGAAGAGCCCGCCGAGCGAGCAGCCGCAGATAGCGCGCCGCGCTGGCGCCAGGCCAGCGGAGCGCTCGAGCGCTAGATCTTCTCGGCCAGCTCCGCCGCCTGGGCACATCCGTCGGTCTTCTCGATGTCGCCCTTGTTGAGCACGCCCGGCACGAGCACCTCGCCGACCATCTCCCACTTGTTGAGGGCCGCTGTGCGCTCCATCGGAACACGCACGCCGTCGAGGACCGTGGGATCCTCCTCCTCGCAGCAGGCGATGAGCGCGCACTCCTTGCCGGCGATGTCCTTGCCGCCCACCACGAGCGAATAGATGCGGTCGATCACGGCCTTGATCTGCGCGGGGAACGAGTACCAGTACACCGGCGTCGCAAAGACGAGCGCGTCGGCCTCAAGGATGGTCGGGGCCATGGCGTTGAAGTCGTCGTCAAAGCTGCACGCCTTACCGGTGCTGTAGCAGGTCTCGCACGCGTGGCATCCGCCCACCTTCATGAACGCAGCGTCAAAGCGCGTGACCTCGTGCCCGAGCGAGCGCGCTGCGTCGACGAACGCGTCGACCATCGACGCGCTGTTGCCGCCCTTGCGCGGGCTCCCGGTGATGACGACGACCTTCTTGCCCATAGTTGCTCCTCTCCGTACGGACGGCCCCTTGCCGTCTCAGGACAATCGTAGGAAACTGCTCTCATAGTGATAAGTACGCACATTAAGGTTTAGTACTTACCTTTTGGAAAGTGCTAAGGAGACCGGATGACCGACCGCTGCATATCCGACGAGTGCCTGGGCGAGACGGGCTTCTCGTACACGCTCTCGCTCATCAACGGCAAGTACAAGATGACCGTGCTCTACGCGCTCATGGAGTTCGGCGTGGTGCGCTTCAACGAGCTGCAGCGCTACATCGGCACCATCTCGTACAAGACGCTCTCCTCCACGCTCAAGCAGCTGGAGGCCGACGAGCTCGTCCACCGCGAGGAGTACCCGCAGATCCCGCCCAAGGTGGAGTACAGCCTCACCGAGCGCGGCCGCTCGCTCGTGCCCGTGCTCGACCTCATGTGCGAGTGGGGCAGCCAGCACCGTCCCGCGTAATGCAGGGGTGCGGGGGGCGGAGCGCCCGGGCCGGGACGCGCGGACCGCTTACGAAGTGACGGACGTTGCGGGCGCTGTCCCGTCGCGCGCTTACGAAATCACGGTCGTTGCGGCCTCGGGGTGCCGAACCGCTTAGAGAATCACGGTCGTTGCGGCCTCTGAGCGTTCAGTCGCTTAGAAAATCATGGGCGACGCGTCTGCCGGACCTCCCTGGGACGCATCAACCTCAATTCCGTAAGCCCACAACCGGGAAACTCGAGCAACACCTAGCGTTTTCTAAGCACACGCCGGAACAAAGAGCGCAACAGCTGCGTTTTCGTAAGCAGAAGGACGACCATCTCGATGGCACGACAGCGCGGTTAGAGCGGAGGGGGGGCGAGAGCCGCCTGAGCACTTTCCCTTTGGTAAGTACCAGTCCGCAAAGCCAGTACTGGCCGAGCCAATCGCGCAGGCGGATACTACGGGTAACCGGTATCGAGCGGCGCACGGCGCCGGAAAGGAGGGCCCTCATGAAGAAGAGCCTGGGAGACGCGGGCGAGCTGTTCCCGCAGTCGGTGTTCATCATCGCGAGCTACGACGAGAACGGCGTGCCCAACGCGATGAACGCCGCGTGGGCCGGCGAGTGCACCCGTCACGAGGTCTGCTTCAACATCGGCGACCACAAGACCACGGCCAACATCGTCAAGAAGGGCGCCTTCACCGTGGCGCCGGCCAACCGCGCCAACGTGGTCTCCGCGGACTACTTTGGCATCGAGAGCGGCACCAAGGTCAACAAGGCCGAGAAGAGCGGCCTCACCTTCACCCGCTCCGAGCACGTGGATGCGCCCGTGATCGAGGAGTACCCGCTCACGATGGAGTGCGAGGTCACCTCCGTCGACGGTGACGAGCACGGCGCCCGCATCGTGGGCAAGGTCGTAAACGTGCTCGTGGACGAGAGCATCTTGGACGAGGACGGCAAGGTCGACTTTGGCAAGTGGCAGCCACTCGTCTACGACAGCTCGCACATGACCTACCGCGTGGTCGGCGAGGAGGTCGGCGGCGCTTGGAAGGTGGGCAAGGAGCTCATGTAGCTCCGGAGTCGGACGACGGGCAAATTGGCGAGAAGAACCATCGGGGGGCACACGTCATCCGACGCGTGCCCCCCGCCTGTCAGCTGCCCTACGCACCCTGCAGCAGTGCCAGCACGTCGTCGCGACTGAGCCTGGCAGAGCGCACGCCCTCTCCGGAGATCAGGCGCTCGGCAAGTTCGCGCTTGGACTCCTGCATCGCCACGATACGCTCCTCGATGGTATTTGCGCAGATGAGCTTGAAGACCGTGACCGCGCGCTCCTGCCCGATGCGGTAGGCGCGGTCTGTGGCCTGGTTCTGCGCGGCGAGGTTCCACCACGGGTCATAATGAATCACCACGTCGGCGGCCGTAAGGTTGAGCCCCACGCCGCCGGCTCGCAGCGAGATGAGAAACAGGGGCGCCTCCCCCGCCTGAAAGCGCGCCACCAGCCGTCGACGCTCCTCCTTGGTCGTGGAGCCGGTGAGCTCAAAGTGGGCAATCCCCCGCGCGTCAAGCCTCTGCGCGATGATGCCAAGCATCGTGGTGAACTGCGAGAACAGCAGCACCTGATGCCCACCGTCAACTGCGCCAGCAATGAGCTCCAGACAGGTGTCAAGCTTGGCGCTGCCTCCTGTGTAGTCCTCGAACGCAAGCGACGGGTCGCAGCAGATCTGTCGCAGCTTCGTGAGCTCGGCAAGTACCTGGAGCTTGTTCTTCCTGAACTCGACGGGCAGCTCTCGGGCGATCTGACGCGCCAGGAGCTCCTCGCTCGCCCGGTAGAGCCTCTCCTGCTCCCCGCTCATGCGCGCCGTGACCACGCTCTCCGTCTTCTCCGGGAGGTCGGCAAGCACGTCGGCCTTGAGGCGCCTCAGGATGAAGGGGGAGACCAGGCAGCGCAGCCGCTCCGCGGCACGTTCGTCGCCGCCCTCCACGGGACCCTCGTAGGTCTTTGCGAACTCGTCCCGACTCCCGAGCACGCCCGGCATCAGGAAATCGAAGATGCTCCAGAGCTCGGACGCGCGATTCTCGACGGGCGTCCCCGTAAGCGCCAGCCGCGTCCGCGCGGGAAGGAGCCTTGCGGCACGGGCAACCTTGGTCAGCGGATTCTTGATGTACTGGGCCTCGTCAAGGACCACGCGAGAGAAGCGCTGGCCAGCGTAGGCGTCGACGTCACGGCGCATGAGGTCGTACGAGGTCACGAGCACGTCGTGGTCCGCCGCTGCCGCTATCACCTTTCCGCGCGCCGGCTTGGTGCCGAGGACGGCCACGGCGTCGAGCTCGGGCGCAAAGCGTTCGAGCTCGGACATCCAGTTGTAGACGAGCGATGCCGGACACACCACGAGCGTCGTGGCGAGAAGGGCCCCGGGACTCGCGGCCCCATCGCCCAAAGCACCCGACTCGGCGTTCTTCTCGCCGACAGCCGCTCCCCCGACGTTCTTCTCGCCGGCCTGCTTGCAGGCCAGAAGGTGGGCTATCACCTGGAGCGTCTTGCCGAGCCCCATGTCGTCCGCGAGGATGCCGCCAAAGCCAAGACGGTCGAGCAGCTGGAGCCAGCGGAAGCCGTCGAGCTGGTAGGGTCGCAGCACGCCCGCAAGCGTGGGCGGAACCTCCACGTCCGCGTCAGAGAAGGTGTCCAGCTCACGCACGATGGCACGGAAGGCGTCGTTGCGCGAGAGGCGCAGGCCGCCCGCTCGCTTGAGCAGGCCATCCACGAAGGGCACGCGATAGACGGGCAGGTTGGACACACCCTCGGCGAGCTCCTCCACGGAGACGCCCAGACCCGTCGCGAGGTCGTCGACGGCGGCCGCGCCCTCCCCCAGCCGCATGATGTCTCCACTGGTCAGGCGCACGAACTTCTGGCGGCGCCGGTACGCGGAGAGACAGGCGTCCAGGTCCTGCGGGCAGAGGCCGCTCGCATCCAGCGCCACGTCCAGAAGGCCGCTCGTGACCGTGGCACGCACGGTGAGGCTGGGGCTGTCGCGCACCTCGATGCGGCGCAGGCGCTCGGAGAGCAGGACCTCGCCGAGGGCGTCAAGCTCCGCGAGACCACGCGTGAGCAGGTCAAAGAGCAGATCGTCGTCATCCTCGTCAAAGCCGGGAAGCTCACCTGCCTCAAGGCGCCCCCCGGGGAAGTACGCCTCCACCACGTCCATGACGCGATACTCCGACACAAGGTCGCGCGCTGGGACGCGACGGTCCGCCAAGCGCGGTGACCAGCGGGCGCGTTCGTCCTCCAGACGGTCCGGCCCGTAGAGCCCGTGCTCCCAGGCACCGTAGGCCACGGTGACGCCGCAGGTCACACGCCCGTCGTCAAGGCCCACAGCAAACGTGAAGGCCGCCTCGGGCGGGACGAGCTCATCAAGCTCAGCCGGCGCGTCGAGGCCCGTTGCCGCCCGCAGGACGGGCAGGACGTCCCGACAGAAGGCCGAAACGTCCGCAGGTGCGACGTGCATGCCCCGACCTGCGGGAAGGAGTGCGCCGAGAAGCCCCGCGGCACGGAGGGCGTAGTCCGAGGAGCAGCTCAGGGCCCGCCCCTCGTCTAGGACGTATAGGCGACCAGCCGCGGCAAAGCTGCAGAGCGCCCCGGAAACGAGCAGGTCATAGCCTCCGTCGCCGGCACGCTCCAGACGGGTGCGGACCTCTGGATCTCCCCTGCCTACCACAAGCTGGCGCGTCGGCCCTCGTGACCCGTAGGGGCCGTCACTGAGCTCAAGGGAGACCGTGGACCCCTGGAGCGCGTCCAGCAGATCGATGACGTCGGCGTCCGAGACGGGCAGCTCCTTGACGTCAGCGCCCCGCCCGACCTGCTGATACTTCCATCGCGAGGCAAAGAGCGCCCCCTGGCTGGCCGTCACGCGGGAGAGGACGGCCACGACGGCACGAGAGCGCTCCGAAAACGCCGCGCCCACGTGGGCAAAGGAGAGCCCCTTGCCATAAGTGACCGTAGCCCCGGTCCGGCATGCCTCCACCAGCGCAGAGATGCTCTTCACCACGTACGAGGCGCTCCCGCGACGGACGCGCAGCTTCACGCACCAGGCAGGGTCATCGTAGTAGGCGTCCCGAGCGGGCAGAAGCGTGGCAAGAAGCTCGACGGGCTCAGGCGGAGCAGCGGGGGCACGTCCTTCTCGCCGGCAACCGGGGGTCGAGGCCTCCGTGGCACGCAGCCGACGCTCGGTAAGGTCCTCCATGAGATGGCGGATTGCCGGGCTCGTGGGCAAGGCACGCACGGGAGGGAGCGTGGGCGCGGTCCTGGCGGGCGGACGACGTGCGGCGGCGGCAACGAGCCCCAGCCCCCTGCGCGCAAGAAACTCGAGGACGAGAGCCACCTCGTGCTTGCACATGCCCGCGTAGCTGGATGCGGCGACGCACTCGCAGCTGTAGTCCAGCAGCTCCGCCTCGGACTCGTCAACCTGCACCTCAACGTGATAGCTGCTACCGCGCAACCCTCTGACCAGCCCCGTTATGGACGTCGTGGAGCCAAGGGCGCCGACGGACGCCTCGCAGCTGATGACACCGCCGTCGCGCGCCAGCGCAAGCCCCCTCCCGTAGGTGGAGGGGAGCGCCGCCTCGTTCTGAACCAGCTCTATCAAGCGGTTCTCATCCATGCGCCCATCCCGTGGTTGCGTCTTGTGTTGAGGCAACTATAGCCGCTCGACGGGCAATGACGCACGGGGTGCCAAACGGCCAGAGGGCCCCTGCGGCAGAGCATCAGCAATAGAAGCTGATCTCGTCCACCAAGAAGAGCTCCCGCCTCATCGGACCAGATGAACACGTGATAGCCGCCTATGAAAAAAGCTAAGCAACCTTCACTCCCCCATTAGGGGCATAGCGATAGATGAGGCGGGCATTATCGCTCAGGAAGGCCCCGAACTCCGCGTGCCCCTCTGCAATGAAATGCCCCTCCCACTCAGTCCACATATACAAGGGAAGCTCACAACGCGCCGAATCAAATCCGTCTCCCGTCGGACGCTCAAAATGAACGAACACCTTATCAACACCATTGTCATGAATGAGCTCTGAGTGAACGACCTCCACGTTGTCGGCCATGGTCAGGTACGGATACGTCATCGCGACCACCCCTTGGCCTGGCACTGCCGCCTTTTCATGGTCCACCCCGAACACGAGCCACCTACATGCGCCTCGGTGGCGCACGCCAGGAGAAGGCTCTCGCGTCAAAAAGCGAGCATGTGGGAGAATAATGGAGTCACTTGATTCGGGACGCGTCCAGAGGGAGGGGGACCTGTGATCCGTGACGAGCTCGCGGCGCTGGCGGACTCCGCCTACCGCGACTTCCAGGCAAAGCTCATACCAACCGTGGCACCCGAGCGCGTCCTGGGAGTACGTCTGCCCGAGCTGCGCCGCTACGCCCGCGACCTCGCGCGCCGTCGCCCCGACGAGGCTCGGGCCTTCATGGCGGCCCCGCTGCCGCACGTCACCTACGACGAGATGAACCTCCACGGCGAGCTCATAGGGCTGCTTGCGGGCTCGGCAGACGAGGCCTTCGCGCTGCTCGACCGCTTCCTGCCGTACGTGGACAACTGGGCCACGAGCGACCTCATCCGCGTGCCGGCCTTCCGGAGCGCGCTTCCCGCCGTGCTGGGGAAGATCCGCCTATGGGCGGCCGCCGAGGGCCCGCGCACCGAGTACGTGGTGCGCTTCGGCGTGACCCAACTCATGGAGCTCTTCCTGGACGACGCCTTCGAGCCCGCGCAGCTTGAGGTGGTCGCCGCGATCAGCCGCCCGGAGTACTACGTCAACATGGCGCGGGCGTGGTACTTCTCGTTTGCGCTGATAAAGCAGGCCGAGGCAACGCTGCCGCTCTTTGAGGCGCGACCGCCGCGGCTGGACGCGTGGACGCACAACAAGGCCCTGCAGAAGGCGCGCGAGAGCCGCCGCGTCACGCCGGAGCAGAAGGCGTACCTGCAGTCGCTCAAGGTGCGCTCACGGTAGCCTTTTGAGGGTACGTACACTCCCCTTTAGGTTACGTACACTCCCCAACGTTCTTCTCGCCAGGTCGTCCGACGTTTCCGCAGGTAGTTGAGGTGGCGAGAAGAACATCAACGTTGCAATAGTGTACGTACCCGGTGGGCGGGTGTACGTACCCGGGGGGGCGGGTGTACGTACCCCGTTGCGGACGGGCGGGCGTGCGCCCAGCCAAGCCGCTGCCTTCGCACAGACCCGTCGCGACGGTGGCCCCATGCCATCCCCGGGCTTCTCGCCCTCGTTCACCGACCGGACGGCTCCCCGCCGCGAGCACGGGTATAACGCAGGTAAGCGCATCGGCCCGCGACGTTCGAAGGAGGTCGCCATGTTCTTCAAGAACATTCTGGTTCCCTATGACGAGTCCGACCATGCCAAGAGCGCCCTGCACGTCGCGCTGGGCATGGCGGGCCAGTACCCGGAGGCGAAGGTGCACGTGGTGACCGTCATCCCGTCCGCGGCGCTCCCCAACCCAACGCTTCTGGGCGAGGGCTTTGAGACGCCGTACGCGATCGCCGACCCCTCGAGCTACGAGCGCATCATGGACACGGCGGTCAAGCGCGCGGTGGCAGATGCCGAGGAGGTCGTCGACCAGTCGCGCGACGACGCCCAGTGCAAGATCGTGGCGGACGCGGTAATCGCGGGCTCTCCGGTGGAGGGCATCGCCGACTACGTGGAGAGCCACGACATCGACCTGGTCGTGATGGGCAGGCGCGGCCTCGGCGCGCTGCGCGGCATGCTCGGCAGCGTCAGCTTCGGCGTGCTTCGCTCCGTGGACGTGCCGGTCATGACGGTCCGGTAGCGCGACTGCAGGTGCGTCTCGGGGCGCGGGCCTACGGCCCGGATTCAGGACCCCAGCCCCGGGGCGCGCACCCTAACCCAGCGAGAAGAGCGCGCGGGACGTCCCCGCCTCGCGCCACGCGAGCAGCGCGGCAAAACGCTCCCGCGTTGACGCGGCCAGGGGCTCCGGCAGCTCGTCCAGGGAGAACCAGCCCACCGCGAGGCTCTCGTCGTCGGCCACGCGCGGTTCGGAGCAGCCGCCCTCCGCAAGCCGGCAGGTGAACATGAGGTCAAGGTACTGAGTCTGGTCTCCGTTTGCGTAGACGGTGAGCTCGCGGGCTGCCTTCACGCGCACGAGGTCGGTGGGCACCACGTCCACGCCGGTCTCCTCCCGAACCTCGCGTACCACCGTGGCGGCCGGCTCCTCGCCGGGCTCGTTGATGCCGTAGACGAGCGCCCACTCGCCCGTGTCCGCCCGGCGGCCGAGCAGCACGCGGCCCGCGCCGTCCTCCACGTAGGCCGTCACGCCAACAAGCCAGAGTGGGTCGTGGCCGATCTTCTTGCGCAGGGCGAGGATGAAGTCAGGCGTTGCCATGGGGCCTCCTTGGATGCGTCTCCTTGGGATGAATGATAGCGGGCCGCGCGCCCGGCGGCCGCGCGGCTGCGCGGCCACTAACAACCAGCCATTTCTAAACACCAAAACCAAGCCGTCTACCTGCGCTTTTCTGCAAATCCGCAGCTAGGAGCCCCGTTAGAAATCGGCGCATTTTACCCAGCAAGCGAGGCGAGAAGAACCCCGGGCGGTATAACAGGAGCCATCAGCGCAGAAAGGGGGAGACATGACCGACATCGCCATCGTGACCGGGGCCTCCTCGGGACTCGGCAGGGAGATCGTGCGCCAGCTCGACGCGGGCGCGTTCGGCCGGCTCGACCAGATCTGGGCGGTTGCCAGAAGCGCCGGCACCCTCGCCGAGCTCGCGGACGCCTGCGCCACGCCGGTGCGCCCGCTCGCGCTCGACCTCACGGACCCGGCCTCCTTCGACGTGCTCGAGGACGCGCTCGCGGAGCGGCCCGACACGCGGGTGGTCCTTCTCGTCAACAACGCCGGGTTCGGGACCTTCGGCGCGTTCGCGGACCAGCCGGCCGGCGCGGCGGCGGACATGGTGCGCCTGCTCATGCTGGCGCCCGTGGAGCTCACGTACCGCTCGCTGCCCCACATGCGGGTGGGCTCGCGCGTCCTCAACGTGGCGAGCGTGGCCGCCTTCGTGCCGCAGCCCGAGCTCGCCGTCTACTCGGCGGCAAAGCGCTTCGTGCTGGACTTCTCCCGCGCGCTCAACGAGGAGCTCGGGCCCGTGGGCATCCACGTGACCGCGCTCTGCCCCAAGTTCATGCGCACCGGCTTTCTCGACCACGCGGGCGCCGGCGACGTGGCGGCCGACATGGCGCGCCTCACCGGCTTCGAGGACGTGGGGCGCGTGGCCCGGCGCGGCCTCGCCGCGGCGCGGGCGGGACGGGCGCTCTGCGTGCCCTCGCTCTACATGCGCGCGTTCTACGTGCTGGCCAAGCTCATGCCCTACCCCGTCTTCATCGGGCTCGAGCGCGCCCTCATGGGCCGCTTCGACGCCCGGGTGACACGGCGCGAGGACTAGAATCGAGGTATCGCGGCCGTGACTTGCCGCAGGCCCGTCGCCGTCCGGGAGAGGAGAGCGCCATGCCCGAGAAGACCCTCGACAACGTCCGCGTGTTCACCCAGAGCGCCATCCGCATCGAGGGGCCGGGCGGCACCGTCGTCTACCTCGACCCCTTCCACCTCACCGACGCCGAGGCCGCGCACGACGCGGACTACCTGCTGATCACCCACACCCACTACGACCACCTCTCGCCCGAGGACGCGGCCCGCGTCATGAGCGAGCAGACCGTGCTCGTGGCGCCCGCCAGCATGGCTGCCGAAGTGGCGGGCCTGGGCGCGGCGGCGACCCACCTCATGCACGCCGGCGAGAGACTCGAGCTGCCGGGGCTCACCGTGGAGGCCGTGGCGGCCTACAACGTGGAGCCCGAGCGCCTGGGCATGCACCCGCAGACCAACGGCTGGCTCGGCTACGTGCTCACCCTGGACGGCGACCCCACGCGCTACTACTGCGCCGGGGACACGGACCAGAACCCGGACAACGAGACCGTGAGCTGCGACGTTGCGCTCGTGCCCATCGGCGGCACCTACACGATGGACCCACGCCAGGCGGCCGTCTTCGTGGGCGCCCTGCGCCCGCGCGTCGCGGTGCCCATCCACTACGGCAGCATCGTCGGCACCTATGCCGACTTCGACACGTTTGCGTCCACCGTGAACCCCACGATCGAGGTCGTGCGCAAGCTGGAGCGCTAGGGGTCGCACACGGCGAGAAGAACGTGCCGCCGCAGCGGCCCATCCGCACGCTGCCCGCCGTACGCCCCGGCCCGCGCCCTCAGCCGCGCGGCGGCTCGGGGCACCCGGACGGCTTCCCGCAGCCCCCGCGCACGTAGGCCACGTACCACGCCGGCGCCACGGGAGCATCCTTTATCAGCGCCGCCGGCATCAGCTCGTTATCGACGACGCTCGTGGTGTGGACGGCGGCGCCGTAGACGAGCAGTTCCCCCCAGAGGGTCACGTCCGTGAGGTGCGCCTCGCTCAGGTGGGTGAAGTGCGCAAGATAGCGCTGGAAGGCACGGCAGCGCACGAGCAGCGTCCTCCCCTCGGCGGTGAAGACCTCGCGCGGGCGCGAGAACGAGACCAGGGCGGCAAGTCCCGGCAACCCGAAGAGGACCATCGGCGCCACGTCAAGGCCGACCACAAGGAGCCCCACGAGGACGTAGGCCACGACCACGATCACGGCAAGCCACAGGAGGGAGGGGGAGACCCCCTCGACCAGGTGGCGCGCGTGCAGGTCGCGGTCAGCCTCGGCCGCAAGCGCATGCCGCAGCCGTCTGACGTAGGCCGGGCACGCAAGGCGCGCCTCGGAGAGGCTGCGGGCGGTGGCGCTCAGGCGCCCGTCAATGAATACCATGTCCAGCGCCAGCCGCTCGTAGGCCGAGAGGCGCCCCTCCCTCACGCCCACAGAAAGGCTCAGGAGGACGTCTCCCCGCCCCTGTCCCTCGGCCTGCCGGGCGCCCGGGCGGGCGGGCTCGCGCTCAAGGTCGTCGCCGAGCCGCAGGGCCGGGGGCTCCGTCGTGCGGTCTACGCTCACGACGCCCTTCCGCTCAAGCGAGAGCAGCGTCGCGGTGACCATGCTTCCCTCCCCTGCGCCGACCACGCGGGCAAGGAGGGCCGGCTCGTCCGAGCTCGGCGGCTCGCGCAGGTAGCCGTCGGCAAAGTCGCGCCGGTCCACGTGGGCGAACCGCGCCCGGTCCGAGAGGCGCGCCATGGCAACGGCAAGCACGTACGGCAGGACCACGCAGTACAGGAAGTTGCTGACGATGCCCAGCATGGCGCCCCCCTAGTCGTCACTCGCGTGTGCAGCCTCGTAGCGCGCCACGCGCGACACGTCACAGAGCATGCGAAAGGCCGAGGGCACGCCGTCTGACGGCGGCGTGAGGAACCACTCGATGCCCGTATCGCCCGAGCGACGCGCAAGCTCGGCGACGACCTCCTCGTCCAGCCCGTAGGCAATGGCAAAGCGCAGCGTCCGGTCAACCTTGGCGGGCTCCCCGGGAAGCGCCGCGCCCGCACGGTAGCGCCCCACGATCCAGCGGCGATGAGCGTCGGCAAGGGCGAGCACGTCGAGGCCGCGGCTCGTGGTGTCACTTCTCGCCAGCGTGACCACGGCAGCCAGCATCGCCACGAGCCCACCGAACACGCACCCGATCCCCGTGAGCTCGGGCAGCGTCGTGAGGCCGCGAAGCGCGATGCCCGCCACTATGAACGCCAACGTGAGCAGGGGAAGCGCTGAGTCCGTACCGCGCTTCTGGCGCTTTGGCTCCAGAAACCCCGCCTCGCGCGCCCGGTGCTTCGCCCCGGCGTCGAGCGCGCTCACCAGGTCGCTCGCCTCCTCCGGCTTCTCCTCAAAGCGGGCAATCGCCGCGCCCGCGGTGGGCTCGACGGCCCCCGTGGGCATGCAGAGGCCAACCACGGCAGCAGCGAGGGGCTCGCGCTCCGCGTCTATCGTGTCAAGCAGCTCGAAGTGCCAGGCGCCCTCCTCGGGCGTGGCCGTGGGCACCAGGGAGAGCCGCTCGTCCCGCAGGAGCCCGAGGACGGTGAGCGCCACGCAGCGCGGCCCGCCGTACCCGCAGAAGTAGCCGCAGAGCGCCTCGGGCGTCACGTCGTCGGGGAGCTCCTCGACGGGCTCCCGGGGCGGCTCGGGCGGCTCTGGGGGCGTCTCCTCCGCAGCTGCGGCGCGCCGGGTCCGAATCCCCGAGACAATCTGCGCCACCACGAACATCACCAGCGGAACGCCGAGAAACACGGCGACAAACGCGGTGTTCACCACGTCCCGCGGGAACTCGACCCCCAAAAGAGACATCGACCGAGCCAGGCAGCCGACACGCCCGGCTCACACCCCCCTTCGCTGCCGCCATGATGCCAGACGCACGTCAGCGCAGCGTAAGGTGTCGTGGCCGGCGCAGATGGAAGGGGCGCGGCGCATTGCGCCAGGCGCTGCCTAGAACGTGAAGCTCCAGCTGCCGTGCCACTCCCCGCTCGTTTGCCCGGTTGTCAGGTACAGCACGATGAGCACGACGATGACGATCACCGTGCACACGATGAAGGGGACGGGGCTCTTCGTCTTGAACATGGGGCATCCTTCCGTGTCGGGCGGTCTCGGGACCGGGACGGGCCTGGCGCGCGGCACCTTACGCCAGGTCAGCGTCCGGCTGCTGGCCGTCGTGGGCCGCCCAAGCGCAGGGGCCCAGGTCAAAGTGGTCGAAGCGCGCCGTGAACGAGCTCTCCTCGGGGCTTGCCGCGTAGATGCCAAAGCGGATGCGCCCGGCACCCGCGGCCAGGTGACAGATGCGCATCTGCTGGAAGTGCTCGCCGTCGCGGGAGCACTCGATGCGGTAGTCGTCCTCACGGCGGCTGAGGCGGTACCACATCTCGCGCACGTCGGCGCCCACCTCGGTGGTGGCCCAGTCCGACCACCCGCCGTTGGTGACCACGCTACCCAGGTGCGCGATGACGCCGTCCTCGTACTCCACCGACGCCTTGAGCCAGTTCTCGGCGTCGAGGTAGAGCACGATCCCGCACTGGTCGAAGCGGTGCGACGCCTCGGCAAAGGACGTCCGCACCGTGAACGAGAAGAATCGCTCGTCGGTCTCCATCTGCAGGACCGGCGCGGTGTCGTTGCGGAAGTGATAGTACGTCCGCTGCCAGAGGTCGGTGTGGGGCCGCGTGGTCACCTCGACGAGGTCCTCGCCGACCGTGCAGCTCGCCGGCTCGCGCGTCCAGCCGAACGCAGAGAGATCGACTGCCATGGGCGCTCCCCTCTTATGCGTGGTCGCATCCAGTGGTCGCATTCAGGATAGCGCACCGCGTCCGTCGGGACGCGGCCAGGCGGCGCGACGCGCGGGACGCCGTGACGTGCCGCGTTTTCTAACACCCCATCTACCTGCTCTTTCTTGTATCACTGCAGGTAGATGGTGGTGTGATGCGCGTTAGAAAACGCCGCATGTTTGGGCCGCGCCGCGCCCCTAGAACGTCACGTTTCCGAACTCCGAAAGCTTGAGGTCGGGATTGTGCTCGAGCGCCCACTGGAGGTTCCACGAGCTCGTGAACAGCAGCAGCCGCTCTCCGCGCATGTTCTCCACACGCAGCGTCTCGCGCGTGAGGTTGAGCGTGCGGACGTCGAGCTCGTCGGCGGGGTTCTCAACCCAGCGCACCTCGGTGTAGGGCAGCGCCTGGCGGTAGACCTCGACGTGGTACTCGCTCTTGAGGCGCTGCTCGAGCACCTCGAACTGCAGCACGCCCACCACGCCCACGATGACGCTCTCCATGCCGGCGCCGAGCTCGCGGAAGATCTGCACGGCGCCCTCCTGGGCGAGCTCCTCCATGCCCTTCACGAACTGCTTGCGCTTGAGCGTGTCCACCTGGGAGACGCGCGCGAAGTGCTCCGGCGCGAAGGTGGGGATGCCCGCGTAGCGCACGTGGTGGCTCGGCGCGCAGAGCGTGTCGCCGATCGAGAAGATCCCGGGGTCGAAGAGGCCCACGATGTCGCCGGCGTACGCCTCGTCCACCGTGGCGCGGTCGTCGGCCATCATCGCCGTGCCCGTGGCCAGCTTGACCTTGCGGTTGCCCTGCACGTGCCAGGCGTCCATGCCGCGCTCGAAGCGCCCCGAGCAGATGCGCAGAAACGCGATGCGATCACGGTGGTTCTTGTCCATGTTGGCCTGGATCTTGAAGACGAAGCCGGAGAAGTCCCTGCTCGCAGGGTCCACCGGCTCGCCCGTCTCGGCGTCGACGTGCGCGGAGGGCGCGGGCGCCAGGCGCAGGAAGTCGCGCAGGAAGGGCTCCACGCCGAAGTTGGTGAGTGCCGAGCCGAAGAACACCGGGGAGAGCTTGCCGGTGCGCACGGCCTCGAGGTCGAACTCGTGGTCGGCACCGTCGAGCAGCTCGATGTCGTCCATGAGGGCGCGGTGGTTCTCCTCGCCGATCAGCGCGTCGAGCGCCGGGTCGCCGAGCTCCGCCTCGATCTCGCCGACCTTCTTGGTGGCGTTGGCGCGGCCGTCGCCCTCGAAGGCCAGGACGTGGCGGCTCGCGCGGTCAAAGACGCCGCGGAAGGTGCGCCCGTTGCCGATGGGCCAGTTCATCGGGTACGTCCCGATGCCGAGCACGGTCTCGATCTCCTCCATGAGGTCGAAGGGGTCGCGCGTCTCGTGGTCGAGCTTGTTGACGAAGGTGAAGATGGGGATCCCGCGCAGTGCGCACACCTTGAAGAGCTTGACGGTCTGCGCCTCCACGCCCTTGGCACCGTCGATCACCATGACGGCGGAGTCGGCGGCCATGAGCGTACGGTAGGTGTCCTCGGAGAAGTCCTGGTGACCCGGGGTGTCAAGGATGTTCACGCAGTGGCCCTCGTAGGTGAACTGCAGTACCGACGAGGTCACGGAGATGCCGCGCTGCTTCTCGATGTCCATCCAGTCGGAGACGGCGTGCTTGGCGCTGGCCTTGCCCTTGACGGAGCCGGCGGTCTGGATGCTGCCGGTGTAGAGCAGCAGCTTCTCGGTAAGCGTGGTCTTGCCCGCGTCCGGGTGCGAAATGATGGCGAACGTGCGCCGAGAGGCAATCTCCTCGGCAAGGCTGGGCATGGAACTCCCCTCAACGAACGGAATGAACCGAACCATTGTAGAGGAGCGAGCCGGGGCGTGGGGCGGGCGCAAGCCGCACGAGCACCCCCGAGAGCGGCGCGAGGGCGCACCTCAGCGTCCCGGCCGCCACGGAGAGGTTCTTCTCGCCGTCGGGCGTGGCGCCGCCGAAGCGCTCCCAGTCCGTGTCCAGCAGGACCTCCGCGTCGTCGACGGCCTCCCCCGCCGGCAGCGCCACCGCATAGTCGTGCGGCTCGTCGTCCAGGTTGAGCAGCGCGGTCACCAGCTCGTCGCCGCCCCGGCGCAGCAGCGCCCAGCAGCAGGGCGTGGCCCCGGAGCAGTCGAGCCACTCCGCGCCGCCCTCCTCGAAGTCACGCTCCCAGAGCGCCGGGTGCGCGCGGTAGAGCCGCCCCAGCTCCCGGCGGAAGCGCAGGAACGCGTCATGCACGGGGTAGGCGAGCAGTTCCCAGTCCTGCTCGCGCGTCTCGTCCCACTCGCGCAGCTGGGCGAGCTCGTTGCCCATGAAGTCGAGCTTCTTGCCGGGGTGCACGAACATCCACAGGTAGAGCGCGCGAGCCTGCGGGAACTTCTCGCCGTAGTTACCGTGCATCTTCTGCGCGATCGTGGCCTTGCCGTGGACCACCTCGTCGTGGCTGAGCGGCAGCAGGTAGCGCTCGTTCGTGCGATAGAGCATCGAGAAGGTCATGAGGCCGGGGCGCTCCCGCCGCTCCTCGGGCGACGCCTGGAAGTAGGAGAGCACGTCGTTCATCCACCCCAGGTCCCACTTGTAGTCAAAGCCAAGGCCGCCCTCCTCCCACGCGCGCGTGACGCCCGGGAAGGGGCTCGAGTCCTCCGCCACGAGCACGCAACCGGGGTTGCGCTCGTGCAGGCCGTGGTTCATCGTGCGCAGGAAGTCCACCCCGAGCCCGTTGACCCCGCGGCGCTCGTCCCCCTGCCAAAAGACGACGCGGCTGACGGCGTCCATGCGCAGGGCGTCCACGTGGTAGACGGAGAGCCACAGGTTGGCCGCCGACTGCAGGAGGCTGCGCACCTCGCCGCGCGAGTGCATGAAGTTGTGGCTCCCCCACTCCGAGACCCCCACCGCGTCATTGGGGTACTCGTAGAGCGCGGTGCCGTCGAAGGTGGCGAGGCCCCACGCGTCCACGGCGAAGTGCGCGGGCACAAAGTCCACGATCACCCCGACCCCCGCCTGGTGCAGCTGGTCCACCAGAGACGCGAGCTGCTCCGGCGTGCCGTAGCGACGCGTGGGCGAGAAGAACCCGGTGGCCTGGTAGCCCCAGCTCCCGTCGAAGGGGTACTCGGAGAGGGGCATCAGCTCGACGTGCGTGCAGCCCAGGGAGCGCACGTGCTCGGCGAGCGGTGCCGCGAGCTCGTCGTAGGCGTACCAGGCGTCCGGCTCGGGGCCGGGTTTGCGCCACGAGCCGAGGTGCAGCTCGTAGACGTTGAGCGGGCGGTCGAGGCCGGCCGAGCGCGCAGCCATCCAGGCGTCGTCGGCAAACTCGTGGCGCGGGAGGCCGTGGACGAGCGAGCGGTGCGCGGGGCGCAGCTCGGAGGCGAGGGCGTAGGGGTCGGCGTGCGCCTGGGAGGAGCCGTCGGGCAGGTAGACGACGTACTCGTAGGGCGTGCCGGGGCCCACGCCCGGCACGTGCGCCTCGAAGAAGGAGCCGTTGAGGGCGCGGGCCATGGGGATGTCGCGGGCGGCGGGGGTGGGGGCGTGCGGCGCCGGGCCGCCGTGGGCTGCCGGGGCGCCGTGGGTAGCCGCGCCGTCCCCCACGCGCACGACCACCCCGGCCGCCGCCGGGGCGAAGACGCGAAAGTCCGTGCCCGTCTCCGTTGGCCGCGCGCCCATCCACCGCCACGCCTCGAAGTCCTGCCCCGTGTAGAAGGCCCCGAGGTCCACGTTGTCCCAGCTGCTCATCTGCTCCCCCTTTGGGCCGTTGTCACTCCCCGTCGTCGCCGTGCTTCTCGTCCATCGCTGTGTTTCTCGGCCGGCATCCGTCCTCGTCCACCTGTTTCTGGACAACCGTCTACTATCGGACGTATATACACTGTAGGGGGAGACGGGCGGCGCGCCCACGCGCAGTTTTGCCCGACCGTCCATTACTGGACGGACTCGCCGCATTGACCAGGAGGTTGCTATGGCCGACCTGAGAACCACAAAGACGCTGCGCGCGCTGCGGGAGGCCTTTCTCGGGCTGCGCCGCGAGCTGCCGCTCGAGCGCGTCACGGTGCGGGCGCTCTGCGAGCGCGCCGAGATTGGAAAGGCCACGTTCTACCTGCACTACCACAGCATCTACGACCTCTCGGACGAGCTCCAGCGCGACCTCGTCTCCCGCGTGGTGGACGAGGTCGGAGCGCCCGAGACCCTCCTCGAGCAGCCCGCGGAAACCGCGCGCCTGCTCTGTCGGGCGTTCGAGCGCCGTCAGGACGAAGTCGACGCCCTTTTCTCCTGCGGACAGGAGCACCGGCTCTCGGAGTGCCTCGAGGCGGAGCTGAGACGTCGACTCGGCAGTGTGGGCAACGGCACCGTCAAGTCGGACGTCCTGCTCACCTACCTCGTCGCGGGCGGCTATCAGGCCTACGCACGCTTTGCACACGGAGCTGGGCCCGAGGAGCGAGAATGCATCGTCGACGCAATCGGTGAGGCGAGCGCCGCCGTCTCCAGGCTCGTGTGAGCCGGAGGAGACGGCATGCGGGAACGGCGCGGGCGGGAGCCCCTCGAGGCCGGTAGAATGAGGTCGTCAGAGACGGAAAAGGAGGGCGCCATGGAGTGCGTTGCCGAGCGGGATGCGGTCAGGTACCTGGACGAGAGCGGGAAGGTCGTCGCGGAGGTGACCTTCCCCGAGGTCGAGCCCGGCGTGGCCGAGATCGACCACACCTTCGTTGACGAGTCCCTGCGCGGCCAGGGCGTGGCCGGCCAGCTGCTCGTCCGCGCGACGAGCGTCATCGCGGCAAGCGGGATGCGGGCCCGACCCACGTGCTCCTACGCCGTGAGCTGGTTCGAGAAGCACCCCGAGCGCTCGGGACTGCTGGCCTAGCCCTGGCGAGAAGAACGTCGGGCCCAAAGCACGGCGGGCCCACGGCCACCTGTTGCGTCGGCTACTTCTTGTTGGGGTCGTTCGTGCCCGCGAGGGGCTTCTCGCCGGGGCGGGCGAGCGGGCCCACGAGCTCGTGCGCCATGTAGGGCTCCTCGAGGAAGTCCAGCTCGTCGGCCGTGAGCTCGAGGTCGAGCGCCGCCACCGCGTCGTCCACGCGCTCCGGGCGCGAGCAGCCCACGATCGGCGCCTCCACGCCGCGCGCCCAGTGCCAGGCCAGCGCCACGTGCGCCATCGGGACGCCGTGGCGGCTGGCGACCTCGGCCACGCGGTCCACGATCGGCAGGTCGCGCTCGCGGTCCGCGTCGTACTTCTGGCGCATCGTGTCGTCAGTGGTGCCGCGCGTGCTCGCCGACTCCCAGCCCGGGTGGCAGAGGTGGCCGGAGGCCATCGGGCTGTAGGGCGTGAGCGCCATGTCGTACTGCCGGCAGACGGGGATCATCTCGCGCTCGTCCTCGCGGTAGAGTAGGTTGTAGTGGATCTGGGCGGAGCTGAAGGGAGTCCAACCGTTCTTCTCGGCCACGACCTGCATGTTGTGGAGCTGGTAGGCGTACATCTCGCTCGCGCCGAGCGCGCGCACCTTGCCCGCACGCACCAGGCTGTCCAGCGCCTCCATGGTCTCCTCCGCCGGCGTGCCGTAGTCGAAGCGGTGGATGATGTAGAGGTCCAGGTAGTCGGTGCCCAGCCGACTCAGCGTGCCGTCGATCTCGCGCTCGATCGCGGCGCGGGAGAGCCGGCCCTCGTTGAAGAAGACCTTGCTCGCAAGCACCACGTCCTCGCGGCGGACGCCCAGCTCGCGCAGGGCACGTCCGATGTACTCCTCGCTTGTGCCCGCGGCGTAGCAGTTGGCCGTGTCGATGAAGTTCACGCCCAGCTCCAGAGCGCGCCCGATCACGGCACGCGTCTCCTCCGGGCCGATCGTCCACTGGTGGCCGCCGGGGATCTTCTCGCCGAAGCTCATGCCGCCCAGGCAGACGCGGGAGACCTCGATCCCGGAGCGCCCCAGCTTCGCGTAGCGCATCTCTGCCATGCGTCTCTCCTTTCGTGACGCGTCCCAGACGGGACGGGAGCAAAACGGAACGGCGCCCTACTGGCGCAGGAACGCCGCGTCGTGGTCGGGCACGCCGGCGTCGTCGCTCACGTAGCGCTCGGCGCGCATGTGCAGGTCGTATTTGTCGCGCAGCTCGGCGATCGTGGCCATGGCCGGGGAGGCGTGGTGGGCGTCGAGAGCCCCCTGGTTGGCCCAGGAGTCGATGAGCAGCACGGTCTCGGGATCGTCGAGCGGGTGGAAGTAGCGGTAGCAGAGGTTGCCCTCGCGCGCGCGGATCTGGTCGGCCGTACCCGTGGACTCCATCTCCTCCGCAAAGCGGCGCGCCGCCCCGCCCGTGCCGGTGTAGTACAGGTTCATCGTGATTGCCATCGTGGCTCCTCTCGACATGAGACGAAGGGACTGTCCCTTCGTATCACTTTACAGTGACGCGCCGAGCTCGAAGGCCTGGCGCGGGGCGTCGGTGTGGCGCGTCATGCCCGGCGTGCCGCAGCCGTAGCCGAGCACCTTGCCGCAGTCGCTCATGGAGAGGTAGCGGCAGAGCGTCTCGTAGTGCGAGACGAGCGCGTCGAAGGTCCAGTCGTCGGCGTTCCAGGCAACCGTGAGCAGGGCCGCCTTGAGGTGGCGCGCCGAGATGTCCGAGTTGGCCGAGCAGAAGCGGTCGATCACGGTCTTGAGCTGCGCCGTCATGCCGTAGTAGTAGAGCGGCGTGGCCAGCACGAGCATGTCGGCCGCAAGCACGGCGTCGAGGACGCGCTCCATGCCGTCGTGCTGGACGCAGGGCCGCGCGCCGTAGCCGCAGGCCACGCAGCCCGCGCACGGGTTCACGCCCGCTTTGGCAACGTTGTAGTCGAGGTCATCGTCCGTGTAGGGGTCGGTCGGCACGAGCTCGAAGGTGTCGGCGCCCAGGCGCTCGGCGATCGCCTGCGCCACGCCCGCCGTGTTGCCCGTGGCCGAGAAGTACGCGACGAGGGTTGCGCCGGACGCGGGGGCGTCGGCGGTCAGCTCGTCGGTGGCCGGCTCGTCTGCCGTCGCGGGGGTCTCGGGCGCGGCCTCCTGCTCCTCGGGTGCGGGGGCGTCGGTCTCGGGCTCGGGCGCGTCGCTTGTGCACCCGGCGAGCGCGGCCATGGCCACCGTGGCGGCACCTGCCAGGAAGTTCCTTCTCGTCATCATGTCTGCTCCTTTCGATGAGACGAAGGGTCTCCCTTCGTCTCACAGCTCCACGAGGTCGTAGGTCTGCGAACCCAGGCCGATAGCCTCGGCGTGCTCCAGCGTATGCGCGCCGTTGCGGCTCTCGATGCGCTCCACGAGCGCCTGGCCATCCGGCGCCGCGTAGACGAGGTCCACGCAGGCGTGGTCGAGCGCCACCGGGTCGAGCGAGGCAAGGATGCCGATGTCGGCCATCTCGGGCTCGGCCGGGTGGGAGTCGCAGTCGCAGTCAACCGAGAGGCGGTTCATCACGTTGACGTAGCAGATGCGCCCGCCGACGCCGCCGAAGTGGTCGCTCACGGCCTTGGCGGCCTCGGCCATGGACTCGAGGAAGTCGTCCTGCGCGGGGCTCCCCCAGCTCGTGGTCGACGCGCCAGCGGAGTGGATGAGCATCTTGCCCTCGCGCGAGGCGATGCCGATCGAGCAGTTCTTGATGGCGCCGCCGAAGCCGCCCATCGCGTGCCCCTTGAAGTGCGCGAGCGAGACCACGTAGTCGTAGTTCTCCAGGTGCGCGCCCACGAGGTCCTCGGTGAGGTGGGAGCCGCCCGCAACCGGCAGGCTCGCCGAGCCGTCGGCGTCCATGATGTCCACGTCCGCTATGGCGGTGAAGCCGTGGTCGGCCGCCGCCTGGAGGTGGCTCTCCGTGGACGAGCGCGCCCCGCCGTAGGCCGTGTTGCACTCTACGATCGTGGCGTCGAGGTCGTGCACGAGCCCGCCAATGAGGTCCGGCGAGAGGAAGTTGTGCCCGCCCGGCTCGCCGGTGGAGAGCTTCACGGCCACGTTGCCCTTCGCCCTCGCGCCGAGAGCGGCAAAGACGGCCGAGAGGCCCTCCGGGCTGATGTCGCGCGTGAGGTAGACGGTCGCGGGCGCCGCGGCGGGCTCGGCGGAGGATGCGGCGGCCACCTCGACCGTGCCCGAAAGGCCCGCCACGAGCTCCGCCCCGTCGACCGCCTCGCCAAGCTCGTAGAGGTCCGCGTTGCCGGAGAAGTCGTCGTAGAACATCACGACGTCGCCCCACGGCTCGTAGTACGCGAGCGCGGCCGCGGCAGCCGTGGCGGCCGCCGTCATGAAGGTCCTTCTCGTCAGCATGGTCTCCTCCTCAGCGGGACAGGGGCCGCCCTCGTCTCATGCGACGGCGGTGCGGGCCCAGGCGGCGACGTCGCGGCCGTTGAGCAGCGCGCCCGTCTGCCAGGCAACGTCCGGGTACTTCTCGGCAAGGCTTTTCTCGGCGCCGGCGATCCCCGACCCTCCCGAGGTCGCAAACGGCGTCACACGTACGCCCGCGAGGTTCGCTGCCTCGACGAAGGTGTCCACCACGCGCGGCTCCACGTACCACCAGATCGGGAAACCGAGAAGGACCGTGTCGTAGCCCGAGGCGTCCGGCGCGCCCTCCGCAAGCTCCGGGCGGCACGCGGGGTCGTTCATCTCCTGCGAGCTGCGGCTGCGCTTGTTGCGCCAGTCAAGGTCCGCCGTGGTGTAGGGCTCGGCGGGGCGGATCTCATAGAGGTCCGCGCCTGTGGCCTCCGCGACCTCGCGCGCCACGCGCGCCGTGGTCCCCTCGGCCGAGAAGTACGCAACCAGTGTCTTGCCCATCGTTCTCTCCCCTCTCCGCAGACGGCGCGAAAACGAGACGAAGGGAGACCCTTCGTCTCATGTCGCCGCGGCTAGTCCATGACCTTCTCCCAGAAGCGAATCACGTCGAGGCCGAGCGAGTCGGCCACGCGCTCGAGGTCGGCGACCTCATCGGCGGTAAGCTCGATCGACGCCGCCTCCGCCGCGTCGCTCACCTGCTCGGGCTTGGTGACGCCGATCAGCGGCAGCGTCTGCTTGGCCACGACCCAGGCCACCGGCACCTGCGCGGGCTTCACGCCGTGCGCCTCCGCCACGCGGGCGATCTCGGCGTTCAGGACCTCGAGCTTGTCCATGATCGGGTTGTAGGTCTCGCCGCGCGCGGAGTCGGCGGGCATCGGGTTGGCCGTGGAGTACTTGCCCGTAAGCGCGCCCTGCTCAAGCACCATGTACGAGAAGAACGTCGCGTCGTTCTCATGGCACCAGGCCAAGATGCCGGAGTCCTCCGACGAGCGGTTGATCAGGCTGTAGTGGTTCTGGACGGCGCCCACACGCAGGCCGTGCGCGCGGCAGATCTCGTCCGCCTGGCGGATCTCGGCGAGGTTGTGGTTGGAGACGCCGATGACCGGTGCGTCCTCGCGGCCCTCGAAGTAGCGGGCGAGCTCCTCCACGTAGCGCGGCGCGCCGATGGGGTTGTGGATCCAGTAGATGTCAAAGCGGTCGAGACCCATGATTTCGAGCTGCTGCTCAAGCAGGTCTGCGACAGGCGTCTCCGAGTTCGGATCGGCGCACTGCGGCGTGAACTCGTCCGACACGAGGTAGCTCTCGCGCGGCAGGCCCTCCAGGAAGCCGGCGAGCGTGTGCTCGGAGGTGCCCATGCCGTAGGCGCAGGCGGTGTCCCACAGGTTGAGGCCGCGCTCGCGGGCCGCGTCAAAGACGCCACGCAGGCGCTCGGCCCCCAGCTCGCCGCCGAAGGTGCCGTCGCTTCCCCAGGCCCAGGCGCCCAGCGCCACGGACGGGTAGGTGATCTCGCTCATGTTGCTCCTCTCGGGAAATGATACGAAGGGACTGTCCCCTCGTATCATTTGAAGCTCAGGCAGCGGCCGATCTTCTCGCCGGTGGCGTAGTAGCAGTAGGTGGGAAACTCAAAGAGCACCGGGCTGATCTTGCCGTAGTCGGGCTTGCCGGCGTCGTCGAGCTTGCCCTCCTCCACCAGCGTGGCGTCGATGGCCAGCACGAAGTTGTCGAACTTATCGGTCTCGTAGACGTCCACGACGTGGCAGGCATGGGGTAGAGGGCGAGCAAGCTTCCAAGGTCCTTCTTCACGATGGCTCCTCTCAGTGACGGGTCAAAGGGCGTCTGTCCTTCTTGACTCATAATAGGTAACGCTACGTCACTTGTAAATCGTTACGTGACGTCTTTTCTCTTATTTTTGGACGCTGAAACCGGACACAACCCCTCAGCGACACGACCCCCTCCCCTCGGCTACGATGGGGAGGAGGACGCCGACCGCAAAGGAGGATCCATGCCCGAGAAGGACGTCGAGAACCGGAAGATCCCCCTCATAGGACGCATATACGCCCTGGCCTGCCTCGTCGCGGGCGTGCTCGTGCTCGCCCTGGGCGCGTTTCTCGCCTTCTCCCTGGCCACGTCCGGGGAGCGCATCCTCTCGGGGAGCCACAACGTCACGTTGACGCTGATCCTCTCCGTGATCCAGGTGGTGCTGCTGTTTGTGGCCGCGGCGGGGTTTGCCACCTTCGGCGTGCTCATGCTGAGGAACCGCCGGCGCCACGTGGCGCAGCTCGCCTACGGCCTCATCGCGCTCGAGGTCGTGGAGATGGTCGTGGAGATCATGCTGCACGGCTTTGGGGACAACCTCGTCTCGGGCTTCGTGCAGCTCGTGATCCTCGTCGTCATCGCCTCGACCATCGACCCCACCCTGATCGCCGAGCGCCGCCTCCAGCGCAAGCTCCGCGACATGGAGACGGAGGAGGCCGCGGAGGCCGGCACGCTCGGCCGCGCCAAGGGCGACCGCGGCTTCATCGAGCTCGACTTCTTCAACCTCTTCTGGGTCTTCGTGGTCTGCTGCGTGCTCGGTCTCGTCATCGAGACCGTCTACCACATGGTCGTCGTGGACCCGGGCGTCTACCAGGACCGCGCCGGCATGCTCTTCGGGCCCTTCTCGCCGATCTACGGCTGCGGGGCGGTGCTCATGACCATCGCGCTCAACCGCTTCTACAAGGCCAACCCCGTCGTCATCTTTCTGGTCGCCGCGGTGATCGGCGGCCTCTTCGAGGCCACGGTCTCGTGGTTCATGCAGACGGCGTTCGGCGCGGTTGCCTGGGACTACTCCGGGTTCACGATCTTCGGGCTCTTCCCCGACCCCGTGGCCGAGCTCTTCGACGGCCGCACCTCCACGCTGTTCATGTGCATGTGGGGCGCGCTCGGCTTCGTGTGGATCAAGCTCTGCCTGCCGTGGCTGCTCAGGCTCATCAACCTCATCCCGTGGAAGGCGCGCTACGCCGTCACCACGGTCTGCGCCGCGCTCATGCTCGTCAACGGCGTCATGACGCTGCAGTCTCTTGAGTGCTGGTATGAGCGCGAGAGCGGCATCCAGCCGAGCTCGCCGGTCGAGGAGTTCTACGCGCAGAACTTTGACGACGCGTACATGGCCCACCGCTTCCAGTCCATGACGATCACGCCCGAGGACACGGCCCGCGCCGCCAGGGCGTAGCCCCTACGCGACGGCGCCCTCCAGGCAGCCGACGAGCTCGCGCGGGCTGCGGCCGAGCACCTCGGAGACGCGCCGCACGGTCCAGAGGTGCCGCTCGTGGATGAACGCCACCGAGACCCGCCGCTTGGCGTCCGTCGAGACGCCGGCGCGCGAGAGCATCCCGACGGTCCCGCCCACCGAGTACTCGATCTGCGCCACCACCTCGTCGGGGAGCGACCCGCCCTCCGGGCAGAGGGCCCGCTCCCAGAGCCCCAGCGTGACGTCGAGCGCCACGCCGTACACCGCGCTCATCCCGCCGCGGTCGAGCAGCAGGCAGATCCGCTCGATGCTCCGCTCCACCCGCGGTTCCAGGTTCGGCTCCGGCTCGCAGGCGGCCAGCACCAGAAACGAGTTGCCCCGGCGGTCGGAGTCGAGCAGCTCCTCGCGCACCGCCCACGCCGTCAGGTGGTCGAGGTCGGAGAAGTGGTAGTAGAACGAGCCGCGGCTCACGCCGGCGGCGTCGATCACGTCCCCCACCGAGAGGTCGCCGAGCGGCGTCTGGGCCAGGCACGCCCAGAGCGCGTCGGCCAGGCGGACCTTCATGCGGTCGGTCGAGCGCTCCCTCATCGCGAGTCCCGCGCCGTCTGGCGCACCGTCTGCCCGGCCGCCGCGTCAAGCGCGCGCTCGGCGGCCGCGATGGCGTCGCGGCCCCACTGGTCGATGGACTCGACCACGCTGCGCGGCGCCTCCGCCGGCTCCTCGGGCGCGACGTCCGCGCGCGCGTCCATGACGAGCATCTGGAGGCGGTTCTCGATGTTGACCTGGCTCACGTCCGGGTCGTAGTCAAGCGGGAGCACCTGCGCATCCGGGTAGAGCTCCTTCACGCGCTTGATGATGCCGCGCCCCACCACGTGGTTGGGCAGGCAGCCGAACGGCTGCAGAATCACGAAGTTGCGCACGCCGTGGGCCGCCTGCTCCAGGATCTCGGCCGGGATGAGGATGCCCTCGCCCGCGTCGAAGGTGCGGTGGATGATCGGGTTGCTCTTCTCGGCAAGCTCGTCCATGCTCGCGGGGCGCTCGTAGAGCGGGCAGTCGCGCGCAATCTTGTCCGTGAGCGCCAGCGTGACGGAGAACACGTCGTCGACCGTGGCGTTCCAGACGCAATCCTTGAGCGGGATGGAGACATGGTAGTCCTCGGACTGCGCGTGCTTGTAGGAGTAGGACTTGCGGATGACGTCGGTCATGCGCGCCTCCACGATCTCGAAGCCGTTGGCCTCGAGGTAGCGCTCAATCTCGTGGTTGGCGCCGGGGTGGAAGTTCAGCAGGTACTCGCCCACGATGAGCACGCGCGGGCGCGGATGGCTGCGGTCGTAGGCCACCGAGCTCATCTCGGCCAGGCCCTGCTTGAAGCCGCGTATGGCGCCGCGGGCACCGTGGGCGACAAGACCGTCGATGAGCGCGTCCATCGCCCGCTCGAAGGCCGCGTCGGCCGCGCCCGCCTCCAGCTCGTAGGGGCGGATCTTGCGCAGCAGCGCCTCGAGGACGTCGATCATCGGCAGCGCGAGGGCGATGTCCACCGACGAGAAGAGCCCAAGACGGAAGCCCGGGTGCATGTCGTGGGAGTCCTCGCCGTCGTTGGTGATGATGGGCACCTGCTCGTAGCCGGCGTCGTCGAGGGCCTTGCGCAGCAGCGCGCCGTAGTGCGTGAGGCGGCAGTCGCCCACGTACTTGGCCATCATGACGGCGGTGCTCGAGGGGTCGTACGTACCGCGCTCGAGCTCGGCGAGCACCTCGCCGATTACGATCTGGGCCGGGAAGCAGATGTCGTTGTGAACGTAGCGCTTGCCCAGGCGGATGGCCTCCTCGCGGCCGATCTCCAGCGGCACCGCGCGGACGTCCTGGCGGCGCGCGGCGGCGGCCATGAGGCGGCTGAACGCGTGCGAGGTGTTGGGTACGAGCACCGTGTAGACCTTCTCGTCCCCGCGCTCGAACTTGTTGGGGTAGGGGTCCGTGAGCGGGCGCGGCTCGGGCACCACGCCCTCGGCGCGCTCCTTGGCGCGGCGCTCGCGCACCGTCTCCACGAACGAGCGCACGCGGATGCCCAGCGGGCCGGTGGCGTCGGACTCGTCCAGCTTGAGGACGAGTGGCGCCTTGTCGCCGATCTCGTGCATGAGGCGGGAGATCTCGTCGGAGAGGTAGGCGTCGTGCCCGCAGCCGAAGCTCACGAGCTGCACGTACTCGAGCCGCGGGTCGCGCGAGGCGATCACGGCCGAGCCGAGCATGCGCTCGTGGAAGTTGTTGACCACGTCGATCCGGCTCATCGAGAGGTCCACCTCGTGCACGCCCGGCACGGAGTCGGCCGTGAGCACCGGGATGCCGGCCTCCACGAACATGCGGGGCAGGTCGTGGTTGACGAGCTCGTCGTTCTGGTACGGGCGCGAGGCGAGAACCACCGCGTAGCCGCCGTCCTTCTCGACGCCGGCGACGACCTCGCGGCCACGGCGCTCCAGTTCCTCGCGGAAGGCCTCCTGCGCCGCGGTGGCCTGACGCACGGCAGAGCGCGCCTGCTCGCGCGTGAGGCCCGCCCAGGAGGTGAGGTAGGCCACGAGCTGGCGCTCGCGGTCCTCGTCGGAGTACCAGTGGAAGAGCGGCGCGTCAAAGGGGACGCCCCAGCGGTCGCTCGGGTTGTCAGAGTTTGCCACCACGAGCGGGTAGCCCTTGACCACCGCGCACATGGACTGGCTCTCCTTGGAGGCGTTATCAGAGGGCACCGTGGTCACCGACGGCATGAAGATGCGGTCGACGCCCTGGTCGTGCAGGTCGCGCAGGTGGCCGTGGACGAGCTTTGCCGGGAAGCACACGGTGTCCGAGGTGACGGCCGGAAGCCCCCGCTCGTAGATGGCGCGGGTGCTCTTGCGGGAGAGCTTCACGCGGTAGCCGGCCGCCTTGAGCAGCGTGGTCCAGAACGGTGCCCACTCCCAGAGCGCGAGCACGCGCGGTAGGCCGATCACCGGGGCGTCGGGCCCGAGGTCGCGTACCGGCTCCACGGGGTAGGAGCGGAAGAGCAGGCGCTCGCGCTCCGCGAAGAGGTTCGGCACGCGGCTCGTCCGCTCGCGCACCGCGCGCTCGCGGGCGCGGACGTCCGGGTCCTTGGGGTCACCCACCACCTCGCCGCGCGGGCAGCGGTTGCCGGTCACCCAGGAGGCGCCGCTCGAGAACGTGATGCGCGTGCGGCTGCAGTGGTTCTGGCAGAACGGACAGGGCAGGCCCGCCTCGGTAGTGTAGGAGAAGTCCGCGAGCGCCGGGAAGCCGATGAAGGAGCTCGGCTGCACGCAGCCGGTGGCGTGCAGGGTCTGGGCGGCCTTCTCGCGCACGAGCTGGGCCACGCCGATGGCGCCCATGAGCCCGGCGTGCGGCGAGCGCGTCACGGGCCGGCCCACGCGCTGCTCGAAGGCGCGCAGCACCGCGTCGTTCAGGAAGGTGCCGCCCTGCACCACGATCTTGTCGCCCAGGGCGTCCATGCTCGGCACGCGGACCACCTTGGTGAACACGTTCTCGATGATCGAGCGGCACAGGCCCGCCATGATGTCATCCGGGGTCTTGCCGTTGCGCTGCTCGGTCACGATGCTGCTCGTCATGAAGACGGTGCAGCGGCTGCCGAGCCGCGCCGGCGCGTCGGAGCGGAAGGCCGCCTCGGCGATGCCCTCCACCGGGATGCCGAGGGTGCGCGCGAAGGTCTCCAGGAAGGAGCCGCAGCCGGACGAGCAGGCCTCGTTGACCACCACGTTGGTGATGACGCCCTCGTCGAGCCAGATGGCCTTCATGTCCTGGCCGCCGATGTCCAGCACGAAGGTGGCGTCCGGCACGAGGTCGCGCACCGCGCGGGCGTGCGCCACGGTCTCGACCACGTGGTAGTCGGCGCCGAAGGCCTTGGCGAACATGAGCTCGCCGTAGCCGGTGGTGCCCACGCCGAGCACCTCCAGGCGGTGGCCCGCCGCGCGGTGGCGACGGTCGAGCTCGCGCAGGGCACGGGCGGCCACGTCGAGCGGCTCGCCCTCGTTGGAGGCGTAGAAGGAGTCCACGAGCGTGCCGTCCTCGTCCACGAGGGCGAACTTCGTGGTGGTGGAGCCGGAGTCGATGCCCAGGTAGACCTTCAGCACGCCGTCGACCGGCTCGCGCGGGGCGGGCTCGGCCGGAGCCGCGTGACGCTCCTCGAAGCGGCGGCGCTCCGCCTCGGACGAGAAGAACGGCTCGGCCGGCTCCTCGTCCGCCACGTGCGGGCGGGCGTCCAGCTCGCGCAGGGCGCGGGCGGCCGTCGGCACGTCGAGGGCGGTGGCCCGGTCGGAGAAGAGCTGGTCCACCGCGAGCGCGGCGCCAAGGGCCATGATCGTCTCGGCGTGGTCGGGCACGAGCGTCTCGTCGGCGGAGAGCCCCAGGCGCTCGGCGAACACGCGCACGAGCGTGGGGTCAAAGGTCAGCGGGCCGCCCTCAAAGACGACCGGCGCCACGATGTCGAGGCCCTGGGCCAAGCCGCCGATGGTCTGCTTGGCGATGGCGTGCAGCGAGGAGAGCGCGATGTCCTCCTTGGAGACGCCCTGGTTGATGAGGGGCTGAATGTCCGTCTTGGCGTAGACGCCGCAGCGGCCGGAGATGTCGTAGACGGTCTTGCCGGCGGAGGCGAGCGCGTCGAAGTCCTCGGGCGCCACCTTGAGCAGGGAGGCGATCTCGTCCAGGAAGGCGCCCGTGCCACCGGCGCACGAGCCGTTCATGCGCATGTTGGAGACGGTGAGCTCGCCGTTGCGCTGGTCGCGCTCGAAGAAGACGATCTTGGCGTCCTGGCCGCCGAGCTCGATGGCCGTGCGCGCCTGCGGGTAGAGGGCGCGCACCGCGATGGAGTTGGAGACGACCTCCTGCACGTAGGGAAGGACCAGCTCGTCGGCGAGCGTCGTGGCGCCCGAGCCGGTGAGCGCGGCGTCGAAGGACGCCCCCGGGAAGGTGGCGGCCAGCTCCTCGAGCACCTCGGCGGCGGTCCGGGCCTGGCGGGCGCCGTGGCGGACGTAGCGCGAGAAGACCGCGTGGCCGGCGGTGCTGCCGTCCGGCTCCAGCGCCACCACCTTGACCGTGGTGGAGCCCACGTCGATGCCAACCCGGAGCTTCCTTCTCGCCTCTGCCACGCTGACCCCCGTTCCACACGAAATGCAACAGTGGTCACTCTACCAACCCGGCCGGCGTTTTAGACAGGTTGTCTAAAAATCCACAGCTTCCGGGACGGGACAGGCGGAGCCTGGCGGGGCCGCGCGCCTCCCGCGCGCTACCGCACGTAGCCGACCTGCGGACGCGCCATCCGATGCGCCGCCACGAGCAGAGCCACGCCCGCCACTACGAGCGGCAGGCTCAGGAGCTGGCCCATCGTGATGGGCCCGAAGAGGTAGCCGAGCTGGGCGTCCGGCACGCGGACGAACTCCACCAGGAAGCGGAAGACGCCGTAGAGCGTCAGGAAGGCGCCCATGAAGGTGCCCTGCGGGCGCGGGGGCACGCGGCGCGACAACACGTAGAGCACCGCGAAGATCAGGAGCCCCTCGAGCACGGCCTCGTAGAGCTGGGAGGGGTGGCGGAAGACCGGCCCGCCCGTCTCGAACATGACGCCCCAGGGCAGGTCGGTCTCCTTGCCCCAGAGCTCGCCGTTCACGAAGTTGGCGCAGCGGCCGAAGAAGAGGCCGAGCGGCGCGCCGATCACCCCGAGGTCGCAGACCGTGGGGATGGAGATGCCGTAGTGGCGGCACACGAGCGACCCGCCCACGATGGCGCCCACGAGCCCCCCGTGGAAGCTCATGCCGCCGTCCCAGGTGGCCACGATCTCCAGCGGGTGCTCGAGGTAGTAGCCCGCGCCGTAGAAGATCACGTAGAAGAGGCGCGCGCCGATGATGATGCCAAACACCACGCCGATTACGACGGAGAAGACGTCGTCTGCGGTAAGCCCGAGCTTCCAGCGCCGCTGGGTGCGCCACATCACCACGCCCGCGCAGATGAACCCCAGCAGGTAGGCAATGCCGTACCAGCGCACGGAGAAGGGGCCCAGCGTGAAGGCCACCGGGTCGAGCGCGTGGTAGAGATCGTTCAGGAGCACGTTCTTCTCGCCTGCGCTAGAACGCGGCGGGCTGGACGCGCGTCACGCCGGGGACGTGCTCGCGCAGGATGCGCTCGATGCCCTCGGACATGTCCATGCTGGAGAGCGGGCAGCCGGCGCAGGCGCCCTGCATCTCCAGGGTGACCACGCCGTCGTCGGTGCAGTCGATGAGGGCCACGTCGCCGCCGTCGGCCTGCAGGCTCTGGCGGATGACGTCTATGGTTGCCTCGAGAAGTTCGCGATCAACGGCCATGTGAGTTCCTTTCCGGGGTCGTCTTGTCTCGAGAGACATGTTACCCTCCCGGCTATCCGATGCCCATGAAAAGATGGCCGGAGGTGGCGCCCCGCATGCGCGGCGCGGGCCGGTGCCCCGAGCGGGCGGCCGCCACGGCGCGCACGGCGCGGTCCACGGCAAAGCGGGTCTCGGAGACGCTCATGAGCTGCGCGTCCACGAGCAGGCGAGAAACGCCGGCGGCAAGGAGCTCGCCCGTCTGGGGCGTCGCGTCGAGAGGGTGGGCCGCCCAGATGCGGGAGCGGCCCTGCTCGTCAGTGCGGACGGGCAGGAGGTTGCCGTCAATGTCGCGCAGGGAGAGCCGGCGGCGGCGCAGCTCGCAGCGGGGGCAGTCGTTGACGCAGCGGCCAAGCGCCTGCAGGACGCAGTGCTCGCTCGTCATCACGCGCTCGCGGCCGAGCACGGCAAGGCCCACCGGCACGCGCGCGGCGCGGGCGAGGGCGCAGACCTCCTCGAGGGTGAGCTCGGCGGAGAGCCAGACGCCCGCGGCGCCGGCGTCCTCGAGCGCGGCGAGGCAGGACGTGTTGTGCACCGGGACGCAGGAGCGGACCTCCGGGCGGGCGCCGCGCGCGGCGGCGAGGGCGAGCTCGGAGACGTTGCCCACGGCACAGGGCTCGCCGGGGCGCACCCATCGGTCCAGGCGCGCGTGGTCGCCCTCGCGGCAGACCTCGTCCAGCCAGGGGACCGTGCCCTCCGGCCACGAGCCGTGCGCGAGGTCGTCCGTGGCGGCGTAGACGCGCGTGGCGCCGGCCTCGCGGGCCGCCTCGGCGGCCTCCGGCGTGGCGGCGAGCACGCACACCTCGACGGCGGGGGCGGCTGCGGGGGCGTCCACAACAGCGGCGGGGGCACCGATCGACGCAGCGCCGGCCGCGTCAGGCGCGCCGCCCCCGGGCAGCTCGCCCGCGCCCGGCACCTCCGCCAGGCCCTCGGGGCGCGCCGCGTAGTCCGCGAGCAGAGCCTCCTCCAGGAGCCGGCACGCCTCCGCGCGCACCTTGTGCACCGCAGAGAAGGCCATCCCGCAGCCCTCGTCAAGCCGGACGTCCCAGCTCACGGGCTCAAAGGGGCTCTGGCCCATGCGGCCGACGTGCTCCACCAGGTCTTCGGGGCTCACCGCCCTCGTGCGCGCGGACTCCACCACGAAGCCCTCGGCGCGCGCCGAGGCGGCGCCGTCGACGCAGGTCAGCTCCACCGCAAACGGGGACCCCAGACGCGCCGTCACGCGCACGTCCACCGCCCGGCGGCGCACCACGTCCTTGTCCGCCACGCGCGCCGCCTCGTCGAGCGCCCGCTGCGAGCGGATCACGCGCACGAGCGAGCCGGCCGGCATCTCGCGCGCCGTGCGGCAGGTGATGGTCTCCCCCGCCGCGGCGTCGACGGGGGCCGGCGCGGTCAGGAACTGCGTGGGATCATCCACGGGGCGGATCTCCAGCAGGTCGCCCGCGCCCACCGGGGCGCTGAGCCGCACGTCGACGTCGGCCCGGGAGCGGCGGCGCATCCGCTCGCGACCGCCGTTGCCGCCTCCGCGGCGCACGAGGATGTCCTCGAGCGCCCGCGAGGAGACGACCTCGCCCACGAGCTCGCCGCGGTTGTTGGAGCGCTCGTAGCTCATCATCTCGTTGCCGGAGCGGCCCCAGAGGTAGCTGTCCGTAAAATCGCGGTTGAAGGCGCGCTTGAGCCTGCGGTGGCGCGAGGCGTCGGCGGCCGCGTCGTCCGTCCCGGCAGCCAGCGCGTCGAGCGCGCCGCGGTAGGCGCTCACCACGCTGAACACGTAGTCGGGCGCCTTCATGCGGCCCTCCACCTTGAGGGAGCCCACGCCGGCGTCGCGCATCTCGGCGAGGTGGTCGACGGTGCAGTAGTCCTTGGGGCAGAGCAGCCGCGTGCCGCCCACCCCGCGGTTCGTCTCGGGCATGCCCTGCGTGGCCACGCCCGGGATCTCCATCACCCGGCCGTCCTCGTCCACGAGGTCGTAGGGCAGGCGGCACGGCTGCGCGCAGAGGCCGCGGTTGGCCGAGCGGCCCCCGGCCATCGAGCTCATGAGGCACACGCCTGAGTAGCAGAAGCAGAGCGCCCCGTGACCGAAGCACTCAAGCTCCACGCCCTCCCGGGAGATCCGCCTGATCTCCTCCAGGGAGAGCTCGCGCGAGAGCGTCACGCGGTCCACGCCCCAGACGTCACGGCACCAGGCCACGCCGCGTGCGTCGTGGACGTTTGCCTGCGTGGAGACGTGCACCTCGATCTGCGACCAGGTTCGGCGCACCTCCGCGAGCAGCCCCCAGTCCTGGATGATGAAGGCGTCGGCGCCCAGCAGCCACGCTCGACGCACCAGGGAGAGCACGCGGGGCATCTCCTCGGTGGACACGGCCACGTTCACGGTCACGTAGACGCGCGCGCCCGCCAGGTGCGCGCGCCGGCACGCCGCCTGGAACGACTCGTCGTCGAAGTTGCGCGCGCCGCGGCGGGCGTTGAAGTCGTTGCCGAGGCCGCAGTAGATGGCGTCGGCGCCGGCCGCGAGGGCGGCGTTGAACGGGTCGGGGCCGCCGGCGGGCGCCAGCAGCTCCGGCACGCCGTGAGCCTCTAGAAACGTGGTCCTTCTTGTCACGGAGCCTACACCAGACGCGCCCAGCGGCGCTTGCCGGACTGCAGCACCGTGCCCGCTCCGAGCAGCGCCGGGTCCACGTTGTAGCACTTGGCCGGCACGGCCTTGCCATCAATCTTGACGCCGCCGCCGTCGACGAGGCGCCTCGCCTCGCCCGCGGACTGGGCGATGCCCACCTCCACGAGCAGCTTGCCCAGGTAGACCTTGCCCTCGTCGTTGACCTCAACCACGCTCGCCGGGAACTCCGGCACGTCCTCGGGCACCTCGGAGCGCTTGAACTGCGCATCGAAGGCGGCCATCGCGGCCTCGCCCGCGCCCGCGCCGTGGTAGAGGTCCACGATGTTGACGCCCAGCTCGCGCTTGAGTTGGTAGGGGTCGGCGGTGCCGTCGGCAAACGCGGCATCGATCGCGTCGATCTTCTCGATGGAAGCGGTGGAGCACAGACGCCAGTAGAGCGGCACCAGCTCGTCGGTGATCGACATCACCTTGCCGAACATGTCGGCCGGCTCGTCGGTGAGGCCGATGTAGTTGCCGTAGCTCTTGGACATCTTCTTGTGGCCGTCGGTGCCCACCAGAAGCGGCATCGTGAGGGCCACCTGCGGCTCCATGTCCATCGCGCGCATGAGGTCGCGGCCGGCCAGCAGGTTGAAGATCTGGTCGTTGCCGCCCATCTCGAGGTCGGCCTTCACGACCACGGAGTCGTAGGCCTGCAGCACCGGGTAGATGAACTCGTGCAGGGCGATGGACTTGCCCTCGGTGTAGCGGTTGTGGAAGTCCTCGCGCTCGAGAATGCGGGCCACGTTGAACTTGCTCATGAGCTTGAGCATCTCGGCGAGGTTGAGCCCCTTCAGCCAGTCGCCGTTGTGGACGATGGTGGTGCGCTCCGGGTCGAGCACCTTCATGGCCTGCTCGACGTAGGTCTTGGCGTTGGCCTCCACCTGCTCCTCGGTGAGCGGCGGGCGGGTGGAGTCACGGCCGGACGGGTCGCCGATCAGCGCGGTGCCGTTGCCGATGATGAGCGTCACGTTGTGGCCGAGGTCCTGGAACTGGCGCATCTTGCGCAGCGGCACGGCGTGGCCGAGGTGCAGGTCGGGCGAGGTGGGGTCGACGCCCAGCTTGATGTTGAGGGGCGTGCCCTTCTCGAGCTTCTTCCTGAGCTCGTCAAGCGGCACGATCTGCATAGTCCCCGACGTGATCACCTTGAGCTGTTCGTCAACTGGCAGCACCGATCTCTCCTCCATAGTCTCTTCGCGTGTCCAAGCCGCCCTCAAGGCGGCTGCATGACTTTTTAGCATACCGCAGGAACCCAAAAAAGGCAGGACAGAACCTCCTTTTGCCCCTCCCGGCGAGAAGAACCTCCCTCATCGCAGGCTCTTCTCGCAACGGCCGTCCACGGACTCACCACGCGGATGACGCCGCACAGGCAGCCGCGCGCCCGCTCCCTCTATAATGTTGTTTGACTGTGGACGGATGCTCCCTGGACAGGAGGGCTTACATGGGGATCAGGACCCGCAGGGCTCGCACGCACTCTAAGACCCACTTCGTGGGCTTTGGCATCGCCGGCTTCTTCGGCTTCATCGCACTGCTCGCCGTGACGCTTGCGCTGTCTCTGGGCGGGGTGGTCTCGACATGGCTCGAGGACCTGCCGGACTACACCTCGGCCGACGCCTTCCTCGTGGCCGAGCCCACGCGCGTCTACGACGCGGACGGCAACGAAATCGTGGCCTACTACCTGCAGAACCGTCGCTCCGTGGGCCTTGACGAGATCTCCGACTACGTCAAGCAGGGCACCGTCGACACCGAGGATGCCCGCTTCTACCAGCACAACGGCGTCGACCTCGAGGGCATCCTGCGCGCCGTGATGGTCCAGCTGACGGGCGGCTCCGAGGGCGGCTCCACGATCACCCAGCAGCTCGTGAGAAACACCGTCCTCTCCGACGAGCAGTTCGAGAACACGCTGCGCCGCAAGGTCCGCGAGGCCTACATCGCCATCCAGATGGAGAAGACCTACACCAAAGACCAAATCCTCAACATGTACCTCAACACCATCTTCTACGGCAACGGGGCCTACGGCATCGAGGCGGCGAGCATCACCTACTTCAACAAGCACGCGAGCGACCTCACGCTGAACGAGGCGGCCACGCTCGTGGGCATCCCCAACTCGCCGACGCTCTACGACCCCTTGGCCAACTATGACAGCTGCAAGAGCCGCCGCAACGTGGTCCTGCAACGCATGCTCACGGCGGGCACCATCACGCAGGAGGAGTACGACGCCACCTGCGCGGAGGAGATCCCGCTCAACCCCGGGCAGCTCACCGACTCAACGAGCACCTACCCCTTCTTCACCGACTACGTCCACAACCTGCTGCTCCAGGACTTCTCCGCGGACATCATCCAGCAGGGCGGCCTCAGGGTCTACACCACGCTCGATCCCCAGAAGCAGCAGATCGCCGAAGAGGCCGCGGCCAGCCGCATCGAGGCCATCGGGGACCCGGACGTGAGCGCGGCGCTCGTCTCCATCGACAACTCCAACGGCTACATCGTGGCCATGGTGGGCGGCCAGAACTACGGAACGGACTTGGAGGCGGGCCAGAGCCAGGTCAACATGGCCACCGCCCAGAGGCAGGCGGGCTCGAGCTTCAAGACGTTCACGCTGCTGGCCGCGATGATGGACGGCATGAGCCCCACGGTGCGCCTTGACTGCCGCTCGCCCATGCAGATTACTCCCGCCTGGCCTGTCGCGAACTTCAACAACAACCAGTACGGCATCATCACGCTGGCCCGCGCCACCGAGCTCTCCTCCAACACCGCCTACGGCCAGGTCATCGAGGCCATCGGCGTGGACAAGCTCGTAGAGACCGCGGCCCTCGTGGGCATCGACTCCCCGATCGAGCCCGTGCCCGCCTCCGTGCTCGGCGCCTCGGGCGTCACCCCGCTGGAGATGTGCGAGGCCTACTCCACCATCGCCTCGGGCGGCGTCCACCGCAACCCCGTGGCCATCTCCCGCATCGAGGACCGCAACGGCAACGTGGTCTACGAGCACGCCGACGATGCCGAGCAGGTCGTTGACTCGGCCATCATCGAGGACCTCACCGAGGTTCTGGAGGGCGTCGTCCGCGCCGGCTACACCACCAACTACGTGGCCGCCAACTTCACCGCCAACCAGCCGGTGGCCGGCAAGACCGGCACCTCCGACGAGGCCGACAACCTCTGGTTCTGCGGCTTCACCCCGCAGCTCACCACCACGGTGTGGGTGGGCAAGCGCGACTCCAACGAGGCCGTCTTCATCTGGGGCTCCTACGCCTCCACCTCCAACACCGCCCAGCCCATCTGGACCGAGTACATGAACAAGGCCCTGGAGGGCGAGCCGCGCGGCGAGTTCCCCACCTCCGACCACGAGGCCACCTACAAGCCCAACGACTCGTGGACCTTCGTGGGCACGGCCTCGAGCGTGAACTCCTCCGGCTGGACCGACACCTCAGACGAGGACCAGGACGACTCGGAGACCACCGAAGAGGAGACGTCGCAGGAGACGCCCACCACGCCCACGGAGCCGACGACGCCCACCACTCCGACCCCGCCCACGGTGCCGACGACGCCCACGGAGCCCACCACGCCCACGGTGCCGCACCTGCCCACCGAGCCCGAGGAAGGCGACTGACGGGACAGGCGGCCAAGAAGAGGCTGCGAGCGCCAATCGCCACCGAGCGGATGCAGGCGAAGGCAGGACGGAGAACCAACCGCAAGCCGCTTGAGGCCCCGGGCCATATGGCCCGGGGCCTCCTCATGCCGGAGGCGGGCCCCGAACGTCAGAAGGCTGGGCACGGGCACGCCACCGCCGTCAGGCCCCTCACCAGACGTCGCCGAGCCTTCGGCCAGCTCCGCCGTCCCCCCTCGCCGGGCGACGGTCCTTCTCGCCCATCGGTCGCCCCTCTCGCCGGACGACGGCGCGCCGTCTAACGACCGGACAGCTTGGAAATGAGCCGCTGCAGCGTGGCGGCAGCCTCGGAGGCGTCCACGATGACGAGCACCGTGTCGTTTCCGGCCACCGAGCCGAGCACGTGGGGCAGGCCCGCGTCGTCGATGGCGGCCGCCACGCCGGACGCCGTCCCAGGCTGCGTCCGCACCACCACGAGGTTTTCTGCACGCGCCACGCCCACCACGAACTCCCCGAGCATCCGCTGGAGGTGCTGGTCCTCGGCGAGCACGTACACGCCGTCGGGGAGCTTGGTAAGCCCCATGTCCGCCACGTCACGGGAGACGGTGGCCTGCGTGCAGGAGTAGCCAAGCGCCCGCAGCTCGTCGACGAGGGCGCGCTGCGTCTTGACGGACCCCTCACGTACGATCTGCCTGATAGCGTCCTGGCGGCTGTTTCTGCGCCTCATCCACGCCCCTCCGGGTTTTACAGGTTTTTATGGTTACCGCTCCCCGATTATACCGTTGGGAACTTGGCAGCCTGCTTCTTCGCTGCCGTATTATGCGATAAGGACTCTATCGATTGTGTGATGCACGGAGGACACTATGACCTACAGCGATCGCGACGGTGGCCTTCGCTCGGGCGGGCGCGGCAACGGCTCCAGGCGCCAGCGCTCGTCGCGTGGCTCGCGCCCCATCTCCCCGCAGGGTTCCTACCACGGGCCGCGGGGCATCAGGCAGCGCAACCTCGGCGGCGGACGCGACTCTCGGGGACCTGGCTACCCCCTCAAGGCGCGTAACATCAACTTCCAGAGCGGACGGGCGCGACGCACAGACAACTGGCGCCTGGTCATCCTTGCGGCCATCGCCGTGGTGCTCCTAATCCTGGTAATCGTGGGCATATCCAGCTGCGTGCGCGGCTGCTCGGCGGACCAGAACAGCGGCGAGACCAACCCTGTTGACGCCCGTGTCGCCGCCGGCGTCCCCGAGGACCTCACGCGCGAGTTTGCCTCCGAGCTCAACCGCGGCGAGAAGCTCGCGCAGATTGCCGCCAACGCAAACCAGTACGCCGACCAGGGCCTGCTCGAGCTGGCGCTTGCCCAGCCCGACGCCATCGACTTCGTAGCGGCCTACCCAGACTCGGACAAGACCGCCCAGGCCTACGAGGACTCCGTGAGCGCCGGGACCGTCCCCGAGCTCTACTGCTGGGACAGCCGCTGGGGCGGCGTCGACTACGCGGGACGCCCGCTTGCGCTCACGGGCTCCGGGCCCACCGCGCTCTCGATGGCCTATATGGCGATCACCGGTCAGGGCGACCGGACGCCTGCCGACATCGCACAGCTCGTAACTGACGCAGGTCAGACAAGCGAGGGGTCCGGCATGTCCGGGGACTACCTCACCAACGAGTCCCTTGGCGAGCTCGGCCTGAGCTGCACCTCGACCACCTCCAACGCCGACAACCTCACGCAGGCGCTCGACACCGGCACCTACGTGCTCTTGGAGGTCTCCGCAGGCACGCTGACCGACGAGGCGCACTGGGTGATCGTCACCGGGGAAAACGACGACGGCTCCGTCACGGTGCACGACCCGACCTCTCCCGAGGCCAGCTCGCACGCCTGGGACCCCGCCAACCTCTCAACGTTCACGACGACCATCTACGTCATCTCCGCCGGGAACGCGGGGGGCGGCGAGTAGGCACTCGGCACTCGGCGAAATCGGCTCGGTTCTGCCGCCGGGGAGCGCAGCAGCTCCCCGGCTTCTTTGACGAGCTTCTTCTTTGGCGAGCTTCCGCGCGGCCGCGTGACCGGCGGGCAGGCGCCCCCGCCCAACAGCAGGGCGCCCGTCCTGAGGGGTACGTACCTGCCTCGCTTAGGGTACGTACACTCCCCCACGTCCTTCTCGCCAAGATGCTCAGCGTTTTCGCAGGTAGACGAGGTGGCGAGAAGAACGCTAGGACAGCAGCAGTGTACGTACCCTAGAAGCGAGTGTACGTACCCTCGGCGGGACGGCCGCGGGGCACGGTACCCCCGCACAGAGGGGCGCCCCGTCCTCGCCCTCCCGGCAGTCCGGGAACGGCAGGGGGCGGGGCGCCAATCAGCAGCCTCCGTTGGCTCGCCTACGACAGAATCTGCTCGCTCGCGGCCTTGAGCTTGTCGCGGACGGCCTCGGACTCCGCGCGCGTGGCGCCCTTGGAGAAAAGGTAGGCCTTGACCTTGGGCTCGGTGCCGGACGGGCGGAAGATAACCTTGTTGTCGTCCTCAAGACGGAACTCGATGACGTTGGCGTGCGGCAGGGTCTGCGCGGGCTCCTTCTGCAGGCCGGAGACGCGCGGCATCTCGGGGCTCGTGGCGTAGTCGGTCATGCCGACGACCTTGTAGCCGGCGATCTCGGTCGGCGGGTTCTTGCGCAGGCCGTCCATGATCGCGGCCATCCTGTCGGCGCCCGCCGCGCCCGGGAAGGCGGCGTTGACCGTGCCGTTGAGGTAGTAGCCGTACTTCTGGTAGAGGGAGTCCATGGCCTCGTAGAGGTCCATGCCGCGCTCGGCATAGTAGCTCGCCATCTCGACGCAGAGCATCGTGGCGACGATGGCGTCCTTGTCGCGGGCGTGCGTGCCCACCAGGTAGCCGTAGGACTCCTCGAAGCCCATGAGGAAGCGGTCCTCCTCGCCCTCGTCCTTGAGCTGGTCGATCTGGTCGCCGATGTACTTGAAGCCGGTGAGCACGCGGCGCATCTCGAAGCCCCAGTCGCGCGCGAGGGCGTCGGGCATGGAGCTGGAGACGATCGTGGACACGGCCACCTTGCGGCTCACGTCCTCGCCGCGGTCGGCGGCCATCGTGGCGAGCCAGTTCATGAGCAGCACGCCCATCTCGTTGCCGGTGAGCAGCACGTAGTCGCCGTCGTGCGGGATGGCGGTGCCCATGCGGTCGGCGTCGGGGTCGGTGGCCACCACGAGGTTGGGCTTGACCTCCTCGGCGAGCTTCAGGGCCAGCTCAAGCGCCTCGCGGAACTCGGGGTTGGGGTAGGTGCAGGTGGGGAAGTTGCCGTCGGGGTTGGCCTGCTCGGGGACCACGGTCACGTTCTCGACGCCGATCTCCTTGAGGATGCGGGTCACGCACTCCATGCCGGTGCCGTTGAGCGGGGTGTAGACCACGGAGTAGTCGTCGGAGGCCTTGAAGCCCGGGACGGAGACCTTCTTGATGTTCTCGATGAAGCTGTCGAGAACCTCCTCGGGGGTCCACTCGATGAGGCCCTTCTCCAGGCCCTCCTCGAAGCTCATCATCTTGACGTTGAACGGGTCGGCCGCCTCGATGTTGGCCGAGATCTCCGCGGCCGCCTCGTCGGTGATCTGGCCACCGTTGTCGTTGTAGACCTTGTAGCCGTTGTAGACGGCGGGGTTGTGGGACGCCGTCAGCACGATGCCCGCGGAGGTGTGCAGGTAGCGGACCGCAAAGGAGAGCGTGGGCACGGGCTCGATGCGCGGGTACACGTAGACGTGGACGCCGTTGGCCGCAAGCACGCCGGCGGCCACCTTCTGGAAGTCCTCGCCCTTGTTGCGGGAGTCACGCGCCAGCGCCAGGGTGGGGTTGTCGTAGTGGGCGTTGAGGTAGTCCGCCACGCCCTGGGTGGCCTGGGCCACCACGTAGACGTTCATGCGGTTGGTGCCCACGCCGAGCGTGCCGCGAAGTCCCGCGGTGCCGAAGGCGAGGTCGCGATAGAAGGCGTCAAAGAGCTTGTCCTCGTTGCCGGGCTTCACGAGCTCGGCAAGCTCGGCGGCAAGGTCGTCCTCGCGGACGTTTTCCTGCCAGTTCTTGACCTTGGCCTCGATGCTTGCATCCATGTGCGTGTTCCCCCATCTTCAAATCAGGGCGCAGCGGCCACGCCGCGCCAACATACACACGTCCTCAATGATTCTAGCCCCGCGCGCCAGCGGGCAGGCCCGACTCTACGCGGACGGATGCCGACAGGCGGCGACCGGGGCACGAGACACCGTGACGGCACGGGGTGGGGCGCAGGTATACCATGGGCGCAGGCAACGGGACCTGCGGAGGGAGCAGCCATGAGCGAGAGGTCTCAGCGGCTTGTCACGACCGTCTGGGTGGCTCTGACCTGTGTGATCGGCGTCGGGCCCACGGTTCTTCTCGCCGTGGCGTGGCCGAGCGTCCCGGAGACGGTGCCCGCGCACTGGGGCGTGAGCCTCGAGCCCGACCGATGGGGCTAGCGCCTTGAGCTCTGGGTCATCCCGGTGATCTGCCTGGCCGGCATGCTTGTTGCCGCGGCGGCGCTGGGCGTCCTCGCGGCCCGCTCCGGACGGGCGGCGCGCGACGTGCTCGCCCGAGACAGGGACGCCGCCGTGCTCTGGTTTGTCCCCCATGCCATCCTGGCCCCGGCCGCCACGGTCAGCGCGGCCCAGCTGGGCGTGGCGCTCGGCTGGCTCGGGTCATGGGCCATGGCGGTGCTGCCCGTCATAGTGGCGATCGTGGAGATAGCGCTCCTGTGCGTCCTCGGGGACTTTCCGGCGCGCCTGCGCAAGGGCGAGTGGTAGACGGGCGGGCGTCGGTCGGCGGCGGGCGGCGGGCGCCCCTCGGCGAGCGCTTTCGATTTTACGGGCGACGCAGCGTGCGGACGAGCTGCCGCTTACGGATTCGCGACTGTTGCAGGCAACGGGCGGATAGCCGCTTACGGATTCGCGGGTATTGCGGGGATGGCCACGGCCGTGCTTACGAATGCGCGCTCGTTGCAGGTCAAAGCCCGCTCTGCGCTTACAAAATCGGGACCGTTGCGCTGGACGCGCGAGGCCCGCGCGCAACGACCCGCGTTTTCAAAGCGAGAAGGACGTCCACGCACGCAACAGCCGCGCTTTCGTAAGCGAGAAGAACCATGCCGCCGCAACAGCCGCGCTTTCGTAAGCGAGAAGAACCTGACAGCTGCGCCTCCCGCGCTTTTGTAAGCGCCCACGCCGCCCGGCCGAGCATCTGCCTCGATTTTGTAAGTGCGGCTGGCTGGTAGCGCAACAGGGCGCCGCGCGGTTCTTCTCGCCAGGCGCGCCCGTGCCCGCGCCCGCACGGCCGGCCCACAGGTCACGAGACGCGGGTCACGACGTAGGCGTGGTGGATCTTGGGGCTACGCGAGAAGTCCTCGGGGATGGTCTCGGCCGTGATGTCCTCGAGCGCCACGCCCGCGCGCGCGAGCTTGTCCGTGTCCGGCTTGAAGCTGCGCAGGTTGCACGAGAAAATCGCCCGGCCGCCGCGCACGAGCAGCCGCGAGACGCCAATGATGAGCTCGGCGTGGTCGCGCTGCACGTCGAAGGAGGCCTTGCGCATGCGCGCCGAGTTGGAGAACGTCGGCACGTCGCAGAAGACGAGGTCCCAGCGGTTCCTGGTGTGGCGCTGCTCGCTCACCCAGGCCAGCACGTCAGCCTGCACGTACTCGTGCTCCGGGCCCGTGAAGCCGTTTCGGGCCATGTTGCGACGCGCCCACTCCAGCGAGGGCCGCGAGAGGTCCACCGTGGTGGTGTGCCTGGCTCCGCCGTCGGCCGCGTAGACCGTGGCCGTGCCCGTGTAGGCAAAGAGGTTGAGGAAGCGCTTGGAGCCGCGCGTCTCCTTCATCATCTCCCGGATGCGCGAGCGGGTCTCGCGGTGGTCCAGGAAGATCCCGCAGTCGTGGCGGGTGTCGAAGTTGACCTCGAAGGTGAGGCCGCCCTCGTCCACGAGGTGCGAGCCGGCCGGCAGCTCCACGCGCCCCTCCTCCCGCCGGCGAGAAGGACCACGGCGCCCGTCATGCCCGCGGCGCGCGCCCCGCTCGGGCGCACGCGCCTCGTCGGCGTACTGCGAGCCGCCGCGGGAGCGCGTCCGCACGCGCACGCTCACGTCCGCGGGCGCCACGCCCAGCACGCGCGGGGCGATGGCCAGCACGTCGAGCAGGCGGCGGTGCGCGAGCTCGGGGTCCACGTCGCGCGGGGCGGCGTACTCGGAGACCGAAAGCCAGCGGCCCGGGGTCTCGGAGCCCTCGAAGAGCTCGATCGCCACGGCGTAGTCCGGAAGGTCGGCATCATAGACGCGGTAGCAGGTCACGTCCTCGCGCCGCGCCCACTTGGCGCGCAGCTTGGCCACCTTGGCGAGGCGGCGCGCGAACTGGTCAGAGGCCGGCACGAGCACGCTCACGCGCTCGCCGCCGGGAAGCTCGACCGTGGCCGGGGGCTCCACCTCGTCGCGCGCCGCAAACACGCGGATGCTCGCCGCGTCGCGCCCGACGATGACCTCGCTCACCTGCACGGGCTCGGCGCGCAGGGCCGCGTCGACGGAGGCGTCGCGCGCAAGGGCGGCCACGCGCAGCCCCGCGCAGCCCGAGAGGTCCGCCAGGGCCGCGGCCTCGCTCGCGAGCGCGCCCTCGCGGACCCAGGTGAGGTCGCAGGCCACGAGCGCCGAGGAGGCGGCGCGGGCGCCGTCGGCGGCCTCCGCCGCCGAGACAAGGCGTGGCTCCACGGGAAGGCCCGCGGCCCGGAGCGCCTGGCGGCACGCGGCGGCCGCCCCGGGACGGGCGTCCGCGACGAGTAGCGAGCAGGGGTTCTTCTCGGTTGTTGCGGAGCCGGCCTCGGAGCGGGCGTCGGCCTCGTCCAGGAGCCGCTGCCAGGCGGGGGCGTCGTGCCCGGCCCAGCCGGCAAACCCCCAGCGGGAGCGGAGCAGCCCCGGCGCGTGGTCGAGCACCGTCTCGGCGGCCTCCACGAGGACGCTGCCCTGCCCCGCCCAGAGCGCCGCGAGCACGGCGTCCCCGCGCCGGGCCACGCGCCCCCAGCCGCCGGCGGCCAGGAGCGCCGCCGCGTAGTCCGGGCGCAGCGGGACCACGCGCGCGTCCGTGCGCGAGTCGTAGCCGCGACGGAAGAGCGGCTCGCCCGCTAGGTCGATGGAGACCGTGGCGCGCTGGCCGGAGAGGCGGACGGAGACGGTCACGTCCGCGCGGGCCGTGTCCACGAGGGGCCGGGCGCCGCGGGCCGCGGACACGCGGTCCACCACGGCGTCCTTGGTGCGCAGGGCCAGGAACTGCGTGTTTCTGAGCTGGGCGTTGGTGCCGTGGGCGTCCACCACGAAGGTCGCCCCGGGCGCGAGGTGGTCCTCCCACGGCAGCGCGTGGACGCCCTCATAGAGCGCGTCGGCGTCGTGCGCGTCCACGCGGGCCAGCACCAGCAGCACGCGCGAGGCCAGGCGCGACCACAGGCACGCCCGGTACGCGTCCGTAAGCTCGCCGCCAAACGCCACCTGGCCGGCCAGCGGCCGCACCTGGGGCGTCCCCAGCTCGATCAGCTCGTCGGCCAGCAGTCGCTCGAAGCCCTTGGGGCACGTCGCCACAAACTCCATCGGGTCACCTCTCGCCCGTCGATACCAGCTCCGTCATTCTAGCCGAGCGCAGGCTCTTCTCGCCGGCGGGCAGCCCCGGCCGCAGCCCGGGCCTCGCCCGTCCTTCTCGCCAAGGACCGGCCGCGGCCCGCAAACCCTAGCGCTTCTGGTAGAACTCGTGCATGTCGCGCCCCATGGCGGCGAGTGTGGGCTCGTCCACGTAGGCCATGTGGCCGCACCCGTAGCGGTACCAGCTCACGCGCTCCTTGAGGCGCTCGGAGAGGAACTGGCAGCTCATGTCGCGCACGACGTTCCACCACGTGGTGGCCGCGTCGTAGCGCCCGCCGATGATCGCGAGCTTGCAGGTGGGGTTGCGACGCAGCGCCACGGCGATGTCGAGCGCCACGTTGGGTGCGGGGACCTCGCCGAGGCCGGGCTCCTCGTGCGACCAGTTCCAGCCGGCGTTGACCTTGTCGTAGTTGTTGGAGAGGTAGCGCGCCGGGCCCTCGTAGCCCAGCTCGTCGGCGCAGAAGCGGCGGAACTCCCGCACCCACGCGCCCTCGAGCGCGTCGTCGGCCGCGTCCTCGCCGGCCACCCACATGTCGTAGCTCTGCATCGGCGAGGGGGCATCGGCGGCAAAGCGCGTGTCCAGGCGGCCGCAGACCCGGCCCCCGTCCGCGAGCAGGTGCGTGCGGAAGTCGAGAAGGTCGATGCGCAGGTGGTGCGCCAGGATGTGCTCGGCGGGAAGCCCGATGAGGCCGGACATCCCCTCGGCCACCGCGCGCTCGCGCTCCTCGCCCAGGCGGTCGCCGCGCAGGAGCGCCGGCGCGAGCTCGTCCTCGGTGAAGGCCATGGCACGGTCGAACCACTCGTCCTCGTCAACGCCCGCGCCCGCCTTGCCGAAGAATTGGGCCGTGGCGGCGTAAACCGGCAGCATCCCCAGGTAGTAGGAGTCCTCGCCGGGGCAGATCAGCCCCGCGATGTTGAACACCGCCGAGAGCATGACCACGCCCGTGAGCTGCACGCCGCGCTCGCCCAGAAGGCGCATCAGCACGGAGTTGCGCACCGTGCCGTAGGACTCGCCGTAGAGGTAGAGCGGGCTCGACCAGCGGCCCCTCTCCGTGAGCCACGCGCAGATGGCCCGCGCGAAGGCGTCGGCGTCACCGTCGGTGCTGAAGATCTTCTTGGGGTCGGCGTCGTCGGCGAGCACGGACCAGCCGGTGCCCAGGGCGTCGAGAAACACCACGTCGGAGTCAGGCAGCAGCGTGTGCGGGTTGTCCACCACCGGCGCGTCGGCGCGCACGTGGCTCACGCCGTCGGTGGTTACGCGACGCGGGCCGATGCCGCCGAAGTTGATGGGCACCGAGCTCGAGCCCGGGCCGCCGTTGTAGGCAAAGGTCACCGGACGTGCCGGGTCCGGCCTGCCCTCGGCGTCCACCACCACGTAGGAGAGCGAGAACATCCGGCCGAGCAGCACGCCGTTGTCGTCGCGCACGTCCAGGTGGGCGGCGCGGGCCTCGTACTGGAGGGTCTTCTCGCCGTCGGTCCATGTAAGGCGCGCGGAAGCGGGCTCGGGGACCTCCTTGGCGCGATCGGCAGGCACGGTCGCAAACGGCTTGGTCTGGGCCGTGGGCGCCGGGTTGCCCTGGGCCGGGGCGCCGGCCTGCGTCGGGGCGCTCTGGCTGCCTGCGGAAACCTTCTCTTCCTCTGCCACCTGTCTCTTCCTTTCCCTCGACTGACCTACCGCACATTCTACACGCGAACAAAAGTGTTACATTGAGGCATCAGGCCGATGGGCGGGCCCGTTCTGCACCCTCGGCCGCGCGCGGCCCCCGGGCGGCGCGCGGGCCGCAAGGCCATACCTGTAGCCGTCTAGTTTGGAGCGTCATGGTACCGCAGGCCACGTCGCTGGCGCGCAAGCCCCGCAGGGCAAAGAGCGCCGGCATCCCCCTTTCCGCGGGTATGATCCTCGTCACCCTGGGCGTCGTGTACGGAGACATCGGCACGAGCCCCATGTACACCCTCAAGGCCATCATCGCCGGAAACGGCGGCCTTGCCACCATGTCCCAGGACGTGGTGCTCGGGGCGCTCTCGCTGATCATCTGGACCCTCACCCTCATCACCACGGTCAAGTACGTGCTCGTGGCCATGAAGGCGGACAACCACAACGAGGGCGGCATCTTCGCCCTCTACAGCCTCGTCAAGCGCTGCGGCAAGTGGCTCATCATACCGGCCATGATCGGCGGCGCCGCCCTTCTGGCCGACGGCATCCTCACGCCGGCGGTCACCATCACCACCGCCATCGAGGGCCTGCGCACGGTCGACTTCATCCACGCCGTCATCGGGGACAACCAGAGCGTGGTCGTGGTCATAGTCATCTGCATCCTGTGCGTGCTGTTCTTCGTGCAGAAGGCGGGCACCTCGCGCATCGGCAAGGCGTTCGGCCCGGTCATGACCTTGTGGTTTTTGTTCCTCGGCGGGGCGGGCCTCATGAACATCGGCGCCGACCTCGAGGTCTTCCGCGCCCTCAACCCGGTGCGCGGCGTGCAGTTCCTCTTCAGCGGCAACCTCAACGCGGCCGGCCTCATGGTGCTCGGCAACGTCTTCCTCTGCACCACCGGCGCCGAGGCCCTCTACTCCGACATGGGCCACGTGGGCAAGAAGAACATCTACGCCAGCTGGCCGTTCGTGAAGGTCTGCCTCATCCTCAACTACCTCGGCCAGGGCGCCTGGATCATCTCCAACCACGGCGACGCCGGGCTCGGCGCCATCGCCGACCTCAACCCCTTCTTCCAGATGCTGCCCGAGCAGGCGCGCATCTTCGCCGTCCTGCTCTCCACCTTCGCGGCGATCATCGCCTCCCAGGCCCTCATCACCGGGTCCTACTCCATCGTCTCCGAGGCGGTGCGCCTGGACCTCATGCCGCACATGCGCATCAACTACCCCTCCGAGACCAAGGGCCAGATCTACATCCCGCTGGTCAACACCATCATGTGGGTCGGCTGCATCGGCGTGGTCCTGCTGTTCCAGACCTCCGTGCACATGGAGGCCGCCTACGGCCTGGCCATCACGGTCACCATGCTCATGACCACCATCCTGCTCACGGTCTACCTCTCGCGCGTGCGCCACAAGAGCGCGCTCGCGGCGCCGTTCGCCGTGTTCTTCGGGGCCATCGAGCTCATGTTCTTCTTCTCCAGCCTCACCAAGTTCTTCCACGGCGGCTACGTCACCGTGATCATGAGCTTCGCCATCTTCGTGGTGATGTACGTGTGGCGCCGCGGCACCGCCGTCGAGCGCACCCAGACGGTCTACCTACCGGTCAAGGAGTACTTGGACCAGCTCTTCGACCTCAGCCACGACGAGTCCTATCCGCTGCTGGCCGACAACCTGGTCTTCCTGACCAACGACTCGTCCTTCGACAAGCTGGACCGCGACATCCTCTACTCGATCCTGGACAAGCGCCCCAAGCGCGCCAAGGCGTACTACTTCCTGAACGTCCAGGTGACTGACGAGCCCAACACCCACGAGTTCATCGTCAACAACTTTGACACGGACTTCATCTTCAAGGTGCAGCTGCGGCTGGGCTTCCGCGTGAACCAGCGCATCAACACCTACCTCTACCAGATCGTGGCGGACCTCGTGGAGAACCGCCAGATCGCGCCGCAGAACCACAAGTACTCGATCTACCGCGAGCAAAGCAGCGTGGGCGACTTCCGCTTCTGCCTCATCCGCAAGACGCTCTCCCCGGAGACCGACATCTCCGGCTTCGACCAGCGCTGCATGGAGCTCAAGTACCTCATCCGCGGCGCCGCCGGCTCGCCCGCACGCTGGTACGGCCTGGAAAACTCGAGCGTCATCTACGAGTACGTGCCCCTGTTCTCCAAGACCAAGCGCCAGCACAAGCTCGTCCGCGTGCCGCTCAAGGAAGTGGCCCCGCAGCTCGCTGCCGCCAACGCGACCGCCGCGGACGGCAACGACGACGATGACGACATCTTCAGCGTCACGATGAAGGACGAGTGGGAGCACAACGTCGAGGACGTCAAGGGCATCATCGGCGGCGACACGGCGGTGTTCCGCCCCCTGCGCGTCGAGGACGAAGAGGACGAGGGCGAGGAGAGCCCGCAGGAGTAGGCACCCCGCCACTCGGATGCGCCCAAATCACAGCGCCCGGCGAGAAGAACCTTCGAGAGTTCTTCTCGCCGGGCGCTTTTTTACGAGACGTCCACGGCAGTGGGGACGGCCCTGAAGCGGCCAGGCCTGCCCTACCGCTCCGCGATCGGCACGTAGGGCGCGCCGGTGTGCGGCATCACGGAGTTGTAGGCGGGCCGGATGATGCGTCCCGCACCGTAGAGCTCCTCCATCCGGTGGGCCGTCCAGCCGGCCAGGCGCGCCATCGCGAAGATGGCCGTGTAGAGGTCAGGCGAGATGCCGAGCATCGAGTAGACGAAGCCCGTGTAGAGGTCGATGTTGGCGCAGATGGGCTTGGAGCCGCCCTTGACGTCGCGCATGACCTGCGGGCCCAGGCGCTCGATGCCCTCGATCAGGGCGAGCCGCTCCTCCTGGCCCTTCTCGGCGGCCACCTTCCGGGCGTACTTCTTGACGATCTGCGCGCGCGGGTCGGAGAGCGTGTAGACCGCGTGTCCCAGGCCGTAGATGAGGCCGCTCTTGTCGAAGGCCTCCTTGCGGACGATCTTCTCCAGGTAGCCGGCAAGCTCGTCGTCGTTGTCCCAGCGGCGCACGTGGGCCGCCACGTCGTCGATCATGCCGCTGACCTTGAAGTTGGCGCCGCCGTGCTTGGGCCCCTTGAGCGAGCCGATGGCCGCCGCGTAGGCCGAGTAGGCGTCCGTGCCGGAGGACGAGAGCACGCGCGTGGTGAACGTGGAGTTGTTGCCGCCGCCGTGCTCGGCGTGCAGGACGAGCATGACGTCCAGCAGCATGGCCTCCTCGTGCGTGAAGCCTTCGTCGGAGCGCAGGACGTCGAGCACGGTCTCGGCCATCGAGTAGCCCTCGCGCACCGGTGGCACCAGGAGGCGCTCCTCCTTCTGCTCCGCCGCGTGGGCCGCGTGGGCCACGGCCGCTGTGCGCGGCCAGCGGCCGAGCAGGGAGAGCGCCACGTCGACCTCGTGCGTGGGCGAGGTATCGTCCGGCGTGGGGTCGAAGGCGTAGAGCAGCAGCGTCGCGCGCTGCAGCACGTTCATGATGTTGTGGCTGTAGGTGGCACGCGGGAAGATGCCGAAGTAGCCCTCGGGCAGCTGCTTGCGTGCGTCGATGCGGGCGCGGAAGTCGTCGAGCTCCGCGCGCGTGGGCAGCTTGCCGGAGATCAGCAGGTAGGCGACCTCCTCGTAGCCAAAGCGGTCCTCGCCCTGGGAGGCGTCGATGAGCTGGTCCACGCCGTAGCCACGGTAGACCAGCCGACCCTCGTCCGGCTCCACGCCGCGCTCGGTCTTGACGTAGCCGTGGACGTCCGAGATGGTGGTGAGGCCCACGAGCACGCCCGAGCCGTCGGCGTTGCGCAGGCCGCGCTTGACGTCGTACTTGGCGTAGAGCTCGGCCGGGACCACGTCCACATCCTCGTAGCCGTGGTAGAGCCCGTCCGAGACGGGGGGAAGCCCCAGCCCCACCGACGGCATGGGGTAGGCGTCCGCAACGTGCTGGAAGGCGGGGGTCTCGCGCGGGGTCAGGATCGGCCTGCCGCCCCCCTTGGGCATACGAATCATGGGCTCCCTCCTCCGGCCGGCGCCCGGCCGATCGAACGCCCCTTAGAGGCGATACATGTACTTGAAGACCTCCTCGCGCTGCATCATGATTTGCACGCCGAGGCTCTCCGAGAGGCCGTCCAGGGCGTCCTTGAGCTCCGAGAAGTCGGCGCTGGCAAGGTCCACGAGCATGGTCATCGTGAAGATGCCCTGCAGGATGGTCTGCGAGATGTCCAGGATGTTGGCCTCGCGCTCGCTGAGCGCGCCCGCCACGGCGGCGACAATGCCCGGGCGGTCGCTTCCCAGCACGGTGATGACGGCGCGGCTGCCCTGGGCGGATTCGGTCGTCTGCTCGTTGGTGGCCATAGGCCCCTCCTCACGTCGCACCTGATGGGTGAGGAGCTATTGTACAGGCCCCTTCCCCGCCATCACGCCGCGCACACGCAATCGAGCCAAAGCTGTAACGCCCGGCCGGCGAGAAGAGCACGGGGACACAACTCGCAAGCTCTTCTCGCCCAGAGCACGGGCCCTTCTTGGCGAAGGTCGCGCTAGTTCTCGCTGTCCTCGCCCATGCGCTGCTGGAAGAGGACGGCCACGTCCTCGGGGGTGCAGCCCAGGGCCACGGCGAGCTCGGAGCAGGAGCGCTCGCGGGCCTGCTTGAGGATGCGCTCGTAGGCCACGGGTGGCTTCTTGTTGCGGGCGGAGAGGTCGGCGATGCGCGCGCGGAAGGTCTTCACGATGCGCACGGAGTCCAGGCAGCTCCCCTCGCGGATCTCGTTCTTGTAGTGCTCCTCCTCAAGGGAGTTGTTGCGCGCGTGGAACTGCTCGATCTCGATGGTGGGGTACTGGTCGATGATCTGCTCCGCCTCGTCACGGGAGAGCACGGGGCGCAGGCGCCCCTCGTTGGCCACGGGGAAGCTGATGTAGATCGGGTGGCGCTTGCCGACGGGAAGGAGCTGGTAGACCGCCTGGGGGCCGCTCGTCACATCCTCAACCCGACAGACCCCCTGACCTGGATGGACGAGATAGTCACCAATGGCGTACATAGGCCACGCTCCTTTCACGTTTTTCCAGTATAGCACGCAAAAGGAGGATTTTCTGCCGTTTACGGATAGGGTATTGAAACCTTACACCCGGCACAGTATTTTTATGAGTTTACCTCTGGCGAGAAGAACCTCAGCCCCCTAGCCCGCGACCGTGATACTCGCAATGACCGGCTGGTCAGCGGGGTCGACGAGGCCGCTTGCCTCGTCCGCCACAGGAACCTGCTCGCAGATGGCGTCGACGACCTCCATGCCGGAGGTCACCGTGCCGAAGGCGGCGTACTGGCCGTCCAGCGAGGGCGCGCTCTCCTGCATGATGAAGAACTGCGAGCTCGCCGAGTCATAGTCCTGGGCGCGCGCCATGGAGACGGTGCCGCGGACGTGCGGGATGTTGTTCTCCACGCCGTTGGCGGAGAACTCGCCCTTGATGGTGGTGCCCGAGCCGCCCGTGCCGTCGCCCTCCGGGTCGCCGCCCTGGATCATGAAGCCGGGGACCACGCGGTGGAAGGTGAGGCCGTCGTAGAAGCCCTCCTCCGCCAGGTGGCAGAAGTTGGAGACCGTGATCGGCGCCACGTTGGCGTTGAGCGTGGCCTCAATCGTGCCGTAGCCCTCCACCTCGATGGTGACGTCGTGGGTGCCGGTGGCGTAGGGGTCGCCGGAGAGGTCGGGCTCGGCGGAGTCCGGGCCGTCCTGCGCGGCGTCGGCGGCATCCTGGTCCTTCTCGCCGGCGCCTGAGTCGCAGCCGGCAAGACCGAGCCCCGAGGTGCCGAGAAGAGCCATCAGCGCGAGCGCCTCGCGCCGGGTGAGGTCCCTCATGCGCGCCTCCCTACTCCGCCGCCGTGCAGCAGGACGTGACCCACGCGAGCAGGTTTGCCGTGGGCGAGCCCGCGCGCTCGGCGAGCACGTGGCCCTGGCCCCAGACGGGCGTGTGGGCGACGTCGGTCACGCCGTCGTACTTGCGCAGCGCGTAGACGATGTTGGCCGCCGTGCAGAGCGAAGTGTCCGTGTCGAAGAGCCCCTCGTTGACGCGCCAGTGCGGCGCCACGCTGGCCTGGCCGTAGCCCTCGTAGTGGCCGCTCAGCCAGAAGAGCGGGTTCATCATGGCCACGCGGTCGGCCATGCTCGTCTCGAGGGTGTCGACCTTCTCGAGATCGTCCTCCCAGGCGGTCTCGTAGTCGGGCTCCCAGCCCTCGAGCGCCGCGTAGGCATCCTGGTTGGCGGCCACGAGCCCCGCCACCGTGGCGTCGAAGTGCAGAGTGGACTCCTCGCCGATGCCAAAGAGCTGGTTGGTCTTGGAGCTGCGGTCCGGCAGGTCGTAAGGGGAGACGGCGAGCGTGGCCGGGCGCACGTGGAGCACGAGGTCGCGCACGCTGGAGACCGAGACGCTGCCCGCGCTGTGGTTGTAGTTGATCCACCAGTTGTCCGCGTTGAGCGCCGCGAAGTAGTTCTGCGGGGAGTCGTAGATGGTGGACTGGACCTGGGCCACGCCCGTGAGCGCCGGGGCGGCCGCGTTGGCGGCGTCCTCGGCGGCGGGGGCGTCGGGGTCAGCGGCACCCGCGCCCTCGGCACCCGCGGTGGCATCGGCGTCGGCGTCCGGCGCGGTCTCGCCGACCGCGGTCTCGCCGGTGCCGTCCGCCGGCGCGTCCTGGGTCGGCGTCGCGGCGGCGCTGGCGGCGTCGGCCTCGCGCGTGGCGGCGAGGTTGGGGTCGCCGGGGAAGGTCGGATCCTCGAGGTGCTGGGGCGTGTAGGTGTACGGGAAGGTGGTGTTCTGCACGAAGTAGGTTGCCGCGTCGTCCACGCCGGCCAGAAGCGCGTTGGCGTAGGAGCCCATCGCGTAGGCGCCGGCCTCGGTCTCGTCGAGCGTGAGCTGGGAGTCATCGTCCCCGCGCAGGTCCATCTCGTTGACCCAGGCGCCGTAGGCGGCCGCGAGATCCTGGGAGAGCTGGCGCGTCCAGGTGCCCTCGGCGCGCGTGCCGTCGCCTGCGTACTGACCCTGGCTCCACTCGTAGGCGGCGTCGGCCATGTCGAAGGAGGTGACCGGGCACCACGAGGCGCTGCCCTCGATGGCGTCCGAGACGGCCTCGCCCTCCGCGTCGTGCGTGACGGCGCCGATCTGGGAGAGGTAGGGCTCGAAGGCCGCGGCGTCACCGGAGGCGCCGAGCACCGCGCTCAGGCCGCCGCCCGCCGCAAAGCCAAAGACGAAGACGCGGCTCGTGTCGCACGGGAGGGCCGAGGCGTTGTAGCGCAGGTAGCGCACGGCCGCCTTGAGGTCCACGACGGGCCAGGGGGAGCCGCCCGGGAAGAGCTCGCCGGTGCCGGACGCGGTGTCGTAGCCCGCCGAGCGCCCGCGGAAGCCCGCGTAGACATAGACGCAGCCGGCCTGCATGTAGGGCGCGAGGCCGTCGTAGCTGTAGGCGGTGGGGCTGGCCTGCGCGGCCAGGGTGCCGGTGTTCACGGGCATGAGGATCGGCGCGGTGGCGGCGGTGAAGCCGCCCACCACGGCCTTCTCGTTGACCGTGCAGGAGTAGGTGGAGCCGTTCTGCTCGGCGGTGAAGTAGGCGCCCGGCACGAAGATCGCGAGCGACTCGTAGGTGGTGGTGGCCGGCGTCTTGCAGTAGGTCAGGCCGAGCTGATAGTAGACGTCGTTCTTCTCGTCATAGCGCCAGGCCGAGCTGTCCAGCGCCAGGGACTCGAACTCCGCGAGGTCGACCGAAGGGTCCGTCTGCGGGGCGGGCTCGTCGGCGGGGTCCTGCTGCGTCGGGCGCGACGGCGTGCAGCCGGCGAGCCCGGCCACCGTCCCCATGGACGCGAGCGCGAGAAACTCTCTTCTTGTGCAGCCCATCGTTCCTCCTTGTGCGTGGACGTGAAGGCGCGGGTAATATTGTACGCAACGGTGGTCGGGGCCGTCCGCGACGGCCGGGGCGACCATCATTTCTGGACAGCGGGGCCCGGGCGCACGGCGCGGGCACCCTGTGGCAGCCACGGCCCGGCCCGGGCGGGCACGCAGACGAGAGGGCATCGGAGGTGCCATGTTCAAACGCTGGCGAGAAGAACACGCAGACGACGGCGCAAGCACGCCGCCCGAGGACGCGAAGCGGCTCAAGTTGCGCTTCGTGGGGCAGGTTCAGGGCGTGGGCTTTCGTTGGACGTCGTCGATGGTGGCCAAGCGGCTGGGGCTTACCGGCTGGGTGCGCAACAACCCTGACGGCTCGGTGAGCGCCGAGATACAGGGCGAGCCGTCCCACGTGGGCGCGTACTTCTCGCAGATGCTCGAGGAGTACCGGCACCACCCGATCAGCTACGTGATCGCCGAGCGCGAGGACATTCCCGTGGACCCCGGGGAGCGGCGCTTCGAGGTGCGGTACTAGAGGGGGCGGGCCGGGTCCACGCCCGCGCTCGAGAGCGCCCCGGCCCCTCTTGGGCGCCCCAAACGAGCTCCAAGCAAAAAGGCCCGTCCTCTCGGACGGGCCCCTTCAAGTCTGGTGGCGGGGAAGGGAGTCGAACCCCTGACACGGGGATTTTCAGTCCCCTGCTCTACCAACTGAGCTACCCAGCCATTTGGTGCGGGAATTACTATATCAAACTCACCCGCCGTGTCAAAGACTTTTTTTGACGCGATGGGTGGAGCCCCATGACGGGGGCGGCACGCGGACGCAAGCCAGCGGGGCAACGCGGCTAGAAGGCGCCTCCCCCGCCGCCACCGCCAAAGCCGCCGCCACCGCCGCCGGAGAAGCCGCCTCCCCCGCCGCCGACCGAGCTCGCAGAGGTCCCGGCGAGCGCCGCCGCGGAGACGTGGTGGGCGGAGTCCACACGCTCGGAGAAGGCGTCCACGGGACGCCGCGAGCCCATGCCGTACCAGTAGAACCAGCCGTAGGTGGGCATGAGGCAGGGGTCCTCGAGCATCTGCGGCAGCGCCACCTTGAGCTGCTCGACCACCTCGTCGGCCACGCCGAGCACCACGGCCATCACGAGCAGCCGGTTCCACAGCACCACGTCCTCGGGCACGGCCTCCTCCAGGCGCGTGAACTCACGCAGCCAGCGTCGAAGCGCGTCCAGCTGCGCGCGCACCTCGACGGCCTCGCGGTTGAGGTCCTTCATGGAGCTCGCCACCCATGCCAGGAGCGCACAGACCGCCAGAAGCATCCCGGCCAGGATGACGATCACGTAGATGGGCGCCTCCGCGATGGCCAGGATGAGCGCACCCGCGCCGAGCACGACCACGTCCGCCCCGCACAGGACCTGGATCAGGAGCTTTCCGCGCACGCGCTCGCCCGAGCCCGCGAACCGCTCCAGGCAGGCGCCCTCGACCGCGCCCTTCCAGACGTCGTAGGCATCCGAGTAGGCCTGCGGGTGCCGCTTGGCGTAGTCCTCGAGCTCCGAGAAGCATAGGCTCGCGCCCTCCTCGTCCCTCTTGCCGGCGGCCCTGCCAAAGAGCAGGCGCAGGGCGGCCTGGTCGATCTTGAGACCGGTGCGCACAACCGGTCCCGCCTCGTCGGACGGGTCGGGGACGTCGCGCAGCTTGGTGAGGCGGTAGTCCTCCTCGGTCTTCTCGCCGAGCAGGCCCTTGTGGCGCGAGGTCACCTTGTCCAGACGGACGTAGCCCTCGTCGGTAAGGCGCATGAGCGTGGCCGTGAGCTCCTTGGACTCGACGCTGCCGCCGTTTGCCAGCGCGCCGAGCACGGCGGGGTGGTCGGCGGTCGGCACGTCGCGGAAGTAGGCGTCCGAGAAGCGCGGGGTGAAGTCGTGCCGGTAGCGTGCGCGACACACCAGCGCATAGACAACGGCACCCACCGCAAACGCGGCAGCCACGACAATGGCCCCGAAGTAGAGCACACGGGCGCGGGCACGGGCGGCGTTGGCCTCGTCGGCCCACTGCCGCTCCTCGGAGAGGATCGCGTCAAGGCGCGGGGCGGGCGTCTCCTCCAGGCCGGCCACCCAGGACGTCGGGAAGGTCACGCGCATCTCCGCGAACTCGTCGGTGCCCACGCCCGGCACGACAAAGCGGACGTCGTTGCCGTCAAAGGACACCGCGGAGTCAAGCGGGCCGTGGCCCCAGGCGCGCACGTTGTCCCCCGGGGTCACGAACTCCCCCGCGGGCACCGGCAGGTGCAGCACGCACGTCACGTCCTGCGACTCCACGTCCCAGCCGTCCGAGACGAACTTCCAGTAGAGCTCGCCGGTGTCCTGCCAGCGCGTGACGATGCCCGTGGCCTCGTAGGCGATCGTGAACGAGACTGCCTGGTCCTCGTGGGGCGCAAAGAGCTTGACCTGTACGACGTCGCCCCCCTGCCCGGAGAGCTCGTAGGTGCCGTCAAGCCCGGAGTCTGACTCTTCGAAGGGCGTGAGGCTGTCGGGGTCCCCCTCTCCCGCATAGAGCAGCGTCACCTCGACGTCCTGGCCGTTGCTCTCGTTGTGGCCGGTGGGAATGCGCCAGTAGACGCCGTTGAAGCTGCCGTCAAAGTCGAAGGTTCGCGTCTCCACCACCTGCAGCGTGCCATCCGAGGTGACCGTGGCGTCAATGCTCACGTCCGATATCTGATAGTCGTCCGCATGGGCGGGCGACGGCACGGCAAGTAGGGCTGCGACGGCAACGAACAGCGCTGCGAGAAGCGCCGGAGGACGTCGGCGGAAGGGCGGTCTGGCACTCATGAGCTGCCTCCGAGGCTGGGACGGCGGACGCACGGACGTCAAAGCTGCCTGCAAGCATAGCAGAGGGCGCGGACGCGCCCCATCGCGACAGCGGCACCGCCCCCGAGCCCCTTCCTTCACCCGCCCGCAGGCCTCGTCGGAGTCAGGGGCGGGCGGGAGCGGGCCCGGTCATGGTGAGGACGCAGCCGCAGACGTCAAGCGAGTCCCCGTAGGTGGCGACGACGCGCTCACGCACCTCCCTTCCGCGATACCGCGCCGGATTGGTGGAGCCGAGGTCGCAGACCTCCATGCCGTCGGGCGTGGGGACGAGGCGCAGATGCCGATGGGAGACCGCCGGCGAGTGAAGCACCACGTCGTTTTCCGGGGATCGGCCTACGGTGACGCCCTCCTCCCCTACGGGAACCCACAGGTCGACCGACGACGTGCGCACGAGCATCCCCACCTCCCTGGCATGAGGGACCACCACTGCGGCCGCAGAGAGGTCGACGGTGTCCCCATGCGGCGATTGCGCCGGCAGCGGAAGCTCCGGCACCGCACGACGAGACGCGTCCCGCGAGAAGTCATACAGACAGCCATAGCAGACGTCCATGTCCGCGTAGAGCTCCGCCCCGCACCGAGGGCAGACCTTCGTCTGGTACGAGCCCCCGTGCCCTTCGATATCGCTCATGTCCTTCTCCCCTTTCCAAGACCTTCTGCCGCCGACGCCACGTCACGCACGGGGTCATCGGCCTCTCGAACGTGGGGGACGCCAACGCCTCTCCACCAGGCTCACGTCCCCAGCGCCTCGGCCGTGACGGAGGCCACCCACAGATGCTCCCCCTCCTCCACCCACGCTCCCTCGCACGCGGGTCGCTCAATCACGCATCGAGCCCCATGGCACGAGGCTCCCCCGCGCGGGCCGAGTGAGCGACACACTCTAAGGACCTCGCCGCGCTCCCCCACAAAGGCCACGTCGATGGGATAGCGCATCCCAAACGTGTGGATGGACGCACAACGCACGAGCAGCACCCCCTCGGCGTCAGGCCCCGTCCCGATCAACCCCCTCAGGCGCTCCGCCCAGCTGCCGAGCACCCTCAGCAGAAGGGGGCTCTCGGGGTGCTCGTCTGAGACAAGCCTCACCAGACAGCGCATCTCACACCACCACGCCCGGCCGGTAACGGTCCACGACGAGCGCGCGCTCGTGTCGCAGGGCGAGCGGGGCCTCGTACGTGACGCCCGGCATTCTGACCAGGCGGGGCCATGGGCGATAGGTGAGCGTACAGACATAACGCGTGAGCAGCGGCGAGATCACGAACGCAGCCTCTCCCGCGTCCTCGCCAACCGGCTCGGCACGCACCTCGACCTCGCACCCCTCGCGCTCCAGAGCCTCGGAGAGCGCCGTGCGCACCCCCTCCACCGCCCCCCGCTGGCTCTGCTCCCCGGCCGGCGCCACGCCGTGGGCCACCACGGCGTCGAGGGCCGCCTGATCGAAGGCGGCGCACGCGTCCACGAACCACATCAGGTTGAGCACCACGAGCCCCACCACGATGACCACGGGCGTGAGCACTGCGAGCTCAACGGTCATCTGCCCGCCGTACCCCCGGGCCAGAGACGCCAGCGGAAAAGGCACGAGGGCCGGACGTCCGCACGTCCTTCTCGCCACGTCGCTCATGCCGCCTCACCAAGCCTCGCGAGGTCCACGGTCAGCGGAATCGAGACGCCCGTCCCCGGAAGGGGGAGCTCGGCGACCGTAAACCTGGCATCGCCGACCTCGTCAACGAGGCGCAGGCCCGCCGCCGTGGCAAAGTCATGTGCAGAGGGGGAGTCCGGGAGGAGCGCCACCAGTTCGCGCACCACCGAGGCCTGCTCGAACCCTCCCCTGTCCAGCACGTCCTGCGTGTTGGTCAGCACCGGCTTCCTCAGGCGCAGGTCAACCGGCGCAAGACCGGCGTCCTCCATGATCGCCTTGAGGCGCCCGCGCAGCCACGACCCCACGCTGCCCCCGAGAACGCCGTCCAGACCGTCAAGAAACCTACCCGCGACGTCGGAGACGTCGCCATACGCAGAGCCATAGCCCATGAGCAGGTCGCCCCAGAGCTCAAGCACGCCATCAGCCATGCCTCCGAGCACGGAGTCTCCCGTGCCGAGCGCGTCAAAGAAGCTCGAGAGCACGTTGTTCTCCTCCGTGGACTCGTCGGGGGCAAGAACCGCCGCCGACGCCGCGGCGCCCGCAGGCAGTTCCGCCGAGGAGAGAAACGAGCCCGTCAGCTCCGTTGGGACGGACTCGCCCTCGGCGCGGGCCACGACCGCAACGCATCCCCAGGCGCCCGGCGGGCAGAGCGTGGGGCGCGTGAGGGACAGCTGGTCAAGCGCCTCCGCGAACGAGTCCGCCCCCTGTTCGGCAAGCTCGCGCGTGCGGGCCTCGGCGACAGCGAGCTCGGATCGGGCCACCTCGTAGTCCTCCGCGGCGTCCACGACATCACGCCAGTGGTGCTCGAACCCGTTGCTGATGGAGGTCGAGGCGGACGCCACGCGACCCAGCTCGGTAACGCTCATCTGGCAGACGGGACATTCGAGGACGCCTCCGGACTCCACCTCGGCGAGGGAGGCCATGCCCGACACGGCACCCAGGGCTCCCGGGCACTCCAGGGAGCAGTGCAGGGTACGACCGCCGCCCTCGATGGTGCAGGGCCAGTCCGACGTCGTGTAGAGTCGCGTCGCCCGGGTCTCGTCGGCATTCCTGGGCAGCCGGGGCAGGTCGATGCTCACCGCTCCGTCCGGGAGCTCCCTGTAGGAACCAGACCGCACCTCGGAAAGCGCGTAGTCGTAGAAGGCCCTTCGGCAAGCGGAGTCCGTAAGGGCCTCGGCGCCCTCCCCCTGCGGCCGTTCCGCAGCAAGACGCGCGGCATAGTAGGCTCGCGCCCGGGAGAGCGGCGCGCCGAACGTCCAACCGTCCGGAGCGGGGTAGTCCGGATTCTGAGATTCGGAGAGCCCCGCAAGGGACGCGGCGCGCTCACGCAGGCAGTAGGGCCTGGCGCCGCAGTCCGCCTCCCATCCGCGCTCGAGCGCCTCGTCGGCACGTTCGCGTGCCTGGCGAGCCTCCTCGGAGGCCTCCCGGAGCTCCCCTGAGACCTCGGAGAGCGCCCCGTCGTCCACCTCCGACGTCAACGCCGAGAAGTCCGACGCCGACGTGGCCGGAAACGGCAGCGCGCAGCCCGTGTACGGCGTTCCCTCGGACGAGTTGGCAGCCACGCAGGAGGCGGAGTTCGCCACCATGATCAGGGGGAGCGTCGCCTCGAGCCTCTGCACGCCGGTCGCTGCGGACCGGGCGAAGCTGCGGCGGGCCTCGAGGACCCGACCGCCCGTCGCGCACAGCTCCGCACCCGTCGCGCCAAGCCCTGGCACGCACGAGACCACGAGCCCCGCGCCGTAGGTCACGATGCCCGTGAGCCCCATGCTGAGCAGGCAGGCATCGAGAACCTGGACGATCGTCGAGAAGGACGCCACGACGTTCTGCCCCGCCAGAGCCGTGGCGTCAGCCACGCGCTGAACCTCGGACGAGCGCGCCGCGACCCATCCCGCGGACGCCGCGGAAAACACAAGCGTCAGGCTCAGCAGCAGCGAGATGGCAACCGCCACCGTGGTGAAGCCCCCCTCATCGTCCCGGAAGGCGCTCAGCCCGCAGGCCGCGCCCCCACGACGACGCACGGGGACGCGTAGGCGGCGCCTCCTGCCGCCGCGCTCAGCCCCAGATGCTGACCCAGTCCTCATAGCTCCCTCCAACCCAGCTCGCTCGCACGTCGAGAGCAGCCTCGGCGCGCACCACCACGTCCTGTCCGTCCGCCCGCCCGAGCGCATAGACCACGGACCCCAGAAGGGGCAGGGGACGTACGCGCCCCTCGATCGTCGCCGTGACGTGCCCCGCGTCGTCCGGACCCTCCACGACCACGTCCCACGCCTGAGACCCCCCAACGTGAAAGACCGATACCTCCGGCACTGCCGCAAGACGTCGCAGCGCATAGGCGCGCAGGTCTTCGTCAGAGCCGCGTGAGGTGGAGGCAAGCCTTACGAGCTCGCCCGCGGCCGCGTCCATCACCGACCTCGTGTAGAGCACGCATGCCGGCTGAACGAGAAGGGCGACAAGCGTGAGGGCAACAGGCAGAAGGGCTGCCGCCTCAACGCTCATCTGTCCTCGCCTACCCCCGATCGCCTTCATCTCAGAACCCCAGAACATCCTTGAGCAAAGGGACGCTCCCCTGCCCGAGGCCATGCGAGGCGGCCCGCGTGGCCAGTCCCACGAGTGCCCCGTCACGTGCGGCATGCCAGAGGGCCCCGAGCGCCAGGACGGCGGCGAGAAACGCACCGAGCACCAGCAGGTACTCGACGGTCGACTGGCCAACCTCCCCACGGGCCCCGAACGGGACCGCCCGAAGCCTCAGTCGCCTCCAACCCGCGCCTCGACGTCCTCCTCGTCCATGACAAGCGTCACGACCTCGCTGCCGTCTCCCCCGGGCCCCTCCCGTACGACGGCGAGCTCGACCCAACCGCTTCCCTGCAGCACGCATCCCCAGGTCCTTCCTGCAAGATCCAGATATCCCGACCACGTGACCACGCAGTCGCCCGCAGCGCGGCGCTCCTCAAGCACGTGGGCGGCCTCCTCGGTCACGCCAAGCTCGCTCTCCCGTCGGCGCACGCCTGACGAAGAGACCAGCTCCCCCACAGTCAGCGCCGTGTCTTCCTCGTGCGATGCCTCGGCACGCGGCGACGTGTCCGCGGGAGGGCCCGTGCCACTCGCCCCCAGACCGATGACCGCAAGGGCCAAGAGCAGCGCAAGGCCCACCGAGCACGCGAGCACCGCGGCAACGGGAAGTGGCCGCCGCCTCACGACACGCCCCTCACAGCGAGTTGATCCCGTTCGCGATGGCATCCCACAGCTCAGAGACACGCTCCCGAAACGCCAGGATGGCCACAATGGCTATGACGACGAGCACGCCCACGAGAATCGCGTACTCCGTCGTCCCCTGACCGGCCCTGTCGCACAGTAGCCTCCCCGCCCATGTCCACGGCCCCTCCGCCCTTCTCGCCACAGCCCTCATCTCTGCTCCTTTCTCCTGGCCTCCCACTAGCCAAAAACCATTGCCGACCCAAGCAGCGGGCCGAGAATCGCCAGAAACATCGCCGGGACGATGAGCGTCCCGAGGGGAATGAGCATCTTCACCGGCACGCGCTCGATCTCCTCCTCCACCTGAGAGCGCTGCTCGCTGCGGATCACCCGGGCCTGGCGCTCGAGCGCCGCGGCAAGCGGCGTACCGAAGGCCAGCGCCTCCCCAACCACCGAGGCAAAGCGTCTGAGCGCCGAGACGCCCAGCTCGTCAGCCAGCTGCCAGAGCGCCGACTCACGACTGCGCACCCCAATCCGCCAGCTGAGCATCGCCTCTGAAAAGGCGCGGGCGAGCTCGGTCTGGTACCGCTCGCAGTAGAGCTCCAGCGACGCGTCAAAGGAGAGGCCTGCCGACAGCCCGAGCGTGACTACGTCGAGAAGCGCCGGCAGCTCACCGAGACAGGCCGCGCGCCGCCGCGCAAGCTCCTCCCGTCGCCGCGCGCGCCGTACGACGGGCAGGCGCGTCACGAGCTCGTACACGCCAGATAGCGAAGACATGCCTCGGTAGCGCAGCCTCAGCGGACGGCCACCCAGCGCAAGGGCCGTGCCAGCCGCCGCAAGGGACGACGCCCCGATCAACGCGAGGGACGAGGCATCCATCAGAGCACCCCTCTCAGAAAGCGCCGAATGATCAGTAGGGCCACGCCGTCAAGCAGGGCCGCAAGTGCCACGCAGCCCAGGCCCGTCGGCGTGAGCAGGCCCTCCTGGAAGTCAGGCGATATGAGCGCGAGCACCGCGATCATGACTGCGGGCAGCAGGCACACGATCCTCACCGAAAGCCTCACCTGTGCCGTCTTGACGCTCAGCAGCCGCTCGAACTCGCCCTGGCGCTCGGCGAGGGCGGCCGACCGCATGAGCAGCTCGCGAAGCGGGCTCCCCGTACGATGGGATATGACGAGAGCCGTGGCAAGAAGCCCCGCGCCCGGCGTCTTGAGCTCACGCGCTAGCAGGCCGACGGCGTCCTCTGTCGAGACGCCGCAGCGCAGGCGCAAGGACATGCGAGCGAACACTCCGGCAGCAGGCCCGCGCTCGTGCGAACCCACGTAGTCGACCGCCTGGGCGAGCGTCTGGCCCGAGCCCAGCGCCACGGAGAGGGTGCGGTAGATCCCCGGCATCGCGTCGGCGACCTCGCGACGCCTCCGCTGCCTGCGTGCGAGCTCGCGTCCGAGGAGAGACCCCGCGACAACGGCCCCGCTGGCAACGCCCGCAACCGGCGAGGCGAAGAGCGCCCCCGCACCAAGCGTGATGGCAGCCAGGCAGCAGAGGAGCACCGCGACGGCTGGGCGCGTGTCCAGCGCGATCCCATATGGAGCAAGGGAGTGGGCAAGCTCGTCGGCAAGCTCCCGAACGGGCGCGTGCCCGGAGACCCACGCCACCGAACGCAGCCTCCCCAGGAGCACGCTCCCCCTGACGACTCGCCGCACAAGTCTCCCAACATGGCTAGACATGGAGGCCGCGGGCCCGGGAACGCCGATGCCGGCCAGCACGAACACCGAGGCTCCCGCCGAAGCGGCGGCCCCTATGAGCAGCATGAGCGCCATGCGTCCACCTCCCCTGCACCAAGCACGCCCGCCTCCACGGCAGCGGCAACAAGCCGCGGCTCGCGCACAAGCCTCCACGAGCGCGTGGCGGCGTCAAAGTCGACGCACTCCTCCAGCAGCACGCCACCGTCCCGCCCACGCGAGACCTCGGTCAGCGACGTCACGAACCGAGAGCCGTCCGCAAGACGGCGCATCACCACGATGAGGTCTATGGCCAGGGCTATCTGCCCCTCTATGAGGTCGGTGGGGAGATCCATCCCAAAGCGCGCCATCAGCACGAGCCTCATGACCGCCTCCTCCGCGCTACCGGCATGGAGCGTGGTCAGCGATCCGTCATGACCGGTGCTCAGGGCGTTGAGCATATCTATGGCCTCCCCTCCGCGCACCTCGCCCACCACGATGCGGTCCGGCCTCATGCGCAGCGCGTTCTTCACGAGGTCGCGAATCGTCACCTCGCCCGACCCCTCGATGGAGCTGTCTCGCGCCTCCAGACGCACCACGTCGGGATGTGCGTCAAAGCGCAGCTCGGCAGAGTCCTCGATGGTCACGATGCGCTCGCCGAGGGGAATCTCGCAGGAGAGGGCGTTGAGGAGCGTGGTCTTCCCTGACCCCGTGCCACCCGCCACAGCAATGGAGCGACGCGCACGCACGGCCCAGGAGAGCAGCGTGGCATACCATCCCGGAAGCGATCCCAGCTCCACGAGCTTCCCGAGCGTGCGGATGCGGTCGGAGAACTTGCGAATGGTCACCGCAGGCCCGTCAATGGCTATGGGCGCCGCCACCGCGTTCACGCGGTCCCCGTTGGGCAGGCGCGCGCTCACGATGGGGCTCGAGCGGTCCAGGCGCCGCCCGAGCGGCGCAAGGATGCGGTCCATCACGATCATGATCTGCTCGGGGGAGTCAAAGACCGCGTCGGCGGGGTGGATCTCGCCCTTGCGCTCGTAGAAGAGCGCGCCACAGCCGTTGATCATCACCTCGGTTATCTGGTCGTCCTCAAGCAGCGGCTGAATGGGACCCAAGCCACAGACTTCGTCCGTGACCTGCCGCAGCAGGGTCTCCCGCTCCTCGCCCACCGGAGCACCGTCCCCCCGCGTGTTGAGAATCGCCTCAAGCACCACGCGCAGCTCTGCGCGAGCCTGGGGCACGTCCTCGTCCTGGAGCATGCCCGCGATGGTCGCGAGCCCAAGACGCTCCACGAGCGAAGCCTTGAGCCCCTCGCGTGCCGCGCGAGGGTCGGCGACGTCCGTTCGCACGGCAGGCCCGTGTGCGGCCTCGACCTCCCTCACCCGCTCGAGCACCGACATGACTACCTCGCCTCCCGTCTCAGCCCAAAAATCCCCCGATGTCGACGCGCACCCGCATCCTTGAGCGCCCGCTGGGCCTCGTCATGCTCCGGAATCCTCCCAAGCTCGGCCAGAAGCTGCGCAAGCGTCGTGGCCACTGAATCCGCAAAGGGGTAGCCGGGCTCCACAAGCTCCAGCACCCGTCCCGCGGCGACAAGGTCCCTCACCTCACCGCCACCCTCGCTCACGCGGTAGACCCGTGCCGCCTCAAGCCCCACCTCCGCCCTCGCCAATGCGAAGTTCACGCGATCCCGCGGGTCAACGTGGTTTTCCAGCCGGGCGATCCTCGTGCGCGCCACGCCAAGTCGCACGGCAAGTCCACTCAGGCGCGCAAGCGAGGCAACGGAGTCCGAGCGCCCGTCCCCCACGAGAATGAGACGATCCGCCACCTGCGCTGCCTGGGCAACCGCATCCGTGTAGGTGGTGGAGGTGTCCACCACCACGAGATCGGTCTCGCGCGAGGCGCACGCTATGAGCTCCCCCGCACGAGGTGCCGCGAGCTCGGCCGTCTCGGGCCTGGCGCAGGGGCCGCACAGGCTCACGCCCGGCGCGGCCGCAACGCACAGCCTGCCGAGAAGCCCGGGCACCGCACCCTGCTTGGCTCGGGCGAGCAGGGCAAGGTCAGGCGTTCCCGAGAGTCCGAACGCCGCGTATGCGTTCCCGAAAGAGAGGTCGAGGTCGACCAGGCAGACTCGCAGGCCCCACCGCGCCGCCGTCGCGGCAAGGCACGCGGCAAGCGTCGTCTTTCCCGTCCCGCCACGACCTGAGGAGAGGACCAGCACCGGGGCGTGGTCGTCACCCTCTGCCACGCAGGCGGGTTCGGGCGGGGCGGCGCCCCGCCCGTCCGAGCCGACGGCCGCGGGCTGCGCCGCGCCAACGAGAGGACCTTCCGTCAGCCCCGGCCCCCGGGACGCCGGAGAGGCCCCTCCTGCCAAGCGACCCCCATCGCCGGGCGGAGACGGCGTCCTCTCCTCGGCATGCTTGCCAACGCCCCTCCCGACATCCTCCAGGTCCACCACAAGGTCGATTCCGGCCCTCCTCGCGCGCGATCTCAACGAACCGGAGGCCTTGCGACAGACGAGAACCACACAACGGGCGTTACCGTCATTGACGAGTGCGGCGGCGAGATTGATGTCGGACACGCCCTCCGCAACGGAACCGACGACCGCCCCGACCTCGCCCGGGCGCGTCGCTGCGACAACGGCCCTCAGCTCGTTGGCACCCGTGACCGCATCGAGCGTCCCAACCGCGTCCAGAGAGCCGACCACGGACCTCACCGCCCCGAGGTCCTTCTCGGCACAAAACGTTACCCATCTGCTCATTCGTCCGGCCCCTCCTCGTCATCCGCGGCAGGCACGTCCTCTGACGTGGCAGCCTCGGGGGCGGCCGCGTCCCCCTCCGTCCAGCCGCCCTGCCCGCCAGCCTCGTCAGGGCCCTCGTCACCATCGGGCGCCACCGCGTCCTCCGGCGGGACCTCCGTCGGAGCTGCCGGAGCCGTCTCGTCCAGGCTGAGAGCCTCGTCTCCCGGCAGGGCAAGACGCAGGCTGCCCTCCCCGCTTGCAGCAAGCACCGCGGCCACCTCCTCAGGCGCCACGGCCACGGTGAGCGACCCGCTCGCGTAGATTCCCTCTCCCGTCTGCGGGGTAGCAAGAACCAGCAGGTCGTCGGCAAGCAGGCGGACCCTCTCGTCCGAGGCCTCGTAGGCGGCAAGCTTGGCGCCGGCCGAAAGCCCCGGTGGCAGCACCAGGTCGCCCGTCACCGGCAGGGAAAGTGCCACGCGGTCCGCGGGCACCTCCACCGCGTCCTCCACGTCACGGAAGTTGAGCGCGGTAAGCGGCACGCCGGCGGCGACCGGTACGCTCACCTTCGTCCCCAGTACGGAGTCGATGCCCGTCACGGCGTCGGACGGCGCTAGGTCGGCCAGCCAGTCCCGCTCGGCCACGTTGCTGCGGTCGATGGTCTCCCCCGCCTCGATGCCCTCCGTCGCCACGACGAGGCTCACCACCTCGCCCCCGTAGCGCTCGAGCGCCTCGGCGCGGGCGCGGTCTGCCTCCTCTCGCACGCTCTGGCCGTATAGGAGGCAGGACAGCGCCGCAAGCACCGCGCACGACCCGGACAGGATGAGTCTGAATCGACGTGTCATGGCGGTCGCCCCCTTCTCCCAGCCTCCCAATAAAGGCTTGGTGAGGGCATTTTCCTCTTGGCGAGAAGTGATTAACGTGTAATTCTGAGAAAGCGGGTCAGGAATCTGACAGATAGTTTCCACAAGCCTTCCAAGCTTGTGGAAGAGTGCAGCTCATCACTTTGTGAGGATTCTCGAAGATTCGAAATAATCAAATCTTCTCATACATCTCTTCTTCACAACATGTTGTCATTTTAGTTGTATTTTTATCAAAGTGACACATCGGGGTCAAGCGAGCGGGCGCTTGCGCGCATCTCCCGCGCCAGGGCCAGGTAGCAGGCGAGGCGCTCGTCGGAGATGGCACCGGCGTCATGGTGGGCGCGCACCGCGCAGCCCGGCTCGTGCTCGTGCGTGCAGTCCCTGAAGCGACACTGCGCAGCCGCCTCGGCGATCTCCGGAAAGGTCTTGGACAGGCCCCTCTCGTGTCCCACCAGCGGCAGGCTCCTCAGGCCCGGGGCGTCGGCGATGGTCCCGCCCCCGGGCAGGGCAACCATCACGCGCGCCACGGTGGTGTGCCGCCCGCGGTCGTCGCGCTCGCGAACCGCGCCGGTGGCGAGCGCCTCGTGACCGAGAAGGGCGTTGAGCAGGGTGGACTTGCCCGCGCCCGACTCGCCGAGGATCATCGCGCACGTCCGCTCCGGCACGCAGGCGCGCACCTCGTCCATCCCCTCCCCCGCGGCTGACGACGTCACCACCACGCGGACGCCGTCCCCCACGAGGCGCCGCACGCGCCCGAGGTCGCGCTCAAGCTCCACGTCCGAGCAGCGGTCCGCCTTGGTGAGCACCACCACCGGCTCGATTCCGCAGTCGTTGGCCAGCACCAGGGAGCGCGCCACCCGGTCAAGCAGCACGTCGCCGGCGCCGAGCGCCTGCACCACCAGGATGGTGTCCACGTTGGCCGCAAGCACCTGGCGCTCCCCGCGGCTGCGGCCGCGCCAGCGCGCAAAGGCCGTGCGTCGCGGCAGCACGCGCTCGATGACGCCCATGTCGTGGCCGGGGGCGCGACGGACGGCCACGCAGTCCCCCACGGCTGGCAGCAGCCCCTCGTCCTTCTCGGCGTCCTGCTTGGCAAAGGAGACGGCATGCTCGGCGCGAAACGCGTCGCCGGCGGTCACCACCAACGGAAACCCGCGGTCAAGCCGCACCACGAAGCCCAGCCGCATCTCGGCGGCGTTCTCCGACGTGGCGAGAAACCCCTCGAAGGCCGCACGCTGCGCCTCGTCTGCCCGCAGGTCGTCGAAGGCGGGCAGGTCACGCAGGGAGGACACGGCGGGAAGCGTGATCGCCTCCTGCCGGCTGCTGCGCCGTCTCTTTGGGGAGCGCTTGGCCACGGGCCCCTTTCCGTTGCGACTTTTGGACTCCGCCAGTATAGCCGAGCGGCGGCGACGATACGAAGGGACCGTCCCTTCGCATCATGCGAGGGCCCCGCACGGAACGCGTCCGCACGGGGCCCGGCCAGACTCTCACTTGTTGGGGCTATTGGAGCTAGTCCCTGTTCTTCTCCACGGCGCGCATGATGGCCTTGTAGACCTCCATAATCGGGATAATGAGGAACGCCAGGACAAGGGCCGTGACCAGCGCCTCGGGGTTGAGCGTCATGAAGCCGAAGACGTTGGCGAGGAAGTCGACCTCGACGGGAATCACCGTGAGCACGGCGGCCAGGATGGCGGCACCCCAGAGCCACTTGTTCTGCTTCTTCATGGAGAAGAGCGACGCGCGGCGGCTGCGCATGTTGAACGAGTGGAAAATCTCCACCATGGAGAGCGTGATGAAGGCCATCGTGACGCCCTCAGGGTCGGGGTGGCCGTCGACCAGCGCGGCGAGGTCGATGACGCCGTTGTTGTGGAAGGCCATGCCCGCGAAGAACGAGGCGAGCACGAGCACGGTGATGATCACGCCCTGGAACGTGATGTCAAAGCCCATGCCGCCGGCGAACACGCCGTCGGTGGCGTTGCGCGGCTTGCGCTTCATGACGTTGCCCTCGGCGTCCTCCATGCCGAGTGCCAGCGCCGGGAAGCAGTCCGTAATGAGGTTAATCCAGAGCAGCTGCACCGGCTGGAAGATCGTGAAGCCTACGAGCGTGGCCACGAAGACCGAGAGCACCTCGGCGATGTTGGCGGAGAGCAGGAACTGGATGACCTTGCGGATGTTGTCGTAGATCCTGCGACCCTCCTCCACCGCGCTGATGATGGTGGCGAAGTTGTCGTCAGCGAGGACCATGTCGGCGACGTTCTTGGTGACGTCGGTGCCGGTGATGCCCATGCCGATGCCAATGTCGGCACGCTTGATGGAGGGCGCGTCGTTCACGCCGTCGCCGGTCATGGCGACGATCTTGTCCTTGGACTTCCACGCCTCGACGATGCGCGTCTTGTGCTCGGGCTGGACGCGCGCGTAGACGCAGTACTTCTCGATGCTGCGGTCAAGCTCCTCATCGGACATCTTGTCGAGCTCGGCGCCGGTGATAGCCTGGCTGCGGTCGGTCGCGATGCCGAGGTTCTTGGCGATGGCGAAGGCGGTGTCGATGTGGTCGCCCGTGATCATGACGGTGCGCACGCCGGCGCCCTGCGCCTCCTTGATGGCGGCGGCCACCTCCGGACGCTCCGGGTCGATCATGCCGGAGAGACCGCAGAAGGTGAGGTCGTGCTCGAGCGCCTCGGGGCTGCAGTCGTCGGGTACCGCCGTGTAGGTGCGACTGGCCAGGGCAAGCACGCGCAGGGCCTCGTCGGCCATGGACTTGTTGCTCGCGAGGATCTCCGCACGGCGCGCCTCGGTCATCGGAACGACCTTGCCGTCCTCGTAGACGTGCGTGCACAGGCCCACCACCACGTCAGGTGCACCCTTGGTGTACTGCTCGTAGGTGCCGTCGGCCTCCTCGACCACCACGGACATCATCTTGCGGCTCGAGTCGAACGGCGCCTCGCCCACACGCGGGTGCTCCACGTCGAGTCCGGTCATACCCGCCTGAGCGGCGTCGTTGACCAGCGCGGCCTCGGTAGGCTCGCCCTCGGAGGCGCCCTTCTCGGCGTCCCACTTGGCGTCGGAGCACAGGGCCATCCCCGCGAGCAGCTTCTCCTCGGGGGCGGCGGCCACGTGCTTCACAACGGTCATCTTGTTCTGGGTGAGCGTGCCGGTCTTGTCCGAGCAGATGACTTGCGTGCAGCCGAGCGTCTCGACCGCCGTCATCTTGCGGATGATGGCCTGGCGACGCGCCATCTTGGTCACGCCCATGGAGAGCACGATCGTGACCACGGCCACGAGGCCCTCGGGAATGGCGGCGACGGCAAGCGACACGGCCACCATGAAGGTGTCGAGAATCATCTCGGGGTGGGAGCCCAGCTCGCCGAAGTGGCGCACGATGTCCACCGCGAAGATGATCACGCAGATGGCGAGCACCAGCTTGGTGAGGATGCCGGAAAGCTCGTTGAGCTTCATCTGGAGCGGCGTGAGCTCCTTCTTGGCGGCGGTAAGGGCGCCGGCGATCTTGCCCATCTCGGTCTTCATGCCGGTGGCGGCCACCACGGCGCGGCCGCGGCCGTAGACCACGGTGGAGCCCATGTAGCACATGTTCTTGCGGTCGCCCAGGGGCACGTCATCGGTGCCGGCGGCGAGCGCGATGGGCTCCACGTGCTTCTCCACGGGCACGGACTCGCCGGTGAGGGCCGCCTCCTCGATCTTCATGGACGCGCTCTCCAGGATGCGGCAGTCCGCGGGCACGGAGTCCCCGGCCTCGAGAAGGACGATGTCGCCGGGGACGAGCTCGGCGGACGGCAGGTGCTCCAGCTTGCCGTCACGGATGACCTTGGACTGCGCGGCGCTCATCTGCTGCAGTGCCTCGAGCGCCTGCTCGGACTTGGCCTCCTGCACGACGCCGAGGACCGAGTTGATGATGACGACCGCCATGATGATGACGACGTCCGCCCACTCGGGCTCGCCCTGGATCATGCCGGTCACCGCGGACACGACGGCCGCCACGATGAGCATGATGACCATCGGGTCGGCCATCTGCTCGAAGAAGCGCTTCCAGAGCGGGGTCTTCTCCTCCTTGTCAAGCTCGTTGAGCCCGTACTGAGAGAGGCGCGCGGACGCCTCGGCAGAGGTGAGGCCGCTCTCCTCGCTCGACGAGAGCTCGTCGAGCACGTCCTGCTTGGACGCTAGGTACTCTTTCAAGTTCTTCCCTCCTGGGTCTTCTGAGCCCGGCAGGTTGACGCCCGATCATAATTCCCCAGGAGGGGCAAGGGCTCGCCAAGGCTGCCATGCCGGGCCTTTGACAGAACAGACAAATCATACCCGATATGCCCCTTCTCACCACGAGCCGCAGACAAGCGACACGACGGGCGCGGGCCCGCCCGGACCAAGCCGACGGCACGGCGAGAAGAACGAGAGGGCTCGTCACGGGGCCTCAGGGGGAGGTTCTTCTCGCCGTTTTTTGAGCGTCTTTATCAAATCGCTGAAAAAAGCAAGCGATAATCGGCAAACGGAGGCATTACCTTTCTCTTGCCTGCGCTAAACTTGTGGCCTGTAGGGTTGTTCGAGCGCATATGCGCACACGGAAAGGACGCATTCCATGAAGATCCTTTTTTACGGAACCGCCAGCTATGACAAGGCCTCGTTCTCTAAGGAGCTCGTCGACTACCCAGACATCAAGATCGACTTCACCGAGACCAACCTCACGCCCATGACCGCCGCCCTCGCGCGCGGCTATGACGCCGTCTGCGCCTTCGTCAACGCCGACGCCGGCGCCATGACGCTCGAGATCCTGGCCGGCTTCGGCGTGAAGCTCGTCCTCATGCGCTGCGCCGGCTTCGACGCCGTGAACGTCGCCGTGGCCAAGGACCTCGGCATGAAGGTCACCCGCGTCCCCGCCTACTCGCCCGAGGCCATCGCCGAGCACGCCATGGGCCTCGCGCTTGCCGCCAACCGCCGCATCTGCAAGGGCTACATCCGCGTCCGCGAGAACGACTTCTCCCTTGACGGTCTGGTCGGCGAGACCCTGCACGGCAAGACCGCCGGCATCATCGGCACCGGCCGCATCGGCGCCGCGCTCTGCCGCATCTGCAAGGGCTTCGGCATGACGGTCCTCGGCACCGACCTCTACCCCAACCAGAAGCTCGTCGACGAGGAGCACGTCATTGACGAGTACGTCGACTACGACGAGCTCTACCGTCGCTCCGACCTGATCTCGCTGCACGCCTTCCTCAACGAGGAGAGCCGCCACATGATCAACGACGAGACCATCGCCAAGATGAAGGACGGCGTGATCTTCGTGAACACCGGCCGCGGCGGCCTCGTTGACACCCAGGCGCTCATCCGCGGCATCCTCTCCGGCAAGATCGGCGCCGCCGGCCTCGACGTCTACGACGAGGAGGGCCCGAACGTCTACCAGAACCGCGCCGGCCAGGTCATCGACTCCGTCACCGCTCGCCTGTGCTCGTTCCCGAACGTCGTCATGACGAGCCACCAGGCGTTCTTCACCCACGAGGCCCTCGGCCAGATCGCCCGCGTCACCCTTGACAACGCGCAGGCCTACGCCAACGGCACCGACTTCGTCGACCGCAGCGTCGTCTGCTAGGACAGGACCTAGCGTCGCCGCTGACCATCGCCATTCGAGGAAAGGGTATTGATGGCATTCACTAAGAAGAAGACCAAGATCGTCTGCACGATGGGTCCCGCCACCGAGGACGAGGAGGTGCTGCGTCAGCTCATCCTTCACGGCATGAACGTCGCGCGCTTCAACTTCTCGCACGGCAGCCACGAGTACCACCGCAAGAACATCGAGCGCGTCCGCGCCCTGTCCGAGGAGCTCTCCATCCCCGTGGCCATCCTGCTTGACACCAAGGGCCCCGAGGTGCGCACCGGCCTTCTCAAGGACGGCCAGAAGGTCATGCTGGAGACGGGCAAGACCTGCGTTGTCACCACCGACGACGACGTCATCGGCACCCCCGAGCGCTTCTCGCTCGACTACAAGAACCTCCCGAGCGAGGTGGAGAAGGGCTCCGTCATCCTGATTGACGACGGCCTGATCGGCCTTGAGGTCGACCACGTCGACGGCACCGACATCTACTGCACGATCACCAACGGCGGCGAGCTCGGCGAGCACAAGGGCGTCAACGTCCCCAACGTGAACATCGGCCTGCCCTCCGTCACCGCCCAGGACCGCGCCGACATCATGTTTGGCTGCGAGCTGGGCATCGACGCCATCGCCGCCTCCTTCATCCGCGACGGCGAGGCCGTCAACGAGATCCGCAAGATCTGCGTCGAGATGGGCGCGCCCAACGTGCAGATCTTCCCGAAGATCGAGAGCGCCCTGGGCGTCAAGAACTTCGACGAGATCCTCCATGCCGCCGACGGCATCATGGTCGCCCGTGGCGACCTGGGCGTGGAGGTGCCGGCCGCCGAGGTCCCGCACATCCAGAAGACCATCATCAAGAAGTGCAACGCGCACTACAAGCCGGTCATCACGGCCACCCAGATGCTCGACTCCATGCAGCGCAACCCGCGCCCGACGCGTGCCGAGATCACCGACGTCGCCAACGCCATCTACGACGGCACCGACTGCGTGATGCTCTCCGGTGAGACCGCTGCCGGCAAGTACCCGATCGAGGCCGTGAAGACCATGTCCGAGATCTGCAAGGAGACCGAGAAGTACCTGCCCGAGCGCAAGGAGTACCACGACCGCGGCGGCGTCCGCAACGTCAACGGCGCCACCGGCTTCGCCGCGCTCGAGATGGCCGACCGCGTGAACGCCAAGTGCATTCTCGCGCCGACCCACTCCGGCCGCTCCGCGCGCCTGATCTCCACCTTCCGCCCGAAGATGCCGCTGTTCGCGATGTCCCCGAGCGAGGAGACCATCCGTCGCACCTGCTTCTACTGGGGCGTCTACGCGTACCGCACCGTCGAGCAGGGCTCGCTCTCCGCGACGCTCTACAACGCGCTGACCACCGCCAAGGAGAACAACCTCGCGGACACCGGTGACATCGTGGTCATCACCGCCGGCGACCCGCAGACCTCTCCGCGCCTCGGCGACTACACCACCTCCACCAACATGGCCATGGTGGCCCAGGTCCAGTAGGCTTTGCGCTAGTCTCGTCAATCTGCCTGGCCCCCGGTGCCCATGCGGCACCGGGGGCTCTTTTGGGCGTCGGGAACGTGCTGGGACGACCGACAGGCGGACGGCACGCAACCGCGGTGCGTAGCACGTGGCGCGATATGCTTGCAAATGGACGATCAGCGCAGCTCTTCGGAGGCGGGTGCTTTGAAATGGGAGGCTGTTGCGCCTCTGTGAGCGTTTGACGCTTTGAAAACGTGGACTGTTACGCAGATGCGTTCACGCGCGCCGTTGCTGAGCTGCGACAATGTCTTTCTATCATGAGAAATGCTTAGAGAACGTCGGCTGTTGCGCTTGGACATGCGCAACAGCCGACGTTCTCTAAGCGGTCTCCCGGGCCCAGTCTGCAACAACCTCCGCTTTCAAAGCATCAAACGACAACGAGACTGCAACAGCCGGCAAAGTCTAAGCACAGCTGCCTAGCTCGTCATCTGGCGAGAAGGTCATCGCAAATGATACGAAGGGACTGTCCTTTCGTATCATCGCTCGCAGAGCCAGTAGTGGGTCGAGAAGGGCGCAAGCTCGGAGCCGCCGCCAAAGTCGTGCTCCTCGCCGGTGATGAGGTCCACCGCGCGGCCGCACCGAGCGTCGAAGTGCGCCACGGTCGTCTCGGCGCCCGCGTTGATCGCCACGATCACGCGCTGGGCATCCCCGTGCTCCCCGCCGCCATAGCTGCGCTGGAACACCAGCTGGAGCGGCTGGCACTGAAGCTGCTCGTAGTCGCCCCAGACGATGGCCGGGCTGGCGACGCGGGCGCGGGCGAGCGCGGCGATCCAGTCGGTGAGGTCGTTCCACTCCGGCGCGTCGAGCGCGGGACGGATCTCGTAGTCCCCGAAGTTCTGCTCGCCCTCGATGCCCCACTCGGAGCCGTAGTAGACGCTGGGGACGCCGGCCATCGCAAAGAGCAGGCCATAGAGCGGTCGCAGCTGACGGTCGTCGTCGAGCTTGGTGGCGATGCGCGGCACGTCGTGGTTGTCCACAAAGTCGAGCAGGTGACGACCGGTGTAGAGGTCCCAGGGCTGGCTGCCGCTCTGACGCTCCAACGCGTAAGCGATCTCGTGCATGTTGGCGGAGTTCATCGAGGACCACAGGCCCTTGTAGGCCTCGTAGTTGGTCACGGAGTCGCAGAGGTCGTCGCCCATCCACTGGTTGTAGTCGCCGAACATGGTCTCGCCCAGCAGCAGGAACTTCTCGCCGCGCTCGGCACCGATCTGGTTGGCAACATTGCGCAGGAAACGAAGGAACCCCTGGTCAAGGCAGTAGGCGACGTCAAGTCGCAGGCCGTCCACGTCAAACTCGCGCACCCAGCCGCGAATGACGTCGGCCAGGTAGTTGTTGAGGTCCTCGCTCCAGTGGTTGAGCTTCACCAGGTAGGGCACGCCCTCCCAGCAGGTGTAGGAGAAGCCGTCGTCGTACTGGTTGTTGCCGTTCCAGTCGATCTCGAACCAGCCGGCGTAGGGGCTCGCCTGGCGCTTCTCGCGCACGTCGGCCAGCGCCCAGAAGCCGCGGCCCACGTGGTTGAACACGCCGTCGAGCAGCACCTTCATGCCCGCCGCATGCGCCGCGTCCACCACCGTGCGCAGGTCCTCGTTGGTGCCGAGGCGACAGTCCACGCGCGTGTAGTCGCGCGTGTCGTAGCCGTGGGCGTCGGACTCGAAGACCGGGTTGAGCAGCAGGCACGTGGCTCCGAGCCTGGCGGCATGGTCGATCCAGCCGTCGTCGACGAGCTTGAGGATGCGATGCTCGAGCACGCCGTCGTTCTCGTGCGGGGCACCGGTCAGGCCCAGCGGGTACACCTGATAGACAAAGGACGGCTCGTACCAGCTCATGGGGGCTCCTCTCCTCGGCGCGTCTGCGACCCTCCCATTCTAGCTGCGCGCCGCTCGCCCGTTCCGCTTGCGCGCGAGCGGTCGGCGGGAGGTCGGGCGCTGCGGGTGAGGGCCACCCGGGCTGAGGCTGGCGTCGTGAAGAGCCGTGCCCAAGGCAGCCCCCCGCTACGCCAGGCGCACCGCCGCGTCGACCGCGTGGCTCACCATCTCGTTGACGGCCTCCTGAGTGTAGAACGCCACGTGCTGCGTGAGCACCGTGTTGGGGAACTGCCGCAGGTAGGCCATGTCACGGTTGGCGATGATGTCCACGCCGTGCGCCTTGTGGTAGATGCCGTCCTCGCCGGCAAAGACGTCCATGGCCAGCGCACCGATCTTTCCGCACTCGATGCCGGAGATCAGCGTGTTGACGTCCATGAGGCTCGCGCGGGCCGTGTTAACCAGCACCACTCCGTCGCGCATCTGGGCGAGCGTCTCGTCGCAGACCATGTTCTCGTTCTCGGGCGTGGACGGCACGTGGTAGGTGATCACGTCGGAGCGGCGGTACAGCTCCTCGAGCGGCACGTAGGTCCCCACCGAGCGCACCGCATCGGACTCGTGGTGGCCATACGCAAGGATCGTGGAGCCAAAGCCCGCAAGGCGCCGCGCCACGGCCGACCCAATCGCCCCCGTCCCCACGATGCCCACCGTGAGCGACCCCAGCGTGCGGCCCATGAGTCCCGGCAGGGAGAAGTCGTTGACGTTTTGCCTGTAGACCATCTGCTTGTACTTGCGCAGCGCCACGAGCATGAGCATCAGCGTGAAGTCGGCCACGCTGTCAGGGGCGTAGCTGGAGTTGGAGACGGAGATGCCCAGGCGCCGGGCGGCGTCCAGGTCGATGTGGTCCATCCCGATGGTGCGCGTGACCAGCACGCGGAGCCCGTGCGCGGCCAGAACGGAGAGCAGGGCCTCGTCATAGGTGACCATCCCGATGACGAGGGCCGCGTCAAAGCCGTCGACCTCCGAGGCGTTCTCCGCGGTGAGCGGCTCGGCGCGGCAGACCAGCTCGTCCACGTCCGTGCGCTCCGCTTGCCGCGCAAACTCGTCCTGCTCGTCGGGACGTACGTCAAAGGCAACGGCTCTCATCCAGTCTCCTCTCTCCCATCTTCTGGACGGTCTTCATGATATTCCCTCGTCGTCCTACGCCCTTCGGACAAGAGGGACGCGGTTACCTGATGACAAGAGCCTAGGCACGGGCCCGCCGATGGCCAGCCAGGCTGCCCGGAGATGGAGAGCGCCCAAGGCATGCCTGTCTACCGCCCAGCCGCCCTCTGAGCCCGGAGACGATGATCTCGTGCGCCTCGGCGCGAGCCATCTCAAAGAACTCGGCCGTGAGCAGCTGATAGTCTGGCTTGCCCGTCACGTGCTCGGTGCGGTTGCGCTCCACGATGCCGCAGGCGACGTCCACCGCGGAACGAACGTCCTTCTCGGCAATAGAGTACTGGGGGAAGCCCGCGCACTGGGCGAGAAGGGCCTCGTCGACGTGCGGCACCAGCGAGATGTCCAGCGTCCGGCCGAAGAGCGCGAAGTCCGACTGCTTGCCGATGCGCGCCTCCTCGCCCGGCTGCATGCCAATGCGCTCCAGGTAGGCGCGGGTGTGCTTGTTGTAGACATGGTCGGCCACCAGGTGCGCCCACGCGCCGAGCGTGAGGTCGCTCGGGGGCTGCGGGCCGCCCGTCACGTAGAAGTCCCAGAACTCGTCGGCGCGCGGCAGGGGGATGTGCTCGCGCAGGGCCAGGTGGGTGAGCTTGTAGTCGATGCGGTAGGTGGCGTCCGGCACCATGTAGCCCACATAGATGTCCGGCACGAAGTTGCCCATCAGAAACGCGTTGACGTCGGTGATGCCCAGGGCATCGGCCCCCTCCTCGCGAAGGAGCCGCTCGACGTGCGCGGTATGTATGTTCCAGCTCGGCATGGGGATATGCTAGCACGACACGGCCCGGGGACGCGCCTGCGCCCCCGGGCCGAAATGAGTCAAAACGGGTCTCTCCCCTTGGACGTCTCCGTCCCTGGCTGCCGCCGTCCCCTCTGGCTAGGAGCGAACCTCGCCGCCGGTGGACTTGCAGACCTTGGCCACGAGCTTGGCGTGCGCCTTCTCGACCTCCTCGGAGGTGAGGGTGCGGTCGGCCGCGCGGTAGGTCAGCGAGAAGGCCATGGACTTCTTGCCCTCGCCCACGCGCACGGGGTCACGGTAGACGTCGAAGAGGCGGACGTCGGAGAGCAGCTTGCCGCCCGCGGAGGTGATGCGCTGCATGAGCTGCTCGCACGTCACCGACTCGTCGACCACGATGGCCAGGTCCACGTCCACGCCGGGCAGCGTCGGCACGTCGCGGTAGGGCAGCTCGTCCTGCGCCAGGCGCAGCAGCACGGCCAGGGAGAGCTCGAAGGCCACCACCGGCGCGTCCACGCCCATCGCGCGCAGGCCGCGCGGGTGGACGTTGCCCACCCAGCCCACGAGCTGACCGCCGCCGGCCACGACCTCGGCGGCGCGGCCGGGCTGCAGCCACGGGTACTGCTCGGGGTCGGCCACCTTGAAGCGGACCTTGGTGATGCGCAGGGCGTCGAGAAGCTCCTCGACCACGCCCTTGGCGTCAAAGAAGTCGTAGTCGGCAAAGCGCTGGTTCCAGGCGTCCTCGGCCCGCTTGCCGCACATCACGCCGCAGGCGTAGCTCGGCTCATCGGGAAGGCTCTTGTTCTCGTGGCCAAAGAACACGCGCCCGACCTCGTAGAGCGCCACGTTGGGGACGCCGTGGTCGAGGTTGTAGGCCACCGAGCGCAGAAGCCCCGGCAGCAGGTCGCGGCGCATCTCGGACTGCTCGGCCACGAGCGGGCGCAGCAGCCTCACCGGCACGCCGCGGCCGGTCTCGGGGATGCCCAGGCGGGAGAGGTCGTCCGGGGCGGCGAAGCAGTACGTGGAGGTCTCGGAGAGGCCGCAGGCGCGCAGGGTCGCGCCCACCTTGCGGACGCGCCGCTGCTCCGGCGTGAGGCCGCCGGTGTGGTTGCGGGCGGCCGGGATCGTCGGCGCGATGTCGCCCTCACCCCACAGGCGCACGACCTCCTCGATGAGGTCGACCTCGCGCGTGAGGTCGGGACGGTTGCTCGGCGCGACCACCTCGTAGTGCTCGACGTCGTTGCGCCTGACCTCGCACCCCAGGCGCTCCAGGCGGCTGGCGATGAAGGAGTTGGTAATCGGGGCGCCGGCGAGCGAGCGGACGCGGGCGGTGCGCAGCTGGATCACCGTCGGCGCGTCGTCGGCCTCGCCGGGGTAGACGTCCACGACGCCCGGGCAGACCTCGGCGCCGCAGCACTGCTCGAAGAGGGCCGCCGCGATCTGCGAGACCTGGTCGCAGGCGGTGCCGTCCACCTGGCGCTCGTAGCGGATGGAGGCCTCGCTCATGAGGTCGAGGTTGCGGCTCGTGCGCGAGATGTGGCCGGCCGAGAAGTTCGCCACCTCGAGAAGGACGTCGGTGGTCTTCTCGGTGATCTCGGAGTCGAGGCCGCCCATGACGCCGGCGAGGCCCACGGCCACGCCGCCGTCGTCGGAGATGACCGCCATGTCGGGCGTGAGCTCGCGCTCCTGGCCGTCAAGCGTCACGAGCTTCTCGCCCTCGTGCGCGGCGCGCACCACGATGTGGCGGCGGCCGTCGCGCTCGGAGAGCGTGCCCAGGTCAAAGGCGTGCATCGGCAGGCCCGTGAGGTACATCACGTAGTTGGTGACGTCCACCACGTTGTTGATCGAGCGCCCGCCGGCAGCGGCCACGCGGCGCGCCAGCCACTCGGGCGACGGGCCAATCTTGACGCCGCGCACCACGCGGGCGGTGTAGCGGCTGCAGAGCTCGGGGTCGGCGATCGTCACGTCGACGAGCTCGGAGGCGTCGGGGCCGCTCGTGGAGGTGAGCTGGGGCAGCTCGATGTGCGTCTCCTCGTCGAGGATCGCGGACACCTCCGTGGCAAAGCCGGTCATGGAGAGGCAGTCCGGGCGGTTGGGCGTGATCTCGCAGTCGATCACGGTGTCGGAGGTACCCAGGTACTCGGTGAAGTCCATGCCCACCGGGACGTCCGGCGGCAGGATCATGATGCCGTCGTGGTCCGAGCCCAGGCCGAGCTCGCGCTCGGAGCAGTTCATGCCGCAGGACTCGATGCCGCGCAGCTTGCTCTTCTTGATCTTGACGCCGCCGGGCAGCTCCGCGCCGATCATGGCGCAGACGATGTGGTCGCCCTCGTTGAAGTTCTGGGCGCCGCAGACGATCTGCAGCGGCACGGGGTTGCCCTGCTCGTCCACGTTCTTGTCGCCCACAGACACCTGGCAGAGCCACATGTGGTCGGAGTTGGGGTGGGCCACCTTGCTCACCACCTGCGCCGTGACCACGTGCTCGAGGTTGGCGCCGACCTTCTCCACGGCCTCGACCTCGGTGCCGGTGCGGGTGAGCTGCTCGACGAGCTCGGCCGGGTCGTCGGGCACGTCCACCATGGACTTGAGCCACTCATATGAGATGCGCATGTTCTTCTCCTTTGCGCGCGAGAAAACCTAAGACTTGCGGGCAGACCCTAGAACTGGCTGAGGAAGCGCATGTCGCCGGTCATGAGCATGCGCAGGTCGGGCAGGTCGTAGCGCAGGCACGCGATGCGCTCGATGCCCATGCCGAAGGCAAAGCCGGTGTACTTCTCGGGGTCGATGCCACAGTACTCGAAGACGTTGGGGTCGACCATGCCGGCGCCCAGGATCTCGAGCCAGCCGGTGCCCTTGCAGAAGCGGCAGCCCTTGCCGCCGCAGACGCCGCAGGAGACGTCGACCTCACAGGAGGGCTCGGTGAACGGGAAGAAGTGCGGGCGGTAGCGCGTGGCGCGGTCCTTGCCGAAGACCTGGCGCAGGAAGTAGTCCATGGTGCCCTTGAAGTCGCCGAAGGTGATGCCCTCGTCCACCACCAGGCCCTCGATCTGGGTGAACTGCGGCAGGTGGTTGGCGTCGGCAGTGTCCGGGCGGAAGACCGTGCCCGGGCAGATCATGTAGATGGGCGGCTTCTGTCGCTCCATCACGTGCACCTGCACGCCCGAGGTCTGGGTGCGCAGCAGGACGTCCGACTCGCCCTGGACGTGGGACTCGGCGGCGTGGGGCAGCGAGCCGGGCGCGTTGTCCACCACGTAGAAGGTGTCCTTGGCCGAGCGGCTGGGGTGGTCCTCCGGCGCGTTGAGCGCGGTGAAGTTGTACCAGGTGGTCTCCACGTAGGGGCCGTCCTCGACGGTGTAGCCCAGGCCGCAGAAGATGTCCTCGACCTCCTCGCGGATCTGGCTGATGAGGTGCTGGGTGCCCGGGCTGAGCCGGCGGCCCGGCAGCGTGACGTCGCAGGCGTCGGCGGCCATCTTGCGCTCCATGAGCTCAGCGGAGAGCGTCTCCTTGCGGGCCTTGAGCGCGGCCTCCACGTTGGCGCGCACGGTGTTGGCGAGCTTGCCCATGGCCGGGCGCTCCTCAGGGCTCAGCTTGCCCATCGAGCGCATGATGGCCGTGAGCTGGCCCTTCTTGCCAAGCACGGACACGCGCAGGGCCTCGAGGGCCTCCATGCTCTCGGCGGCGGCCACGCCCTTGGCCACCTGCGCCTCAATTGACTTGAGGTCGTCGGACATCGACATGCGGTTCCCCTTTCCAAAACAAAAACCGTCCCCGGGCCTCTGCTGCCCAAGGACGGAAGTCTCCGCGGTACCACCTCGGTTGGCGCGTGGGCTGTCTCCCCCGCGCGCCCGCTCTTTGCGCCCCGTTCCGTGGGGCCGACGGCTTCCCTACTGGGGACGAGAAGAACCTCGCGCCGTTCAGGTTGCGGCTGGTGGAGTGAACTCCGGGCCTCTGCCTTGGAGGGGGCTCTCAGCCGGTGACCCCCATCTCTTGTCCGCTGGCAACGCGACGCCCGAACCTCTCCGTCATCGCCTGTTGCGACATGGTAGCACAGGCTTGCGGCGGGTCCTACGAGAACGTCGAGAACCTCAAATCCCCTGCGTCGGTGGCGTCGAGCCAGGCGATGTAGGTGTTGGGGTAGTGGCTCGCAAGGAGGCGCGCCGGGTCCACGCCCGCGCTCGAGAGCGCCCCGACCAGCTCCAGAAGCCCGCCCGGCGAGACGAGCTCGTCCAGGCTGCCCACGCGCGCGCCGAGCGCGTCCACGAAGCGCGCCACGGTCTGGCGGTCGTCCGGATCGGCCGGGCACGCGACGCCCATCGACGCCTGGTAGGAGGCCGTGCACGCGGCCACCCGCGCCTCGAAGGCGGCCTCCCCCGCCCCCGGCAGCCACACGTCGCAACCGTAGCGCGTATACCCCCAGCTGGAGAGCGGCAGCTCCGGCACGAGGTCTGACGGGTTGAGCACGTTGAAGACGTTGCCGTAGCGCGCCAAGCGCGCGCCGGTGGCCGAGGTGCAGTTGGGCGTCGCGAAGGTGTAGGCGCGCACGTCCGCGGCCGTGGCTATGGCACGGCTGCCGTCCGAGACGTCGTCGGCGTAGCTCGCCAGCAGGTTGGCCACCGCGCCTCCCCGGCTGTGCCCGCAGAAGAGGTAGGTCCGCTCGAGCCCCGACCCCGCCTCCGCGGCGCGCCGCTCGAGGTCCGCCACGATCTCGTTGGCGGCGAGCGTGAAGCCAAGATGGTCCTGCTCGTCCCCGGAGCCGGCGCCAGAGCCCGCGAGCTCGCTCTCGCCCTCGATCTTGATGTTGGAGAGCCACTCCGAGCCGTAGCTGCCGCGCACCACGACCACCGTGAGCAGCTTCTGCGCCCCCGTGGCCGGGTCCGTGACGCGCTTGGTGGCCAACGTGTAGGCAACCACGTCGGTGCCGTCCACCACCGAGAGCACCTCGTCGAGGACCTCGCTGCGGTAGCGGTAGGAGGCGGTGCACACCTCGTCAAAGCCGAGCGCCGCAAAGGCGTGCTCGGCGTAGGCGGGCGAGGTGGAGCCCTGCTGGTAGTAGGCGCTCTCGGCGTTGGCCACGGCGGAGAGCACCGCGCAGGTGTGGGCGAGCTCGTGGTTGTAGGAGAAGGCGTCCTGGAAGAACCACGCGTCGTCCCAGGTCACCATCGAGGAGACCTGGTGCCCCTCAGCCGAGAAGAGCGCCCCGTACTCGATCTTCGTGGAAAAGCGCCCCTCGCGGTGCCGGGCGTCGACGGCGGGCGGGGCGACCGCCCCCGTGCCCGAGACGCGGTCCAAGCGGCGCACGTGCAGCACGGCGGCCCCGGCAAGCGTCGCGCTCCCGGCGAGCACCGCGGTCACCAGCAGGGCCAGAAGAACCCCGCGCCTGCGCCTTCTGCCTCTGGGAAGCCTGTGCCGCATCGTCACCGTCCTTCTCGCCGTCTGCGTCCTGAGGCACCCGGGACGTGCCGGGTGCGCCGGGGACGCAACACCATGATACTGGGCGCGCGAGCGGCCCCGGGGAGCGCGGCCGCAAGGTGACGAAACCGTTAGGCAGACGGGCGCATGCCATACGCAGGGCAGGCCCGTCGGCCCGAAAAACGCAAGCAACCGAAAGCCAGTCCGCTCGGTGGCGAGAAGAACCTCGGGCGGGGCCGGCAGGTAAGATTTCAGCCAGCGTCGCCAGACCGACCGCACCCAACCGCGAAGGAGCCTCCCATGATCGCCACCGTCACGCTCAACGCCTCGATCGACAAGGCCTACCAGCTTGCCTGCCCGCTCGTCGACGGCACCGTGATGCGCGTCGCCACCTGCATCGACAACGCCGGCGGCAAGGGCATGAACGCCGCCCGCGCGGTGGCCACCTGCGGGGAGGACGTGGTGGCCACCGGCTTTGTGGGCGGCAACAACGGCCGGCTCCTCTGCGAGCTGCTGGACGCAGACGGCATCGCGCACGACTTCGTCCACGTGGCGGCCGAGACGCGCTGCTGCGTGAACGTGCTGGACCCGGGCGGCGTCTCCACCGAGTTCCTGGAGCCGGGCCGCCCCGTGACGGAGGGCGACGTGGCCGCCATGCGGGAGAAGATCGCCGAGGTGGCGGCGCGCGCGGACGTGGTGACCTTCAACGGCAGCGTGCCGGCCGGCACAGGCGAGGGCATCTACCGCGAGCTCGTGGGCATCGTGCGCGCCGCGGGCAAGCCGGCGATCCTGGACACCTCGGGCACGCTGCTGGTGGAGAGCCTGCCGGCGCGCCCCTCGATGATCAAGCCCAACACCGACGAGATCTGCGCGATCCTCGGCCGCAAGCCGGAGTCGATCGACGAGATCGTGGCGGCCGCGCGCGAGGTCCACGAGACCCGCGGCATAGAGAAGGTCGTGGTGTCCCTTGGCGGGGACGGCTCGGTCATGGCCTGCGACGAGGGCGTCTTCCGCGGGCGCGCGCCCAAGATCGAGGTGGTGAACCCCGTGGGCTCCGGCGACACGATGGTGGGCGCCTTCGCGGTGGCCATGGCGCGCGGCATGAACGTGGAGGACCAGCTTGCCTACGCGATGAGCTGCGCCTCCGCCAACTGCCTCACCGCGAGCACCGGCCACTTCGACATGACTGTGGCCGAGGAGCTGCGCGCGCAGACGAGCGTGGAGCGCGTGGCGTAACGCGCGGCGCGCGGCGGTGCGCACCGCGGCGGGGCGCGCCCCCCTTGGGGTACGTACACCCGCTCCAAGGGTACGTACACTTTCCCAGGTTCTTCTCGCCAGACGACTTAACGTTTCCGCAGCTAGATGAGGTGACGAGAAGAACATCAAAGACAGAACAGTGTACGTACCCGAGAGTGGGGTGTACGCACCCGAGAGTGGGGTGTACGTACCCGAAGGCTGCGGCGACGTACCCCGGCCGTCACGGGGTCGCGCGCAGCTCGAGGCGGGCCGAGAAGCACGGCGGGGTGCGCGTGACGCCCACGTCCAGCCGGCCGCCACACGCCTCCGCCAGCGAGCGCGCCACGGCAAGCCCGAGCCCCGTCCCCTGCCCGCCTCGGGAGGGGTCGCCCTGGTAGAAGCGGTCGGTGAGCCGCGCGGGGTCAAGCCGGTCCGCGGCCTCGGGCGTCATGGGGTTCGTCACCGTCAACGTCCCGCCCTCAACACGCACGCGCGGCGCCCCCGACCCGTGCGCGAGGGCGTTGTCCAGCAGGTTTGCCACCATGCGGTCGAGCGCGTCGGGCGCGGCGAGCACCGGCGCGGCGTCGGCCAGCTCCACCTGTGGCTCCCAGCCGCGCTCGGAAAACTCCCCGTAGCGCGCGGCAAGCGCGTCGGTCACGACAAGCTGCAGGTCACAGGCCACAAGCTTAGGCGAGAAGGACGGGTCGGCCGCACGGGCGTAGGCAAAGAGGTCGTCCACGAGCGCGCGCATGGTGGCGAGCCGGTCCTCCGCGCCCGCGAGGAAGTGCCCCGCACGCGCGGCGTCGGTCGTGCGGCGGGCAAGCTGCAGGTAGCCCTGGGCGCCGGCAAGCGGCGTGCGGAGGTCGTGGCTGAGCGCGGCGAGCTGCTCGCGGAAGCGCTCGTCGGCGGCATGGTGCGCGAGGTTGTGCTCGCGCTCCGTGTCGAGGCGGCGGTCGACGGCGCGGGCGAGGGCGCGCACAGCCGGGTCTGCCGACTCCAGGCGGGAGCGGGCCGCCGGGGCGACGTCCGCGCGGTCAAGCAGCTCCGTCAGGTGGGCCAGGTCGCGCGTGCGGGCGCGCCCGCGGGCGACGAGCCACGCGAGCGCGCCGAGGGCGCAGACGAGCGCAAGGGCGAGAAGCGCCGTCACGTCACACCGTCCTTCTCGCCAGCAGGAGGCGGGAGAGGGCGAAGAGCGCCGCAAGCCACACGATCGGGACGAGGTAAGCCCGCGCCGGGTCGAGCGGCATGAGGGCCGCGAGCGGCTGGAACACGATGCCCGTCAGCAGGCCCGCGGTGGGCGTGACGACGTCAAGGAGGCCCGCGGCGCCGGGCACGAGCACCGCAAGGAGCATCGCACCCAGGCAGACGAGGACGCACAGGGCCGTGGTGAGCAGGGCGCTGGGACTCTTGACGAGCGTGCCGACAAAGAACGTGAACTCGCATCCCACCAGCACCGTCAGGACCCCTGCGAGCAGGCGCGCGGGCTCGTGCATCTGCGGCGAGGCCACGATGCGCGAGGCGCCGGGCACGAGCGCGCCGCCCACGAGGTCAAGCGCCGTCGAGAGCGCCACGAGTCCCAGCGCAAGCACCGCGACCAGCACGAAGCGCGAGGCCATGTAGCGGGCCCGGCCGCCCCTGTCCTCGCACGCGCAGCGCAGGGCGCGTCCGCGCTGGTCGAAGGCGGCGATGCCCGCGGCGGAGAATGCGTAGACCAGGAGCACGAGCTTGTCGCGCAGGATCGAGTCCTGCAGGCCGAAGCTCAGCTCGCCCTGGGCCACCCGCACCAAGCCCCAGGCCCAGCGGGCGACGATGAGGGCGACCGAGACCCAGACGTAGGGGTTGCGAGCAAGCAGGTAGAACCCGGAGCGAAGGTGGTTTCTCATGGGAGGCTCCTTTCGGGAGTGTCTGGGCGGGCGGGTTTTGGTGGGCGGGCGCGTGGCGTCGGCGCGTCTCGGCACGGGCGGGCTAGGCGTCCGCGCGCCGGAGGCGGCAGTACCACGCTGCCGCAAACAGCGCCAGGTAGGCAAGCGGAAGCGCCACGCAGGGACCGACCTCGAACGTCGCGGAGCCAAGCGCGGCGTGCAGCAGGTAGGGGCCAAGGCTCGTGGCAAGGCCGAATATCACAAAGAGCTGCGTGAGGACGCCCACTATCGCGATCGCCATCAGCAGCAGGTACCCGAGGACGCCGCCCGTAACGAGCCAGACCACGAGCATCGTCATCCCCACGCTGCGCCCGGGCTGCGCAAGGAGCGCGCAGAGCACGGCGTACGCCCAGCCCACGAGCACGCGCGTGACGAAGGCGCCGGCAAGCTCGGACGGCGAGAGGGCGCCGGTGCCCTGCCCCGTGAGCGCCGCCGAAACAAGCGTCAGCAGCAGCGACCACACGCCAAGCACCACGGCAAGGAGCCCGGAGGCGATCACGCGCGAGGCCACGTAACCGGCGCGGCCGCGTGCACCGAGCAGGGAGGCGCGGCGCCCGTCCGCGGCGAGCTCGTGCGAGACGAGCCCCATCATCGCAAACCCCGTCCCAAAGACGACGCCCGCGTCGAGCACCGGGAGGGACGGCGCGGCGCCGGTGACGACGACCACCATGTCCGCGCTCGTCCCGGCAGGCACCCAGAGGCGCGTCAGGAGCGTCACGAGGACCCCACCGGCCGTCAGGAGCGCGGGAATGACCAGGGCCCCCTTCGTGTACGCGTCACGGGAGAGCAGGTAGAGCGCGGCCCTCAGCTGGTTGGCAAGGCCCCTCATGGTGCTCACCCCCTCCCGTCGCCGGACGCGCCGACAGGGCGCGCGTCCTTCTCGCCAGAGCCGTCGATGAGGCTCACGAGCTCGGCCTCCAGGTCCGGCGCGCTCACGGAGAGCTCCGTCACGGCGATGCCTGCGGCGAGAAGAACCTGGGAGAGCACCGTGCGGTCCGGCTCGCCGCCGCCCGGCGCGCTCACGCGCAGCGCCCCGTCCGGCAGCACACGCACCGTGAGGCCGGGAAGCTCCTCGGCGAGCGCCGCCACCGCGCACTCCGGCGCGTCCACGCGCAGCGTGAGGTGGGTGACGCAGGCGTCCGCGAGCTCGTCGGCCGTGAGCTCGCATGCGAGGGAGCCCTCGCGCAGGACGCCGTAGTGCGTGCAGATGCGCTCCAGGTGCGCGAGCACGTGCGAGCTTATGACCACGGTGACGCCGCGCTCCCGGTTGAGCCGGGCGAGCAGGTCCCTCAGGGCCGCGGCGCCCGTGGGGTCGATGCCGTTGAGCGGCTCGTCAAGCAGCAGGACCTGCGGGCTGCCGAGCAGGGCCAGGGCCACGCCGAGTCGCTGGCGCTGGCCGCGGGAGAGGTCGTCGACGTAGGAGCCGCGGGGCCAGAGCGCGCGGGGGCGCCCGTCCCCGGCCGTGCGCGCGTCAAGGCCCACGAGGTCGAGCGCCTCCCGGCACGCACCCTTGGGGTCGGGCAGGCCGAGCACGAGCGCGCGGTTCATGAGGTTCTCGAAGGCGTCGAGCCGGCCGTAGACCGCGGGCGCCTCCACGAGCACGCCGAGCCGGGGGTCAGACTCACCGGGCGCGAGCCGCCGGCCGAGCACGCTGACCTCGCCGTGGTCCGCCCTCATGAGCCCGGAGACGAGCTTGAGCAGCGTGGACTTGCCCGCGCCGTTCTTGCCCACCAGGCCGTAGACGGCACCGGCGGGCACGCGCAGGCTCACGTCGCTCACGGCGCGCACCCTCCCGTGCAAGAAGGTCTTGGTGAGACGCGTGGTCTCGATGGCATAGGTCGTGCTGCCCATGGCCCCTCCTCTCGTCGTCTGACTCCAGCGTACGAGGGGCACTTTGAGAAAGGTTCCAGAAAGCTACAAGACTTCGACAAGATGAGATGAAGGGACAGTCCCTTTGTCTCATCCCAGCTTGAAGCCGATGCCCCAGACGGTCTGGATGTAGCCGTCCGTGCCGGTTTCGCGCAGCTTTGAGCGCAGGTTACTCACGTGGGTGGAGATGGTGCGCTCGTCGGTGAGTGCCTCCTCGTGGCGCACCAGCTCGAAGAGCGCCTGCTTGGTGAAGACGCGACGCGGGTCGCGCATAAGGGCCGCCAGGATGTCGAACTCGGTGCGCGTGAGGCGCAGCGGGCGGCCGTCCACGGAAAACGTGCGCGCCGCGGGGTCGAGCTCCCAGCGGCCAAAGCGCAGCGTGGCGCCGCGCGACCCGGCGCGCCCACGCAGCTGGACCTCGACGCGCGCGAGCAGCTCCTCGAGGTCGAACGGCTTGACCAGGTAGTCGCTCGCGCCCAGGCGGAGCACCCCCACGCGGTCCGAGAGCGCCCCCTTGGCCGAGGTCACGATCACCGGCGCCGCCACGCCCTCCGCGCGCAGCCGCCCAAGAAGCTCCTCGCCAGGGACGCCGGGCAGCATCAGGTCAAGGATCACCAGGTCATAGGGCTCGTTCTTCTCGGCAGCTCGTTCCGCCGCAAGCAGGGCCTCGGTGCCAGAGAAGGCCGGCGCGCATGCGTAGCCCTCGTCCCCGAGGAAGGTGCAGACCACCTCGGAGAGCGCGGGGTCGTCCTCCACCACGAGGACGCGGGGCCGGTCGATGTCGGTGGGCGCGCTCATGGGCCCAGTATAAGGGCCGCGGGGTCGGCGGGGCCGCGCGGTTCGGCCGGTGGCGGGGGTGCCGGATGGGGCGGGTTTGTGCGCTGCGCGGGATTTGGCAGGGGCGTGCGTTATCGCCGCGGAAATCGGCGGGGCTGTGTGCGGCGCCACGCACAGAGGCGGCGTATTCGGCACTCTCAACGCACACTCCCCCGGATTTCCGCGCAGCACGCAAACCCGGGGATTCCGGCACCTGCACCGGAACCGACGTCCCCGCGCCCCGCTCGGCGAGAAGAACCTCCCGCCGGGGCCACCTACTCCGTGAACGGCCAGCCGCCCGCCGCGAGCACCTCGATCGCGTCCGCGACCGCATCGTCCTCGCAGGCGCCGATGTGCCAGCGGGCCGCGGCGGCGGCCTCGGGCGTGGCGCCCGCCACGGCGACGGAGTTGTCCACCACCGCGAACATCGGCAGGTCGTTGTCGCCGTCACCAAAGACCACGACCTCGTCGCGGCCCAGGCCGAGGCGCTCGCGCAGCCACGTGACCGCCGCGCCCTTGTTCCAGCCGTGTGGGTTGATGTTGGAGTAGGTAGGCATCGCCAGGTCCACGTCAAAGGCGGGGACCTCCGCGTTCAGGCGCGCCACGAGCGCCGCGTGCTCCGCAGGGCCCGCGCCGTCGAACACGTTGGCCTTGACCACCGGAAAGTCCGGCAGGCCGGGCGCCTCCACGCACGTCTCGGCGTAGGTTGAGAAGGTGCGCCGCAGGTCTTCGCGGGCGCCCTGGACCAGAAGCGGCGTGCCGTCCTCCTGAAACGTCAGCAGGCCCGCGTGCGGCGTCTCCGCCGCGATCTGGCGCACCCGCTCGAGCGCGCCCGCGTCGAGGGTCTTCTCGAGGACCTTCTCGCCGTCCAGGTAGACCTGCATGCCATTGGTGGCGAGCGCCGTGGAGCAGCACGCCGTGTCCCCGCCGAAGAAGCCCGGAATCCACGCGTAGCCGCGGCCACTCGCCGGGCCCACGTGAAGGCCCGCCGCCAAAGCCGCGTGAAAGGCCTCCCGGGTGCGCTCGGAGACCTGGCGCTGGCCGGTCGGCAGGATGGTGGCGTCGATGTCTGAGAGTATGAGCTTCACGGCCATGCGGCCCCTCCGTCCCACGGTTTGGTTTTCCTCAGTATATGACGTCACACCCCAGCTCGGCGGCGTCGGCGGCCACCACGCCTCCGGGATCGGCGTCCATGACGACGGCCTCCGCGCTGGACAGCGTGCCAAACCACAGCAGGCCCGGCGCGCCCACCTTGCTCTGGTCCATCAGCACGAAGGTCCGACCCGCGCAGGACAGAAACGCGCGCTTGAGCTCGGCCATGTCCTGGTTGTTGGTCATGAGGCCGCGCCCGGGCACGTAGGAGGTGGGCGTCACGAACGCCTTGTCGGGGTGGAGCATCTCCAGCGTGCGCAGTGCGAGCGGCCCGGCCGTGTAGCGGTGGCCCTTGCGCAGGCCGCCGCCGAGCATGATGACGTCGAGCGAGGGCGCGGAGCGGTCAACGTAGTCCGCGATCGTGAAGTCGTCCGTGACCACGGTGACGCCCGACCGGCCCGAGATGGCGCGCACGAGCTCGAGCGCCGTGGTGCCCGAGTCCACGAGCACCGAGTCGCCGTCCTCCACGAAGGGCGCCGCCAGCCGCGCGATGGAGCGCTTGGCCTCCACGTTCACGTTGACGCGACGGTCCTGCACGGAGACGGTGAGCGTCTTGGAGAGCGAGATCGCGCCGCCGTGGGTGCGCCGCAGCTTGCCGTCGCGCGCGAGGGCGTCGAGGTCCGCGCGCACCGTCACGCGGCTGACGCCGAACGCCTCGGCGAGCTGCGTGACCTGCACGGACGTAGCACGGTCGAGCATGGCGAGGATGGCCGCGCGCCGCTCCTCGGGTGACGTGTCCGGCATGGCGCCTCCGTTTCCGTGGTCCTTCTCGCCGGCTGGCGTGCCGGCTGGCCCGTCGCTTCGGTCCTTCTCGCCGGTTGATGTGCCTCGCCGGCGTGCCCTTGCCGCCGGCCCCTTCTCGCCGCCGGCCGTTTTTCTCGCCGGCAGATATGGCGGAATTGTGTTTCCTTTCCTTTTCTTTAAGACAAAATATCACATGTTCTTTGCTTTCCTTTTGGCAAGTCAGACGGAACGCGCGCCTTCGTCCGCGCGACGCTTACAAATTCGGGACTGTTACGGGCCCCGATACACAGATCTCCCCTCTCCACCCCGCGTCCCCGGCAAACGCCCTGTTGGCGAGAAGAACCTCGACCCGCGCCACCGCGCCGCGCCGCAACAACCCTCTATCCCTAAGCGAAGCCCGCCCCAGGCACCACAACAACCCCCGATCCCTAAGCGCCTCCCGCGCCGCCGCGCCCAGTCCCCGCCCCACGACGCCCCGACCCGACCGCCTGCCTTTGCTTTCGCTTCCCTGCGCCGGTCGCCGGGCGCGCGCCGCTCAACGCCAGCCGCACCTCGTACAATGGCGGTGTCAGAGGCCAGGGCCGGGCGCACCCGCGGGACGCCCGCCGCAACGAAGGGAGACCGGATGCTCGTCACCACCAAGGAGATGCTGCTCGACGCCCAGGCGGGCCACTACGCCGTCGGCGCCTTCAACGTCGAGAACCTCGAGTTCGTCATGGCCGTCATCAAGGCGGCCGAGGAGCGCCGCTCCCCCGTCATCATGCAGACCACGCCCGGCACCGTGAAGTACGCCAACCTCGACTACTTCGCCGCAATGTGCAAGGTCGCCGCGGACGCCGCCAGCGTGCCGGTGGCCATCCACCTCGACCACGGCGACGGCTTCGACCGCTGCGTCCAGGCCATGCACGCCGGCTACACCTCCGTCATGATTGACGGCTCCCACGTGCCCTTCGAGGACAACATCGCGCTGACCGCCTCCGTGACCAAGGTCGCCGCGCCGCTCGGTATCCCCGTGGAGGCCGAGCTCGGCAAGGTCGGCGGCAAGGAGGACGACGGCCCGGCCGTCGAGGGCGAGAACCCCTACACCGACCCGGACGAGGCCGAGGAGTTCGTCGCGCGCACCGGCTGCACGAGCCTGGCCGTGGGAGTGGGTACCGCGCACGGCGTCTACAAGGGCACCCCACACATCGAGCAGGGCGTCCTCAAGGAGATTCGCAGCCGCCTCGACATCCCGCTGGTGCTCCACGGCACCTCGGGCGTGCCTGACGACCAGGTCGCCGAGGCCATCGCCAACGGCATCTGCAAGGTGAACTACGCCACCGAGCTCCGCCAGGCCTTCATGCGCGGCTTCATGGGCTACATGGCCGAGAACCCCGAGGCCTTCGACCCCAAGAAGCCGGCCAAGCCGGGCATGGAGGAGATTACCGCCATCGTGGCCAGCCACATGGACAACCTCGGCTCCTCCCACAAGGCCTAGCAGGCGAGAAGAACCTGCGGCTGGAGCGATTCCACCGACAGCACCGACCGGAGGGCGGCCCCGCGTGCAAACACGCGGGGCCGCTTTACGTACGTCCCGCTGGGCCGTCCGAGCTTGACGTTCTTCTCGGCAGTTCCTTGCGCTCCTTCGGGCCCGTGCGCGTCTGGGGTGTGTTCGCGTTTGAACTGGGGCCCGCACCGTCTGCTCACGGTTGCTTAGGGATTGGGGCTGTTGCGGCGCCTGGAGCGGGTTTCGCTTAGGAATCAGAGGGTGTTGCGGCTCTTGGGCGCGTGCCCGCTTAGGGATTTTGGGCTGTTGCAGCGCGCGTCAAATTCGTGCTTTGAAAAGGAGGGCTGATGCGGAGGCGTCATGCCCTCGCGCTTTAGAAACGCGTATCGTTGCAGGCAAAAGGGGCCTCTGCGCTTTGAAAAACGAGCTTGTTGCGCCCCGGGGCGCCTCGAGAGGCGGGGCGGAAATGCGCAGGCTGTAACAGGATTCAATTTGTAAGCAGACATGCGCCCGAAGGCTGCAACGGCCGCCCATCTCTAAGCAACGCGCGACACGGCGCTAGTGCGGCGCTGCAACAGCCCCCGATTCGCAAGCAAGGGCCACGGGGCGTCCCTACCCTCGCACGTCGCACCCCGTGCGCCACGCATACAAAAACGGGGCCCGACGGCACGCGCCGGGCCCCGCAGCCAGTCAAAACCAAGAAGGCAGAAGCGCCGAGGCTACTCCTCCTCGAGCCCCTCGTTGATGAGACGGGCGATCTCCTCGGCGCTGGCCGCACCCTGGACGTTGGAGCGGAAGCCCTCGTTCATGAGCATGACGGCGGTCTTGGAGAGCAGCTGCAGGTGGGTGGTGCCCGCCTCAGCGGCCGGGGTCAGGATAGCAATGGCGCAGGTAATCGGGGTGTCGTCCATAGAGGCCCACTCGATGCCCTCGGTGAACTTGACCACGATCATGCCGGCCTTGGAAATGGCGTCGCTCTTGGCGTGGGGGATGGCGAAGCCGCCCGTCATGCCCGTGGTGCCCTCGGCCTCACGAGCCTTGAAGGCCTCGTAGACGGCATCGGCATCGGTAGCAAAGCCCAGCTCGACGGCCTTCTTGGCCAGCAGGCGCAGAACCTCGTCCACGGAAGAGGCGGACTGGTCGAGAAGAACGTTGCTGACGGGAACAAACTCGCTCATCGTGACTCCTTACCCGGCGACCCTGCGCCGTATTTCGCGCCCATGCACAACAACGGAATAGTAGCACCGTTTGACGGAATGGTGGTGGACAAGGAGGGCAAAAGCGGGTAGGGTTTCCTGATTTTGTAACGCACCGACGCGTCGCCGCCCCAGAGGCAGCCACGCCCGACGCGCCACCCGCCCAGCCTCTGCCCGACGCCCTAGTTGCCCGCCTCCTGGCGCAGCCTCAGCGCCTCGTAGGCACAGCCGTACATGGCAGCCTGGTTGCCGAGCCCGGCGGCCTCGATGCGCACGTCACGGCAGGTCTTGAGCGCGTAGGCGCGGAAGCGCTCGCGCAGCTCGGGGGCGAAGGTGGCAAAGGCGCCCGCCACGCCGCCGCCGATGAGGTACATCGCGGGGTCGACGACGCAGGAGACCTGCGCCATCACGCGGGCCAGGTAGTCGCACATCTCGTCCACGGCCAGCTTGGCGCACTCGTCGCCGGAGGCCAGCGCGCGGAACACGGAGAGGGTGTCGGTGGCGTGCTCGACCTCCACGGGCGTGACGCCGCGACGCTCGCAGGCCTCCAGGTACAGGCGCACGATGCCCTTGGCAGAGGCGTACTGCTCCAGGCAGCCGCGCCGGCCGCAGCCGCAGACGAGCGTCTCGTCGTAGTTGACGGTCATGTGGCCGATCTCGCCGCCGGAGCCGAACGCGCCCGCCGCCAGCCGACCGTTGACCACCACGCCCGCGCCCACGCCGGTGCCAAGCGCAATGAGCACGTAGCTGGAGACGCCCTGGGCCACGCCGGCCCACATCTCGCCGAGGGCGGCGGCGTTGGCGTCGTTGACGAAGGCGATGGTGGCGTTGGGCAGCGCGGCGTTCAGCGCGCCCACGAGCCCCTCGGGGTCGAGCTCGATGTTGGCAAGGAACCCGACCGTGCCGTCCTCGGCCACCGGGCCGGGAATGTCCAGGCCGCAGGCGATGACGTCCTCCGACGTGGCGCCGTGGGCGACGAGCATCTTTGTGATGGCCTCCGTGACCACCTCGTAGGCCGTCGGGTTCACGAGCGCCGGCGTGGGGACCTTGCGCTCCTCGAGCAGCTCGCCCTCCGGGGTGAAGAGGCCGACCTTGATGCTCGTGCCACCGACGTCGATGCCAAGAACCATGTCCATGGGGTTCCTCCCTTGCTCGTCAGGCCGCTGAGGCCCAGCTCTCATACGTCTTCCGTCTGATGATACGCGGCGGGACGTGCGGCATGGACGTCCTTTGCGCAGAATGCCGCAGACGGCCGCTGGGCGGGGGACGGGGGTAAACTGTCAGGTACTCGCACGGCGGCCCGGACCGCCGCACACTCACACCTCAGGGAGGCACGCATGGCAGAAACGAACCCCGCCCAGATCAACGCCGCGCTCTCCAACCCCCGCGCGGACATGGAGGCGCTCGACGCCCTCGAGCGCACGCTCTTCTCGCTGAACTACGCCATGGGGGAGGTTGGCGCGCTCGGCCCCGTGATCGACCCGCCCCGCGCCACCGCCCAGCGCGGCGAGGCCGTGGCCCAGCTCCAGCAGATGTACGTCGAGGCGCTCTGCGCGCCGGAGACGGGCGCAGTCCTGGAGCGCCTTGCGGAGCAGCCCGAGCTTCTGGGCGAGAAGCGCGTGGCGCAGGTGCGCGTGCTGCGGCGCGACCGCGCCTCGCTGGTGGACGTGCCCGCCGAGGAGCAGGCCGCCTTCAGCCGCCTCACCGTGGAGGCAAACGACGTCTGGCGGCGCGCCAAGGCCGCCAACGACTGGGCGAGCTTCGAGCCCTACGTGGACCGCATCGTCGCGGCCATGCGTCACATGGCCTCCTGCAAGGACGCCAGTCGCGATCCCTACGACGTCTGGCTCGACGAGTTCGAGCACGGGTGCGACCGCTCCTTCTACAACCGGTTCTTCTCGCAGGTCAAGGACTGCGTGGTGCCGCTTCTAGCGGACTGCATGGCAAGCCGTCACAAGCCGAGCCACGTCGTGGTGGACGGCACCTTTGACGAGGAGCGCCAGTGGCGGCTCGCGCGCGACCTCGTGAAGCTGGAGGGCATCGACGAGGACGCGCTGTGGGTCGGCCGCACCGAGCACCCGTTCACGGCCGGCATCAGCCGAGACTTCGTGATCGTGACCGGGCACGCCTACGCGGACAACTTGCTCTCAAACGTGTTCTCCATCCTCCATGAGGGCGGCCACGCCCTCTACGAGCAGAACGTCGACGCCGCCTATGCGGGGACGTCGCTTTCGGGCGGCACCTCGATGGGCATGCACGAGGCGCAGAGCCGCTTCTTCGAGAACCTCGTGGGCCGCTCGGAGGCCTTCACGGCGCCGCTGCTCGAGGTGCTGGCACGCCACTTCCCCGGCCAGCTCGGCCGCGTGACGCCCCACCAGCTCTACCTTGCCGAGAACTGCGCCGAGCCCGGCCTGGTGCGCACCGAGGCCGACGAGCTCACCTACCCGCTCCACATCCTCGTGCGCTACGAGATCGAGCAGCTGCTCTTCTCCGGCGAGGCCAAGGCTGCCGACGTGCCGCGCCTCTGGGCCGAGAAGTACCGTGCGTACCTGGGCGTCGAGGTCCCCGACGACACGCACGGCGCGCTGCAGGACACCCACTGGTCAGACGGCTCGTTCGGCTACTTCCCCACCTACGCGCTCGGCTCGGCCTTCGGCGCGCAGCTCAAGGCCGCGATGGTCGCCTCCGGCGTGGACTTCGAGGGCGCCTGCGCGGCGGGCGACCTCGCGCCGATCCGCGCGTGGCTGCGCGACAACGTCTGGCATTGGGGCCGTGCGAAGGACTCCGGGCAGATCATCCAGGACGCGTGCGGCGAGCCCTTCTCGCCCACGTACTACACCGACTACCTCACGGAGAAGTACTCCGCGCTCTACCGGCTGTAAGACAGGTCAGGGGACAGGCCCCTTGCTCAAAATGAGACGAGGGGACAGTCCTCTCGTACCATGGGAGGTGGCATGAGGGCTCTCATCCAGCGCGTCGAGCAGGCCCAGGTCGAGGTGGACGGCGCCGTGGTGGGCAGCTGCGGCGCCGGCTACCTCGTGCTTCTGGGCGTGGCGCCGAAAGACGACGAGGCACTCGCCGAGCGGCTCTGGCACAAGGTGGCCGCGCTGCGCATCTGCGCCGACGAGGCCGGCAAGACCAACCGCTCGCTCATGGACACCGGCGGCAGCGTACTCGTGGTGAGCCAGTTCACGCTCTACGCCGACGCGCGCCGCGGCAACCGGCCGTCGTTCACCGGCGCGGCCGAGCCGGCGCTCGCCGAGCGGCTCTACGACCGGTTCTGCGAGCTCGCGGAGGCGGAGCTGGGGCCTGGGCGCGTGGGCCGCGGCGTCTTTGGCGCGGACATGCGCGTGAGCCTGGTGAACGACGGGCCCTTCACGGTCCTTCTTGACACCGACGAGCTGGGCTGGGGCAGCGCCTCCCGCTGAGGCGCGGGCCCGACGGGCGCGTCTGCCCGACGAGCGCGGCTCACCGGGAGGTTGAGACGCGCGGGCCGCGCCCAGCCCACGGGGGCGCCGCCTGATAGCCTTGGGAGCGCTGTGCATCCAGGACGAAAGGGTCTCACATGAAGATCGTCGACGAGTTCAAGGAGTTCATCGCCCGCGGCAACGTGATGGACATGGCAGTGGGCATCATCGTCGGCGGTGCGTTCACCGCCATCGTCAACTCCCTTGTGAACAACCTCATCACGCCGGGCATCCACTGGGTCACCGCCGTGACGAGCGCCGCCACCGGTGGCGCGGCCGACCAGGCAAACGACGTCATCTCCGGCCTCAAGTGGATGGTGCCCGGCACCGAGGCCGCGCCGGAATACGTCGACCTCGGCACCTTCATCGGCGCCATCATCAACTTCCTGATCATCGCCTTCGTGGTCTTCTGCCTGGTCAAGGCCCTCAACAAGATGCGCGAGCGCATGGACGCCCTCGCCAAGAAGGAGGCCGACGAGGAGGCGGCAGAGGAGGCCGCGGCCCCGCACTGCCCCTACTGCCTCGAGGAGGTCAAGCCCGGCGCCACCCGCTGCCCGCACTGCGGCGAGAAGATCGAGGCGTAGCCACCCCTCCGCAGCTGCACGGGCAGCCACCCGCACCCACGGGGCCCGCCCGCCGGTGAGAAGTACCAGGGGCTGGCGACCGCACGGGCCGGCGACCACCAGCCCAGACAGGAGCGGCGCCGGGCACGTGCCCGGCGCCGCTCCGTCTTACTCCGGAAGCCGCGACGTCACGAGCGTCATGTCACCGGCAAAGCGCAGCTCGCCGCAGCCGGCAGGCGCCAGAAAGTGCGTCCCGCGCGAGATCTCGTGCGTGACGTCGGCCGTCTCAGCGCAGACGGTACCCGAGCCCTCGATCACGCTCACGCACAGGAAGGGCCACGGCTGCGCCACGTTCTTCTCGCCGGAGACGCGGACGCGGTCAACCACGAAGTTGGGGCACTCCATGAGCTCGGTCACGCCGTCCACCTCGGGAGCGGTGACCTCGCCGGAGGCCGGGGCCTCCATCTGGTAGTCGACGACGTCGAGGCTCTGCTGGATGTGCAGCTCGCGGGGCTTGCCGTCGTCGCCCACGCGGTCGTAGTCGTAGACGCGGTAGGTGACGTCGGAGGACTGCTGGGTCTCCAGGACCATCGTGCCGCCCTGGATGGCGTGTACGCAGCCCGGCTCGATGCGGAAGAAGTCGCCGGGACGGCAGGGCACGAGGTTGAGCAGGTCGTCCCAGCGCCCCTCCTCAATCATGGACGCCAGCTCGGCGCGGTCGTGCGCGCGCTGGCCGATCACGATCTTGGTGTCGGGGTCGGCGGCGAGCACGTACCAGCACTCGCGCTTGCCGAGGCTGCCGTTCTCGTGCTCGGCGGCGTAGGCGTCGTCGGGGTGGACCTGTACGGAGAGGTTCTCCTTGGCGTCGATGATCTTGACGAGCAGCGGGAAGCGGTCGCCCTCGGCGTCGCCGAAGAGCTCGCGGTGCTCGTCCCAGAGCTCGGAGAGGTGCCTGCCCGCCCAGGCGCCGCCCGCAACGACGCAGTCCCCGTTGGGGTGGGCGCTTATCGCCCAGCACTCGCCGATCGGGCCGTCCGGGATCTGGTAGCCAAAGTCGTCGGCCAGCCTGCGGCCGCCCCAGATCTTCTCGTGGAAGATGGGCTCGGGAAAGATCAGGTCACGCGTGATGTCGGGCATCGCTCCCCCATTCGTGCCGTGCTCGTCAGGACGCGTGCCGGCCCGGCGCACGGCCGACCGACACGTAAGGCGCAGCGCCGGGCCCCGCCGCGGGATCGCGCGACGGAGCCGTGACGTTGTGCCTCATGATAGACGCTTCTCCGCCCGAAGGTGCTGCTCGCCGCGCCCGTTTGGAGCACGGGTGACAAACGCTAGATGCTGGCGTCGTAGAAGGCGACGGGCGTGCCGGCCTGGTCGACGGCCGCAACCGTGAACTCGCACGAGGAGGACGCCGTGACGGTTGCCGCGTCCTGGTCGAAGAAGAAGAACGCGTTGACCGTCTCGCCGGCGTGCACGGGGCGAGCGAGCGTGGCGTCCATGTAGACGTCGGCGCCGTCGAGGGTGGTCGAGACGTTGGTGAACACGAGGTCCTCGGACGAGCGGTTCTCGATGGTCATGAGGTAGCCGGTGTCGCCCTCGAAGTCCGAGCCCACGCCCGTGACCCTGATGAGGGACGTCTCGTCGTCGGCAATCGTGACGTCAAGCGGCTCGGTTACGGTGACGTCGGCCGCGTAGCCGTCGGCCCAGAGGTACATCTCGTCGGTGAAGAGCTCTGACACGACGCCGGACAGGCCGGAGTCGTCCGTCCCGGTGGCGTCGTCGCCGGTGAGCTCCTCGTCAAGCGTGTCGTCAAGGTTCTCGAGCTCACCGAGGGCACTGCCTCCGCCGGCGTTCTCAGAGGGGTCGCGGTCCATGTCGGGCGTGTCGGACGCCTTCTCAAAGACCATCGTCTCGCCGTCGTAGGCCAGCGTCAGAGTGCCGTCAGCATAGGGCACGTCAACAGACTCGCCGTCCAGGGTGAGGGTGAGGGTGGTCTCGTCCTTGATCTCCCAGCTACCCGTCTGCTGGCTGCCGAAGGCGTCCACCAACAGGTCGCCCGAGTCGTCAAGGTCCATCGTCACGTGCATGCCGAGCGTCCCGGAGATCTCGTCGTATTCCTCCTCGGTGACGCTCTGGTCGGTGAACTCGGCGGACTTGAGCTCCCAGCTGCCCACGAAGTCGTTCTTGAGCTGCGTGAGGTCCGGGCCCGCCGCGGGCGCCACGCCGCACGCCACGAGCGAGACCGCCGCCACAAGCGCGACGACGACCGCCACAAAGGTCTTTCTCAGTCTCATCGTCTCCCCCTTCTCCCTGGTACGAGATGGCTGCAGCATAGCCGAATACCAGCTGAAAAGCGTAAGGGGGAGGTATCGTTCGGCAGAGGGGGGTATATTGCCGCGCAGACGGCGAGAAGGACGTGGGGCCGTGGCGCGACTGACGGGCAGCGCCAGGGGCCGCCCGCGGCGGCGAGGACAGCCTCCGCTACACGCGGCTTCGGTGATGCTCGAGCCTGGCGGCGTCCGCGGGCCGCAGGAAGCGCTCACAGACGTTCGAGGTGCGCAGGTACTCGGCGCCGAACGGGTCGACCGTGGGCACGAGCTGGTCCGGGCTCTCCGCGAAGTGGTCGGCCGGGCTCCCCTCGACGTGCGGGTTCGTGAGCGTGTAGCCGCGGCTGCAGGCACCCTGGTAGAGGCCGGACCCCTCATGGACGGAGAAGGACGCGTAGACGCAGTCCGAGCAGTGATACCCCATGGCCCCTCCCTTTCGACGGTCGGATACCTGATGGTAGCGCAACGCCGTGGAGGGCGGGCGCGCACGACAGACGGCCTCCGCCCAATCCCGCACGACGGGCCGCGCGGGGCCCTACGCGCGCCAGACGAGCTCGCAGGCCTCCGGGTCGAAGGCTTCTCCCAGCCGCCCGGCACAGAAGTCCACGCACCACTGGCGCGTGAAGTCGGCGCAGCCCGCGCTGGAGCGGATGCCGTTGCCCAACGCGAGCTCCTCGGTGTAGTCTGCGAGCCTGTAGGTGGTGAGCTCCGTCTCCCCCGCCTTGTTGGTCACGAGCGGCGTGACGCGGAACTCGCTCACCCGCGCCCCGTCCGCCGTGAAGGACAGGGTCGCCCGCGCGATGCTGCCGATCATGGACTCCTTGCGGTCCTGGCCGGAGACGAAGTTGCCCGTGGACCACAGCAGCGGCACGCCGCGCCCGTCGGATGCACGGAACACCTCGAACGGCTGCATCACGTGCGGGTGGTTGCCGATGATGACGTCTGCTCCGGCGTCCGCGAGCACCTGCGCCCAGCGCAGCTGCTCGGCGTCGGGGCCCGCGGCGTACTCGGTCCCCCAGTGGGGGCAGGCGACGATCGCCTCCGCGCCCGCCGCACGCGCCGCGGCCACGTCCGAGGCCGCCTGCTCCTCGCCGATCATCCGCACCGACCACGGCTGCGGTAGTGGAATGCCGTTGGTGTTGGTCGCATAGTTGAGGATCGCGACGCGATGCCCCGCGCGCTCGAGCACGGGCACCTCCGCCGCGACCTCCTCGCTGTCCGCCATGCCCGTCACCACCATCTCGGGGTGCCTCCCGCGCCAGAAGGCGAGCTCCGCCTCGATGCCCTCCATGCCCTTGTCGAGCACGTGGTTGTTCGCATGGAGCGCCACGTCAAAGCCCGCGGCGGCCTCGGCGTCGCCGATCTCCTGGGGCCCGTTGAAGACGGGGTAGCCGGAGAGCCCCAGCGCGTCACCGCCGAGCAGCGTCTCCTGGTCGAGCATCGCGATGTCGGCGGCGGCCACGTCATCGGCCACGTGCTCGAAGAGGTGGTCGTAGCTGCGGGTGCCGTCCGCGCGCTCGCCGCTCTTCCAGACGCTCGGGTGCACGAGGACGTCGCCCACCATGAGGACGGTGACGTCAGCGGGCCCCTCAGCGGCGTCGCGGTCCCTCACGAGGGGCAACCCTCCCGGAGTGACTCCCGCGCCAGAGCCCGGCCCCGCACCGTCGCCCACGCACCCCGCGAGCGTCAGGCACAGGGCGGCGAGCCCCGCCGACAAGAACGTGCGACGTGTGAACTGTGGCACCTCGTCCCCCCTCTGAGCTCCGGGGCCGACGCGCGGCCGGCCCCGGGTCCTTCTCGCCGGGCGCTAGAAGTCGGCGTTGCCGACGGTGCGCGGGTGCGGGATGACGTCACGAATGTTGTCGACGCCGGTGAGGTACATCACCAGGCGCTCGAAGCCCAGGCCGAAGCCCGCGTGCTTGCAGCCGCCGTAGCGACGCAGGTCGAGGTAGTACTTGTACTGGTCCGCCTCCATGCCGAGCTCGGCGATGCGGCGCTCCAGCACGTCGAGGCGCTCCTCGCGCTGCGAGCCGCCCACGATCTCGCCGATGCCCGGGACCAGGCAGTCCGCCGCCGCCACGGTCTTGCCGTCATCGTTCATGCGCATGTAGAAGGCCTTAATCGCCGCGGGGTAGTCCGTGACGAAGGTCGGGCGGCGGAAGTGCTCCTCGGTGAGGAAGCGCTCGTGCTCGGTCTGCAGGTCGCAGCCCCAGTCAACCGGGTACTCGAAGACGTGGCCGCCCTCCTGGGCCTCCTGGAGGATCTTGATGGCGTCGGTGTAGCTGACGCGCGCAAAGTCCGAGGTGGCCACGTGCGTGAGGCGCTCCACGAGGCCCTTGTCGACGAACTTGTTGAAGAACTCCATCTCGTCCGGGCAGCGCTCCATCACGTAGTTGATCACGTACTTGAGCATGGCCTCGGCGCAGTCCATGTCACCCTCGAGGTCGCAGAAGGCCATCTCGGGCTCGACCATCCAGAACTCGGCCGCGTGACGGCGCGTGTTGGAGTTCTCGGCGCGGAAGGTGGGGCCAAAGGTGTAGACGTCGCCGAAGGAGAGCGCGAAGTTCTCCGCCTGGAGCTGGCCTGAGACGGTGAGGTTGGCCGGGCGGCCGAAGAAGTCCTGGGACCAGTCCACGTGGCCGTCCTCGGTGCGCGGCGGGTTCTCCATGTCCAGCGTGGTCACGCGGAACATCTCGCCGGCGCCCTCGGCGTCCGAGGTGGTGATGATCGGCGTGTTCACGTAGACGAAGCCGCGCTCCTGGAAGAAGCTGTGGATGGCGTAGGCGGCCACGGAGCGCACGCGGAAGACCGCGCGGAAGAGGTTGGTGCGGCTGCGGAGGTGCTGCTGGGTGCGCAGGAACTCGCGGGTCTGGCGCTTCTTCTGCATGGGGTAGTCCGGCGCGGAGGCGCCCTCCACGCAGATGGAGCTCGCCTGCAGCTCAAAGGGCTGCGGGCGCTCCGGCGTGAGCATGAGCGTGCCCGTGACCGAGAGCGCCGAGCCCACGCCCGTGGCGGCGATCTCGTCGTAGTTGGCGAGCTCGTCGCGCTTCATGACCACCTGCAGGTCCTTAAAGCAGGAGCCGTCGTTGAGCATGACGAAGCCGAAGTTCTTCATGTCACGGACCGAGCGGACCCAGCCTGCCACGGTCACGGTAGTGCCGCCGAGCTGGTCGGCGTCGGCAAAGAGCTGTGAGATGTGCGTGCGTTCCACGGGTGTCCCTCCGAGGTTCTTCTCGCCTGATTTAGCCCGTCTAACTCTACCGCAACAGACCCGCTAGAATCTTGTCTCAGCAAGCCACGACAGGGAGCGCCCCCGGAAGGAGCCACATGGAAGCCTACAAGCGCGAGTTCATCAACTTCATGGTGGAGAGCAACGTCCTCAAGTTCGGCGACTTCACGCTCAAGAGCGGCCGCAAGTCCCCGTTCTTCATGAACGCGGGCGCCTACGTCACCGGAAGCCAGCTCAAGCGCCTCGGCGAGTACTACGCCCACGCCATCCACGACAACTTCGGCCTGGACTTCGACGTGCTCTTCGGGCCCGCGTACAAGGGCATCCCGCTGGCCGTGGTCACCGCCATCGCCCTGCACGACCTCTACGGCAAGGAGGTTCGCTACTGCTCGGACCGCAAGGAGGCCAAGGACCACGGCGCGGACAAGGGCGGCTTTCTGGGCGCGGCGCTGGCCGACGGCGACCGCGTGGTGATGATCGAGGACGTGACCACCTCGGGCAAGTCCATCGACGAGACCTACCCCAAGGTGACGGGCGCGGCCAACGTGGAGGTCAAGGGGCTCATCGTCTCGCTGAACCGCATGGAGGTCGGCAAGGGCGGCAAGGTGACCGCCCAGGAGGAGATCCAGGAGCGGTACGGCTTCCCCGTGGCGAGCATCGTCACGATGGCCGACGTGGTGGAGGTGCTCGACGGGACCGTCATCACGCCCGAGCTGCGCGCGGCGATCGACGCGTACTACGACCAGTACGGCGTGAAGTAGCGAGAAGAACGTGAGGGTGCGGGTGCACCCCGCGCCCGGCGCCGCGTCCGGCGACGCCCGGCGCCCCCACTAGTCGTCCACGAACCCCACGCGGTAGCTCGAGAAGACCACGGCGCCCTCGTCCTGCGTGGCATCGAGGTCCACGTCGCCCCAGATGCCGAAGTCGCGGTCGTCGTCGGAGTCGCGGAAGATCTGGTGGACGTGCCAGACGTGCGCGCCCTTCTCGTCTGACTCGTCGATCGTGTAGTAGGCGGAGCTGCGGGCGTCCCCATCCAGCACGATCTCCTCGTGCTCCTCGTAGAAGCGGTCCAGGGCGCGCCGCCACACCGGCGCGCGCCAGCCCCACTCGGCATCCAGCCTGCCGAGCGCGTCCACGTCGTCGAAGGCGGCCAGCCGCACGCGGGCGAAGAGCGCGTTGCGCACGAGCAGCGTGAGCGCCCGGCGGTCGCGCACCACCTCGTCGGGGGCGGGAGGCGCGGCGTCGAGGCCCTCCGAGGAGCCCTCGCCCGCCGCGGACCACTCGTCCACGAGCGAGGAGTCCACCGTGCGCACCACGAGCCCCAGCCAGGAGACGATGTCGGTCAGCCGCTCGTCGCGCTTGCCCACGGGCACGGTGCGGTCGAGCGCGCGGTAGGCCTCGGAGAGGTAGCGCAGCAGCAGCCCCTCCGAGCGCGCGATGTTGTAGCGGCCCACGTACTCCTTGAAGTCGCTCGCGGTCTCCACCATGTCGCGCAGGACGGACTTGGGCGAGAGCGAAAAGTCGCGTGCCCACGGGACCTTCTCGCAGTACTCGGCAAAGGCGGCGTCCAGCAGCTCCTCGAGCGGCTTGGGCCACGTGACCTCCTGCAGGCGCTCGATGCGCTCGTCGTACTCCACGCCGTCGGCCTTCATCTCGGCCATCGCGCGGTCGCGCGCGGCGCGCTGCTGGGCGCGCAGGATCTGCCACGGGTCCTCGAGCGTGGCCTCCACCATGGAGATGACGTCGAGCGCGTAGGTCTCGGACGCCGGGTCAAGAAGCTCGAGCGCCGCCAGCAGGAACGGCGAGAGCGGCTGGTCGAGCGCGAAGTCGTCCGGCAGGTCCACCGTGGTGGACCACGTGGCCTCGCCGTCCGGCCCCTCCTCGCGCGTCACCACGCCCGCGTCCATGAGCGTGGCGAAGATCTCCTCCGCGCGCGTGGCCAGCGCCGCCTTCTCCTCGGCCGGCTGGGCCGAGTCCTCGATGAGCCGGTGCACGCGCGCCCAGGCGTCACCGCCCTGCTCCACCTCCGCGAGCACCATCGAGTGCGTGATCTTCATGCGCGGCCGCAGCGGCTCGGGCACCGCCGCCACGAGCCGCTCGAAGGTCTGCTTGTTCCAGCCCACGAAGCCCTCGGGCGGCTTCTTCGTCTTGATCTTGCGCGCCTTCTTGGGGTCGCCGCCGGCCTTGGCGAGCGCGCGGGCGTTCTCGATGTCGTACTCGGTGGCCTCGGCGATGACGTGGCCCTCCGTGTCGAAGCCGGCGCGCCCCGCGCGGCCCACGATCTGGTGGAACTCGCGGGCGTTGAGGTGGCGCATCCGGCGGCCGTCGAACTTGGAGAGCGCCGTGAGCACCACGGTGTGGATGGGCACGTTGATGCCCACCCCCAGCGTGTCCGTGCCGCAGATCACCGGCAGGAGCCCCTGCTGCGCGAGCTTCTCCACCAGCAGCCGGTAGCGCGGCAGCATGCCCGCGTGGTGCACGCCCACGCCGCAGCCCAGCAGGCGCTGCAGCGTCTTGCCGAAGGTGGTGGTGAAGCGCGTGCCGCGGATGGCCTCCTTGATGGCCTCGCGCTGCTCCTTGGTGGAGACGCCGTAGCTCGCGAGGCTCTGCGCGCTTGCCAGGGCCGCGTCCTGCGAGAAGTGCACCACGTAGAGCGGCGCCTCGCCCGCGCGCAGCGCCAGCTCCACCGTCCCCTCCAGCGCCGTGTCCACGAACTCATAGGAGAGCGGCACCGGCCGCGGGGCGTCGGCGATCGTGTCCACCGTGCGCCCGCCCGTGTGCTCGGAGAGCGCCGCGGCGATGGCGGAGGTGTCGCCGAGCGTGGCGCTCATCAGCAGGAACTGCACGTGCGGCAGCGTGAGCAGCGGAACCTGCCAGGCCCAGCCGCGGTCCGGGTCCGCGTAGAAGTGGAACTCGTCCATCGCCACGCAGCCCACGTCGCAGGCGTCGCCCTCGCGCAGGGCCTGGTTGGCGAGGATCTCCGCCGTGCAGCAGATGATCGGCGCGCCCGCGTTTATCGCCGCGTCGCCCGTGATCATGCCCACGTTCTCCCGGCCGAAGAGCTCCACGAGGTCAAAGAACTTCTCGCTGACCAGGGCCTTGATGGGGGCGGTGTAGTAGGCGCGGCGGTCGCAGCACACGCTCATGAAGCACATGCCCAGGGCCACCATCGACTTGCCCGAGCCCGTGGGCGTGCCCAGGATCAGGTGGTCGCCGGCGGCCAGGGACAGCAGCGCCTCCTCCTGGTGCGGCCAGAGCTCGATCCCGCGCGACTCCACCCAGCCGAGGAAGAGGTCGAGCGCGGCCTCGGCGCCTATGTTGGGGTAGGTCTCGTCGTCGGGCCAGGGGATGAGCCGCCCCAGCGAGCCGGGCGCGTTGGGCCCCTCGTCGACGACCTGCGCCTCCTCCGGCGCGGGTCGGACCTCGTCGTTCTTCTCGGCGCGCGGGGCGCTCGTGTGTGTCATGCGGCTCTCCTTGGGTCTGTCGGCCCCTCATTCTACCGCGCCCGGCACAAACGGCACCTCGCGCAGAACGTGTCGAAAAACCGCCCGGTTGCGCCAGACTCACCGCGGCGCGCGACCGGCAGGATATGCTTGCGTCAGAAAGAGAGAACGGAAGCGCACTCCCACCTCCTGGCTGCGCCCCCTCCCCCTCCTTTCCCCGGCTCGGCCGGCGCGGACGTTCTCTCCCCTGCATCGAGAGGCCCGGGCGCTCAAGGCCCGGGCCTCCCTGCTGTCTTTGGGCAGCGCGCGCTGCCGGTTGCGCCGCCCCGCGCGCGCCTCAGGCCGCGCCCCGTGCCGAGGCGGCCCCATCCCTTACGATTCTCTGACAAGAAGAGCCTCTGGCGAGAAGAACCACGGGGAAGGGACCATCATGCACAAGTCGCTCACCAGGCGCGGCGCATTGGCGCTGGCCGGGCTTGCCGCCGCGGGCGCCGCGCTCGGGACCGTCGGCTGCGACACCGGGGCGGGCACGGACGCCGCGGAGGGCGCGGCGAGCACGCTGGCGGGCATCGAGCCCGTGGGGGACACCACCGGCTGGGACACCACCTACTACCCAGGCGCCTACGCCTCCGCCGAGGAGGCCCGCGCCGCCGGCGAGCAGGTGGCCGAGCAGGTGGAGGCCGGCGGCATCGTGCTGCTTGCCAACGACGGGACGCTCCCGCTCGCGCCCGGCACGGCCGTGAGCCTGCTGGGGCGCGGCGCGGTGGACGTGGTCTACGGCGGCACCGGCGCGGCGCTCGTCGACACCTCGCGCGCCGTCAGCCTGCGCCAGGCCTGCGAGGACGCCGGCCTGGCCGTGAACGCAACGGCGTGGGACTGGCTCTCCTCCGTGGCGGCGAACTACCCGCGCGCCACCGTGGGCGCGCTCGACAAGCCGGAGACCGTCTCCCACTACCTCGGCGAGGTGCCGTGGTCGACCTACCCGGAGGAGGTGCGCGCCTCGCTTGCCGGCACGGTCGGCGTGGTGGTGCTCTCCCGCCCCAGCGGCGAGGGGGCCGACCTCTCCCAGGACCTTCTCGCCAGCCTTGAGTCCGGGGTGTCCGAGACCTTCCTGCCCAACGCGGAGACCGAGCGCTACGAGCCGGGCCAGCACCAGCTGGAGCTCTGCGCGGAGGAGCGCGAGCTGCTGGCGGCGGCGCGGCAGGCCTGCGACGCGCTGGTGGTGCTGCTCAACGTGGCCACCACGATGGAGGTGGGGCCCCTCGTGGAGCCGGGCGGGGAGCTCGAGGCGGACGCGCTGCTTGAGGTTGGCTTCCCGGGCACGGTGGGGCTGCGCTCGGTAGCGCGCGTGCTCACCGGCGAGCTCAACCCCTCGGGGCGGACCTGCGACCTCTGGGCGGCCGACCTCGCGGCCACGCCGAGCTTTGCCAACTTCGGCAACCACACCTACCCCGACGTCACCGACTACTACACCTCGATCGGCTCCGGCGCGCACTACGTGGAGTACGAGGAGGGCATCTACGTGGGGTACCGCTACTACGAGACGGCCGCCGCGGAGGCCGCAGCCGGCACCTACCCCGGCTTCGACTACGACTCCGCGGTGACGTTCCCGTTTGGCTTCGGCCTCTCCTACACGAGCTTCACGCGCGAGCTCCTGGGCGTGTCGCTTGACGGCGAGAAGGGCCTGGCCACCGTGCGGGTGACCAACACCGGAGACGTGGCCGGGCGCGACGTCGTGCAGCTCTACGGCACGGCCCCGCGCACGGAGGGCGTCGAGAAGAGCGCCGTGGTGCTGCTGGCCTTTGCCAAGACCGAGGAGCTCGCGCTCGGCGCCTCGCAGGACGTGGAGCTCTCGTTCTCGACGCGCCAGCTGGCCAGCTGGCACAGCGACCGCGGGGCGTGGGTGCTCGACGCGGGCACCTACGAGGTGAGCCTGCGCACGGACTCGCACACGCCGGTGGGGACGTGGCAGACCGACCTTGCCGAGACGACCTTTGACACGGACTCGGCCACCGGAGCGCCCGTGGCCAACCGCTTCGACGACGTGACAGCCTACGTCGAGCAGCACTGCACGCCGCTCAGCCGCTTCGACTTTGCCGGGACGTTCCCGGAGCGCTCCGAGGACCGCACGGCGGCCTCGGTGGGCGTGGTGCTTGAGGAGTACGACGCGATGGCCCACGTGAACCCCGACGACGAGATGCCCACGACGCGGGCGGACAACGGGCTCGCCCTCATCGACCTGCGCGGCCTTCCCTACGACGACCCGCTCTGGGAGCCCCTGCTCGACCAGCTGCACCCCAACGTCATGAACCTCATCCTCAACAACCACAGCTACGGGAGCGACTCGGTGCCCTCCGTGGGCAAGCCCGCGACCCGCGAGGGGGACGGCCCGGCCGGCGTCGCCGTGTACGTGAGCGACGCGGGACACTGCGGCTACCCGAGCGAGTACCTCGTGGCGCAGAGCTGGGACGCGGACCTGGTGCGCTCGATGGGCGAGGCCATCGGCGACGAGCTGCTCGTGGCGGGCCTCAGCGGGTGGTGCGCCCCGGCCATGAACTGCCACCGCTCCCCCTTCGGCGGGCGCACCTTCGAGTACTACTCGGAGGACCCGCTGCTGGCGGGGACGCTTGCCGCCGCGGCCGTGGAGGGCGCCTTCACGCGCGGAATCTACGCGCAGATGAAGCACTTCGTCCTCAACGACCAGGACACCAACCGCTGCGCGCACCTGCTCACCTGGGCCAGCGAGCAGGCCATCCGGGAGATCTACGCGCGCCCGTTCGAAATCGTTGTCAAGACCGCGCGCGGGAGCGTCCCCTACCTCGACGCGTCCACCGGCGAGCGCGCCGAGCGCGAGGTGAGCGCCGCCAAGGCGGTGATGAGCTCCTACAACTACGTGGGCGCCACGTGGGCGGGCGGCTGCCACGCGCTCTGCACGGAGCTGCTGCGCGACGAGTGGGGCTTTGACGGCTACGTGATCTCCGACTGGTCCCTCTACGACTACACGGACAAGAACCAGGCATTCTACGCGGGCACGGACGTCAACTTCACCTCTATCGCCACGACCGGCGAGATGGCGGACGCGGAGAGCGCCACCGCGGTGAGGGCCATGCGCCAGGCCATGCACCGCTACCTCTACGCCATCGCCAACTCCAACGCGATGAACGGGCAGGCACCCGCGATGCGCGGGGTATACCAGTAAGGGGCGCCGCAGCAGGGCGCGCCGGGGACGCCGCGCCCCCGTCGGGAGCCGCGCGGCCACGTGAAAGGAGCATCATGACCGACTTCCTACAGCTCGCGCAGAGCCGCTACTCCTGCCGCGCCTTCACCGACCAGCCCGTCGAGCCCAGCAAGGTCGACGTGCTGCTGGAGGCCGCCGTCGCCGCCCCGACCGCCGTGGACAGGCAGCCGTGGCACGCGTGGGTGGTCCAGAGCCCGGAGGCCGCCGAGCGCCTCGCAGCGTGCACGCGCTTCAGCTTTGGCGCCAAGACGTTCGTCGTGGTGGGCGCCAGGCCGGAGGAGGCGTGGGTGCGCAAGTACGACAACCGCAACTTCGCCGACGTCGACGCGAGCATCGTAGCCACCCACGTCATGCTTGCGGCACACGACCTGGGGCTCGGCACCACGTGGGTGGGCCACTTCGACGCCCCTGCCCTCGCCGAGGCGTTCCCGGAGATGGCGGGCTACGACCTCATCGCCATCTTCCCGCTCGGCTACCCCGCGCCCGGCCCGGAGGGCGGCCCCTCCGCGCGCCACACCGAGCGCCGGGCGCAAGACGAGCTCGTCACGCGCCTCTAGAGGGCGCCGGGACGAGCGCGAGGCTCTTCTCGCCAGCCCTGGCACTGAAGCGAAGACGGGGGCGGGTGCCGCGGCACCCGCCCCGATGAGGTTCGGCCCTCTTGTCGGCCTCCTCGCCCCTACTGGACCTCGACGCCGCCCACGAAGGTCGTGGCGAGCGTCATGTCCGCGTTGAACACGGTGAGGTCGGCGTCACGGCCCGGCAGGATCTTGCCGAAACGGTCGTCCACGCGGGCGGAGCGGGCCGCCACCTCGGAGGCCATGCGAATGGCCTGCTCGGCGGTCACGATCTGCCAGTCCACCATGTTCTTGACGCCCTGGGCGAGCGTCAGCACCGAGCCCGCGATGGAGCCGGTGGTGCCGTCCTCGTTGCGGAGGTAGCACAGGCCATCCCTGAGGACGACGGGCAGGCCGCCGGACATGTAGTCCCCGTCAGGCAGGCCGCCGCAGCCCAGGCAGTCCGTGATGAGCACCGTGTGATCCCAGCCCTTGGCGTCCACGAGCGCCTTGATCGCGGCGGGCACCACGTGACGGCCGTCGCAGATGACCTCCGCGTAGGTGCCGTTGGTGGTCATGGCGGTGCCCGTCACGCCGGGGTCGCGGTGGTGCAGGCCGCGCTGCCCGTTGTAGGTGTGCACGAAGCAGGTGGCGCCGGCGTTCACGGCGGCGAGCGCCTCGTCGTAGTGGGCGTCGGAGTGGCCGATGGCGGTCACCACGCCCCGGGCGGCCAGCGCCGCGCAGTAGGCGCAGGCGCCGTAGCGCTCCGCGGCCAGCGCACTCTTGACGATGCGCCCGTCCGCGGCCTCCTGCCAGCGGTCGAAGAGCTCGACGCTCGGGTCGATGAGGTAGGCGGGGTTCTGCGCGCCCACGTGGGCGCCGGTGAAGAACGGGCCCTCCAGGTAGATGCCCGCGATGCGCGCGCCGAGGAAGTCCTCGCCGCGGCCCTCGTCGGCGGCCGCGATGGCGGCGCAGGAGTCGACGAGCTGGTCGACGGACTCGGTGAAGGTGGTGGGCAGCCAGGCCGTGGTGCCGCGGCGGGCGAGCTCGGCGCTCGAGGCGTTGATGCTCTCGGCGGTGCGGTCGGTGGTGGCGTGGCCGAAGAAGCCGTGGATGTGCGTGTCCACGAGGCCCGGGCCGACCACGCAGCCGGTGAGGTCGCGCACCTCGACGCCCTCGGGCGCCTCGGCCGACCACGTCCCGAACTTCCCGTCCTCGACGGCGAGGTAGCCGCCCTGCATGGTGGCCCCCGGCAGCACGAACCGGTCGGCCTTGATGGCAAAGGTTCTCATGTCTGCTCCTTAGCGGGTCGTCGAGCCGACGGGGACGGGCCCCGCTGGCTCATGGCGCCCTAGAACGGGTGGATGGTCACGCCCTTGACGACGCGGTTGACGGTGCCCGTGGGGCTCGGCGTGTCGGGCGTGTTGCCCACGCGCACGGAGTTGAGCAGGGACACCACCTGCGCCACCATCACAAACGGCAGCGCGAGATAGGCCTCGGGCAGGGCCTCCTGGCCGGTGAGGGTGAACGTCTCCCCCTCGAAGAGGGTGCCGGCGTCCTGCTGCACGGCGACGGTCTTGAGCGCGATCTCGTCGCCGGCGATCTCGTTCAGGATGTCGAGGTCGTACTGGCGGGTGTAAGCGTCGTTGTTCACAAAGACAAAGACGAGGGTCTTCTCGTCCACGAAGCTCTTGGGCCCGTGGCGATACCCCATGCAGCTGTCCCAGGAGGTGGCGGTGAGGCCGTGGGCGAGCTCGAGGATCTTGAGCTGCGCCTCCTGCGCCAGGCCCACGAAGGCACCCGAGCCGAGGTAGGTCACGCGGTCGAACTCGCTTGCCAGGAAGCCGGCGACCTCGTCCTCGCGGGCGATGACGTCACGGCCGAGGGCGGCCGCGGCGCGCACCCAGGCGAGCTTCTGCTCGTCGGAGGCGGGGTCAAAGATGAGGGTGGAGAGTAGCGCCATGCAGGAGTAGCTGCCGGTCATGGCAAAGCCCTTGTCGTTGGCGCGCGGGATGAGCAGCGTGAGCGAGTCCGCGTCCCCCTGGGCCTCCACGGCGAGCCTGCCCTCGGGGGCGCAGGTGATGTTGAGGAACTTGACGTCCTTCACGTAGCTGCGGGCGATCTTGACCGCCGCGAGGCTCTCCGGGCTGTTGCCGGAGCGGGCGAAGGAGACGAAGACCGTGGGGTCGTCCGGGCACAGGAAGTCGCGCGGGGCGGACACGATATCGGTGGTGGCTACCGGGCAGAAGTCGTAGGCGTCGGTGTCGCCCACGCGGCGCAGGTAGGGGGCCACGGTGTCGCCCACGTAGTCTGAGGTGCCGGCGCCGGCAAAGACCACCTTCACCCGCTTGTCGGACATCGCGTGCGCCTCGGCGAGAAACGCCTCGATGGCGTCCTTGTTGTCCTGGTAGATCTGGAAGGTGTCCTCCCAGAGGTCGGGCTGCTGGGCGATCTCGGCCGTGGTGATGTCGGCGCCGAGGGCCTTGAGCTCCTCCTGGCTCTTCTCGAACATGGGGCTTCCTTTCTGTGAAGGCTTGTCTATGTGCGCCCGCCTCCGGGCTCACCCGGGGCTAGGGCAGGCGCTGGTGGACGACCTTGTACTTGAACTGGTCGGCGCGCGCGACGGAGAGGGTGTACTCGATGATCTCGTTGCTCGTGTTGTAGGTGGTGCGGACGAGGTCGAGCACGGGGTCCCCCTCGGCAATCCCGAGCAGGTGGGCGTCGGCGGTGCGCGCCACGCTGGCGAAGAACTCCTCCTCGGCCAGACGGATCTTCTCGTGGTAGACGCTCTCGATGATCTCGTAGAGCGGCATGCTGTCGAGCAGCGGGCGCTTGAGGGTGAGGAACTTGCGAACCGGCAGGTAGGTCTTCTCCACCATCATGGGGACGCCGTCCGCCGCGCGCAGGCGCTTGAGCTTGAACAGGCGGTCCCCCGGGCGCACGCCCATGCGCTCGGCGAGCTGCTTGTCCGCATCAAACTCCGAGAACTCCAGGATCGTGGTCTCGGGCACGCGCCCCATCGAGCGCATCTGCTCGGTGAAGCTGTACTGCTGGGAGAGGTTGGTCGCCTGGGCGGAGCGGTCCGCCACGAAGGTCCCCCGCCCGTGCTGGCGCACCACCATGCCCAGCCGCTCGAGCTCCTGCAGGGCCAGGCGCACCGTGGTGCGCGAGAGCCCGTAGCGCTCGGAGAGCTCGCGCTCGGAGGGCATGAGGTCCCCGGGACGGTACTCCTGCTCGATCTTCTCGGTCAGAATGTCGACCAGCTGGTCGTAGAGCGGCTGTCGCCGCGCCCCGGGCCTCATCATGTCGCCTCCCCTCTCGCCGTGGCGTCGCAACGCCCGGCCTGCTCCTCCCCGCGCGCGGCGGGAACGCTACATCTCGTCGTCGTCATCCTCGTCGTCAGAGGCGCCGCCCTCGAGTGTCATGTGGCAGACGCCCTCCTTGCCCACGGCCACGGCCTCCTCAACCAGCTCGTCGAGGGTGGAGCTGTCCGAGCGGGCCATCACAAGGTCGATAAGCATGGGGAGGTTGGTGCCAGCCACCACGGACACGTTGTCGACGGCGCCCGTGATCATCATGGACTGGTTGAAGGGGGTGCCGCCCATGAGGTCACAGAAGACGAGCACGCCCTCGCTCTGGGCGCGCATCCCCTCCACGGCCGCGCGGAGAGTGTCGCCGTACTCGCCGGCGTGCTCCTCCTCAAAGGGAACGATCTCGAAGGCGTCCTGGGGTCCCGCAATCATGTCGACCGCGCTCTTGAGGCCGGTCGAGAAGTGCCCGTGGCCCGTGAGGATGTAACCGATCATCTCGAAAGCTCCCTTCATCGTCTTTCTCGGTCCGAGAAAGCTTTTAGCAACTGGTAGTTACCAGCTTGTCTATGTTCATTGTACTGTCGGGACTGACGCAACCTAGGCTGTAAGCTGGGATTTGTTTGTTTTCGTCAGTTCTTCAAATCGCCGCTTGTACTGCTTTGCGTAGCCCTTGTCGCCCTTGTTGGCATACTGCTTCCACAGGAGGAAGCAGAGCTTGCCCTGAAGGGCCGGGTTCTTCTCCTTCGCGAGCATCTGCTCCATCTGAGGGATGTACTCGCACTTCTTGGAGAAGACGATGTCGTAGGTGAGCTGGCAGTCGTTTACGACGGCCGGGTCTGCGTCCTTGAGGACCCTGAGCTGGGCGAGGAGCTCCTTGGCGCGGTCCTTGTCGCCAATCTGCGTGAAGTAGTTGAAGGCAATGGGCAGGAGCTGGGCACGACGTCGAGGGGAGTTGCGCATGCGGACCAGCAGCTCGATCATGCGGGTGGCCATCTCCTCGTCATCGCTTGCCTGATAGCAGAGGAAGCGAAGGTAGTACTGACGATACGTCGTCAGCGTCACGCGCGCGGGGATGGCGTTCAGGGTCTCGAGGGCCTGGTCGTAGTGGCCCGTGTTGAAGAAGCCCTCGAACCTTGCCTCGTAGTAGCGGCGAAAGCCCTCCGAGGCGATGAAGTACACGACGATAAGCACGAGAAACGCAATAACGCCAGGTTCCACGACCTTGCCTTTCTACGGAGAACGGGCGCGCATCTCGGGAGATAGGGCGGGAACCGCGTGGTCCCGAGCCGTGAGATGCGCACCCGCTCGATCAAAGGTGCTTGTGGTGACGCCCGGCCCGAGGCCGGGCGTCACGAAGCGCGGGCTTAGCCCTTGGCGACCCAGCCGAGGCCGCCGAGCACGATGCCCAGGATCAGGACGACGATGATCGCCTTGGTCGAGGTCATGCCCTTCTTACCGAGCAGCCAGTACACGAAGCCAACAAGCGCTGCCGGGACGAGCTTGGGGCAGATCATGTTGCAGATGTGCTGGAGGTCGATGTTAACGCCACCGAGGTCGATCGGGGCGGAGATCACGATGCCCACGTTGGTGGAGACAAGGGCGCCGACCATGAAGACGCCCATGACCGTGGCGGCGTCCGTGATGGCGTTGAGCTTGTCGGACATCGTAGTGACGAGCTTCATGCCCTGCTCGTAGGCGATGTAGGTCTGCTTGCAGCGGAACCAGTCGACCACGACGTTGACGGCGATCCAGATGAAGATGCCGATGGGGTTGCCCTGCATGGCCATGTTGGCGGCGAGGGCGCCGAAGATCGTCGGGAGCAGCGAGCCGAAGATGGAGTCGCCGATGGAGGCGAGCGGGCCCATAAGGCCGGTCTTCAGCGAGGCGACAGTCTCGAGGCTCTCGAGACCATCGTTCTCCTCGAGGGCGAGGTCGATGCCCGTGATGATCGTGTTGAGGAAGTTCGAGGTGTTGAAGAACGGCGAGCACTGGGTACGGCAGGCGGTCTTCAGGGCCTCGGTGTTGTCCCCGTAGATCTTGCGAAGCTGCGGCAGGATAATCCAGAGGTAACCGGAGTGCTGCATGCGCTCATAGTTCCAGCCAGCCTGGAAACCAACGAGGTTGCGGCGGTTGATCTGCTGGAAGTCCGCCTTGGTAAGCTTGTAACCGGTGGTCTTAGAGCTCATCGTCGTCATCTCCCTCCGCACCAGAGGCGATCGCGGCGGTGGGGACGGCCTGGCCCTGCTTGTAGTAGATGTAGGCAAGGGCAAAGCCGATGAGGGCGATCGTCAGCATGGACAGGCCGTTGTAGTCGCCGCCGAGGATCTCGACGCCAGAGGCGGCCGCGGTCGTCGCGAGGTCGCCGGCAACGCCGGAGATGCTCGTGAAGGCGGTGCCCAGGAGGGCGGCGATCACGAAGCCGAGAATCAGGTAGGCAACGTGCTTCTTGACGGGCAGGTAGCGGAGCAGGATGGCAAAGCCGACCGCGGGAAGCATTCCGCCGGCAACGGTGAGGCCAGCGCCAAGCCAGGCGAGGTCGCCGTTAAGGGCGGCGGTGATAGCGTCGACCAGGCCCTGGCCGAAGGCGAGGGCGAGGAAGACCGGGATCATACGGGACAGGCACCAGGAGACCGCACCCATCCAGTAGTGAACGTTGTAGGAGCCCCAGTTCATCTTCTCGACGTCGGCGTCGCAGGCGTGACCCCAGAAGGTGTTGGCCATACGACCGAGGATGTCGGTGTAGACGAGGATGGCTGCCACAGGCACGCCAAGGGCGGCGAGCGCCTGCTCAGGATCCATTCCGGAGCTCACGGCGAACGCCGTGGCGATCAGGGTGCCGGAGTTGGCGTCAATGCGGGAGGCACCGCCGAAGGTGCCAACACCAAGGATGGTGAGCTGCATGCTGCCGCCGATGAAAAGACCAGTTGCCATGTCGCCCATGATGAGGCCCGTAATAAAACCGGAGAACACAGCGGAGCCGGCGCTGGAGTACCAGTGCAGCTCGTCCATGATTTGGAAGCCCGCATAGAGCGTAAGCAGAAGAATCTGCCACCACTGAATCATGGTTCTTTCCTCCTTCTAACGACTCGAACGTTACGTACCGATCACGCTATGTCGCCGCGGTGCATCTCCCCTCACCGCATAGCGTTGCGATGTGCAGCCTAAGGCCTGAAGACCTCCGGGCTGTTCTGCGGGGTGAGCTGGATGACCATGGGGATGCCCATGGCAGCAAGCTCGTTCAGGGCGTCAACGTCGTCCTGGCCGCAGTTAATGTTGCGGTTGTAGCTCTTGGCGATGTCCATCGAGGTGATGTTGCCCAGGATGATCTCGTCAAACTTCACGCCCGCCTTGGCAAGCTGGACGTAGACCTCGGGCTTCTTGACCACGATGAACAGGCGCTGGGCGTCGTACTTGCCGGCGAGGATGTTGGCCGCGGCCTTCTCGACGGGCAGGACGGAGAGCTTGCAGGTAGCCGGGGTGGCCATACGGAGGACCTGCTTCTGAGTGGCGTCCTCGGCAACCTTGTCATCGACGACCATGAAGCGGCTCACCTGGCGGGCGTTGGCCCAGAGGTTGCCAACCTGGCCGTGAATCAGGCGGAAGTCAATGCGTGCTCCAACGATCATGCCTACTCAACTCCTTCTTTATCTAGGTGCCTGATGAGGGGCTCGGCGATCAGGGAGATGGTGTCGCCGACGGTCCCCTCCGTCTCAAACATCACGAGCTCGTTCACGCCGGATTGCGTGAGGCCATGCGGGACGTAGAGCGTGGAGATCGGCCCGATCTCCCAATACCTGCCCACATTGACCCCGTTCACAAACGCGACGCCCTTCCCGAAGCCCGTAGTGTCTATAAAGGTGTCAGCCGGCTCGTCAAGCGTGAACTCGAAGCGCGAGAAGGACGGCGTCCCCTCGGCCCAGCCGGCGGTGTAGTTGATGGACGAGATGTCCTCGAACGAGAGGCAGTACTGCTTCCAGTTCTGAATGAAGTGCAGGTCAACACAGACCCCGGTCCGAATGCCCTTGCGCTGGGTATCCGCGAGGAACTTGTGGCCGTAGTTGACGCGGCCCATGTTCTCCACGAGGACGTCCAGGCGGTTGGTCTCGGCGGGAAGCTTGTACCGGATGTCCTCGCCGATGTGCTCCTGGTACTGGGTGGCCACGAGCTCGCCCTCCACGAACACCTGGGCGCGGTCGCGCGCGTCCACCACGCGGATGCGCTCCTCGTCGGTGGTGTCCCGCTCAACTTGGGTGCGGTAGAGCACGTACCCGTAGCCCTGGCCCATGTCCTCCATGGTCTGCGGGTAGAGGGAGCTAACGGGCTCGGAAAGTTCATCGAGCACGTTGAAGAGCCCCACGCGCTCCTTGAGCTCGACCGTGCCCGGAGCAACTGTGTGCTTCACGAGCGGCTCGGCCTGCCAAGCGTCCGGGAAGAGGTCGTGGACGACCTCCTGGAGCTTGTAGAACTTCTCGGTCGGGTTGCCCTCCTCGTTAAGGACGGCATCGTAGTCGTATGAGGTGACCTGGTGAAGGTCGTGCGTGTGTCGGGCGGAACAGCCGTTCATGAAGCCGAAGTTGGTGCCGCCGTGGAACATGTAGAGGTTGATGGACCCGCCAAGCTCCAGCAGCTCACGCACGCTGTCAGCCAGGTCCTGGGCGTCACGCGTGACGACGTTCTCGCCCCAGCGGTTGAACCAGCCGTCCCAGAACTCCATGCACATGAGCGGCCACTTCTTGCCGTGCTCCTCGTGGAATGCCTTGAGGTTGGCGAAGTTCTCCTTTGCGCGGCTGCCGAAGTTGCCGGTGACCAGCACGTCGTCATCGATGAGCGTGCCGGCGCGCAGGCAGCCGCGCCAGGGGCCGTCCGAGGTGCACAGCGGCACGTCAATCCCGCGCTCGACCATGAGGTCGCGGATGGCGCGCAGGTACTCCTTGTCCTCGCAGTAGGAGCCGTACTCGTTCTCCACCTGCATCATGATGACGTTGCCGCCGTGAGTAATCTGGTGGTCCACCAGGATAGGCATGAGCGCGTCGTAGTAGGACGCGACGCGCGCGAGGAAGCGCGGGTCGCGCGAGCGCGGGCGCATCTCGCGGTCCCTGAGCAGCCAGGCGGGGAACCCGCCCCACTCCCACTCCGCGCAGATGAACGGGCTCGGCCGCACGATGGCCCAGAGGCCGAGCTCGGCCGCCTCGTCAAGGAAGCGGGCCAGGCTCAGCTTGCCGGAGAAGTCAAACTCGCCCGGGCGCGGCTCGTGAAGGTTCCACGGGACGTAGGTCTCCACGGTGTTGAAGCCCATGGCCTTGAGGTTGTAGAGGGAGTGGTGCCAGTCCTCGGGATCCACGCGGAAGTAGTGGATCGAGCCAGAGAGAATCCTGAACGGCTTACCGTCAAGGACGAACTCATCACGAACCTCAAAGGTGTGCATCGACGCTCCCCGAGCCCTTCTTGTCCCCAAGCCCCCGCAAACGTGAGTCCCGGCCCCCTCCGCCGGGTGGTGCATTGTCCCTATGTTACGCGCCCTCGTCACAAATATTGCGAAATTGTGAAGAGAACTCTGAACGGTAGGTTTTTACCCTTGAACGGCATTCTAGATATGCACTGGTAAACGGACTATTTCTATATCAGAAAATAAAAGCAACCTTTGTGTCAGACAGATGAACTGGTAGTAACAACTCTAAGAGTGGTTCACTGGTATTACTTTTGGGCTACCTACTGGTAACAGTTCCGTGACCCTTGGCCGACGCCCTCCGCCCGGCGAGAAGTACCTCGCGGCGCACGTCCCCGGCGCCTCGCAACAGCGGAAAGGCCCAACGCGCCGCGTCCGCCGGGGCCTCTTTTGGGGAGGGCTCGGACGGCGGCTCGTCCTAACTGGTATCAACCTCTTGTTTACTCCCCCGAAGGGGCCTCCTCGGAGGGCTCCGCAGCGTCGGACTCGGACTCAGGCTGCCAGCTGCCGTCCTCGACGCTCCCCCACGTGGCCAGCAGCTCCTCGCGCGCCACCTCCTGCGGCGAGGGGACCTCGGGCAACCCCGACGGGTCCTCCACGCCCTCGCGAACCGGACGGGAGAAGGCCTGCTCGGCAAGGGCGCGCTGGCACGCTTCCCCCGTCACGAAGTCGACCCACGCCCGTGCTTGGGAGAGGTGGGCGCAGTCGCGCACGATGGCCGTGCAGCCGCATGTCACGAGTGTGCCCTCCTCCGGGTAGACGACGCTCACGCCCAGGCCCTCGGCCGCGCTGGCCAGGCACGCCTGCTCAAGGGTGAGAGCACAGACGGCGTCCCCCTCAAGCACGGCGGCCAGGGCGGCCTCGCCGTCCCCCACCTCGTCAGTGGAGGTCACCTGCGCCATGGCGAGCAGCTCCCCCGCATAGGCCCACGGTGCGTCGGGGTCCGTCTTGCCGAGGTCCGCCCGGAGGGCAGCGAGATGCGCGAGCGCTGCAGCGCTCTCCTCGGGGCGCTCGATCGCCACGGCGGCGGTTGCGTCCGCACGGTCGAGCAGGTCCTCGTAGCCCGTGGGCGCGACGGGGGCTACGGGCTCGGACGACGCGGCACCCGTGGTGGTGGCGTCGGCGGCGGTGGTGGCGTCCGTGTCCTCGGCTGCCGCGTCCGTGCCCTCGGCCGCCGCGTCCGTGCCGGCACCCTTCCCTGCGGAGTCCGCCGCGGCATCGCCGGCGGCCGCCGTGCCGCCCGCACCATCCAGCGCGGGGCCCGCCCCCACCGCGATCACGGCCACCTCGCGGGTCACCGGCGTCGCCACGCCCGCGACGTTGCCGCAGCCCTCGCGCATGGAGGCGTTGTCCGCAGACACGTAGGCCTGGAAGGGGCTGCCGTCGGCGTCAGAGCCGGGCTCCCCCGGGTTCTTCTCGCCGGAGGTGGGAACGTACCAGCTGGCGTCGCCACCCCACATGACGTCGGCCACCACCTCGCCGGAGGCGGCCTCCTGCCCCAGGCGCGCGAGCAGCTCGCCGGTTGTGCCGCGCACCACGCGGACGGCCGTCCCGGACTCCTCCATGAAGGCCGGGACGACGGCGTTGACCAGGCTCTCCGTGCAGGAGGTGTAGAGCACGAGCTTGCCGCCGAGCTTCCCCTCGGAGGGATTCGTCGGGGCGGGCTCGGCGGGCACGTTCTCCTTGCCGCCCGAGCAGGCGGCCAGGCAGCCGAGCCCGGCGCACGCCGAGGCGGCAAGCGCCGCGCGCAGCACGGTTCTTCTCGCCAGCAAGCGGGCCATCGAGGGCGGCCTCCCCTAGTCCCGCAGGAACGCCGGCATCTCGCCGGCGCGCGCAGCCCGCGCCACCTCGAAGAGCGCGTCGGCCACGCCCTCGTCGGCACTGGCGCCCACGTGGTGGCGAGCCGCGCGCAGCACCTCGTCGGTGGCGTTGGCCACGGCAACCGAGTGCGGGACCTTGCGCATGATGTCGAGGTCGTTCTCGGCGTCGCCGAAGACGGCCACCTCGTCGAGTCCCACGCCCAGCGCGTCAAGGAGCACCTCGAGGCCGGACGCCTTGGACATTCCCACCGGCAGCACGTCGAACCACTCCGGGATCGGCGAGACGATCCGCACCTCCGGGACGGCCTCGGCGATGACCTGGCGGCAGCGGTCCATGCGCTCGGGGCCGCCCGGGCAGGCTATGGTGGCTGCCACGAAGTCGATGTCCGGGACCTCGTCCACCGTACCGCCGTTGAAGCTCGTGCGCGCCTCGAAGACGGCGAGCTCGGCGCTGGAGACGCCCACGCCGTAGGCCGGGTTCATGAGGTTGGTCTCGGCCGGGTAGCAGACGAGGAACATGCCCTTCTCGGGGCGCAGCGCCTGGTCGATCCGCACGAGCACGTCGTGGTCGATGAGGGTGGTCTGCACGTAGCGGCCGTCGGCGCGCACGCGCTTGCCGTTTGAGAAGATGCCCGTCATGAAGCAGGCCTCGTCCATCTTGAAGAAGCGCATGAGCTCCACGTAGTCGCGGCCGGTGTCGGGGCCAAAGCGCACCCCGGCGTCGAGCACGGCATGGATGGCCTCCATGGTGCGTGGGCTCGCGTGGCGCGCGCCAAAGGGGACGAGGGTGTTGTCCATGTCTGACAGGACGAGCTTGATCACGGCGTGTTGCTCCTTTCAGTGATATGAAGGGACAGTCCCTTCGTATCATTCCGTGGTGCGGGGCAGCAGGTCAAAGCGGTCGACGCTCATGATGATCTGCTCGACGTCCACGATGCCGCGCAGGCGCACCGCGCGGCGGCCGCCCACCCAGACGTCGAGCGTGCGGAAGCCGGACTCCATGCGCAGGCCGGACCAGACGAGGCGGTCAATCTGGTCGTAGCGCACCCAGACCTCGTGGCCAAGGAACGGCGTGACGGCCATGCAGTCGCGGAAGGTGGAGACGCGGTAGCGGCAGAGCGCCCACTGCATGACGAAGCACGTCACCACGAAGGCGTCGCAGAAGCCGAGCACCGCGAGCGGCTGGGCGTGAAGCACGTGGAGCCGGCAGAACAGCGCCAGCACCAGGCCGAGCGCACTCATGAAGAGCATCGCGATGGTGATGGAGCGCGTGAACGACGCAGGCACCACGTAGGTGTCGTGGTGGCTGTGGTGGCGCTCCGACATGCGGACGGTGCCCGCGCGCTCGTGGAGCAGCGCGGCAAGGGGCACCACCACGGCCACGATGACGAGGAGCACGCCGGCCACGGGCCTAGGCCTCCGCGGGCGCGGCGGCGAACTTGGCCACGAGGCGCTCGAGCAGGTCCACCATGAGCTCCAGGCTCGGAACCGGCACGAACTCGCGGACGGAGTGCGCGTTGTAGCCGCCGGTGGCCAGGTTGGGGCACGGCAGGCCGCGGAAGGTGAGCTGGGCGCCGTCGGTGCCGCCGCGGGCGGGAACGGCCACCGGCTCCAGGCCCACCTCGCGCGTCGCGGCGAGCGCGTTGTCAATGAGGCGCTGGTCGGCCGGGCCGAACTTCTCGGCCATGTTGCGGTACTGCTGGCGGACGTCCACGGTGACGGTGCCCTCACCGTAGCGCTCGTTCAGGAAGGCGGCGATGGAGCGCAGCGTCTGCTCGCGGCGGTCGAAGTCCGCAGCGTCGAAGTCACGCAGGATGTAGGTGAGCGTGACGTCGGAGGCCGTGCCGGAGATGTCCGTGGGGTGGTAGAAGCCCTCGCGGCCGGCCGTGTGCTCGGGGCGCTCGGCGGCCGGGACCATCTGCTGGAACTCGGAGGCGACGGTGATGGCGTTGACCATCACGTCCTTGGCGCTGCCCGGGTGGACCATCACGCCGTGCACGGTGACGGTGGCCTCGCAGGCGGAGAAGCACTCGTAGTTGAGCTCGCCGAGCGCGCCGCCGTCCACGGTGTAGCCTCCGCACGCGTCGAGGGACTCCACGTCCAGCAGGGCCGCGCCGTGGCCGATCTCCTCGTCCGGGACGAAGGCCGCCACGATGCGCGGGTGCGGCAGGCTGGGGTTGGCCGCCAGGCGGGCCAGAAGCGCCATGATCTCGGCGACGCCCGCCTTGTCGTCCGCGGAAAGCAGTGTGGAGCCGTCCGAGCAGACGATGTCCTGCCCCTTGAAGAGCTCGAGGTCGGGCACCTGCTCGGCCGTGGTCTGGACGACCTCCCCGTCCACGACACCGGCCACGAGCGGGCCTCCCTCGTAGTGGACCACGTGGGGCCTCACGCCGTGGGCGGGCGCGTCGGGAGATGAGTCGATGTGCGCGCAGAGCACGAGGGCCGGCGCCGCCTCGGAGCCGGGGCTCGCCGGCAGCGTGCCGACGGCGTAGGCGTGCTCGTCCGCGCGGGCGTCGGCACAGCCCAGCTCGGCGAGCTCGTCGGCAAGCAGGCGCGCCATGTCGTGCTGGCAGGCGGTCGAGGGGGTCTGGTCGAGGTGGTCGGGGTCAGACGGCGAGTCCACCTGCACGTAGCGCAGGAAGCGCTCGAGGACGTCGGATGCGGGCATGGTGCCTCCCTGGGGTCGTCGTTCTTCTCGCCTGCTAGTCTAGCGCAGCGCCGGCGCGCGTCAGGTCACGCGGGAGCGCATTGGCCGGCGGCCGCCTTACGCCCAGAGCGCGCGCAGGTAGCGGGCGACGCCGGACTCCGCGCAGCTCGGGCACGTGTGGTCGGCCACGGCGCGGCACGCCTCGTTGGCGTTGCCCATCGCCACGCCGTCGCCGGCCGCCTCCAGCATCGTGAGGTCGTTGTCCGAGTCGCCAAAGGCCACGGTGTCCGCCACGTCCACGCCGAGGTGCGCGCAGAGCCAGCGCAGGCCGGCGCCCTTGTGCGCCTCCGCGCGTGTGATCTCAACGTTGCAGGGCAGCGAGCTCGCGCGGGTAAGCTCGGGCCGCGCGTCCACGGCGCGCCACACGACCTGCGCGGACGGTTCGTCCAGGTAGAACACGTTGACGCGGCAGATGGGTCCCACTAGGTCGATGAGCTGCCCCGCCGTCTCCTCGCGACGCGTGCGGACCGTCTTGATCTGCTCTCGGCTCGCCGGGCTGACGGCCATCCGGTCAATGACGTGCCAGCGGTCCGCGGCCGTGTAGACCGTGCCGTCGGCAAAGAGGTCGAAGGTGATGTCGAGGTCGCGCAGGTCGTCGTAGAGGGAGCGCACGAGCTCGCGCTCCATGTCCACCTCGCGCAGAACCTCGTTGGTGCGCACGTCGCAGACGAGCGCGCCGTTGCAGCAGACCGCGTAGCGCACGCAGGGGTGCTCGGCCAGCTCGCGCGGGACGCCGGTGACGTTCCTGCCGGTGCAGGGGACGACCTGCACGCCCCGAGCCGCCGCCTCGTCCAGAATCGCGAGGTTCTCCGCCGAGACGGTCTTATCCGGCAGGAGGAACGTCCCGTCCAAATCCACAAAGACCAGCCTCGTCATGCGCGCCTCCGTAGTCGATGGTCCGCGCCTCATGATAGCAACGGCGCGGGGCGGGGCGGGGCGCGGAGCCGTGCCGGGGCGCAGCGCCGGCGCACCCCTGGAGTGCACTTGAGGGGTGCACCTCTGGGGTGTACCCCTCAAGTGCACCCGCCATCCGGCAATTCTCGCCTCAAGTGCACCGAAATCGCAGGTAATCGCGTCAAGTGCACCCGGGGACGAGTGCACCTGGCGAAGCGGGCAGTGCACCTGGCAAATTGGGCAGCGCACCTGGCGAAGCGGGCAGTGCACCCGCCGCACCCACCGCGGCAGCCCAGCCGCCCCTACCGGTCGACGCGCCTCCCGCGGCCCGCCCCGACCACCGCGTACAGGAGCAGCGCCACAGCCGTGACGGCGCCACCCGCCACGCCCACGAGCCCCACGCCCGCCGTGTCGCAGACCACGCCGCCCACAAGGGACCCCGCGCCGATGCCAATGTTGAACAGCCCGGAAAAGAGCGACATCGCAACCGGCGACGCCTCCTGCGACGTGGCGCGAATGACCTCGGCCTGCGTCGCCACGTTGAACGCCGTCGCCGAGACGCCCCAGACCGCGCAGACGACAAACGGGCCCGCCGCCCAGGGCGCGAGCGGCGCCAGGGCCAGAAGGGCCACCGTGATGCCGGCGATGACCGCCATGAGGAAGCCGCGGCGGTGCGCGTCAAAGAAGCGCGCGAAGAGCCAGCTCCCGGCGAGCCCCGCCACGCCGAACACCGTGAGCACCGCCGTGACGAGCTCGCTCGGCATCGCGGCGACCTGCTGCAGGAACGGCTCGATGTAGCTGTAGCCCGTGTAGTAGCCCGTCGCAAAGAGGATGGTGACCAGGTAGAGGCCCACGAGTGCCCGGTTGCGCCCTAGCTCGGGCAGGCGGTCCAAGGTGAAGGGCGCACCCGCCTCAAGGCGCGGGAAGCACACCGCAAGCGCCACCAGGGCCACGAGCGCCATCCCGCCAATGCAGACGAACGTCATGCGCCAGCCGAGCGCAAGGCCCAGCGCCCGCCCCAGCGGCATCCCCAGGATCATCGCGATCGACGTCCCCGTGATGATCATGCTCATCGCAAGCGACGATCGCTCGGGCGACGCCACGCGGACCGCAAAGGGCGACGCGATGGACCAGAAGACGGCGTGTGAGGCCGCCACGACCAGGCGGGCAGCCACGAGCAGCGCAAAGGTGGGCGCCACCGCGGAGGCGACCTGCCCCGCGCAGAAGATGCCGAGCACACCCACAATGAGCGCCTTCGGGGGCACGCGGCTCGCCGCCAGCATGAGCGGGAGCGAGAGCAGCGCGACCGCCGCCGCGTAGGCCGAGATGAGCACGCCCGCGCCCGACTCGCTCAGCCCGAAGGAGCCCGCGATGTCGGTAAGCAGGCCGATGGGCACGAACTCGGACGTGTTGAGCAAAAACGCGGAGAGCGTAAGGGCAAGCAGCGGCAACAGCTCACGGGCCGTCATCGGCGGTTTCTGCGTGCTGGTCACGGGATCCTCCAAACAACCGGTCAGTTTCCCGGGACAGATAATAGCGCCCACCCGGCGAGAAGAACCCGCACGGCGCCGCCCCATCCGCAGCAGCAAGTTCTTCTCGGCAAGTTCTTCTCGCCGGGGTTCTTCTTTCCTGGGCTCTTCTCACCGGAAGGCGATACGCAGGCCATGCTTCGGTGCACTCCGCAAGTGCACTCGTCAAGTGCACCGGCCGGGAGGCGATAAACGCCTCAAGTGCACCGAAATCGCGGTCAAACACGTTAAGTGCACCCGGGTGTGAGTGCACTTAACGAATGGGGCAGTGCACTTGGCGCACGGTACGGGGCGGGGGTGCACCTGGCGCGCGGTACGAGACGCTGGTGCGCCCGGCGAGAAGAACCTGCAGCAGTAAGCCCCACAGCAAAGGGCCCGCGCCCGGGTCGTCCCCGTGCGCGGGCCCCTGTGGCCGAGCCGCTAGCCGCGCGGCCGGCCAAGCCGCTCGCCTCGCTACTTCACGCCGGCCTTGCGCTTGGCGGCCTCGATCTGGGCGAGCTGATCCTCGGTCAGGTGGATCTGGTGACCGTGCCCGCCGCGCTCGTTCACGATGCTGTCCTCGAAGCGGTTGCTGCCGGTGTAGGGCGCCACGGCGTCGTGCGTCACCGGGTCGTCCGGGTTCTCCAGATGGAAGCCGCCCTCGCGGTTGTTGCGGTAGTTCTCCTTGGCCACGGAGATCATGAGCTTGATGCGGTTGAGCTGGTTGACCTCGGAGGCGCCGGGGTCGTAGTCAACGGCCACGATGTTGCTCTCCGGGTGCATCTGGCGCAGGCGCTTGATCACCGACTTGCCGACCACGTGGTTGGGCAGGCAGGCAAACGGCGAGCAGCACACGATGTTGGGCGTGCCGGTCTCGATAAGGTCGCACATCTCGGCCGTGAGCAGCCAGCCCTCGCCCATCGTGTTGCACAGGGACAGCACCTGCTCGGCCTTGTGCGCCAGCTCGAAGATGTCCGGATAGGGCTCGAAGCGCGTGGTCTTCTCAAGCATCTTGTTGATGGGCTCGCGCATGCCTTCGATGAGCTTGATGCCCGCCATGTGCGAGGCGCGGCTCGTGGCCTTGGTGCCGAGCTCCTTGTTGGTGTTGATGGCGTTGGTCATGCCAAAGAGGAAGAAGTCCACGAGCCCGGGCACGTTGGCCTCGCAGCCCTCCTGCTCGATGACCTTGACCACCTGGTTGTTGGCGGTGGGGTGGAACTTCACGAGAATCTCGCCGACCACGCCCACGCGCGGCTTGGAGCGGTCATTCACCAGGGGCAGCGCCTCGAAGGCGTCGATGGTGCGCTGGCAGAGCTCGTGGAAGCGACGGGTGCCGCCGGCCACGATGACGCCCTTGGCCTCGGCCATCATGCGGTCGTAGAGCGCGTCCGCGGCGCCCGGCTCGGCCTCGTAGGGGCGGCAGCGGTAGAGCAGCTGCATGATGAGGTCGCCATAGAGCAGGGCGTTCACCGCCTTGAGGAGCACGCCCGGCTGCTTGAAGATGTTGAAGCCGGGGTTCTTCTCGTCAAGGCCGGAGGCCGCGGTGAGCGAGATCACCGGGATGTCGGGGTGGCCGGAGTCCTTGAGGGCCTTGCGAATGAGGGCGATGTAGTTGGTGGCACGGCAGCCGCCGCCCGTCTGTGTAATGATCACGGCCAGGCGGGAGAGGTCGTACTTGCCGGAGAGCACCGCCTCCATGATCTGGCCGGTGACGAGGATGGACGGGTAGCAGATGTCGTTGTTGACGTACTTGAGGCCCGCCTCCACGGCGCCCTGGTCCACGGAGGGCAGCAGCACCACGTTGTAGCCGGCGCTCTTGAGCAGCTCCTCGAGAAGCTCGAAGTGGATCGGCGCCATTTGTGGCACGAGGATGGTGTAGCCGGCCTTCTGCATGTCCTCGGTGTAGCGGACCTTGGGGAATGCGGCGCTGGCGGCCTCACGGTAGACGGGCACGCGGCCCTCCTGCGTGGAGCGGGCGTGCTCGAGCGAGCCGTCGGCCCGGTGGACGCCCACGGGCTCGACCTCGCGGATCTCGCCGCGGCTGGCCTCGCGGCGCAGCTCCTCGCGCTGCTCGGAGAGGGCAGCCATGAGCGAGCGGATGCGGATGCGCGCCGCGCCGAGGTTGGAGACCTGGTCGATCTTGAGGACGGTGTAGATCTTGCCGGAAGCCTCGAGGATCTCCTGCACCTGGTCGGTGGTCAGGGCGTCAAGTCCGCAGCCAAACGAGAAGAGCTGGATGAGGTCGAGGTCGTTGCGGGAGGCCACGAAGCGCGCCGCGCGGTAGAGGCGACTGTGGAACATCCACTGGTCGATCACGCGGATCGGGCGCTCCGGCTTCATCTTGTAGGCCACGGAGTCCTCGGTCAGCACGGCAAAGCCGAAGGAGTGCACCAGCGACGGAATGGCGTGGTTGATCTCGGGGTCGTTGTGGTAGGGGCGGCCGGCGAGCACGATGCCGTGGGCATCGTGCTCCTCGATCCAGCGCAGGGCCTCGTCGCCGGCGCGGTGCATGGCGTCCTTGAACTGGAGGTCGGCCTCCCAGGCGGCGTTGACCGCCTCGTCGATCTCCCTGCGGGTGATGTGCTCGCCGCGCACGCGGCCGCGCCCCTCGGCGGCGTCCTTCTCGCGCTGCTCGGAGATGATCTCGTAGAGGCGGCGCTTGAGCTCCTTCTTCTTGTCGTACGGAATGAACGGCGAGAGGTACTCGACCTTGGAGCCCTGGCCGAGCTCGTCGACGTTCAGGCCCAGGGCCTGCGGGTAGCTCATGACGATCGGGCAGTTGTAGTGGTTGGTGGCGCCGTCGTCCTCCTGGCGCTCCCAGCGGATGCAGGGCATCCAGATGAAGTCAGGGTCCTTCTCGATGAGGTTCATGACGTGGCCGTGGGAGAGCTTGGCCGGGTAGCACACGCTCTCGGACGGCATCGACTCGATGCCGGCGTCGTAGGTCTTGGCCGAGGTCTGGTCGGAGAGCACCACCGAGAAGCCCAGCTTGGTGAAGAACGCGTGCCAGAACGGGTAGTTCTCGTACATGTTGAGCGCGCGCGGGATGCCCACCGTGCCGCGCGGGGCCTCGTTGGGGTCCAGCACCGGGCGGTCGAAGAGCAGCTTGTTCTTGAACTCGAAGAGGTTGGGGGCGTCGTTCTTCTTGGCCTTGGAGCCGCCCGCGCCCTTCTCGCAGCGGTTGCCCGTGATGAAGCGACGGCCGCCGCCGAAGTCGTTGATCGTGAGCAGGCAGTTGTTGGAGCAGCGCCCGCAGTGGACATTGGTGTGCTTGACCTGGAGGTTGTCGATCTCCTCGCGGCTGAGCAGCGTGGAGGTGCCGTAGGCGCCGGCGCGGTCGCGGGCGAGAAGGGCCGCGCCGTAGGCGCCCATCGTGCCGGCGATGTCCGGGCGGATGACGTCACGACCGGTGAGCAGCTCGAAGGCGCGCAGGGTGGCGTCGGACATGAAGGTGCCGCCCTGGACCACGCAGTACTTGCCGATCTCGTCGAAGTCGCGCAGCTTGATGACCTTGAAGAGGGCGTTCTTGATGACGGAGTAGGACAGGCCCGCCGCCACGTCGCCGATGGTGGCGCCCTCCTTCTGCGCCTGCTTGACGCGGGAGTTCATGAAGACGGTGCAGCGCGAGCCCAGGTCCACCGGGCTCTTGGCGCCCACGGCCGCGGCCGCGAACTCCTGCACGGACATGTTCATGGACACCGCGAAACTCTCGATGAAGGAGCCGCAGCCCGAGGAGCACGCCTCGTTGAGCATGATGTGCTCGATGACGCCGTCCTTGACCTGGAGGCACTTCATGTCCTGGCCGCCGATGTCCAGGATGAACTCGACGTCCGGGACGAAGGCCTTGGCGCCGCGCAGGTGGGCGACGGTCTCGATCTCGCCGGAGTCGGCGCGCAGGGCCTCGATGAGGATCTGCTCGCCGTAGCCGGTGGTGGTCACGTGGCCGATCACGCAGTCGGAGGGCATCTTGTCGTAGATGTCGTCCATGATGGTGCGGGCGGTGCCGAGGACGTCGCCGTTGTTGTTGCCGTACCAGGTGTAGAGCAGCTCGCCGCCCTCGCCGACCACGGCCGCCTTCATCGTGGTGGAGCCGGCGTCGATGCCGATGAACACGCGCCCGTGGTAGCTCGCGAGCTCGCCCTTGGGCACCACCTGGGCGTCGTGGCGCTCCTTGAACTCCCGGTAGTCCTCCTCGGTCTCGAAGAGCGGGTCGAGGCGCTCGACCTCGGAGCCCTGGACGTCGTGCAGGCCCTCGAGCGCGGCGATGACCTCGTCGAAGGTGACGTACTTGTCGGACTCGCCGGCGAGCGCCGCGCCGGTGGCCACAAAGAGGTGGGCATTCTCCGGCACGATGATGTGCTCGTCGTCGAGGTTGAGCGTGAGGTAGAAGCGCTTGCGGAGCTCCGAGAGGTACTGGAGCGGGCCGCCGAGAAACGCCACGTGGCCGCGGATGGGGTGGCCGCACGCGAGGCCCGAGACGGTCTGGTTGGCAACGGCCTGGAAGATGGAGGCGGCGATGTCCTCCGGGCGGGCGCCCTCGTTGAGCAGCGGCTGGACGTCGGACTTGGCAAAGACGCCACAGCGGCTGGCGATCGGGTGGATCTGCGTGGAGCCCTTGGCGAGCTCGTTGAGGCCGGCGGCGTCGGTGTGCAGCAGGCTCGCCATCTGGTCGATGAAGGCGCCCGTGCCGCCGGCGCAGGTGCCGTTCATGCGCTGCTCGATGCCGTTGTCGAAGTAGATGATCTTGGCGTCCTCGCCGCCGAGCTCGATGGCGCAGTCGGTCTGCGGGATGAGGGTCTCCACGGCGCGCTTGGAGGCGATGACCTCCTGCACGAACTCGAGGTCGAGCCAGCTGGCGAGCAGCATGCCGCCCGAGCCGGTGATGGAGACGCGCATCGGGGCGGAGCCGATCACCTTGCGCGCGCGGGCGAAAAGCTCCTTGGCCGTGGCGCGGATGTCGGTGTGGTGGCGCTCGTAGTTGGCGTAGACGAGGTTGTCGTTGTCGTCGATGACGGCGAGCTTGACGGTGGTGGACCCCACGTCGATGCCCAGGCGCAGGTGCGCGTGGCTGAAGTCCGTGCGGTGCGCCGGGGAGAGCTCGGCGCCGTCCTGGGTGAGCTCCAGGGCCTTGCGGGCGTCCTTCTCGGCCTGGATGGAAGCGGCGGTCTTGTCGGTCATCTAGTTTTCCTCCTCGGAGCACATGGCAGCCAGGGCAAAGCTCGGGATGTCGAGATCGATGGGGTTGTCATAGAGGTCGCCGGGGCGCACGAACATGAGGGCCGTCATGAGGCGCGCCATCGTGGGCACGCTCTCGCGGCAGCCCGACTCGAGCCAGCGCAGCAGCACGCCCACTTCGGCGGAGATCGCGAAGGTGAGGTAGTAGTCAAAGAAGGGGCCGAGCGCGCGCAGGTCGAGCCCGTCGAGCGCGCGCATTCCGATGACCTCGTGGGCGAGCGCCTTGATGCGCTCGGCAAAGGCCGGGTCTCCCCCGTTGCCGAGAAGCGCGCGCAGGTAGTCGCGGCGCTCGCGGACCGCCGAGAGCAGCTCGGGGGCGCCCGGGGCCGGGTCGCCGTGGTCGAGCGCGCGGCGCAGGTCGTCGAGGTGGCACGCCGCCAGGCGCGCGAGCGGGGCGCGCAGCTCGGAGAGCGTCTCCTCCTCGATCTGGTTCACGAGGTCGGGGATGTCACGGAAGTGGGAGTAGAACGTGCGCCGGGTGACGCCGGCGCGCTCGGTCACCGCCGTGACGGTGACGCGGGAGAGGTCCCCGGTGGAGCATATCTCCTCCGCGAGGGCCTGGCGCAGGGCGCGTCTGGTGCGCACGCTCCGGCGGTCGGTGCTGAGCACGCATTCCTGCATGTGGCGCGGTGCCTTTCGTCGTGTCCGGGGCATCTTGCCCCGTTTCTTCACAGCCTGCGTAGTATTGCACAACCTGTGCAGAAACCTGACACGGATGCGCTCGGCACAAGTTCTTCACGGAGCGGCAACGGGCCGAGAGCACTCCGGATCCGACGTCTCCCGTCACAGTTTCTAAACAGTGAAATCACCTAGTAACCTCTGTTTACGTGGTTGGATAATAGGCAAGCGTTCAGCAAGCTGCACGGGAGAACCGATGGACGAGAAGGACCACGAACCGGGTGCGCGCGGCCGGCGCCGGCCCACACCACGCGACCCCAGCCGCTACGGCACGCCCCGCACGCCCCAGGCGCGCAGGAGTGCGCCGGCGCGCGTGTCCCAGACGTCTCGCCATCCCACGCCGCGCACACGCGATGCGCAGCCGACCCCGCGTCCTTCTCGCCCTGCCTCACGGCCCACGCAGCGCCACACCCACCCAGCCCCGCAGAGAGCAATGTACCTTCGCGGTCGCCGGCCCAGGTCTTCCCGACGCCTGCCTCCTCTCCCAGCGCTGCTGCTTGCGGGCGCGCTCGTGATAGCGCTGGCCGCGGTGGCGCTCACGCACCTCGCCGCTCCCGCGCCGGTCGAGCCTGCCGTGGAAGAGGTCCAGGTAGACCCCAACGAGATCGTCGCGCAGAGCACCGAGTCGGGCATAGCTGCCACGGCCCCAAACTCGTTCTTCTCGTCGGACGCGCTCGCGCAGCTTGAGGATGAGGTGGCAACGCTCGAGGCAGAGGGGCTGAGCGTGAGCTTCACCCTCGTAGACGTCCAGACCGGAAATACCCTCTCGTACAACGACGACGTGGCGCGCTACCCCTCAAGCTGCGCGAAGGCGGCGTACTGCGCGATGGTCTGCGAGACCTACGGCGGTTCGGGCCAGTATCCCTCTGCGATGCAGAACTGCCTGGTCAACTCCTCAAACGACGCCTACGATTCGCTCATCCTTGCCTTTGGACTCGACTCGTTTGCCAGTTGGCTCGACGAGGTCGGCGCGCACGGCGCGGCGCAGAGCTCGAGGACCGGCGACAGCCACAGCTACCCCATGATCTCCGCAGCCGAGCTCGAGACCGTCTGGGAGGAGATCTATCGCTTCGGCACCTCGGGGGAGGCGGGCGCGTAGGAGCTGGTGGACAGCCTCTCGCAGACCAACTACTCCGTGCTCGGCGGCCTGCTGCGCGACGAGTACGAGGTGTGGAGCAGGCCGGGCTGGTACTTCCAGGACAGCAACGACATCACCAGCACGAACGACGCAGGCGTGGTCTTCTCCGACTGCGGGCCGTACGTGGTCGCCGTCATGACCGACCTCAACGGCGACCTGCCGGGACTGCTGCCACTGCTCGACAGTCTCAACGCGGCGCACGGGGCCATGTGTGGGGGCAGTACGGAGTCCCAGCTCAGCGAGGAGACGACCATCCCCGGCTACGTGGGATAGCGCGTCTGGCGAGAAGACCGTGCGACTGCGCGCTCCCACGTGGCAGAATGGAGCCGTCGTGGGGAGGTTGCCATGAGGGCACGCGTCGTTGTGGTGTCGGTGGTTCTTCTCGCCGTGGTGGCGGGAGGGGCGTTTGCCGTGTGGCGGGGCGTTGCGCCCGACGGGCGGGCGCGGGACGCGGACGTTGCGGAGCCAGAGCCGATGAAGATCACCGACCCCGTAGCAGAGCCGGCGGCCGAGCCGGAACCGGAGCCCGCGCCGGAGCCCACCGAGGCGGAGCTCCTGGCCGACGCGCCCGTCGTTTCCGCCACGTCCGAGAGCGGCGTGAGCGTCACCGCACCCGAGGGGTTTCTCGCCACGGAGGCGTTTGCGCGGGTCGACGCCGAGATAGCTGCAATCGTCGGGTCGGGCCACACGGTCGGCGTGGTGATGCGCGACCTCACGACGGGCCGAAGCATCTCCTACAATGCCGACGAGCGGCTCTATCCGGCCAGCTCCATCAAGGCCCTCTACTGCGCGATGGTGTGCGAGACGAGCGGCGGCTCGGGCGGGATGGCGGACGTGATGGAGCGCTGCCTCGTGAACTCGTCCAACGAGGACTACGAGGCGCTCATCAGGGCGTACGGGATGCCGGCGTTTGGCGCGTGGCTGGGCGCGCACGGCGCGACGGAGGCGGCCTACGACGGCTCCATCTGGTACTACCCCGACATCTCCGCAGGCGAGCTGGCCGCGTGCTGGCAGGAGATCTACCGCTTTGGGACGTCTGGCGAGGCGGGCGGCGCCGAGCTGGCCGGCTACCTCGCGCGCACCAACTACACGCCGGCGGGGGCGCTCCTGCGCGACGAGTGCGAGGTGTGGGCCAAGCCAGGGTGGTTTCCCGACAACGGCGAGCTCGTGGCCACCAACGACGCGGGCGTGGTCTTCTCGGAGAGCGGGCCGTACGTCTTTGCGGTGATGACGGACATGAGCGCCAACCTCGACGGCCTCACGCCGCTCATCGACGCGCTCGACGCGGCACACCACGTGATGTGCGGGGGCGGGTCGCCGCAGTAGACGACCCCGGCACGCACGACCCTGGCACGTACGGCCCCGCAGCGCAAAACCCGCGCATCTCCCTCGGCGCCCCGCGGCGCAAAGCCCGCGCGATTGGGTGGCATGTTTGATGCCGGGGCACCCAATCGCCCGCACTTCTCGCCAGAGGCGGCCCTCTTCGCTGCCGCGACCTTCGGCACATACGACGCGGGCCGCCCGCCCTTCTCGGCCGACGACTTCTGCGCGCAGCGCAGTGAGTCGGCGAGAAGGGCGGGCGGCCCTTCAGGTGCGTATGAGGCGAGCGCTACTTACTCGTTGTCGCCCGCGGTCATCTGCGTGGCGGAGATGTCCTCGCCGGCGTCGGAGGCGTCACGCCACTTCCAGTCGGTGAAGGCCGGGTGGTCGTAGCCGTTGTCGACGGCGAACTGGAAGGCCTCGACGCGGAACTTCTCCCACTCGTCGATCTGGTCGGCCCACTTCTCGGCGTCGAGCATGCGCAGGGCGTCGGCGGCAAGGGCCCAGCGGTCCATGTCGTTCAGGCGAACCATGTCGTACGGCGTGGTCGTGGAGCCCTGCTCCTTGTAGCCGTGGACGTTGAAGTTGTCGTGGTTCGGACGGTCCCAGATGAGGCGGTGAATCGTGCCGGGGTACGCGTGGAAGGCAAAGAGCACGGGCTTGTCGGCCGTGAACAGCTCCACGAACTTCTCGTCGGAGATGGCCTCGTCGTTCTCGGAGGCGTTCTGGATCTTGAGGAGGTCGAGCACGTTGACCAGGCGCACCTTCACACCGAGCTTGTCGAGCAGGTCAAGCGCGGCCATGGCCTCGCCGGTCGGCACGTCGCCGCAGCAGGCGAGCACGATGTCCGGCTCCTCGCCCTCGGCGGTGTTGGACGCCCACTTCCACTCGGCGACGCCCACCTCGAGCTCGGCGCGGGCCTCGTCGAGGGTCACCCACGTCGGTGCGGGCTGCTTGCCGGCAAAGATCGCGTTCACGCAGTTGGTGGACGTGTAGGCACGCTCGGCCACGGCCAGCAGCAGGTTGGCGTCGGCCGGGTAGTAGATGTTCACCACGTGGTCGTTGTTGAAGCACTTGTTGAGGAGCACGTCAACGAAGCCCGGGTCCTGGTGGGAGAAGCCGTTGTGGTCCTGACGCCAGACGTGGCTGGAGAGCAGCATGTTGAGGCCGGAGATCGGGGCGCGCCAGTCGATGTGGCGCACGGTGGCCTCGAGCCACTTGCAGTGCTGGTTGACCATGGAGTCGACGATGTGCACGAAGGACTCGTAGGAGCTCCAGAGGCCGTTGCGGCCGGTGAGGATATAGCCCTCGAGCAGGCCCTCGCACTGGTGCTCGGAGAGCTGCTCGATGATGTTGCCCACGGGCGAGAGGTGCTCGTCGTTGGCGGGGTCGTCGTACACGCCGCCGCCGAACCACTGCTTGTCCGTCACCTGGTAGGACGGCTGGAGACGGTTGGAGGCCGTCTCGTCCGGGCCGAAGATGCGGAACTTGTCGCGGTTGTTGTTGATGAGCTCGGCGGTGTACTCGCCCAGCACGCGGGTGGCCTCGGTGGCACCGAAGCCGTGGCCCTTCTCGGCCACCGGCACCTCGTACTTGCGGGTGTCGGGCAGCTCGAGCGGGGTGCGGAGCTTGCCGCCGTTGGCGTTGGGGTTGGCGCCAATGCGCAGCTCGCCCTTGGGCATCCAGTCGTTGACCTCGGGACGGATGGCGCCCTTCTCGTCGAAGAGCTCCTCGGGCTTGTAGGACTCGAGCCAGCCCTTCAGGACCTGGAAGTGGGCCTCGGTGTCACGGGCGGACGCCAGCGGCACCTGGTGGGCACGCCAGGAGCCCTCGGTCTTCTTGCCATCGATCTCCTTCGGGCAGGTCCAGCCCTTGGGGGTGCGGAAGATGATCATCGGGTAGAACGGGCGGGAGGCCTCGCCGGCAGCGGCGCGACGCTTGATGTCGCAGATCTCGTCGAAGACAGCCTCGAGCAGCGCCGCGAAGCGACGGTGGATGGAGGAGTGGTCCTCCTCGTCAAAGCCGGCGACAAAGTTGTACGGGTGGTAGCCCATGCCGCGGAAGAACTCGTCGCGCTCGCCGTCGGAGATGCGGGCCAGGATCGTGGGGTTGGCGATCTTGTAGCCGTTGAGGTGCAGGATCGGCAGCACGATGCCGTCGGTCAGCGGGTCCATGAACTTGTTGGTCTGCCAGGAGGTGGCAAGCGGGCCGGTCTCGGCCTCGCCGTCGCCCACCACGGCCACGGCCAGCAGGCTCGGGTTGTCGAGCACGGCGCCGTAGGCGTGGGAGAGGGTGTAGCCGAGCTCGCCGCCCTCGTGGATGGAGCCGGGGGTCTCGGGCGCGTAGTGGCTGGGGATGCCGCCGGGGTAGGAGAACTGGCGGAAGAACTTCTGGAGGCCGGCCTCGTCATCGGTGATGTCCGGGCGAATCTCACGGTAGGTGCCGTCGAGCAGGGACTGCGCGGTGCCGGCCGGGCCGCCGTGACCAGGGCCCATCAGGAAGATGGTGTTCTGGTTGTGGTCGGCGATGAGGCGGTTCACGTGGCCGAAGAGGAAGTTGATGCCCGGCGTGGTGCCCCAGTGGCCCACGAGACGGTGCTTGACGTCCTCGCGAGAGAACCCGTCGCGCATGAGCGGGTTGCTACGCAGGTAGATCTGGCCGACGGAGAGGTAGTTCGCCGCGCGCCAGTAGCGGTCGACGCCCTTGAGCTCCTCCTCCGAGACGGGCCCGTCGAGCTTCTGCCACGGGGTGCCAATGGTGGGCTGTGCCATGCCTACTCCCTTCTTCGCGCCCTTCTCGCCGGGCGCTCCCTACGTTTCAGACAGGTTGCAGTATATGGGGTAAAACGATTTACTTACACGAGAATCCTTGACTCCGGACGATTTGCGGATACTCTTACGGCTCTCTAACACGCCCCGGCGAGAAGAACCCGGGGCTGGAGGTACTTCTCGCCGTGCGGAAGGGTGCACCCCGGGCCGGGTCACGCAGAGAGCTGCCGGACGCTTTCGCCCGCGACGAGCCGGGGCTCGAGGACGCGCTCCTCGGGCGCCCCGAGCTCACCGGCGCTTTCCTCGTCGAGCCGGCGGAACAGCAGGTCGAGGGCCGCGTCCGCGAGCTCGGACACGTTCTGCTCTATGGAGGTGAGCGTGGGCTCGAAGAGCACGTCGGCGGCCGAGTTGTCATAGCTCACCACCGAGACGTCCCGCGGCACGCGCAGGCCGCGCGCGTAGAGGCGCTTGAGCAGGCCGAGCGCGATGTTGTCGCTGCTGGCAAAGACCGCCGTGGCGTCCGTGGAGAAGAGCGCCTTTGAGGCCTCGTAGGCGTCCTCGATGTAGTAGGCGCTCGTGAGCACGAGGTCAGGGTCGGGCTCCACGCCGAACTCGCGCAGCGCCCGGAGGTACCCGGACAGGCGCTCGCGACCGGTCTGGGAGACGATGTTCACGATGCAGGCCACGCGGCGGTGCCCGGCCTCCAGCAGGTGGCGGCACGCGAGGTAGCCGCCCTGCTCGTTGTTGAAGGAGACCTTGTCGCACGGGAGCCCCGCCACCACGCGGTCCACCATCACGTAGGGCACGGGAATCTGCGAGAGCGTGGCGGCCAGGCCGTGGTCGGCGGGCGAGGCCTCGTCGGAGGCCACCACGAAGAGGCCGTCCGCGCCGCGCGCGGTGAGCAGGCGGACGAGCTCGGCGTCGTTTCCGGGGGCGTCGTCGGAGTTGGTGATCAGCAGGGCGCATCCGCGCTCGCGGCAGCCGAGCTCCAGGCGCCGGGCGAGGGACGAGAAGAAGCGGCTCTCGATGTTGGGGACCACGAGGCCGATGGTCTGGGAGCGCTGCGTCACGAGGCTGCGCGCGATCTGGTTGGGCACGTAGCGCTTGCGGCGCGCCACCTCCTTGATGCGGCGGCGGCTCTCCTCGGAGATCTTGCAGGGGCGGTCGTTGAGCACGAGCGAGACCGCCGTCGGCGAGAGCCCCACCTCGCGCGCGATGTCCTTGAGCGTGACCTTGGCCGCCATGTCCGCCTCCCCGCCGCGCTACCGCGCGTTTGCCTGCCAGAGCAGCCAGAGGCCGCGCAGGGTGAGGGTGTCGTCGACGTGCGCCTCGTGGCGGATGAGCGCCGCCATCGCGGACGCCCCGTCGCCGGTGAGCACCACGGGGGTCTCCGCGCCAAGCTCGCCGGCTATGGCGTCGAGCAGCCCGTCGATGCGCGCCACCTCGCCGAGCACCACGCCCGAGCGCATGGCGTCGCGCGTGTTGCGGCCGATGACGGCGGCGGGCGCGCGGAGCTCGATCATCGGGAGGCGCGCCGCCGCTGCGGCGAGCGCGCGGGCGCCGAGCGCCACACCGGGCGCGATGATGCCCCCCGCAAAGGCGCCGTCCGCGTCCACGACCTCGAAGTTCGTGGTGGTGCCCAGGTCAACGACCACGACCGGCGCGCCGTAGTCCGCTCGTGCGGCGACCACGTCCGCCACCCGATCGGCGCCCACCTCGGAGGGGTCGTCGTAGCGCATGCGCACGCCGGTCTTGAGGCCCGGGCCCACCACGAAGGTCCGCCCCGGGCAGCTCACGGCAAGGGCGCGGCGCCAGACGTCAGCGAGCGAGGGCACCACGCACGCGAGGACAGCGTCCTGCGGCGAGCCCGCCCCCATCGCGGAGAGCGCCTGCGTAAGCTGCAGGCGCACCTCGTCCGCGGTCACCCGCTCGGGCGTGGTGAGCTCGAAGGTCCCCGCGAGCTCACCGGCCACGAAGAGCCCGAGGCGCGTCGCGGTGTTTCCCACGTCCACGGCCAGCACGTTCTTCTCGCCACGCTCCCGCATGCGACCTCCCGGGCTCCTGCGTCCTGCACTTCCCTATACTGTATCAGTCCGCAGTAACCCGACTCCCCGCCCAGGGGGAGCGGATATACGAAGGAGAACCTATGAGCAACACCGGCTCGCGCGCCTCGTGGCGCGCGCAGCTGAGCCCCGTGGGCATCGCCATCGGGTGCGTCGGCTGCGTCATCATCACGGCATCCTCGGTCTACACCGCCCTCAAGATGGGCGCGCTGCCGTGGCCCACCATCTTTACCTCAATCGTCGCGCTGTTCCTGCTGCGGGCCTTTGGGCGTCGCAGCCTCAACGAGGCCAACGTCACGCAGATCGTGATGTCGGCCGGCTCCATGGTGGCCGGCGGCCTCGCGTTCACCATCCCCGGCATCTGGATGCTCGGACTTGCCGACGAGGTCAGCTGGGTCGAGATGCTTGCCGTGGCGCTTGCCGGCACGCTCATGGGGCTCGTGTGCACCGCGGCGATCCGCCGGCGCTTCGTTGACGAGTCCGACCTGGAGTACCCCATCGGCACCGCCGCGGCGGAGACCCTCATGGCAACCAAGACGGGCGGCGTCACCGGGCGACGGCTCTTCGGCTCGATGGGCGTGGCGGGTCTGTGGTGCGTGGCGCGCGACGCGCTGGGCTGGATGCCCTCGCTGGTCGGCGCGCTGCCGATCCCGGGCGTGAGCTTTGCGATCTACAACTCCCCGCAGATGCTCTCCGTGGGCTTTCTGGTGGGCGGCTTTGCCGTGGCGGTCTGGTTTGTAGGCGCGCTCGTGGGCAACTTCGGCATCATCGTGGGCGGCTCGGCGGCCGGCCTCTGGGACGTGGCCACGGCGCAGGGCATCGTCTCCAGCCTCGGCATGGGGCTCATGATGGGCTCCGGCGTGGGCGTGGTGGTCAAGGACATCCTGCCGCACGCGGCGCGCGTGCTGCGCGGGAGGCAGGCGAAGGGCAATAGCGAGCGCGGCCAGGCGGCCGGCGGCTGGAGCCGCCTTGAGCGCGGGACGCTTGCGCTCATGGTTGCCGCCGCGGCGCTGCTCGTGTGCATCGGGCTTGGCCTGGGGCCGGTGGTGGCCGTGGTCGTGGTGCTGCTTGCCTTTGTTACCACCATCATGAGCGCGCAGTCGGTGGGCCAGACGGGCATCGACCCGATGGAGATCTTCGGGCTCATCGTGCTGCTGGCCGTGGCGGCGTTCTCCGACGCGAGCCAGGTGCAGCTCTTCTACGTGGCAGGCGTGGTGGCCGTGGCGTGCGGCCTTGCCGGCGACGTGATGAGCGACTTCAAGACCGGTGCGATCATCGGCACGAGCCCGCGCGCCATGTGGGTGGGGCAGGCCATCGGCGCGCTGCTCGGCACCGTGGTGGCGGTGGCCGTGCTCTGCACGCTCGTGGCGGCCTACGGCACGGGCGCCTTCGGGCCCGGCCAGATGTTCGTCTCGGCACAGGCAAGCGTGGTGGCCACGATGGTCTCCGGCATCCCGAGCGTCCCGGGATTCGTGGTGGGGCTTGTGGGCGGCGTGGCGCTCTACTGCGCCGGGCTGCCTGCCATGATGTTTGGCCTAGGTGTCTATCTGCCGTTCTACATGTCGCTCACCGCCGCGCTCGGCGCGGGCGTCAAGTGGGTCTACGACCGCGTCTGCCGGTCGCGCAAGGTGGACGACGCCGAGGAGAAGGGTGTGGTCGTGGCCTCCGGCGTGCTGGGCGGGGAGTCGATCGTGGGCGTGGTGATCGCGCTGGCGTCGGTGGTGTCCGGGCTGGCTGGGTAGGCGGGGCTTGGCGCGGCCGGACGAGGGGTGCAGGCCGGCCGCGCTGGGGCCGGGCGCGCGCGTCACGCGTAGCGGCGCGCCATCGACACGGCCTCGGGCAGGTACCAGCCCGCAAAGAGCACACAGTGGAGCAGCAGCGGGGCCAGCTGGTGAAGCCCCACGCGCTCACGCCAGCCGTCCGCGAGCGGCGAGACCTCATCGTAGCCGCGGATGACCTCCTCAAGGTGAGGATAGCCAAAGAGCGCGAGCATGGCGAGGTCGGTCTCGGCGTGGCCTCCGTAGGCCATCGGGTCGATGAGCACGCCGCCGGTCGGCGCGGCGGGGTCGGCGTCCCAGAGCACGTTGCCCGCCCAGAGGTCGCCGTGCAGACGGGCGCAGGGCGCGCCGGATTCCCGGACAAGGACCGGCTGGGGAGCATCAAACTCCCCTGCCGCCAGGCGCGACGCAACACGTTCAAAGAGATGCAGCTCATCGGGGCCAAAGTCCCCGCGATCGACGAGTGTGCGCACGTAGTTCATGACGCGGTGCTCGGCGAAGAAGACTCCCCAGCTGTCCGCGGCGTCCTCCCTCGCCACGTAGGGCGTCCGGGCGCGCCCGCACCACGGGTCGCCCGTCCAGCCCGTCGGCGCGCAGCCGTACCACGGCGCTCCCGCCGCGTGCATGCGGGCCAGCCCGGCGCCGATGCGCCGGGCGGCAGCCACGGAGGGAGAGCCCTCCGAGACGCGCTCCTCGACGAGCTCCCCCTGGGTTACGCTCAGCACGCGCACGATGCGAATGCCGCCTGCCGGCTCAGCCTCGGCAAGCCAGCGCAGCGCGGCCGCCTCCCCGGGCAGGTTGTCGCCGTATCCGGCCGTCTTCACAAACGTCTCAGCCATCCTGCCTCCATGCCCATTTCCTGCCTCCACACCTGTTCCCTGTCCCCGCATCCATTTGCAATTTCGCCATAAGTGTGACGAGGTGCCCCGGAAATTTGCAATTCGCCCGTAAGTGTGACGCCATTTTAGGCTCGCAGGCCAAATTGAAGGCGCCCGCTCCGCAAAACCCCAGTTGACGGAGAGCCGACTACTGACTCGCCCGCCAAAACACGTCACACTTATGCCCTTTTTGCAAATCAAGACGGCCTGACGTCACACTTACTGCGAAATTGCAAATCCAGGGGGCATTTGCCGCGACCCACGAACGGCATCACACACCCACAGGCCACAGTTGTGGGCTTATTTCAAGGCAGCCCAGCACGCAGGTACAATGGCAAGACAGCAGAGAGCACGGACCCATCGAAAGGACGCCCATGGCCTCCATCAACTATCAGACCGCGCGCTTCGAGGCCTCGTACGGCACCGTGGCCCAGCTCCCGCCCTCCACCACGCCCGAGGTGGCCGTCTCCGGCCGCTCCAACGTGGGCAAGTCGTCGCTGCTCAACAAGCTCTTCAACCGCAAGAACCTCGTCAAGGTCTCGAGCACGCCCGGCAAGACCGCCAACATCAACTTCTTCGAGGTCGACGGCATACGTTTTGTCGACCTGCCCGGCTACGGCTTTGCCAAGGTCTCGCAGAAGGAGAAGCAGCGCTGGGCGGACCTGATCTCCGGCTACTTTGCCCAGGAGCGCAGCTTCAACCTGGTTATCGCACTCGTGGATATCCGCCACGACGCCCAGAAGCTCGACCTCGAGATGGTGGAGTTCCTGCGCCAGAGCGAGCTCCCCTTTGTGGTGGCGCTCACCAAGGCCGACAAGCTCGGCCGCTCCAAGCAGGCCCAGCAGGCGGCCACCATCGCGCGCCAGCTCGGCATCGAGCGCGAACAAATCGTGGTCACCTCGTCGGAAACGGGCCAAGGCATCGAAGACCTGCGCCGCCGCATCGCCGAGGCCTGCCTGTAGGCAGACGCAGACCGGCTGCCCCACGTGACGGAACGGCAAGCGGTCGGCCACATACGTTACAGCGCCAGCACGCCCAGGTGCTCCAGCAGAATCTTCAGCCCAAGCAGCACCAGCACCACGCCGCCGACCACGCTTGCCGGGCGCTCGAAGCGCGCGCCGAAGAAGTGCCCCACGGCCACCCCCGCAAACGAGAACGCAAAGGTCGTGAGGCCGATCAGGCTCACCGCCGGCACAATGTCCACGGAGAGCGCGGCAAACGAGATTCCCACCGCCAGCGCGTCGATCGAGGTGGCAACGGCCAGCACCAGAAACTCGCGCAGGTCGATCCGGCTTGCGTCCGCGCAGTCGCACTCCTCCTCGTCGTCGTGCAGCGCCTCCCAGAGCATCTTGCCGCCGATGAACGCCAGCAGCACAAAGGCAACCCAGTGGTCCACCGGCGCGATGAGCCCCATGAACTGGCTCCCCAGCGCCCAGCCGATGAGCGGCATGAGCGCCTGGAACCCGCCAAAGAACAGCGCCAGCACCGCCGCCGTCCGCAGGTTGAGCCGGCGCATACCGAGCCCCCGGCAGATCGAGACCGCGCAGGCGTCCATCGAGACGCCCACCGCCACCAGCAGCAGCTCAACAAAGCCCATGTCGCCCTCCCCCGCCGGGCCCGGCGCCAAACAAAAAGACCCGCGACAGGGACCCCCTCGGTCCTCGTCGCGAGTCTCGTTGATTAAGGCGCGCCAGGCCGCACGGCCAGCATGTTGACGTGCCGCACGCCCTCAGGCGTGCCACTACTCCCTCGTACGTGAGCCGACATAATACCACATGCACGTCAGCGCCCCCCGCTGAGGGTACGTACACCCTCGTTTGGGGTACGTACACCCCTGCTGAGGGTACGTACACTTTTCGTCGTCCTTCTCGCCAAGCCGTCCGACGTTTCCGCAGGTAGACGAGGTGGCGATAAGAACATCAACTTTGCAATAGTGTACGTAACCTGCAGCTCAGCGCAGTGTACGTAACCTACGGCGCTGCGCAGCGTGCCCCCGAATCGTGCCCGCCCCACCCCACTGTTTCCAGCCTGAAAACCGCCCGACGCCCACCTTGCACTCCATCACGCTAAAGCGTATATTTCAGTGCGCTTTAGCAAAGTAAAGCACGCCGGCACCCCCTGTCGCCCGGCGAGAAGAACCTCGGGAAAGGAACCCAACCATGGACATGAGCAGAAGGTCCTTCGTCCTCGCATCGCTCTCTGCGGCCGCGTTCTCCGTCACCGCGCTCGCCGGCTGCGGCGGCACCGAGAACAACTCGGGCGGCAGCACCTCCGACAACGGCGGAGAGACCGCCACGCCCGACGGCACCGGCGCCGTGGACACCGGCACCCTCATCGTGGGCTTTGACTCGGCCTACCCGCCCTACGGCTACGTGGGCGACGACGGCGAGTACACCGGCTTTGACCTCGACCTCGCCACCGAGGTGGCCAACCGCAACGGCTGGGGCGTCCAGCTCGAGCCCGTCGACTGGGACGCCAAGGACACGCTGCTCAACAGCGGCGCAATCAACTGCATCTGGAACGGCTTCACCGTGGAGGGCCGCGAGGACGACTATACCTTCTCCGAGCCCTACATGCTGAACGCCCAGGTCGTGGTCGTGAAGGCGGACTCCGACATCACGAGCCTCGCCGACCTCGCCGGCAAGAACGTCATCACGCAGGTTGACTCGGCCGCGCTCGACGTCCTCGAGGGCGACAAGGCCGACCTCGCCGCCACCTTCGCCGGCGGCGCGCCCCAGACCATCGGCGACTACAACACCGCCTTCATGCAGCTCGAGTCCGGCGCCGTCGACGCTGTGGCCTGCGACCTCTCGATCGCGGCCTACCAGCTCGCCGCCAACCCCGACGCCTACGTGCAGCTCGACGAGCAGCTTTCCACTGAGCACTACGCCGTCGGCTTCAAGAAGGGCGACGACGCCACCGCCGAGCGTGTCACCGAGACGCTGCGCACCATGGACGCGGACGGCTTCGTCGAGGAGCTCTGCGGCAAGTACGCCGACCAGGGCATCTCCTACGACAACTGGTGCCTCGAGTAGCCAAAGGCCAATCGGTCCTCCTTGTGGGTCAAAAGGGTTCCCCCTTTTGACCCACACCCCTGAAAGGAATGCGCGTGGACATACTCACCATGGTCGGGATGCTTGGCGAGGGCTTTCTCGTCAGCCTTCAGATCTTCGCCCTCACACTGGTGGGGTCGCTGCCGCTGGGAATGCTCGTGGCCTTTGCGCGCATGAGCCGCTTCCGCCCGCTCGCCCTCCTTGCCCGCTTCTACATCTCCGTCATGCGCGGCACCCCGCTCATGCTGCAGATGTTCGCCATCTACTTCGTGCCGTACTACGTCTTCGGCATCGGCCTCACCACCGACAGCAAGTGGTACGCCACGATCGTGGCCTTCATCGTCAACTACGCCGCCTACTTCGCCGAAATCTACCGCTCCGGCATCCAGTCCATCCCCCGCGGCCAGCACGAGGCGGCCGAGGTCCTGGGCTACTCGCGCGCGCAGACCTTCTGCCGAATCGTCCTGCCGCAGGTCGTCAAGCGTATCATGCCCGCCATGACCAACGAGGTCATCACCCTGGTCAAGGACACCTCGCTCGCGTTCTCCATCGGCGTCATCGAGATGTTCACCGTCGCCAAGCAGCTCGTGGCGAGTCAGGTCTCCATGCTGCCGTTTGCCATCGCCGCGGCGTTCTACTGGGTCTTCAACCTGCTCGTCGACGCGGTCGCCGGGCGCATCGAGAGAAAGCTGAGCTACTACCATGACTAGCCACGAGAGCGGCCAGGGACGCGCCGCGTCTGGCGAGAAGAACCTGCGGCCCGTCGTCTCCCTCGAGCACGCGCGCAAGAGCTTCGGCGACGCCACCGTCCTGCGTGACATCTCGCTCGCCGTGAGCCCCGGCGAGGTCGTGGCCGTCATCGGCCCCTCGGGCGGCGGCAAGTCCACGCTGCTGCGCTGCCTCACCCTGCTCGAGCGCCTGGATGCGGGCAACCTCTCCTACGGGGAGCTCGTCGTGGCGCGCGACGGCTCCTACGGCGAGAAGCGCACGCTTGCGGAGGCCCGCTCGCGCTTTGGGCTGGTCTTCCAGAACTACAACCTCTTCCCGCACTTCACGGTGCTGCGCAACGTGATGGACGCGCCCGTCTGCGTCCAGAGGCGCGACCGCAACGAGGTGGAGGGCGAGGCGCGGGCCCTGCTTGCCAAGATGGGGCTTGCGGGCTGCGAGGACAAGGTGCCCTGCCAGCTCTCCGGCGGCCAGCAGCAGCGCGCGAGCATCGCCCGCGCGCTTGCGCTCCACCCGCAGATCATGTACTTCGACGAGCCCACGAGCGCACTCGACCCCGAGCTCACCGCCGAGGTGCTGCGCGTCATCAAGGAGCTCGCGGCGGAGAACATGACGATGGTCGTGGTCACGCACGAGATGTCCTTCGCGCGCGAGGTCGCCGACCGCGTGATCTTCATGGACGGCGGCGTCATCGTAGAGCAGGGCAGCGCCGAGCAGGTCCTCGAGCACCCGCACGAGACCCGCACCCAGGCGTTTCTCGCCCAGCGCTCCTGAGGCGGGGGTGAGACGGGGGGACGGGGGAGGTGTCTCACTGGAACACGTGAGACACCTCCCCCGTCCCCCTGTCTCCCCTGTCTCTCTCACTCGGCGGACTTGAGGGCGCCGACCATGTCGATGCGGTTGAGCGAGCGGTTGGTCATGAGGTTCACGACCAGGGTGAACGCAAAGGCCAGCACCGCCGAGATCACGTACGTCACCGGGTCCACCACCACGTCGAAGTAGAGCGACGGCATCCGCAGGATCCACGTGAGGCTGCGCGCCAGGAAGTAGCCGACCGGCAGGCCCACCACAACGCCGATCCCCGTGAGGATGAGCGTCTCCTTGTTGATGTAGCGGTGCACCTCGGGCGCCCTGAAGCCCAGGACCTTGATCGTGGCGAGCTCGCGCTCGCGCTCCGAGATGTTGGTGTTGGACAGCGTGAACACCACCGTGAACGAGAGCGCCGCCGCCAGCACGATGACCACGTAGACCACGGTGTTGATGAGCGTGAACGCACTGGAGAAGTCGTTCACGAGCTTCTGCGTGGAGACCACCGAGAGCCAGCGCCCGTCCTGGGAGAGCCGCTCGGAGAGCTCGATCTGCTCGTCCGCCGAGCCCGTGAGGTGGGCCAGAAGCCCGTTGGGCTCGAGCTCGCGCCCAAAGGCCTCCTCGTAGGCACTCTGCGTCATGAAGATCGTGTTGCCAAGGTAGTTGAGCACGATGGCGTCCGCCGAGGTGGTCCCCTCGGCGAGCGTCGAGTCCTGCAGGGAGAGCTCGTCGCCCACACCAAGGCCCGTGACCTGCTCGGCGTTCTTGGTAACGGCCACCTGGACGTCCCCGCCCAGCGCAAGTCTCTCGCCCGCGTCGTCCACGAGGTTCACGCAGCCCTCGAGGCTCTCGCCGTCCGGCACCACCACGAGCTGCACGCTCTCCTTGTCACCCCCGAAGCTCAGCGTGACGCTGTCAACGTAGACGCGCACGAGGTCCGCCACGCCGTCGTCCGCGGCAAGCTCGGATGCCGCGTCGTCGAGGTCGTCGGCGTCCGTCACGGCCATGAGGTCGTAGGCCACCACGCCCTGCTCGCCGTACTGGCGCGGGGAGAGGGAGAGCACCGTGTCGCGGATGCCGAAGCCCGTGACCAGAAGCGCCACGCACCCCGCGATGCCAAAGACCGTCATGAGGAAGCGGCGCTTGTAGCGGAAGAGATTGCGCGCCGTGACCTTGTTGAGGAAGCCGAGCCGCCGCCACACGGGGCCGATGTGCTCGAGGAAGATGCGCGAGCCGGCCTTGGGGGCCTTCGGGCGCATGAGTGAGGCCGGGGACTCGCGCAGCTCCTTCCAGCAGGTGGCGAGCGAGGCGCCCACGATGCCCAGGGCAAAGAGCGCCACCGAGACGAGCGCCCACACCGCGTCGAACCCGTAGAGGAACTCCGGCAGCGCGTACATGGTCGAGAAGATCGTGAAAATGATGGCCGGCAGCACCACAAAGCCGAGCACGATGCCCACGACGCCGCCGGCGAGGCAGGCCGCCAGCGCGTAGAGCGCGTACTTGGAGAGGATCTTGCCGCGGCCGTAGCCGAGCGCCTTGTAGACGCCGATGAGCCCGCGTTCCTCCTCCACCATGCGCGTCATGGTGGTGAGGCTGATGAGCACCGCCACCACGAAGAACACCACCGGGATCACGGTGCCGATGGCCTCGATGGAGGAGGCGTCGGAGTCCACGCTGGCATAGCTCGCAAGGCTCGAGCGGTCCTGCACGTACCAGGTGGCGTCGGGGATCTCCTCCACCTCGGCGCGGGCGTCGGCGATCTGGTCCAGCGCGTCTGCGCGCTCGGACTCGTAGGTGGCCCGGGCGTCGTCGAGCTCGGCCTGGCCGCTCTCAAGCTGGTCCCAGCCGTCGGCGATCTGCGCGAGCGCGCTTGAGCGCTGGTCGGAGAGCTCCGTGGCACCGGCGTCGAGCTCGGCGCGCCCGGCGTCGATCTGGTCCTGGCCCGCTTGGATCTGCGAGCGCGCGTCGATGAGCGTCTGGTAGCCGGACCGCGCCTCCGAGAGCTGCGCCTCCCCGGCCGCCACCTGCGCCATGCCCGAGCCGAGCCCGCCCATCTGGGCGAGCATGTCCCGAAGCGACGTGAGCTGGGAGACCACGGCGCCCGTATCGACGCTCAGCGCCTCGTGTATGGCCTGCTGGAGCTCGGGGCTCAGCTGCTCGATGATGGCCGCGATCTTCTGGCGGACCTCCTCGGGAAGCCTCTCCCAGGTCTGCTCGGCGTCGGGAAGCGCGCTCACAAGGTTGATGATCTGGTCGATGGCGGAGGTGCCCTGGGAGACGAAGCCGGAGAGCCAGCCGTCCACCACGGCCGCCGCGGCCTCGCGCTCCGCCTGCGTGGCGGCGGAGCTGATCTGCGCCCAGGCGTCGGCCGGCCACTCCCCGCCCGCGAGGGAGGAGATCATCGCCGCCGTGGTCTCAAGGCTCGCCCGGGACGAGACGAGCGTGTCGTGCGTGGAGGAGAGCGCCGACGGGATGCCGTCCACCGTGGTCCCCAGCCCGCTCGCGATCTGCGCGAGGCCGTCCTCCACCTGGGTCCTCCTGGCGTCGAGCTCGGCCTGGGCCGCGTCAAGCTGGGCGTAGCCGTCGTCGATCTGCGCCTGGGCGTCGGCGAGCTCGCGATGGGCCGCGTCCTCCTGCTCGGAGAGCTCCGCCCGGCCGCTGTCGAGCTCGGCCTGCCCGTCGTCGATCTGGGCCTGGGCGTCGGCGAGCTCGGAGAGCGCCTCGTCCTCCGCCTTGTCCACCTCGGCCGTGGCGTCGGCGCGCAGCGACTCCCCGCGGGCCCGCTCGCGCTCGGAGCGCGCGTCCTCGACGCTCTGGTAGACCCCGTCCACGACGTCCTCGTACGCGACCGAGTAGCACAGCGGGGTGTCCGCGCCCTCGACGCTGAGGTAGGCCACCGTGAAGGTGTCCGGGTCCTCCACGCAGTCAGGCAGCACGAAGAAGCTGTACTGCGAGCCGCCACTCGAGCGGAAGGACATCGTGCCCTCGCCCGCGTTGATCTCCATGGGGTCAAGCACCACGGCGATGATCGTGTACTCCTTGCGCTCGAAGACCTCCGTAGCGTCCTCGGCGTCGTCGTCCGCACCGTGGAATGTCACGGTGTCGCCCACGTAGAGCCCAGAATCCTCCAGGAAGCGCTTGGTCACCGCTATCTGGTCGTCGCGCTCGGGCAGGTGGCCCTCAAGCACCACCGGCGCGTTCATGCCGTCCGGGGAGAGCGCCTTGACGTCGACCTTCTCGGAGGCCGAGCCCACCGTGGTGTAGACCGTCTCGGACCAGCCGCCCTCGGCGGCCTCCACGCCCGGCAGCGCCGCCAGCGCGTCGACGTCCTCCGCGCTGAGGCCCAGCGTGGACTGCACCCGCACGTCAAGGAGGTTCTGCTCGTCAAAGAAGGCGTCTGCCGAGGCGCGCAGATCGGCGCAGGCCGCGCGCAGGCCCACGAGCATCGTCACGCCGAGCGCGGTGATCGTGGCCAGCGCCAGGAAGCGCTTGAGGCTCCCGCGCACCGTGCGCAGGACGCCCTGGGAGAAGGCGCTTCTCGCCGCGCCGCGCCGGGCGCGGCCCGCCTTTCCTGCCGTGTCAGTGCGCCGGGCCATCAGAGGCTCCTACCACTCGATCTCGGCGATCGGCTTGGGCGCGGGGTTGATGGTCATGTCCGTGACCTTTCCGCTCTTGAAGCGGATGAGGCGGTCGGCCATGTCGGCGAGCGCCGCGTTGTGCGTCACGATGACCACGGTGATCTGCTCGGTCCGGCACATGTCCTGCAGGAGCTGGAGGATCTGCTTGCCCGTCTGGTAGTCCAGCGCACCGGTGGGCTCGTCGCAGAGCAGGAGCTTGGGGTTCTTGGCCAGGGCACGCGCGATGGAGACACGCTGCTGCTCGCCGCCGGAGAGCTGCGCGGGGAAGTTGTCGAGGCGCTCGGCGAGGCCCACCTTGGCCAGCGTGTCGGCCGGGTCGAGCGAGTCCGGGCAGATCTGGGTGGCCAGCTCCACGTTCTCGAGCGCCGTGAGGTTGGGCACAAGGTTGTAGAACTGGAAGACAAAGCCCACGTCGGCGCGGCGGTACAGCACGAGGTCGTTCTCGCCGGCGTGGGAGATGTCACGCCCGTCGACGATGACGGAGCCCGAGGTGGCGCTGTCCATCCCGCCCAGGATGTTGAGCGCCGTGGTCTTGCCCGCGCCTGACGCGCCCAGGATGACGGCGAGCTCGCCCTTCTCGACCTCGAAGCTGGCTCCGTCCAGGGCGTTGATCTTGGTAGAGCCCGCGCCGTAGGTGCGCACGACGTCCGTGAACTCGATGTAGGCCATCACGACTCCGATTACTCGACAACGTGTTGTCTAGTCTCTAACCGGAAGTATACTGAGGTCACGTCAACGCGTCATGAACGACTCGACACGCGCGGGCGAAGTGTCGAGCGCTCCTTGCCACGTACATAAATCTGAGGAGCAGCCATGAAGAAGCAGCCACAGGTCACCGAGCAGACGCGCGCCAACCTCCGCGCGGCCTTCTGGGAGCTCTACGCGGCGCGGCCCATCGAGAAGATCTCCGTGCGCGAGATCACGGACCGCGCCGGCTACAACCGCGCGACCTTCTACCTCTACTACCACGACGTCTACGAGGTCCTGGAGGAGATTGAGTCCGAGCTGCTCAACGGGCTCTCGCTTCTGGTGAACGACCGCCTCATGCGCGGCGAGAAGCTCGACTTCACCCAGCACATGGGCATCATCCTGCAGCTCGCGCAGCGCTACCGCGGCTACTTCGCCGTGCTCATAGGCGAGCAGGGCGACCCCACGTTCTCGCGCCGGTTCAAGGAGGTGGTGGCCCCGCTGCTGGAGCGCTTCGTGCTGCCGGCCGAGGGCCTCACGGAGGCGGAGCGCCACATCCTGCTGGAGTTCTACCTCTCCGGGATCGTGGCGGCCGTGAGCACCTGGCTCTCGGAGGACGAGCCGATGTCGATCGACCAGCTCATCAGCCTCATCGTGGGCGAGGTCCTCCGCGTCTGAGGGCGCCGCCACAAAGAGGGGGCGAAGGCCCGACAAGGCCTCCGCCCCCGCGTGTCTCGTACCGCCGGGCCCGCCCGCTACTTGCGGAAGAAGGCGAGCGCGATGGCGTTGGGCCCCACGTGCGTGCCCACCGTGGCGCCCACCGAGGTGATGGGCAGCCGGTCCTCGGAGACCTTGCCCTCCCAGATGGAGCGGTTGTCCTCGAGGTACTTGCGCAGCAGCTTGTCGGAGAGGCCCGAGTAGCCCAGCAGGATCGGCATGCCAAAGTCGATCCCGTTCTTCTCGACCGCCTGGTGCAGCAGGTTGCGGCCGTTCTTGGAGCCGCGCGCCTTGCCCAGCATCACGACCTCGCCGTCGCGCACGCCCACCACGGGCTTGATGTTGAGCAGCTCGCCGATGGTGCCCACGGACTTGGGGATGCGCCCGCCGCGCTTGAGGTACTCCAGGGTGTCGAGCAGCGCCACGAGGCAGACACGGTCGCGCGCGGCCTCGACCCGCTCGGCGATCTGCGCGGCGCCCAGCCCCTCGTCCGCCAGGCGCAGCGCGTACTGCACGAGGATGCCCTGGCCGATGGTCACGTTGAGGCTGTCCACCACGTGGACGCCCTCGTAGTCGGCGGCCGCGGTCACGGCGCTCTGGTAGGTGCCGGAGAGCGCGGAGGAGAGCGTGACCACCACGGCCTCGTCGCCGGCGGCGCGCACCTCGTCAAAGACCTGCGCGTACTCGTAGGGCGTGGCCTGGCTCGTCTTGGGGAGCTCGTCGCTCTCAACGAGCAGCTCGTAGAAGCGGTCGTTGGTGAGGTCCACCCCGTCCTCGTAGGTGGTGGAGCCAAAGGTGATGGCCAGCGGGACGACGGTGAGGCGCGGATCGAGCTCGCCGGGGAGGTCGATGCCCGAGTCGGTGATGATGCGGACTGCCATAGCTGATGCTTCCTTTCTGCCAAGGCGAGAAGAACGTGCTGCTGGGACGGACGTGCCGGGACGGGCGTGCCGGGACGCCCGCGGCGGCGCTAGTCGCGCGCGAGGCCCCTTAGGCGCTTGAGGATCGCGTTGAGCGACTCGTACATCTGCACACGCTGCCGGCCGTCGAGCACCCGGCCCATCTCGTCAAGCACATCTTGAACGATTCCCCTGATCGGTCGGACCACCTCGACGCCCTTCTCGGTGAGGCGCACGGGAACTCGGTATCTGGTCTCCTCGTCGCCGGCCGCGGCCTCCACGAGGCCGTCCGCCTCAAGGCGGGCGATGGTGCGCGACATGGCCGCGCGGCTCACGTCCACGAGCCGCGCGAGCTCGGAGCCCGTGAGGCCCTCGGGGTTCTTGGTGAGGTAGTAGAGGCACATGACGTCGGCGCCCTTGAAGCCAAGGCGCATCGCCTCCGCGGCCTTGATGCGCTGAATCTCCTTGTGAAGGGCCTCGATGAGTCCCACGAAGTCCTCGAAGCGCGTGTCCTCCTGCACACCGGCCCCTTTCGCCAGTTGTTGACTTGTTAACATTATAGGGTCAACGCGACGGGGTCGGCGCAACGCGCGGCCCCGCCATCACGTGATAAGCACAAGCCGCGGCTCGCCCCCGAGCCGTCCGCCGCGCCCTGGCGCACCGCCCACCGCGCTCCGCCACGCCGCCGGCCGGACGCAATTGTTTCGGCGAGAAAAACTTGCTTGCGCGTGCCGTCCCGGACGCGTATCTTGTCCCCAACACCAGCTGCCGCCTTGCGGCTGACCGCAGAGAGGAGCGCACGTCATGACCCAGACCGTCGTCCGCAACGTACGCACGTCCATGAACTGGTGGTGGCGCAACTTCTCCTCGCTCGGTCGATGGTGAGTCTCACGCGCCATATCTCTTGCGCATAAGGGCTCCCGGAAGACCGGGGGCCTTTTTCATTGCGCCGACCGAAGCACCGCACGCCTTCACGAAATAAAACGTCTCGCCAGAGCCTCACCGAAAGGAACCCACCATGTCTGAGAACACCACCGCCGCCCGTACCACCGCCCGCACCGTCGCCACCGTCGACCGGGGCAAGCTCGACGTCCAGTCCCTGGTTCTTCTCGCCGTGCTGCTTGCCGCCGGCTTCATCCTCAACTTCACCGTGGGCAACGCCGTCTCCACCATGACCGGCGGCGTCATCCAGCCCGAGTTCATCATCTCCGCCTTCTGCCTCATGATCCTCATCGTGCGCCCGAACGTCGGGCAGGCGCTCGTCATCGGCCTCATCTCCGCGGCCGTCATCCAGCTCACCACGAAGTCCCCGTTCATCGACTTCGCGGCCGAGGGCATCGCCGCCATGCTCATGGCCGGCATCGTCGCGGCGGGCATGCACGGCAAGGCGCGCGCCTTCGTCCCGGCCGTGGGCTCCTTCGCCACCACGGTGGTCTCCGGCGTCATCTTCATGGTCATCAAGATGGCCACGATGGGCTTCGCCCAGAACCTCACCGCCGTCATGCTCCCCGTGGTCGTTGCCACGGGCGTCTTCAACGCCATCCTCGTGAGCGCCCTCTACCTCCCCATCCGCAAGGCGCTCAAGCTCGAGGACTAGCGCCTTCGAACGGGGCGTCGCCTGCGGGCGGCGCCCCTTTTTCGGTGTCGGCACCCGCCGGCCCGCCCCGACCCAGACCCAGGAAAGGCCCCCATGAGCACTGCCCCCGTCATACGCCTCGACGACGTCTCCTTCCTCTACGGCGGGGAGGACACGCCCGCCCTCGACCACGTCTCCCTCTCCATCCAGGAGGGGGACTTCGTGGGCGTCACCGGCCCCTCGGGCGCCGGCAAGTCCACGCTCGCCGCCGTCCTGTCCGGCGCCATACCCCATCACTACCGCGGCCAGCTCTTCGGGGCCACGTACGTGGACGGGCAGGACACCTGCGACGTCACCCTCACCGACATCGCGCGCACCGTGGGCAGCGTCGCCCAGGACATAGACGCCCAGATGGTGGCCTCCGTGGTGGAGGACGAGCTGCTCTTTGGCCTTGAGAACTTCGGCGTGCCGCACGACAAGATCGAGGGGCGCCTCGCGGGCGCGCTTGAGACCGTGGGGATCTCCGAGCTGCGCGACCGCGAGATAGCGACGCTGTCCGGCGGCCAGAAGCAGAAGGTGGCCATCGCCGCGATCCTGGCGCTCTCGCCGCGCGTGCTCGTGCTCGACGAGCCCACCGCCGCGCTTGACCCCGCGTCCTCGAAGGTCGTCTTTGAGACGCTGCGCCGCCTCAACGAGGACGAGGGCATCACCGTGGTGGTGATCGAGCAGAAGGTGGCCCTGCTCTCCGAGTTCTGCAGCCGCGTCGTGGTCCTGGAGTCGGGAAGGCTCGCCCTTGAGGGGACCCCGCACGAGGTCTTCTCCCACGGCGAGGAGCTGCGCCGCATGGGCGTGGACAGCCCGCGCGTGGCGCGCGTGGCAAACAGCCTCGCCCAGCACGGCGTGACCAGGCCCGGGACGCGGCCCTGCCTGAGCGTGGCCGAGGCAGACGAGCTCGTCGCGGGGCTCGTGCGCCCGCACCTCGCCTCATGCCAGGGCGCGTCCTCCCCCGCCGTCGCGCCCGCGCCGGCCGCGACGGCCGCGTCCGAGCCCGTGGTGCGCTTCGAGAACGTGAGCTTTAGCTACCCCGGCAGCGGCGACGGCGTGCGCGACCTCAGCCTCGAGGTGCGCCCCGGCGAGCTCGTGGGGGTGGTCGGGCAGAACGGCGCGGGCAAGACCACGCTCACCAAGCTCCTGAACGGCCTGCTCAAGCCCGCCTTCGGCTCCGTGCACGTGGGCGGCCTCGACACGCGCGAGGTCCCCGTGAGCCGCGTTGCCGCGCACGTGGCGACGCTCTTCCAGAACCCCGACCACCAGCTCTGCAAGGACACCGTCCTCGACGAGGTCGCCTTTGGCCCCGAGCTCACGGGCACCGCGCCCGACGAGGCGCGCCGCCGCGCGCAGACGGTCATCGAGCGCTTTGGCCTGCCGGCGGCCGAGTCGCCCTTCTCGCTGTCCCGCGGGCAGCGGCAGATGGTGGCGCTCGCCTCCGTGGTGGTGATGGAGCCCGAGGTGGTCCTTCTCGACGAGCCCACGAGCGGGCTCGACTACCGCGAGTGCATGACGGTCATGGAGACGGTGCGCGAGATGGCCGAGAAGGGCTGCGCCGTCGTGATGGTCTGTCACGACATGGAGGTGGTTTCGGACTTCGCGCAGCGCGTCGTGGTGATGGCCGACGGACGCGCGCTCGCGGACGGGCCGGCCGCCGAGGTCTTCTCAAACCCCGAGCTCATGGCGCGCGCGAGCGTGGAGGCCCCGCAGGTCGTCCAGCTCTCGCAGGCCCTCGCGCGCGACGTTTCCCCCGCCTTCGCCGGGATCGACCAGGTCTCCGGCATCGTCGACCTTGTTGAGGAGATGGTGAGGCATGGTTAGCGTGATCGACTACGTCCCCGGGGACACCCTGCTTCACCGGCTGAACCCCGTGACCAAGCTCGCGGTTGCCGCGGCCATCATCGTGGCGACCTTCCTCGCCGACACCTATCCCGTGCTCGTGGGGCTCATCGCGCTCACGCTGGCGCTGGGCGTCTACACCGGGGCCATCAGGCGGCTGGGGTCGCTCCTCAAGCTGCTCGTGCCGCTCGCCGTGGTGATGTTTCTGCTGCAGACGGCGTTCTCCCGCGAGGGGGCGACCGTCTTTGCGTGGTTCACCACGGGCGGCGTGGCGAGCGCATCCCGGGCGTGCCTGCGCCTTTTGGGCGTGGCGATGCCGCTCATCCTCGTGCTCTCCGTGACCAAGCTGAACGACCTCGCCAACGCCTGCGTCGAGGTGCTCCACGTGCCGTACCGCTACGCCTTCACCTTCACGACGGCCCTGCGCTTCGTCCCGGTGTTCAGCCAGGAGATGACCGCGATCATGGAGGCCCAGACGGCCCGCGGCGTGGAGTACGACACCAAGAACCCCTTCCGCAAGCTGCAGCTCATGCTGCCCCTGTGCGTGCCGCTGCTGGTGAGCTCGGTGGGGAGGACGGACGCCACCGCGCTTGCCGCCGAGCAGCGCGGCTTCTACCTGCGTACGAGGGAGAGCAGCTACAAACGCTACCCGATCGTCGCGCGCGACGTGGCGGTGCTCGCGTGCTGCGTGGCGCTCGTGGCGCTGGGGGTGGCGCTGTAGGCAGGCCCCGCGGCAGGGATCTGCCACGGGGCCCGGAGGGGCCGGCCGGCGCAGGGCGGCCGGCGGTCCGTCCTGCGCCTTCGGGCGATGAGGGCGGGGTCAGCTAGTCGTCGTAGCGGTCGTCGGCGTCGTCATAGCGGTCGTCGTGGTCGTCGTCGCGGTCATCGTGGTCGTCGGCGTCGTCGTGGTCGTCCACGTCGTCGTAGCGGTCGTCGGCGTCGTCGTAGCGGTCGTCGGCGTCGTCACGATCGTAACGGTCATCACGCCAGTCATCCCAGTCGTCACGACCGTCCCAGTCGTCGTTGCCCTCAAGGTCGGCCTCAAGAACCTTGCCCGTTCGCGCGTCGACCTCGTACTCGTACTCAACGCCTCCCGACACGAACTCCATTTCGTAGACGCCGTCGTCAAGCTCGTACTCGTGGTCGTTGAAGGTGGCCTCCGTGAGGCCCAGCTGTGCAAGAACGATGTCCTTCGCCGCGTCGATGCCAATGTAGCCTCGCTCGTCAAGCTGTTCGGGCGCAACGGCGAGCGCATCAGAGGCGAGGTCGAAGGTCCCCACGCGCGCACGGACGCCGTCCTCGATGCCGCGGAGGAAGTCGTCACCGGGATAGTCGGATCCCTGCTCTAGCTTCACGACGACGTTACGGTCATGACCGTCGACGGTCTGCTCGAAGTGGCCCGCCTCATAGATCCTCCCCACGAGGTCGGACACCACCTCTCGACACTCGCGCCCCTCGTAGCCCGCATATCCGCTCACGACGGCGCGCCCCTCGTCGTTTGCCCCCTCGACCTCGGTGACGAGGCCCCTGTCGTCGTAGTCAACCTCGATCTCGGGGTTGACGCTCAGAAGCAGGGTGCCGGCCGGCCTGGCCGTGGCGCCCTCGTCCGCGGAGACGCCCGCCTGGTCGGACTGGGCCGGGGCGGTGCCACAGGCGCCCAGCGTCGTAATCAGGGCCGCTCCGACGGCCGCGCTCGTCAGGATGTTCCTCAGGCTCGTGGTCTTCATGGTGTCCTCCTTCTTGGGTCCTTTCTTGCCGTGCAGTGAGAGGTTGCGTGCCCCTGTCGCCAAAACCGGGGTCGCCGGGCATTTTTTCTGGGCGAGAAGAACGCGGGGGGGGTGGCTAGTCATCCGAGTCGTCATCTGCGCCCGCGTCGTCATCGTCGTCGTCACCGCCACCGTCGTCGTCATCGTCGTCGTCCGGCGCGGGGGGAGCGGGCGGCGCCTCGACAACTGGTGCCACCGTAGGCGTCTCGGTCGCGCCAGCCCCAGGAGGGGCGACTGACACCGGGGCCTCGGGTACGTCGTCCGCCGCAGGGGGCGCAGGGGACGTGGAGTCCCCGGAAGCATCTCCCGTAGGCTCCACGTGCGCAACGGGAACCGTCACGGTTACGGCATAGTCGAGGCTCACCTCGAGCTCGACCACCAGGCGGTCCTCCGTGGCCGTCTTCCAGCCCTCGTCGTCCGACTCAACGCTCACCTCGATCGTGCCGCCCTCGAGGAGGTACCCCTCGTCTCCCGCGCGCACGGCGAGGTCGTCCGCGACCTCGTCGACCGTACGACCGTAGAAGGCGAGCCCCTCGACCAGCCCGACGCCGTCATCGTTTTCCCCCGTAAGGGAGACCACGCGGTCGAGGCGGTTAACCTCCATGCTCACCTCGGGATTGATGCGCAGGCGCACCGTTCCGACCGGCGCCCCCCACACGACTGCCCCGCCCACGACCAGCACGCACAGGCACGCCGCGGCGGCAAGGGCGGCAACGAGGCGGCCCCTCGTCCTTCTCGCCGTCTCGCCCGCGAAGGGGAGGACTTCGCCCTCATCGAAGACCACCACGTCCTCGACCGTCTGACCGACCTCGTAGCCGAGGTTGGGCACCTTGAGGAAGCGCCCCTCCTCGTCAAGCACGACGGCATAGCTCCTCTCGCACTCCATGATGAGGTAGCTCACCTGGCACCACCCCCCGACGCACCAGCGACCCTACAGAGGTGCCCACGGATGATCTCGTAGCCGTTTGTGTAGGCCAAAAGGAGCGCGACAAGGTAGCGGCGGTGTCGCTCGAGGGTCTTGCGCTCCACGCCCGCCCCGCGCGCGAGCTCTCCGATTGGCAGCCTGCCGGTCCGGGCGAGCCCCTCGAGCAGCTCGGGGCGCTCCCGGGCAAAGGAGAGCGCGGCCTGACAGGCCTCGAGCGTCCTGCGCTGGCGCGGGCCGTTCTCGGCCACCTCGGCGAGAGTGAGGCCGAGCTCCTCCAGGCGCGCGACAAACTCCGCGATCTCGCGCCTGCTCGCGCGCCGGTGCTCGCGCTCGGCCACCTCGTCGCGACCTGACGTCAGGCGCTCCACGAGCGGCCGTCCCTCCTCGTCGCAGTCCCCGGGCGCCCGCTCGTCAAGCGAGGCCACCGCGGCATGACGACGCTCGCGGCGCCGGTAGTCGATCAGCCGGTTGCGGATGGTCGTGGCCGCGAGGGGCAGGAAGGCACCGCGCGCCTGCTCATATGACAGCACCGCCTCGTGAAAGGCAAACATGGCGATCCCCAGCTCGTCGTCGCGTCCCTCCTGCGGGGGCCTTCCCATGAAGCGGGCAGTCTCCGCCTTGACGAAGGGGAGGTAGTCGCGCACCAGCTCGTCCGCGGCACGCGCGTCCCCCTTAGCCCTTCTCACGCGGGCAGTCAGGTCCCTGTCCCGTCTCATCGTCCCCCCTCGGCGATAGGATGCGAACGGCCTGTTCCAAGACCGGGGTAGCGGCGTGGGTCACCAGAACTTTTTCAGGTTACGGACGACCTCGACGGCACGTGTAAGCGTTGGGTAAGGTACGGCGAGCGGCATGGGCAAAGCTCCCGAAGGCGTGCCGCACGTGGGGACGGCGCATAATGGGACCAAGGCACACGGCACGGCAGAGGAGCGCGATGACCGATCCCACACCACTGGACGTCCTGCGAGACACCTTTGGCTACCAGAGCTTCCGGCCGCACCAGGCCGAGATCGCGGACGCCGCGCTCGCCGGTCGCGACGTGCTGGCCGTGATGCCCACCTCGGCCGGGAAGTCCATCTGCTACCAGGTTCCCGCACTCGTGCTGGCGGCGCGCGGCGCCGGGCTCACGCTCGTGGTCTCCCCGCTCATCTCGCTCATGGCCGACCAGGTGGGGGCGCTGCGCCAGGCGGGCGTGGCGGCGAGCTTCCTCAACTCGACCCTCGACGCGTCCGAGCGCGCAAGCGTCCTGCGCGGCATCGCGAGCGGAGCGCTCTCCCTTCTCTACGTAGCGCCGGAGCGCCTCGACGACCCCGCCTTCCTCCAGGTGCTCTCCACGCGCGGCGTGGCCCTGCTCGCCGTGGACGAGGCGCACTGCATCTCCCAGTGGGGCAACGACTTCCGCCCCAGCTACCAGCACATCACCGACTTCCTGGGCGCCCTGCCCAACCGTCCGCCCGTCATGGCGCTCACGGCCACGGCCACCCGTGCGGTGCGCGAGGACATCCGCGCCTCGCTTGGCCTGCGCGACCCGTTTGTGGTCCTTGCCAGCTTCGACCGACCCAACCTGAGCTTTGCCGTGGCCCGGCCAAACGGGCACGCCGAGAAGGACCGCATGCTCGTGGGCTTCTGCCGCGAGCGCGCCGACCGCTCGGGCATCGTCTACTGCTCGAGCCGGCGCGCCGTTGAGGAGGTCTGCGACCTGCTGCGGGACGAGGGGCTTGCCGCAACGCGCTACCACGCCGGGCTCTCCGCCGAGGAGCGCCACCGCAACCAGGACGACTTCCTCTACGACCGCAGCCGCGTGATGGTGGCCACCAACGCCTTTGGCATGGGCATCGACAAGTCAAACGTGAGCTACGTGATCCACTACAACCTGCCGCTCTCGCTTGAGAACTACTACCAGGAGGCGGGCCGCGCCGGCCGTGACGGCACCCGCGCCGACTGCCTGCTGCTCTACTCCCCCGGCGACGTCCACACCGCCGAGTTCCTGCTCTCCCGCACCGAGCCGCGCGAGGACCTCACGCCTGAGCAGCGCGACGAGCTGGCCGCCCACGACGCCGAGCGCCTGCGCCAGATGGTCTTCTACGCCACCACCACGGACTGCCTGCGTGCGTTCATCCTGCGCTACTTTGGCGAGGAGGCTCCCGCGTACTGCGGCAACTGCTCCAACTGCCTCACGGACTTCGAGGAGGTGGACGCCACCGTGGACGCGCTCAAGGTGGTGAGCTGCGTGGCAAGGATCGCCCAGCGCCACCAGAGCGCGGGTGCTGCTGCGATCGTGGACGTGCTGCGCGGGTCGCGCGGCGAGAAGACCCTGCGGCGTGGCTTTGACACGCTCTCCACCTACGGCATCATGGCCGACGTGCCCGCGCGGCGCATCCGGGCGCTGATTGACGAGCTGGCGTTTCGCGGCGTGCTCGCGCGGACGGCGGGGGACTACCCCACGATTGCCCTCACGGGGGCATCCGGCGCGTTCCTCAGGCGGGAGGCACCCTGGGACGAGCCGCTCGTGCTCAAGGTGGCGCGCGGGACGCCGCGGACGGCGCGTGCGGCGGCACCGGCCAGGGGCCAGACCGTCACGGACGTCTCCGAGCTCGACGAGCTCGGCCGCGCGCTCTACGACGAGCTGGCCGAGCTGCGCGGCGAGCTGGCACGCGAGCAGGGCGTCCCGGCGTACTTCATCTTCAACAACGCCACGCTCGTGGAGATGTGCGCCAAGCGGCCGCGCACCGTGGAGGAGCTGCTCGGCGTCTCCGGCGTGGGCGCCAAGAAGGCCGAGCGCTACGGCGAGCTCTTCCTCGCGCGCATCGCCGAGGCCACGGGCACAGGCGCCTAGGCAGGATGCGCCGGGCGGGAGGCGCGCCGAGGGGTGCACCGGGTAGAAGTACCCGTCCAGCAGCCCGTCAGCCCAGCTCGACCGTGTAGAGCGGCTTGTAGCGGGCGCCGTCCGGCCTGAGATCGCTGCGGAAGAGGGTGACGCACGCCGCCTCGTCAGGCCGCGGGAAGGCGAGGCCCTCCAGCGCGGCGCGCGGCAGGCGAGCCCGTCGCGCAAGCGTCACGTGCGGCAGGAAGTCCTTCTGGTCATAGGCGACTCCCCGGGACGCGAGCTCAGCGCGCAGCCGCCCGGCAAGCGCCTCGAGCTCGTCCGTTCGCCGCAGGCCCAGCCAGAGCGTGGCGTCACGCCCGCGCCCAAAGGTGCCGAGGCCCTCCGCCGCAAGGCGCACCGGACCTGACCCCGCGCAGGCCGCGTCCAGCGCGTCCATGGCCAGACGTGTCTCCGCCTCCCCCACCTCGCCGAGAAACGCCAGCGTGACGTGGTGGTTCCCGGGAGCGACGAAGCGTCCCTCGCAGACCGCCGAGAGGCTCCGCACGAGCGCGGCCATCTCGTCCGCAAACGCCTCGGGCAGCTCAAGCGCAATAAAGGCCCTCATGACGACCTACCGATCCGCCGTGCCGGCAGCGTCGGCGGCATCTGCGGCGCCGGCGCGGCGCGCGCGGACGAGCGCCCAGGCCGCCAGGGCAATCGCCAGAACCGCCAGCACGAGCGCCGTCTGCATGCCGAGGTTCGGGGCGAGCTCCGCCGGAAGCCCGGCCACGCCGCGCCCGACCGCCCAGGGATTTCCCTCGGCAACCGAGCGGAGCGCCAGATAGAGCTCGACGTTTGCCACGGAGCACGCGTACCACACGGCCCCCACGTCAAGCGCCGACAGCACCCCCGAGGCCAGCGCGAGGGGAGCCATGCGACGCCAGGAGGCGATGACCGCACAGACGAGCGCCGCCAGCGTCACCACCGCATGGACGGTGGTGACCGCCGCCACGAGCCAGGCGAGGTCCCCCTCGCTCAGGCGTCTGAGAAACTCAACGAGCTGGTCAAGCCGCTCGATGGCAAAGGGAAGGGCGCTCTGCACGTTGCCCGCGACCTGCAGGAGGGTGTCGGCAACCCTCCCCACGGCGTCCGGCATCCCCAGAAGGGGAAGAAACACGCCCCAGAGCCCCACGCCGCCAAACAGCGCGAGCGCCGCCGCAACCGCCGCGAGCACCGACGAAACGCGCCCGAGGCGCAGGGTGCGCTCGCGTCCGTCAAGCGACGACCTCATTGAGGTACTGCTCGCCATGCTCCCTCCTGTCTCCCAGGCACATACATGGTCCCGTCCTCGCTGCCATCCTACCACAAAAATACGAACACATGTGCTGTATTTGTGATTGTCGGGAGGAGGCGGATTTGTGTCCGGCCGCAGGCGCATCATGGGTGCCAAGAAGAACACGTGTTTGTAAGGAGGACCCGTGGGACATGCCTACCTCTGCATAGACCTCAAGTGCTTCTACGCCTCGGTCGAGTGCGTGGACCGCGGGTACGACCCCTTCGAGCGGCGCCTCGTCGTGGCGGACACCTCGCGCGGGCCCCGGACCATCTGCCTGGCCGTCTCGCCTGCCATGAAGGCCCTCGGGGTGCGCAACCGCTGCCGCCTTTTTGAGATCCCGGACGGCATAGACTTCGAGGCGGCCCGGCCGCGCATGCGGCGCTACATGGAGGTCTCGGCGCAGATCTACGCCCTCTACCTGAGGTACTTCTCGCCAGAGGACATCCACGTGTACTCGGTGGACGAGTGCTTCATAGACGTCGGGCCCTACCTGGCGCTCTACGGGGGGACGCCGCGCGAGCTGGCCGTGGGGCTCATCGGGCTCGTCCGGCGCGAGACGGGCATCTGCGCCGCGGCCGGCATCGGGCCCAACCTCTTCCTCGCCAAGGTGGCGCTTGACGTCACGGCCAAGCACGCCGCGGACAACATCGGGGAGCTGGACGAGGAGCGCTTCAAGTGCGTCATCTGGCCGCACCAGCCCATCACGGACATCTGGGGCATCGGGCCGGGCGTGGCGCGGAGGCTCGCGGCGATGGGCGCCACGTGTCTGGGCGAGGTGGCGCTCCTGCCAGAGGAGCGGCTCTATCAGGAGTTCGGCATCAACGCGGAGCTGCTCATCGACCACGCGTGGGGAATCGAGCCCTGCACCATCGCCGAGATCCAGGCCTACCGGCCACGCGCGCACTCCATCGGCAGCGGGCAGGTGCTCGCGCGCGACTACGAGTTCGAGGAGGCGCTCGTGATACTGCGCGAGATGGCGGACGCCCTCGTGCTGGACCTCGTCGACAAGCAGCTGGCCTGCGGCCACGTCTCCCTGTTCGTGGGCTACGCACACGAACGGCGCCCTTGGGGCGAGAAGGACCAGGGGCCTGTGGGGGAGCGCTTCGTCGGCGAGCACGGGACGCGCATGGTCGGCCGCGCGCGGGACGGGGACGGGGCCTCGCGCAAGCTCCCCGAGACCACGGACTCGCGCAGCGTCATCACCGCCCGGCTCGTCGAGCTCTTCTCGGAGACGGTGGACCCCAACCGCCCGGTTCGGCGTATCAACATCGCCCTCGGCGCCCTCGTGCCGGCTGAGTTTGCCGACCTGACGCTGTTCACCGACGTGAGGGCCGAGGGAAGCGAGCGGAGCCTGGCGCGGGCGACCCTGGCGGTCAAGCGTCGCTTTGGAAAGAACTCGCTGGTCAGGGGGTTGAGCTACCGGCCGGCGGCCACGGGGAGAGAGAGGAACGAGCAGGTGGGAGGACACCATGAGTGACGCGACGGCGCAGGGGCCGGCCAAAGGGGCAAGGGCCGGCGCACGAGAGGGCCACGGGGCCCCGGACGGCAGGCGCCACCCGGACCGCGCGGCCCAGTTTATGCCGTTTGCGGCGCTGACCGGCTACTACGACCTCATCCGCACCGTCGCCGAGCGGCAGGCACGCGAGGGCGCGGACCGCCCGCCCGACCCCCTCGTCCCTAGCGCTGGCGGTAGTGGGACAGGAAGTCCGCGAGGTCGGTCATGCACTCGCGGAGAACCTCCATGCGGGGCAGGTACACAACGCGGAAGTGGTCAGGCTCCGGCCAGTTGAAGCCGCCGCCGCGCGTCACGAGGATGTGCTTCTCGTGCAGCAGGTCAAGGGCGAACTGCTCGTCGTCGGTGATGTTGAACTTCTTGACGTCGATCTTCGGGAAGATGTAGAACGCCGCCTTGGGCTTGACCGCCGTGATGCCGTCGATGGCGTTGAGCGCCTCGTAGACGTAGTTGCGCTGCTCGTAGACGCGCCCGCCCGGCTCGATGTAGCGCTCCACGCTCTGGTAGCCGCCGAGCGCCGTCTGCACGATGGACTGCGCCGGCACGTTGGAGCACAGGCGCATGTTGGAGAGCATGTTGATGCCGTACATGAAGTCGCGCGCGCAGCGCTTGTTGCCGGAGAGGACCATCCAGCCCACGCGGTAGCCGGCGACCATGTGGGACTTCGAGAGGCCGGAGAAGGTGACGCAGAACAGGTCCGGGGCCAGGCTCGCGATGGACACGTGCTTCTCGCCGTCCATGCAGAGGCGGTCGTAGATCTCGTCCGAGAAGATCATGAGCTGGTGGCGACGGGCGATCTCCACGATGCCCTCGAGCACCTCGCGCGGGTAGACGGCGCCGGTGGGGTTGTTGGGGTTGATGATGACGATTGCCTTGGTGCGGTCCGTCACCTTGGACTCCATGTCCTGGAGGTCGGGGAACCAGTCGGCCTGCTCGTCGCAGAGGTAGTGGACGGGCGTGCCGCCGGCGAGCGTGGCGCACGCGGTCCAGAGCGGGTAGTCGGGCGCGGGGATGAGAATCTCGTCGCCGTTGTCCAGCAGCGCCTGCATGCAGAGCTGGATGAGCTCGGAGACGCCGTTGCCCGTGTAGATGCCGTCCATGTCCACGTTGGGAATGTGCTTGAGCTGGGCGTACTGCATGATGGCCTTGCGCGCCGAGAAGAGCCCGCGCGAGTCCGAGTAGCCCTCGCACTCCGTGAGCTGCTGACGCATGTCGTGGACCACCTCGTCGGGCGCGCGGAAGCCGAAGGGGGCGGGGTTTCCGATGTTGAGCTTGAGGATGCGCTGGCCCTCGGCCTCCATCCGGGCGGCCTCGTCCACGACGGGGCCACGGACGTCATAGAGCACGTTCTCGAGCTTGGAGGACTTCTTGAACTCGCGCATGGTTGAACTCCCTTGAGTGGTTGCGGGCGTGACGGGCTGGGTCGCGGTCTCAGGCCGCGCGGCGGCTCGCTCTCCCCGTCCCCGCGCGAGCCACTCCTCCGAGACGCCCAGGATCTGGGCCAGGAGGCGCACCACGTTGGCGCGGGGCTCCACTTTGCCACTCACGTACTGGCTGACCTGGCTCTTTCCGAGTTTGGAGCCACGCTCGGCAGCGGCGTGGATGAGGTCGGCCTGCTTGAGGCCACACTCTGACATCGCGGCGCGCAGCCGCTCGGCAAAGGTCTCCGCTGCCATCTCGTCCCCGTTTCTAAAGTTCAATTTCCGTTGAAATTGAACTTCTCGCCCTCGTAAGTTCAATGCTGCACACTCTATCACAACCAAAATTGAACTTGCGCGGCAAAATGTCGGCTGTGGGGCAATTCACCCGGTCATCACCGAGCCGTTGCTGGGGCTGCCGTTGCCTAACGCTGTCTGCCACCGCCTGCCGCCACCTGTCGCCGCCTGCCGCTTAGAAACTGAGGGCTGTTTCGGACCAAGGGGGCGTTCGCGCTTTGAAAACGCGGGCTGTTGCGCGCTCGATGCCGCACCCGCTTTGAAAAGAGGAGTTGTTGCAGCTCCGGACGGGAGGGCGGCTTAGAAAACCTGGGCCGTTGCGACTCCGGAAGGTGAAGTGCGCTGCGCGGGGCGTGACAGCCGCCATTTCGTAAGCAGAAAGACACCCCGGAGGCGCAACAGCCCTCGTTTCGTAAGCAGAGAGGCACCGCAGGATGCAACGACCCCCACTTCGTAAGCGGAAGGGCAACCCGGAAACGCAGCAGCCCCCACTTCGTAAGCAGAAACGGGCCGCAACAACGCAACGCCCGTCAATCCGTAAGCAGAAGGACAGCTTCGCGTCGCAACGCCGCAACGGGGCGCCGGCCACACGCGACCGACGCCCCGTCCCAGAAGCCCTTGCCAGCCCAGAGGCTACTTCTCGCCACGCCGGCGCACCTCGAGCTTGGCCCGCACTCTCTTGCTGCACTTGTAGCGATTAAACAGCCGAGAACCCCTGGCGCAGCGCCGACGGCTGCCGGAGCCGGTCCCCGGCAGGAGGCGCACCGATGTGCCATCATTGACCCGTCGCAAGGAGGGACGCATGCCAAGAGAGACCAAGCAGGCAAAGGTGGAGCGCGCCGTCGAGGTGTGCCGACGCCTCGACGAGAAGTACGGGCCGGTCGAGTGCTTCCTCGACCACGAGAACCCCTTCCGGCTGACGATCTCCGTGCTGCTCTCCGCCCAGACCACCGACGCGCAGGTCAACAAGGTGACGCCGGCACTCTTTGCGCGCTTCCCCACGCCTGAGGCCATGGCCGCGGCCACGCCCGAGGAGGTCGCCGAGCTCATCCACAGCCTTGGCTTCTACAAAAGCAAGGCGCGTCACTGCGTCGAGTGCGCGCAGATGATCGTCTCCGAGTTCGGCGGCGAGGTGCCGCACACGATGGCGGAGCTCACGAGTCTTCCCGGCGTGGGGCGCAAGACTGCCAACATTGTGCTCAACGTGGGGTTTGGCATCGTCGAGGGCATCGCCGTGGACACGCATGTCAACCGCATCGCGCACCGGCTGGGCCTCTCGCCCAAGACCCACGAGAAGGAGCCGCTCAAGACCGAGCAGGACCTGCTGCGCCTCCTGCCACGCGAGCTCTGGGGGCCGGTCAACCACCAGTGGATCAAGCACGGCCGGGACACGTGCACGGCACGGGGGCCCAAGTGCGATGGCTGCGTCCTCGAGGACATCTGCCCGAGCGCGCATCGCGGCTAGCGCAGACGGGCGGGTCGCAGCGTCTGGATGCGCCGCGACCCGCCCGCTCTTCTCGCCTGATGAATGGGCGCTGAATCTAAATCAGCTTGCCCTTGCAGTGGTCGACCATGTGCTGGATCATCTGGGCCGTCCAGCCCATGTAGTCGCGGCGACGGGACTTGAGCTGGCCGTCCACGAGCTCGTCGAAGGACACCTTGATCTTGGCGAAGCGCGTCACGCGTGTGTCCTCCTCGTGCGTGAGGCAGTTCTCCATGACCTTGGCGCCACCCAGGCCCATCAGGATCTTGGGATTGAGCATGACGTGGATCTGGTCGTTGTCATCCTGGTAGGCAATGATGGCCTTGGTCACGCCAATCTGGTTTGCGGCAAGGCAGACGGCGTCGTCAATCGAGGCGAGCGTGTCCACGAGGTCGGTGACGACCTCAGCGTCCTCGGCGGTGGCGGGCTCGCACGGCGTGGAGAGGATTGCCTCGTCCTTCACCAGGTCCTTGATCATGAAACTCCCCTTTGGCTTGGTCCTTCGGCGGTTTTGCTCAGGCAATTATAGCGGGACGAGTCGCCGGGCGCAGCGGGCTCGGGTCGGGGGCCAAGCTAAGTGGCCACACAGCCCCGAACGGCTGCCGCGCGGCTCTGCACATGGCAGACGACGCCTCTGCAGCTCCCCACACTGTTACGCGCCCCCGCAGCGCCGTCGACCAATTTGCAATTTGGCTATAACTGTGACAAGCGGACCTCCCGATTTGCAATTTGGCCATAACTGTGCGCCCAAAGCGTCGCCTCAAGGGATTTTGATTTCTGATTTTATTATATTACCTGCGACTTTCCCTTCCGTCTACGCGCAGGGCGCGCACAGCACGTCACACTTATGGCTAAATTGCAAATCGAGGACGACTCATGTCACAGTTATGAGACTTTTTCAAATCGAGACGGGAGATTCGTGTTCAACATCGTACTTGTGACGCCGGAGATTCCGGCCAACACGGGAAACATCGGCCGAACCTGCGTGGTCACAGGCTCGCGCCTGCACCTCGTGGGGCCGCTCGGCTTCTCCCTGGATGAAAAATCGCTTCACCGTGCCGGGCTCGGCTACTGGGAAAGCCTTGACGTTACGGTCTACGGGGACTGGGAGGACTTCCTCACGCGCAACGGCCTCAGCGCCCGGGGCTCAGACCCCCGCCTGCACCTCCTCACCAAGAAGGCGCGGCGCACCTACGCCGAGGCGCGCTACGTAGAGGGCGACTACCTCGTCTTTGGCTGCGAGAGCGTGGGGCTGCCGGAGGAGCTCCTCGCCTCGATGCCCAATTGCTGCGAGCGCATCCCGATGCTCCCCGACGCCGTCTCCCTGGAAAACGCCTCCGCCTGGCACGCAGGCACGCCCGCCGACCACCGCGCCCTACTCGCGCAGGACGTGTGCGGCAACTTCGTGAACCCGGACGACTACCGCATCAGCGCGCTCAACCTCTCCAACGCGGCGGCGGTGGTGCTCTACGAGGCGCTCCGACAGACAGGGTTTGCGGGAATGGAGTAGACGCGGCACGAGGCGCCTCGCCAAGACGGCCCGCAGCCCAGCGCGCCCTACCCCAGGAAGCGCACCTCGGGCTCCAGCCGCACGCCAAACTGGCGCTCGACCTCGTCCTGCACGTGCCCGATCACGGCGTGGACGTCGGCGGCCGTGGCGTCGCCCACGTTCACCACGAACCCGGCGTGCTTCTTGGACACCGCCGCGCCGCCCACCTGATAGCCCTGCAGGCCGGCGTCCATGATGAGCTTGCCAGCAAAGTGGCCCTCCGGCCGCTTGAACGTGCTGCCCGCGCTCGGCAGCTCAAGGGGCTGCTTCTCCTCGCGCCGCGCCGTGAGGTCGTCCATCTTGGCGCGAATCTTCTCGCCGTCGCCCTTCTTGAGGGCAAACGTGGCGGAGAGCACCACCAGGCCGTCGGTGGCCACGCGGCTGTGCCGGTAGCCCAGGTCGAGGTCGGCCACGTCAATCGTCTCGAAGGAGCCGTCCGGGCGCAGCACGCGCACGCACTTGAGCACGTCGGCCACGCACCCGTCGTAGGCGCCCGCGTTCATGAAGCACGCGCCACCCACCGAGCCCGGGATGCCACAGGCAAACTCAAGGCCGGAGAGCCCCAGCTCGCAGGCCATCTCGGATGCCTCGCGCAGGTCGACGCCCGCCTGGCACGTCATCTCCGTGCCGTCCACGGAAACGCCCGTGAGCCCGTCGGCCACCGCCACGATCACGCCGCGGTAGCCCTCGTCGGAAACCAGCAGGTCGGAGCCACGGCCCAGCACAAAGCGCTCGACCCCCGCCTCGTCGCAGGCGCGCAGCACGTCCCGCACCTCATCGAAGTCCTCGGGAATCACAAAGAGGTCGGCCGGCCCTCCCACGCGAAAGGTGGTGTGGGCGCTCATCGGCTCGTTCTCGAGCACGTTTTCCTCGCCCACGATCGAGCGCAGGCGCCACGCAAGGGGCTCTCGGCCGCTTTCGGTATCGGACATGCTTTCCTTTCTGTGGCCCGACAGGCCTTCACAGTATAGCGCGCCCGCATGCACGCCTGCCATGCCAATGACCCTGGCCAACCCCCGGCACGACCGGCCACAGGGAGCGGCCGCACGTCCCCGCGACAAGTGCTACACTGGCCCCGTCAGTTTCAGGGCGGGGTGAAACTCCCCACTGGCGGTAACGGGATGCCCGGGCGTGCGCGCCCAAGACCCGAAGTCCGCGACCCGCTAAAAAGGCGGCTGACCCGGTGAGACTCCGGGACCAACGGTTACAGTCCGGATGGAAGAAACGGAGGCCACCATGGCAGCTTCTTCACACGTCTCGCACGATACCCACTCCACCACCGCAGGCGGCGCCTGGTCCACCCGGCGCATCGCGACGACGGCGCTCTTCTGCGCGCTGGCGTTCGTCCTCACCTTCGTCGAGATCCCCATCTTCCCGCCCGCCCCCTGGCTGGAGTACGACCCGTCCTGCATCGTGGCGTTTGTCGCCGGCCTGCTCTTCGGGCCCAGCACGGGCGCCATCGTGGTCGTGCTTCCCTGGGTGCTCAAGACCCTCTTCAGCTTCAACCCCTACGGCCACCTCATGGCCGTCCTCGCCGGGCTCACCCTCGTCATCCCCGCCGTGCTGGTCGCGCGGCGCCTGGGCGGGGCGCGCGGGCTCGCCGCCGGCATGCTCGTCGGCGCCGTGGTCTCACTTGTCGCCTGCATCCTCGGCAACATCGTCGTGACCCCCCTCTACACCGACACCACCGCCGAGGGCGTCGTGGCGATGATCGTGCCCATCCTGCTGCCGTTCAACCTGATCAAGGTCGTCCTCAACTGCGTGGTCACGGCCCTCATCCAGAAGCCCGTCTCGCAGGTCGTCTCCGCGTAGCCCAGCTGGCGAGAAGCACGTGGCACTGACGGCAACACGCTCGACGGAACCCATCCGGCTCTCGCACGTCACCCTCGTCTATGAGGGCGGCGTGCGTGCGCTTGACGACGTCTCGCTGACGGTCGCGCGCGGCGAGCGGGTCTGCGTGCTCGGCGCCAACGGCTCGGGCAAGTCCACGCTCGCTTCCGTGATCTGCGGCCTGCTCGCCCCGGACGCAGGCGACGTGGAGCTCGTCGGCGAGCGCGTCTGCGCCGACGGCGTGCCCGACCTCGACGCCTACCGCCGCGCCCGCCGCGGCCTCGGCCTCGTGTTCCAGAACCCCGACGACCAGATCGTCACGAGCGTCGTGGAGGACGACGTGGCCTTCGGCCCGGAGAACCTCGGCCTCCCGCGTGAGGAGATCGCCGCGCGCGTGGGCCGTGAGCTGCACCGCGTTGCCCTCGACGACTACGCGCACGCCGACCCCACCCGCCTCTCGGGCGGCCAGAAGCAGCGCGTGGCCATCGCCGGCGCGCTTGCCATGGAACCGTCCGTGCTCGTGCTCGACGAGCCCGGCTCGCTGCTGGACGTGCGCGGCCGCTCCGCGATCCTGCGCGTGATGGGGCGCCTTGCGGCCGCCGGGACCACCCTCGTGCACGTGACCCACTTCATGGACGAGGCGCTCGAGGCGGACCGCGTCATCGTGATGGACCACGGCCACGTGGCCCTCGAGGGCACTCCCGAGGAGGTCTTCTCCCACGAGGACGCCATCCGGGCCCTCGGCCTCGAGGCGCCCTTTGCCCTGCGGCTCTCCGACCGCCTTGGCCTGCGCCCCACCTGCAGCGAGAAGGACGTGGTGGAGCAGCTCTGCGCCACCGTGCGCGGAGGCAAAGGATACGAAGGGACTGTCCCTTCGTATCATCCCGACGGCTCGCCCCAGGCGCCCCTCGTCAGCGTCGAGCACGTGAGCTTCTCTTATGACCCGCGCGCCCACGCGCTCGACGACGTCTCCCTCAGCCTGACGCCCGGCAGCTCGACGGCAATCATCGGCCAGACCGGCTCGGGCAAGTCCACCCTGCTGCGCCTGCTCTGCACCCTCGAGACCCCCGACGAGGGCCGCATCCTCCTCGCCGGCCAGGACACCTCCACCCGGAGGGGGCACCGCGCCGCCCGCGCGCAGATCGGCTACGTGATGCAGCACCCGGAGCGCCAGCTCTTTGCCGAGACCGTCGAGAAGGACGTGGGCTTTGGCCCGCGCAACCTGCGTCTTCCTGCCGCCGAGGTGGACCGTCGCGTCACGGCCGCCCTCGAGCTCGTGGGCCTTGCCGACAAGCGCGACGCCTCCCCCTTCAAGCTCTCCGGCGGGCAGCGGCGCCTCTGCGCGCTCGCCGGCGTGCTTGCCATGCAGCCACGCGTGCTCGTGCTCGACGAGCCCACCGCCGGGCTGGACCCGCGTGGGCGCGCCATGCTGCGCCGTGTGCTCGCCCGGCTGCACGAGCGGGGCATCACGCTCGTGCAGGTCACCCACTCCATGGAGGACGCCGCCCGCACCGACCGCGTGGTGGTGCTCGACCAGTCCCACCTGATGGCCGCCGGCAGCCCGCGCGAGGTGTTCTCTCGCGGGAACGAGGCACGCCTCGCGGAGGCGGGACTCGGCGTGCCGCGCTCGCTTCGGGTGGCCCGCGCCCTCGAGGACCGCGGCTTCGGACCCCTCGGCGAGCCCCTCACCACCGACGAGCTCGTCGCGGCGATAGAGGGGGGCGAGGCCTAGTGGCACTCCGGCTCGACATCGGCCAGTACTACCCGGCGAGCTCCCCCGTCCACGAGCTCGACGCGCGCGTCAAGCTCTGCTGTGCGCTCGCCCTGCTCGTCACGCTCTTCTGCCTCACCAGCCCCGCCCAGCTCGTGGCCGGCGCGCTCGTGGCCGCAGCGCTGCCGGCGCTCGCGCGCATCCCCGCCGGGCGCGTCCTCGCCTCGGTGCGCCCGCTCGTGGTGTTTCTCGCCTTCCTCTCGCTCCTCAACCTCGTGTTCGTGCAGACCGGCACTCCGCTCGTGACGCTCGGCCCGCTCACCGTCACCTCGGGCGGCGCGTGGGCGGCGGTGCTCTACGCGACGCGCTTTGCGCTCGCGCTCGTGGTGGGCTCGCTCATCCTGCTCACCACCACGCCCACCCAGCTCGCGGACGCCTTCGACCGCATGCTCTCCCCGCTCTCCCGCCTGGGCCTGCCCGGCCACGAGATCGCGATGGTCTTCTCGCTGATGCTGCGCTTCGTGCCCACGCTCGCCGACGAGGCCTCGGCCATCATCGACGCCCAGTCCCTGCGCGGCGGGGCGTTCGACGAGGGCGGCCCCGTCCGCCGCGTGCGCGCCATCGTCCCCGTGGTGGTGGCCCTGCTCGCGAGCGGCCTGCGCCATGCGGACGGCCTCTCCCGCGCGCTCGATGCCCGCTGCTACGAGGGCGGCGCCGGGCGCACCCACCTCCACGAGCCGCACCTCGGCCGGCGCGAGGCCGTGGCTGTCGTGGTGACGGCGGGGCTCGTGGTTCTTCTCGCCGTCCTAGGGCTGTAGCCCGAGAAGCCACCGGCCGCCCGCGCCCCTCTCGCCAAGGCCGAATCGGTCCACCACGTCACGTCCCGCCGCTTGTTCGGTGAACGGTGGGGTTTTGTCGTAGAATGGTGAATACTAATCGGCTTCCTAGGCACCTCAGGAGGTAGCAGCGCATGGTCTCTCGCATCTACGTGGAGAAGAAACCTGGCTTTGACGGCGAGGCCCGCGGCCTCGAGCGGGAGCTCAAGGCGCTCCTCGGCATCGACGCCCTCACCGGTCTCAGGATCATCAACCGCTACGACGTGGAGGGCATCACGCCCGAGCTGTTCGAGCGCTGCGTCCCCACGGTCTTCTCCGAGCCGCAGTCCGACGTCGCCACCGCCGAGATGCCGGAGGTCGCGCCGGGGTCCGTGGTCTTTGCCGTGGAGTTTTTGCCCGGGCAGTTCGACCAGCGCGCGGACTCCGCGAGCGAGTGCATCCAGCTCATCAGCCAGGGCGAGCGGCCCATCGTACGCTCCGCGAAGCTCTACGTGCTGGAGGGCGCGCTCTCCGAGGCCGACGTCGCGGCCGTCAAGCACTACGTAATCAACCCGGTCGAGGCGCGCGAGGCCTCGCTCGAGCCGCGCGAGACGCTGCGCCAGGACTACCCCGAGCCCGCCGACGTGGAGGTGCTCGACGGCTTCCTGGACCTCACCTCAGACGAGCTCCAAGCCTTCATCGACGAGCGCGGCCTGGCCATGGACCTCGCGGACATTACCTTCTGCCAGAGCTACTTTGCCAGCGAGGGTCGCACCCCCACCATCACCGAGATCCGCATGATCGACACCTACTGGTCCGACCACTGCCGCCACACAACCTTCGGCACGGCCCTCGAGCACCTGCAGTTCGACGACAAGGTGGTGGCCGCCGCGTTCGACCGCTACATGCAGATGCGCCACGAGCTCGGGCGCGACGACAAGCCCGTCTGCCTCATGGACATGGGCACCATCGGCGCCAAGTGGCTCAAGCATACCGGCCAGCTCAGGAACCTCGACGAGTCCGAGGAGATCAACGCCTGCACCGTCAAGGTCAAGGTGGACGTCAACGGGCAGGATGAGGACTGGCTGTTCCTCTTCAAGAACGAGACCCACAACCACCCCACCGAGATCGAGCCCTTCGGCGGCGCGGCCACCTGCATCGGCGGCGCCATCCGCGACCCGCTCTCCGGCCGCAGCTATGTCTACCAGGCCATGCGCGTGACCGGTGCGGCCGACCCCACGGTCCCCGTGTCCGAGACCATGGCCGGCAAGCTCCCGCAGCGCAAGCTCGTCACCACCGCCGCAGCCGGCTACTCCAGCTACGGCAACCAGATCGGCCTGGCAACCGGCCAGGTCAGCGAGCTCTACCACCCGGGATATGTGGCCAAGCGCATGGAGATTGGCGCCGTCGTGGGCGCCACGCCGGCCAGCCACGTGCGCCGCGAGTGCCCCGCCCCCGGCGACGTGATCGTGCTTCTCGGCGGCCGCACCGGCCGTGACGGCATCGGCGGCGCCACCGGCTCCTCCAAGGCCCACAACGTCGAGTCCCTCGAGAAGGACGGCGCTGAGGTCCAGAAGGGCAACGCCCCCATCGAGCGCAAGCTCCAGCGCCTCTTCCGCCGCGAGGACGCGTGCCGCCTCATCAAGCGCTGCAACGACTTCGGCGCCGGCGGCGTCTCCGTGGCCATCGGCGAGCTGGCCGACGGCCTGGACATCAACCTCGACCTCGTACCCAAGAAGTACGAGGGCCTCGACGGCACCGAGCTCGCCATCTCGGAGAGCCAGGAGCGCATGGCCGTGGCCCTGGCCCCGGAGGACGTGGACGAGTTCCTGCGCTACGCCCACGAGGAGAACCTCGAGGCGACGGTCGTTGCCACCGTCACCGAGGAGCCCCGCCTGCGCATGAGCTGGCGCGGGAAGACCATCGTGGACGTGAGCCGCGAGTTCCTCTCCTCCAACGGCGCGCCCAAGTCCACCTCCGTGCGCGTGGAGGCGCCGCAGGAGTTCGAGCACACCTGGGCCGGCGACACCCTGGCCCAGAAGATGCACGCCCTGGTGACCGACCTCAACGTTGCCTCCAACAAGGGCCTCTCCGAGCGCTTCGACTCCACCATCGGCGCCGCCACGGTACTCATGCCCTTCGGCGGCCGCACGCAGCTCACGCCGAGCATGGCCATGGTCGCCAAGCTCCCCGTGGACGGCGAGACCACCACGTGCTCGGGCATGGCCTGGGGCTTCAACCCCTACCTGATGAGCGCCAACCAGTACACGGGCGCCTACCTTTCCGTGGTCGAGTCCGTGAGCCGCATGGTGGCCGCCGGCTTTGAGCACAAGGACCTCTACCTCACCTTCCAGGAGTACTTCGAGAAGCTCCGCGACGTGCCCTCCCGCTGGGGCAAGCCCACCGCCGCCCTGCTCGGTGCCCTCATGGCCCAGGTGGACCTGGGGATCGCCTCCATCGGCGGCAAGGACTCCATGTCCGGCAGCTTCGAGGACCTCGACGTGCCGCCCACGCTCGTCTCGTTTGCCACGGGCCTCGGCACCGTGGGCCGCGTGACCTCGCCCGAGTTCAAGGGCGCCGGCCACCGCGTGCTCGTGGTGGTCCCGGACTACGCCGACGACGGCCTCACGCCCGACACCACGGCGCTGCTCTCCGCGTTCTCGCTGGTCGAGGGGCTCGTTGGCCAGGGCGCCGCGCTCGCCGTCTCCACGCCGGGCTACGGCGGGGCGGCCGAGGCGGCCTTCAAGATGTGCGTCGGCAACCGCATCGGCCTGGACGTGGCGCCGGCCTTTGGCGCCGACGCCCTCTTCTGCCCGTCCTACGGCAGCTTCCTCGTGGAGCTCGCCGACGGCGCCGAGCTCCCGGAGGTCCCCTCCGGCGTGACCGTCTCGCTCTTCGGCACCACCACCGAGGCCTACGAGCTCTCCGCAGACGGCGAGAAGATCGACCTCTCCGTGCTCCAGGAGGCCTGGGAGGGCGCACTCGAGGGCGTGTTCCCCTACCGCGCCGACGGCGAGAAGGTCCAGGCGGTGTCCTTTGACGCCGCTGCGGCGGGCTCTTCTCGCCCCGCCCCGGCCGTCCACGTGGCGCGCCCGCGCGTCGTCATCCCCGTCTTCCCGGGCACCAACTGCGAGTACGACACCGCGCACGCCTTCGAGCGCGCCGGCGCCGTGGCCGACGTCTTTGTGATCAACAACCTCACGCCCGAGGCCGTGGCCGAGAGCACGGCCGAGCTCGCACGCCGCATCCGCCAGAGCCAGATCGTCATGATCCCCGGCGGCTTCTCCGGCGGCGACGAGCCCGACGGATCGGCCAAGTTCATCACGGCCTTCTTCCGCGCGCCCGAGGTCACCGACGCCGTGCGCGACCTCCTGCAGGCGCGCGACGGCCTCATGCTCGGCATCTGCAACGGCTTCCAGGCGCTCGTGAAGCTGGGCCTCGTGCCGTACGGTGACATCCGCCCGATGGACGAGGCCTGCCCCACGCTCACGTTCAACACCATCGGTCGCCACCAGAGCCGTCTGGTGCGCACGCGCGTGGCGTCCACGCTCTCCCCGTGGCTCTCCAAGTGCGCGGTGGGCGACGTCCACAACGTGGCGATCTCGCACGGCGAGGGCCGCTTCGTGGCCTCCGACGAGCTGCTGGCCCAGCTCGTGGCCGCCGGCCAGGTGGCAACCCAGTACGTGGGCGAGGACGGAGTGCCGTCGATGGCGCTCGACGTCAACCCCAACGGCTCCGTACTGGCCATCGAGGGCATCACCAGCCCGGACGGCCGCGTGCTCGGCAAGATGGGCCACACCGAGCGCTCCGGCGCCGGGCTCTACAAGAACGTGCCGGGCAACGCGTACCAGCCGCTCATCGAGGGCGGCGTGGCGTACTTCACGGCATAGCCTGACAGCAAGGTTGGCCGCGCCCGGACTTCTCGCCGGCTCACTGGCTTCGCCAGAAGTCGCCGGCCGAGAAGTCCGGGCGCAGCTGCGTGCAGGTCCAGAAACTTCAACCGAGAGGTCATCACGTGAGCAATCCCGAATCCAAGCCCTTCATCGCCACGCTGCCGGGCGTGGTGCTGGCGTGCCTGGCGGCGTGCTTTCTGTGGGGGTCGGCGTTTCCGTGCGTGAAGATCGGCTACGAGCTGTTTGCCGTCGACGCCGCGGACGTGCCGTCGATCCTGGCCTTCGCGGGCACGCGCTTCGTCATCGCGGGGCTCATGGTCGTCGCGGGCATGAGCGTGGCCCGGCGGCGCGCCTTCGTGCCCGAGCGGCGCGACCTGCCCGCCATCGGCACGCTCTCCCTCTTTCAGACCGTGCTGCAGTACGTCCTTTTCTACGTGGGCCTCGCCAACTGCGCCGGAGTGACGAGCTCGATTCTGGAGGCGAGCAACTCCTTTCTCTGCGTGCTCCTGGCCGCGCTGGTCTTCCGCTTCGAGCGTCTCACAGGACGCAAGGTGCTCGGATGCCTCGTGGGCTTTGCGGGCGTGGTTCTTGTAAACGTGACGGGCGAGTCGGGAGGCTTTAGCTTCACGCTCGCCGGGGAGGGCATGGTGCTCGCGTCGACGCTCGCCGCCGCCACCTCGAGCAACCTCGCCAAGCGCTTCTCGCGCGACCACGACCCCGTGCTGCTCTCGGGCTGGCAGTTCGTCCTCGGCGGAGCGATCATGCTCGCCGTGGGCCTGGCCGCGGGAGGCCACGTCGCTCCGGCGGATGCGGCCAACCCGCTCCCGGCGCTCGCGCTTCTCGCCTACCTAGGCTTTATTTCCGCTGCCGCCTACTCGCTGTGGTCGCTCGCGTTGGCGGCCAACCCCGTCTCGCGCGTGGCGGTCTTCGGCTTCATGAACCCCGTCTTCGGCGTGCTGCTCTCCGCGGTCCTTCTCGGCGAGACCGACGTCGTGAGCCCCGCCGTCGCGGTGGCGGCGCTCGTGCTCGTGAGCCTGGGCATCGTCATCGTGAACCGCCCGGAGAAGGACTGACGCACCGCCGCTGGCCGACTCGCCCCCCCTTGCCGAATGCCTCGTCTCGCGCCTCTCAGAAGCGGGGATACTCAGGGCACGTATCCCCGCAGCGGAGGGAGCGCCATGAGACGCCCGCGTCAGCTTCTTGCCCCCGTTCTTCTCGCCTGCCTTCTTGCGCTGGGGCTCGTTGGCTGCCACCAGGCGCTCTCGCTCACGGCGACCGACCTCACCGCCAACGTCAAGCCCGCTTCGGAGGCCTCCGTCGAGATGGCCGACGCAACGGTCACCTATGACTTTGCGCTCGACCTGCTCCGCGGGAGCACGGCCGAGGCGCCTTCGGAAAACACGCTCGTCTCCCCGCTCTCGGTGCTCTACGCGCTCGCCATGGCCGAGAACGGGGCGGACGGCGAGACGCTCACGCAGATGGAGCACGCCACCGGGATGAGCGTCGAGGAGCTAACGGACACGCTCCAGGCCTATCTGCAGCTCTCGAGCTCATACGACGGGCCGCTCTCGCTCGCCAACTCCGTCTGGGTGCGCGACTCCGACGGCCTGTCCGTGGAGGACACCTTCCTCGAGGCGTGCGGCGGCAGGCTCGGCGCGCAGGTCTTCTCGGCACCTTTCGACGACTCCACCGTGGCCGATGTCAACGCCTGGATCAGCGAGAAGACCCACGAGATGATTCCCGAGATGCTCAGCCGGCTCTCCGAACAGACTCAGCTTCTCCTGGCAAACGCGCTCGCGTTCGAGGGCGCGTGGGAGGAGCCCTTCGACTCCGCGCTCGTCACGCCGGACACGTTCACCCGCGAGGACGGCGTCGAGCAGGATGTGGACATGATGCACTCCACCGAGAGCTCCTATTTCGAGAACGACCTCGCCACCGGCTTTGCCAAACCCTACGAGGACCACGACTACCTCTTCGTGGGCCTGCTGCCCAACGAGGGCGTCACGGTGGCGGAGCTGCTGGAGAGCCTCGACGGGGAGAGCCTGGGCGCGCTGCTCACGCCGAAGGAAAGCACCGTCGTGCTCGTGAGTCTGCCCACGTTCACGAGCAGCTACGACATCGAGCTCTCAGGCGTGCTCCGGGCGCTCGGGATGACGGACGCCTTCGACGCCGAGGCCGCGGACTTCTCGCGCATGGGCCGCTCCGACGCAGGCCCCTTGTTCATCGGCAGCGTGCTGCACAAGACGTTCATCGACGTCGACGAGGAGGGCACGCGCGCTGCGGCGGCAACGGTCACCACGATGGACGGCGCCGCCGCCCCCATTGAGGAGGAGCCCGAGGTCAAGGAGGTCATCCTGGACCGGCCCTTCGTCTACCTCATCGTCGACGCGCACACGATGACGCCCGTCTTCACCGGCACCCTCATGTCCGCCGAGTGATTCAAAAGGGGACAGTCCCCTTTTGAATCATGCTCCCGATGATGAAAAGGGACTGTCCCTTTTCATCATTACGGGAACAATATGCTCCTCTCGCGCATGTTAGGGGCGAGGAGGTGAGGGGCATGACCGCCAAGCAAGTTCAACGCACCGAGAAGTTCATGCGGCACGCGATGGCCGCGCACGGCAGCTCGGTCTATCTCGTCGCCCTCGCGCAGACGCGCTCCGAGGCCGACGCCCAGGACGTGGCGCAGGACGTCTTCTGCCGTCTGCTCACGGACGGCACCGCGTTCACGGGCGACGAGCACCTGAAGGCCTGGCTCTTGCGCGTGACCGTCAACCGATGCCACGAGTTCCACCGGACGCCCTGGCGCCAGCGGGTGGAGAGCGCAGACGACGCGGGTCGCGAGCTGCCGGCGCCCGGCGCGTCCACCGAGGACGCGGCCCTCACGGAGCTGCGCGCGGACCCGGTCTGGCAGGCGCTCCAGGCCCTGCCCGAGAAGCTCCGCGTGGTGGCGCTGCTCCACTACGTGGAGGAGTACACCACCGAGGAGATTGCCCGCATCGTGGGCAGCCCGCCGGCGACGGTGCGCACGCGCCTGCATCGGGCGCGCAAGCAGATGAGAGAGACGCTCGAGTCCCCCGCGAGCCCCGCAACAAACCCTGCAAAGGAGAAGAACTATGGACAGGCACACGCTTGAGCAGTTCCGCACGCGGGCGCGCAGGGTGGCGCTGCCCGAGGACGTGCGCGAGTCGGTACTGGACGAGATCAGGGCCGAGAAGGGCGAGCGCGCCCGCGGCCCGCGCAGGCCGCGACGGCCGCAGCGGAGCATGACGCGGCGCGCGGCCGTGGGCGCGGGGCTTGCCGTCCTGGGCAGCGCCGCCGCACTTCTCGCCCTCTCCGTGATCGTGCGCCCCGGAGAAGACGACCCCGCGGCGGCGGAGGGCAACTGGTTTGTCCTCAAGGCGTACGCCGACGGCATCTCCCAGGGCGAGAGTACCGTCCTGGCCCAGCGCAGCATCAGCCTCGCCGGGTCGCTCGGCGGCAGCGAGAGCTCCGGCTGGTACGCCGCCCACAGCATCGACCTGCGCTGCGAGGGGGCCAACATCGACCGCATCGACTACACACTCGAGGGGAAGTTCGTGAGCCCCGAGGGACAGCCGGACGAGGGCTTCGCCGGCAACGCGGTGTGGTTCGACGCGCTGTACAGCCGGCCCTACGAGCTGGGCAAGGGCGAGGCCTACCCCGACCACGGAGGGGCGGGCGCGGGCTTCAGCGTCTCCTACGAGGAGCAGCAGGCTGACGAGGAAAACTTCAACCGCCAGGTCTGGACGAGCTTTCCGACCGACGACGAGATTCGCGAGGCGCGCGCCGCCAAGGACGCACTGCCGATCGACGCGACCTCGCTCGACGAAGAGGTGGCACGCCAACAGGCGCTCAACAGGTTTCGCTTTGTCCTCGAGCGGAGAAGCGCCGAGATCCTTGCCCAGACCACGCTCGTGATGACGGTCACCTTTGCCGACGGGAGCGAGCAGGCAAAGCGCTATCGCATCTCCCCGAGCGAGGACTTCGACGAGACGTATCAGGGCTATCTCGACTCCCAGGCGCGCAACGGCGCTGTCCTCAGCTACTACCGCGACGTCGAGCCCAAGCCCGAGGAATACCTCGAGGCTCAGGAGGCGTCCGACGGGCTCTACGCCAACGGGCCAGACCTCTACACCATCACCGAGGTCACGGAGTAAACGAGACCGCCCCGACGTCCTTCTCGCAAAGGAACGTCGGGGCGGCACGATGATTCAAAAGGGGACTGTCCCCTTTTGAATCACTAGAGGCGGGCGACGCCGGAGGTGCGGGCGGCCTCGGCCACGGCGGCGGCGACGGCGGGCGCCACGCGCTCGTCGAAGGCGCCGGGAATGATGTAGTCGGCGGCGCGGTGCTCGTCGTCCACGAGGCCGGCGATCGCGTAGGCCGCGGCCTCCATCATGTCGTCGTTGATGTCCGAGGCGCGCACGTCGAGGGCGCCGCGGAAGATGCCCGGGAACGCGAGCACGTTGTTGATCTGGTTGGGGAAGTCGGAGCGGCCCGTGGCGGCCACGGCGGCCCCGGCGGCCAGCGCCTCGTCCGGCATGATCTCCGGCACGGGGTTGGCGCAGGCGAAGACGATCGGGTCGGCTGCCATCGTGCGGACCATGTCCTGGGTGAGCACGCCCGGGGCCGACACGCCCACGAAGACGTCGGCGCCGCGCACGGCGTCGGCGAGGCTGCCCTTCACGCCCTCGCGGTTGGTCCACGTGGCGATCTCGGCCTTCTCGGGGTTGAGGCCCTCGCGGCCCTCGTAGATGGCGCCCGTGCGGTCGCAGATGATGACGTCCTTCACGCCCATGCGCTGCATGAGCTTGGCGATGGAGATGCCCGCGGCGCCGGCGCCGGAGAAGACCACGCGCACGTCGGAGAGCTCGCGTCCCGTGAGGCGGCACGCGTTGATGAGCGCGGCGCAGGTCACCACGGCCGTGCCGTGCTGGTCGTCGTGGAAGACGGGGATGTCGCAGGACTCCTTGAGGCGGCGCTCGATCTCGAAGCAGCGCGGCGCGGAGATGTCCTCCAGGTTGATGCCGCCGAAGCTGCCGGCGATGAGCTCGACGGTACGGACGATCTCGTCCACGTCCTTGGAGCGCACGCACAGCGGGAACGCGTCGACGTCGGCGAAGGTCTTGAACAGGGCGCACTTGCCCTCCATGACCGGCATGCCCGCCTCGGGGCCGATGTTGCCGAGGCCCAGCACCGCGGAGCCGTCGGTCACCACGGCCACGAGGTTGCCGCGACGCGTGTACTTGTAGGAGTCCTCAACGTTCTCCTGGATCTTGAGGCACGGCTCGGCGACGCCCGGCGTGTAGGCCACGGCAAGCTCCTCCGGCGTGGTAATCGGCGCGCGGCTGATCACCTCGATCTTGCCGCCCCACTCCTCGTGCTTGTCCAGCGCGTACTGCTTGGCATCCTCCGCCATGGCTCACTCCCATCTCGCGGGCCGGCCGCCGCCGGCCAGAATTCACACCACGCAACAGTTTAGCCGCATGCGAACGGGGCCACGGCGAGAAACGCCGACAGGCCGTGCTGGAGCGGGTGGCGGCCTTGCCACGGCCACATAACGGCCCCGAACAGCCCCTAGCTACCCCGTTAGGTTTCGCGGCATCTTAGAGGGATTTCGGGGGTTTTGGTTAGGTTCTGGCGCATGTTAGGTCCCCGACAACCAAAACCGCGGCGATTCCTAATGCGCTCAACGAGCACGGACGGCAGGCGAGAAGAACCTGCGGGAGGTTCTTCTCGCCGATGCTTACGAAACGGGGGATGGTGCAGCGTCGGGATGCGGCGGCGCTTACGAAACCACAGCTGTTGCGCCACCGGACGGCTGCGCCGCTTACAAAATCGCAGTTGTTGCGTCCCGGGAGCCGAAAGTGCTTACAGATTGCCGGCCGCTGCAGGCGAGAAGAACGTCGAGACCGCATCGGTCACGCTTTCGTAAGCGCCAACACGCCTCGGGGCCGCATTGGTCGCGATTTCGTAAGCGGTGCCCCGGCACGTCCGCACCCGCACCCGCGCCCCGGCCCCTACCCCAGCGAGATGGTGCCAAGCCAGCCCCAGCGCGGCTCGGACGCCACGCCGTAGACGGAGAGCCACGCCGCAAGCGGGGCCGTGCGCACGCGGCCGCCCGCGCAGTCCATCACGCAGGCGTCCCCCACGTAGAGGCCCACGTGCCCGTGCGCCCAGCCGCTCGCATCGAAGGGATGGCGCCCCACGGCCACGACCATCCCAACGAGCAGCCCGCTCAGGTCTGTCACGTGACAGAACCCCTCGTAGATCGCCCGCGCGCTCCCGCAGACGTACGGTGTCCCGACGCTTGCGAGCACGTTCTCCACCCAGGTGGCGCACTGGTCGGGGCCGGTCGCGGGCGTGGCGTGGGCGCACGCCACGAGCCGTCGCTGCAGGGCGTTCGCGTCCATGAGCCCCTGCGGGCCGCCCTCTGACGGCACGTCCCGCCAGGCAGGCTGGCCGTAGGTGGTCGTCGCCCCGTCCTCGGCGAGAAGCCCGCGCGCCGCCAACGCTGCAAGCACCTTCCCGCGCATGTCATCGTCCGTGCCCACGCAGCCTCCCCGGGTCGTGCCATCGACGGCTTCAGTCTCTGTGGCCGCCGTGGTGCCCCTCGTGCCGAGACGCACCGTCGTGGCCGTCGCCGAACTCCGCGCCAGCCCCGGCGCCGCCCTCGGTTCCAGCATCGTCCCCCGCCAAGCCCGCGTCCGAGCCGCCCAGGCCCTCCAGCAGGTCGACCATCTCGCGCATCGAGAGGTCGCGCACGTCGTCGGCAGTCACGCTGGGGTCGAGCTCCTGAATCTCCAGCAGCAGCCGGTACTTGCCGTAGGAGAGCCCGACCTCGCGGGCCCCGGAGACCTCGTCCTCACTCACGCCGTGGCAGTGCGCGTTCTCATGCTCGGAGGTGCAGGCCTCGACCCCCTCGAGCAGTCGCTCGCACTGGTCGGAGTCGCCCTGGTCGACCACGGTAACCTCGGCCTGTCCGCCGTCTGCGAGCAGCGCCGACACGTCAGCGCTCGCCAGCAGGCGGTCCACCGCCTCGTCGTAGGTGGCGCCCCAGACGTCCACCTCGGAGAGCAGCGCCCGGCCGTCGTCGTTTACCCCGCGTGCGGAGACCACGCGGTCAAACCGGTTGATGCCCAGCTCGACGGAGGGGTTCACGTCCACGCTGATCGTCGCCGTGGGCGTAAACCATGCCCAGCCGCCAACCACCAGCGCCGCCACCAGGCACGCGGCCACCGCCAGGCGCCGCCGAAGCGTCAGGACGCGCGCCGGCCGCGCCGAGCCGGCCGCGACGAGCCGAGCGTTCTTCTCGCCAGCCGTCTGCGCCCGGACCACGGCAAGCGTCCGCTCCTTGAGGGCGTCCTCGGCGTGGACGGCGTCGAAGGCCCTCCTGATCTTGTCCTCGTTCACTCCAGCTCACCCCCAAGGGCATCCCGCAGGCGCTCCCTCGCGCGCGTCAGGTTGGTGTAGACGGTGTTGACGTTGCGTCCCAGCAGCCGTGCGATCTCAGGCGCCGAGTACCCCTCGTAGTAGTGCAGGTAGACCACGTCACGGTACTTCCGCGGCAGCGCCAGGACCGCCGCGAGCACCTCGCGCGTCTCCTGGCCGCCCTCGCTTGACGGATCCACCACCTCGAGCACCTCGTCAAGCGGCACCGTGCGTCGTCGAAACGGGCTCCGCAGCAGGTCGCGGCACGCGTTGATGGTCACGCGGACGAACCAGGCACGCTCGTGCTCCGCGCTCTCGAACGGCTCGTCGCGCTGGGCGTACTTCACAAAGACGGTCTGGAACACGTCCTCGGTGTCCGCATAGCTCTTGAGGTTGACCACGCAGAGGCGCCGCACGGTGTCCGCGTGGCGCCCCATTGCGCTCCTGATGTCCTCGTCGCTGCGCATACCACCAGCCAGTTCCCGTTACCGTCCGCTGTGATGGTGACCGTGGGCATGGGCCTGGCCGCCGACGCACGTGCCGTCGTGGGCACGCAGGCGGGCGTGGTCGTGCGTGCCGTCGCAGGTGGCGTTCCCGCAGTAGCCGCAGACCTCGTCCCCGTCCGCGCAGGTGCCGTCGCAGTCGGTGCGACCGCAGATGCCACAGGCGCCGCCCTCCCCATCCGCGCAGGTGCCGTCGCAGTCGGCGCGACCGCAGCGCGAGCAGACGGCCGAGCCGCCCCTGCCCGCGTCCGCGCTCTGGGCACGCGCGCCGCACGCCCCGTTCACCGCACCGCAATTGTCGCAGACGCCGTCGGCGTTCTCGTCCACATAGGCGCAGGTGGTCTCAGCGCACCCACCAACGCACCAACCCGTGCCCTGGCCCTGAACACCGCTCGCCCCGGCAACGCCGGCCGTCCCCAGGCACGCCACCAACGCCGCACCCGCCGCACACGCAATGAGCTTTCCCGAAATCATGGCTCCTCCTTTTCTCGGAACTTTTGCCTTCACCCCTAATACGTTCCAGCCGCCCCCATCCATTCGCCCGACGAAAAAACTTTGGAACGCGGGGGTAGAGACGGGAAGCGGGAGTGGGGCCGGGGACGGGAGCCGGGGCCAGCCCCCAGCCTCCCCCTCCCGTCCCAGAGAGCAGGCATGCCGCGCGCACCGCGCCTACGGGGCCCTTCTCGCCGGCCACGTCACTACGTCCCCCCACAGGACGTATACTGATGTGAGCTCAAAGCAGCACGCCACGGCATACCCGCGCGCACCCGTCGAAAGGACCTCTCATGAGCGAGAAGATCGAGCCCCAAGACACCTGCGTTCTCGTCACCGGCGGCGCCGGCTTCATTGGCAGCCACACCGTGGTCGAGCTCCTTCAGAAGGGCTACCAGGTCGTCATCGTGGACGACCTCTCCAACGCCTCTCCCAAGGTCTGCGACCGCATCAAGACCATCGTGGGCGAGCCGGCGGCGGCCAACCTCACCTTCTACGAGGCCAATGTCAACGACCGCGACGCCCTCACCAAGATCTTCGACGCCCACCACGTGGACCGCGTGATTCACTTCGCCGGCTTCAAGGCCGTGGGCGAGTCCGTCACCAAGCCCATCGAGTACTACTCCAACAACATCGGCAACACGCTCACCCTCGTGGACGTGATGCGCGAGCACGGCTGCAAGTCTATCATCTTCTCCAGCTCGGCCACCGTCTACGGTGACCCAGACTCCCTGCCGCTCACCGAGGAGAGCCCCAAGAAGCCGGCCACCAACCCCTACGGCTGGACCAAGTGGATGATCGAGCAGATCCTCACCGACCTCCACACGGCCGACCCGGAGTGGAACGTCGTGCTGCTGCGCTACTTCAACCCCATCGGCGCGCACCCCTCGGGCCTCATGGGCGAGGACCCCAAGGGTATCCCCAACAACCTCGTGCCCTACGTCGCGCAGACCGCCATCGGCAAGCGCGACGCCGTCCACGTCTTCGGCAACGACTACGACACCCCCGACGGCACGGGCGTGCGCGACTACATCCACGTCTGCGACCTCGCCTCGGGCCACGCGGCGGCGCTCGCCTGGATGAACGGCCGCACCGGCGTGGAGGTCTTCAACCTCGGCACCGGCAAGGGCACCTCGGTGCTGGAGATCATCAAGGCCTTCTCCAAGGCCTGCGGCCACGAGATCCCCTATGTCATCGAGCCGCGCCGCGCCGGCGACGTCACGGCCAACTACGCCGACTGCACCAAGGCGCGCGAGCTCATGGGCTGGGAGGCCAAGTTCGACATCGAGGACATGTGCCGCGACTCCTGGAACTGGCAGTCCAAGAACCCCAACGGCTACGAGGGCTAGAGGCGCGGAAAGGCGAGAAGAACCATGTCCCAGCCCTTCGTCGACTACCTGACGCGCCGCCTGCCCCTCGTGGAGCAGGCGCTCGCGGACGCCGCGGACGCCCCGCTCACCGAGGGCGGGTGCGCGGCGGACCTGCGTCGCTACCTCTATGGCCCGCTCGCGCGCTTCACCGCCTCGGGCGGCAAGCGCGTGCGCCCCGTGCTGGCGCTGCTGGGCGCCGAGGCTGTGGGCGGCGAGGCACAGGACGCGCTCTCCTGCGCGGTGGCCGTTGAGCTCTTCCAGAGCGCCGCCCTCATCCACGACGACATCGCCGACGAGGGTGAGCTGAGGCGCGGCGAACCGTGCCTGTACCGCACGGAGGGCGTCGGCCTGGCAACGAACGCCGGCGACCTGGCGCTCACGCAGGTCTTCGAGGTGGTTCTTGCCGACGCGCGCCTCGACGACGCGCGCAAGCTCCGCGTGCTCTCCGAGCTCGTGCGGATGGAACGCCACACGCTCGAGGGCCAGGCGCTCGACCTCGGCTGGGTGCGCGACGGGCGCTGGGACGTCACCTCCGAGGACTACCTCTACATGGTCACGAGCAAGACGGCCTGGTACTCCGCCGCGATCCCGCTCTACGTGGGCGCGCTCGCTGGCGGTGGCGCCCAGGAGGCCGCGCGCGGGCTCCTGGAGCTCGGCCTCACGGCCGGCGTGGCCTTCCAGCTGCAGGACGACCTGCTCAACCTCGTCGGCGACGCCGAGGCGCAGGGCAAGGACTTCCGCTCGGACGTCACCGAGGGCAAGCGCACGCTCGCCGTGGTGTGGGCGCTCGAGCACCTGGGCGAGCAGGACCGCGCGGAGCTCGTGGGGCTGCTCGCCAGCGGCACCACCGACCCCGCCGAGCTCGCGCGGGCCGTGGAGCTCATCGAGCGGGGCGGCGGCGTCGAGCGCTGCCAGACGCTCGCGCGCGAGCGCGCCGACGAGGCCAAGGCGCGCGCAGACGAGCTGGCCGCCGCGTCTCACATCACAGTTGAGGCACACGACCTGCTCGTTTCTATGGCAGACTTCTTCGTGGAGCGCGCGGGCTAGCGCCCGCGCCCCACGTACCGAGGAGAGGCACGATGGATCCAATTTACGAGGGAGCGACGGGAGCGGCCGTCGACGACATTCAGGAGAGGCTCGGCTCGATCGGCTACCAGATCGCCGACGACGAACGCGCCGAGAGGCGCTTCGGGCGCTCCACGGCCACGGCGGTGGCGCGCTTCCGGCTCGACCACGGGCTCTCGCTGGGCGAGGCCGTCGACGCCCCCACGTGGGCGGCGCTCGTCGACGAGTGCTACCAGCTCGGCGACCGCACCCTCTACCTGCGCCTCCCCAACTTCCACGGCAACGACGTCCGCCAGCTCCAGGAGCGCCTCAACATCCTCGGCTTCTCCTGCGGCCCGGCAGACGGCACCTTCGGCGTGCACACCGAGGCCGCGGTCAAGCTCTTCCAGGAGAGCATCGGCGTGCTGGCCGACGGCATGGCCTTCCCCGATACCTTCGACGCCATCGAGCGCCTGCGCCACGTCTGGGCCGGTAAGCCCGCCGACGGCCCGCACCCGATGGGCGGCATGGGCTTCGCCCGCGCCGCGAGCGTGCTGGAGGACGCGCGCATCGCCATCACCGCAAGCGACCCGATCTCCCGCAACGTGGCCGGCCGCATCTGGAACCTGGCCCACGCCACCGTGGAGGACTGCGCACTCGAGCTCGTGGACGCCCCGCAGGGTGCCTCCCCGGACACGCGCGCCCTCATCGTGCTGTCCACCTCCCCGATGCCGGAGAACGTCCAGCCTGACATCGGCAACGTGATCCTGGACGACTTCGACACGCTGCCCCTGCGCCTGCGCACCGCCGTCCAGAGCTCATCCACCACGCCACGCGCCGCGCGCATCGAGCTGCCGGTGGGCAACGCCGCCTTCACGATGAGCGACGCCCAGACCTTCGCGGTGCTGCTGCTTGACGCCATCTGCACCGCCTTCGAGGGACTCGAGGTGTAGTCCGCGTCCCGTGGCGCACGGGACGCGGACGCCCCGCCCTCCCTCGGCGCGCCGGAGGGCGCCAGCCCGCCTTCGCGGAGGGCCCAACGGCCCGCCCGCGTCCCGTGCCGGGCCTGCACGCGTTTCCTGATACAATCTACGCTGGCGGCACAGGGGTATCGTCCAATGGTTAGGACAGTGGTTTTTGGTGCCATCAATGTGGGTTCGAATCCTACTACCCCTGCCAGCCGCCGCCTTCGCGCTATCATGACTGTGTAAAGGGACAAACGCGTCGCTTGGAGGCTTATCCATGCCCATCACCGCGATCATCCTCGCCGCCGGCGAGGGAACGCGTATGAAGTCCCGTCACCCCAAGGTAATGCACAAGCTGCTCGACCGACCGCTCGTCTCATGGGTCACGCGCGCCGCGCGCGAGGCCGGAGCCGAGCGGATCGTCGTGGTGGTCGGCTGCGGTGCGGACGAGGTGCGGGCCCATCTTGCCAATGAGAAGGACGTCGAGTGCGTGGAGCAGACCGAGCGCCTGGGGACCGGCCACGCCGTCCGCGTGGCGCTCGAGGCCACCGGCGTCGACTCGGGCCCGGTGGTCATCCTCAACGGCGACCTGCCGCTCGTCTCGCCCAAGACCGTCCGCGCCTTTGCCGAGTCCGTCGCCGACCGGACGCACGCGGCTGCCATCCTCACGATGACGCCACCTGACCCGTTTGGCTACGGCCGCGTGGAGCTTGCCGACGATGGCACCGTCGCGCGCATCATCGAGCAGAAGGACTGCACGCCCGAACAGGACCGTGACATCCTGGAGTGCAACGCCGGCTGCTACGCGTTCGACGGTGCGCTGCTCGCCGCCCACATCGGCGAGGTCGGCAACAACAACGCCCAGCACGAGTACTACCTTCCGGACATGGTGGAGATCCTGCGCTCGCACGGCCACGCCACCACCATCGTCCACTGCGACGACTACCGCGAGGGCCTCGGCGTGAACAGCCGCGTGCAGCTCGCGCAGCTCTCCGCCATCGCGCGCGACCGCATCAACGAGCGCCTGATGACCGACGGCGTCACCATCCTGGACCCCGCCACCACCTGGGTGGGTCCGGACGTCACCGTGGGGCGCGACACCGTCCTACTCCCGATGACCATGCTCTGGGGCGCCACCTCCGTGGGCGAGGGGTGCGTGGTGGGCCCCAACACGCGCCTCACCGACTGCACGGTGGGCAGCAACGTCTCCCTGGAGGAGGTCGCGGGCGTGGACGTCACCATCGAGGACGACGTCACCTGCGGCCCGCGCTGCTACCTGCGCGGCGGCGCCCGCATCCGGCGCGGCGCCCACGTGGGCACGCACGTGGAGATCAAGAACTCCGACATCGGCGAGGGCTCCAAGGTCCCGCACCTCTCCTACATCGGCGACTGCACGATGGGCTCCGGCGTCAACATCGGCGGCGGCTCCATCACCTGCAACTACGACGGCGTGCACAAGAACCGCACCACCATCGGCAACGACGTCTTCGTCGGCTCGGACACCATGATGGTCGCGCCGGTCAGCATCGGGGACGGCGCGCTCGTGGGCGCCAGCTCCTGCGTCACCAAGGACGTTCCTGCCGACGCGCTCTACCTTGAGCGCGCCGAGCAGCGCATTGTAGAGGGGTACGCCAGCCGGCGACTCGAGCGACTGAAGAGAGAGGCCTAGATGTACGAGAACCTAAGCGAGCCCATGCCCCTGAAGAAGGAGATCAAGCTCTACACCGGCACCGGCAACCCGGCGCTGTCCCAGAAGATCGCGGACATCCTTCACCTTGAGCTCCAGGGCCTCAAGATCGAGAAGTTCGCCAACGGCGAGATCTACGCCCGCTTTGACGAGTCCGTCCGCGGCGACGACGTGTTCTTCATCCAGTCCCTTGCCGGCGCCAGCGTGAACGACCTGCTGATGGAGACCCTTGTGGTGGCCGACGCGGCCAAGCGCGCCTCCACCTCCAAGTTCACCGCGGTGCTCCCCCACTACTGCTACGCGCGCCAGGACCGCAAGGCCGCCGCGCGCGAGCCCATCACCGCCCGCCTGGTGGCCAACCTCCTCGAGGCCGCCGGCGTGGACCAGGTCATCACGATCGACCTGCACCAGGGCCAGATCCAGGGCTTCTTTGACATCCCCGTGACACACCTCACGGCCCTCTACCTCATCGGCGACTACTTCAAGGCCAAGAACTTCGACTGGGACAACACCGTCGTGGTCTCGCCGGACATGGGCCGCGCCAAGGTTGCCAAGCGCCTCTCCGACTACCTTGGCTGCGAGGTCGCGATTGCCCACAAGAGCCGCCCCAAGCACAACGCGGCCGAGGTCATGGGCATCATCGGCAACATCGAGGGCAAGACCTGCATCGTCAACGACGACATGATCGACACCGCGGGCACCCTCTGCAACTCCGTCAAGAAGCTCAAGGAGATGGGCGCCGGGGACATCTACGTCTCCGCCACGCACGGCATCTTCTCCGGCCAGGCCATCCAGCGCCTGCAGGACGCCCCTCTCGAGGAGTGCGTGGTCACCGACATCATCCCCTGCGAAGCCGCCAACAAGCCCGGCTCCAAGATCAAGACCGTCTCCGTTGCCAACGAGCTTGCCGAGGCCATCAACAGCGTCTACATGCGCCGCTCCGTCTCCGAGACCTTCGGCGGCGGCGCCGAGATGTAGGGCCGCACGCCCCGCGGGGCTACGCTCCCATTGTCACGCAGCGCGGGGTCGTCTTCGGGCGGCCCCGCGCATCGTTACTGACCGCAGGAGTCAGGAGCTTCCACAGGTTCTTCTCGCCTGTTTAGGCTCTTCTCTCGCCCGCTTACAAAACACCGCCTGTTGCTCGCATGAGCGACCGTCCTACTTACATATTGCCGACCGATTCGCCACGTTGCAGGAAGGTGCTTACGTATTGCCGGTCGACGCACCCCCAAGGCCACTATCTGCTTACAGAATGAGGGGCGTTACCGCCGAGAAGAACCTTGGGACCGCATCGGCCACGGTTCTGTAAGCGCACCCAGCACGCCCTGCCGCATCAGCTACGGTTTCGTAAGCGCCCACGGCGCTCCCGGCTGCATCAGCTACGGTTTCGTAAGCGCCTCCGGCGCAAGCTACTGCATCGGCCGCGGTTTTGTAAGCGCCCGGTGTCCCGCGCCGTCGCCGCCGTCCCAAAGTACACGACGGCTCGGAAAGAGAGTAACGTGGTCGCAGGGCGCCCGCGGGCGCCGTCCGCCAGACCAGCCAGCCCACCCGGCACGAAGGGGAACCCATGTCCGCAAAGCCCTCCGGAACCACGGCCAAGCCCGCCACCATCAGGATCGTCTGCGGACTCGGCAACCCGGACGCCGAGTACGCCCACACCCGCCACAACGCCGGCTTCGCCGTCATCGACGCGCTCGCGGCGCGCCACGCCGTGCGCTACTGGAAGTCCGAGGCCGGCGCGCAGGTCGCCCCCATCACGGTGGCAGGTGCGGACGGGGAGCGGCGAGAGGTTCTTCTCGCCAAGCCGATGAGCTACATGAACACGTCGGGAGGCCCGCTCTCCAAGCTGGCCCGGGCCCACCACGTGCGGCCCGCCGAGATCCTCGTGGTGCACGACGAGGTCGACCTGGCGGCCGGCGAGGTGCGCGTGAAGCTCGGCGGCGGGCTCAACGCGCACAACGGTCTGCGTTCCATCGCCGACAAGCTCGGCAGCCGGGACTTTGCCCGCGTGCAGTTTGGCATCGGCCGCCCGCCCGGGCGCATGGCGGTGGCCGACTACGTGCTGCGCGAGCTCAAGGGCAACTTCCTCGCGGACTTTGAGCTCACCGTGGAGCGCGCGGCAGACCTCGTGGAGCGCGTGCTCGCGGAGAGCGCGCGGGCGTAGTCGAGAGGGTTGTCGGCGCCTTGCCCGAAGCGCGCCCCGCTGCCCGTACACCGCATGCCGTCCGCCGGGCATCTTGCCCTTCCATCCCCTGCTCGCGGGCCTTGTACGGCCGCTAGGGTACAATTGCGAGTTGGTTGAGCCGCGAGGGGTACGGCGGCTCAGGAATGAGACTTGCAGGAGAGGAGTGCGGTTAATGTACAAGATCCTCGAAAAGACGCAGTTCTCGGAGAAGGTGTTCAAGTTCCGCATCGAGGCGCCCCAGATGGCCAAGCACGCTCACGCAGGCCAGTTCCTGATGGTACGCGCTAACGAGACCGGTGAGCGCGTGCCGTTCACCTTTGCGGACTGGAACGCCGAGGAGGGCTGGGTCGAGTTCATCTTCATGGTGGTCGGCAAGACCACGGAGATGCTCTCCACCTACGAGGCCGGGGATTCCATCCAGGACGTCACGGGCCCGCTGGGCCAGCCCACCGAGATGGGCCCCGGGACCTGGTGCGTCATCGGCGGCGGCGTGGGCCTGGCCATCGCCTTCCCCGTCGCGCGCCAGCTCAAGGCCACCGGTCACGAGGTCCACGCCATCATGGGCGCGCGCACCAAGGATCTGCTGCTCCTTGAGGACCAGTTCCGCTCCATCCTCCCCGAGGACCACATCCACATCACCACCGACGACGGCTCCTACGGCGAGAAGGGCGTGGTCACGGCCCCGCTCGAGCGCCTGCTGCAGGACAAGGCCGTCGACCACGTCTTCTGCGTGGGCCCCGTGCCGATGATGAAGTTCTCCGCCCTCACCGCCGAGAAGCACGACACGCCGATCATCGCCTCGCTCAACCCGATCATGGTCGACGGCACGGGCATGTGCGGCTGCTGCCGCGTCGAGGTCGACGGGCAGACGAAGTTCGCCTGCGTCGACGGCCCGGACTTCGACGCCACCAAGGTCGACTGGAACGACCTGCGCGCGCGTCAGGCCGCGTATCGTACCGAGGAGGGCCAGGCCCTCAAGGCCTATGAGGAGGCGAACTGCGCATGCCACAGGTAAACGGTCGCTTTGTTCCCGACATGAAGTCCCCGCGCACGCCGGACAACGAGGAGCCGGCCGCCGAGCGCGCGTGCGACTTCCGTCCCGTTGACAAGGGCTTCACCAAGGAGATGGCGCTGGCCGAGGCCGAGCGCTGCATGGACTGCAAGAAGCCGCTCTGCGTCGAGGGCTGCCCGGTCAACATCAACATCCCCAAGTTCATCGAGAAGATCCGCGAGCAGAAGTTCGGCGAGGCGCTCGACGTCATCCGCGAGGACTCGATGCTGCCCGCCATCTGCGGCCGCGTATGCCCGCAGGAGAACCAGTGCGAGGGCAAGTGCGTCCGCGGCAAGAAGGGCGAGCCGGTGGCCATCGGCCAGCTGGAGCGCTTCCTCGGCGACCAGCCCGAGCTGGCCTCCACGCCCAAGATGGCTCCCAAGAACGGCAAGAAGGTCGCCGTGGTGGGCTCCGGCCCCTCCGGCATCACCTGCGCCGGCGAGCTTGCCCGCAACGGCTTCGACGTCACCGTCTTCGAGGCGTTCTTCACCGGCGGCGGCGTGCTCGTCTACGGCATCCCGGAGTTCCGTCTGCCCAAGGCCGTGGTGAAGCGCGAGATCGACGGCCTCATGGACCTGGGCGTCAAGTTTGAGTACAACGCGGTCGTAGGCCGCATCACGGATGCCGACGAGCTCTTCGAGATGGGCTACGACGCCATCTACATCGCCACGGGCGCCGGCCTGCCCAAGTTCCTCAACGTCCCCGGCGAGAACCTGCCCAACGTCTTCTTCGCCAACGAGTACCTCACCCGCGTGAACCTCATGAAGGCGAACAGGTTCCCCGAGTACGACACGCCCACCAAGCACGGCAAGCGCGTCGTGGTCTTTGGCGGCGGCAACGTGGCCATGGACGCCGTCCGCACCGCCAAGCGCCTGGGCGCCGAGCACGCGATCATCTGCTATCGCCGCACCGAGGCCGAGATGCCCGCCCGTCGCGCCGAGCTGCACCACGCCAAGGCCGAGGGCGTCGAGGTGCGCGAGCTCGTGGCGCCGCTCGAGTTCGTCAAGGGCGAGGACGGCTGCGTCTGCGCCGTGCGCGTCCAGAAGATGAAGCTCGGCGAGCCCGACGAGTCCGGCCGTCGCCGCCCGGTGCCCATTGAGGGCGCCGTCGAGGAGATCCCCTGCGACGTGGCCATCTCCGCCATCGGCACCAACGCCAACCCGTTCGCCAAGATGATCGGCGACATCAAGCTCAACAAGTGGGGCTACATCATCGCCGACGAGGAGGGCCGCACCTCCGACCCGCGCATCTGGGCCGGCGGCGACATCGTCACCGGCGCGGCCACGGTCATCCTGGCCATGGGCGCCGGCAAGACGGCTGCGGCGAGCATCACCAAGGCGCTCGTCGGGTAGGCCTGGCGAGAAGAACCTGACGCCGTAGCAGGCCCCGGAGGCTTCCACGCAAGAGTGCGCTTCGCGGAACTCTTGCTTAGGAAGCCTCCGGGGCCTCTTGCTGTTGAGGTTCTTCTCGCCTGATGCGCGCCCGCCCTGCACTAGCGTGCAAAATTGAAGTTTTGTTGAATAAATAGCTGTAGATATGGATAGGTTAATCGGGTTCTGCGCGTTAGGTGCGGGCGGTGCCGGGCCTAGCGGGCCGCACCCCCGAAGAGCACGGTTCCCATACCCGCCTGGGCCCACCTGAGGAAGCGAGCGTCCAGCTTGGCGGCAAGGCTCGCGTCGGCGCTGGCGAGAACGACGTCCAGGGCGTCAAGTATCATTCGCGCCGCCTCCGGACTGTCGCGGCGCCCCAGGCAGGCATAGATGCTCTCGAGCAGCTGGTACTTCTTGGCTGGGACTATCTCGTTGATCTTCTTCATGGCGAGAAACGCGTAGCGCCTGTCATACGGGTAGCGTAGGAGCACGGCAAGCTCGCTCGTCGCGGCGCTCATGACGTCTGCCGCCCACGCGTGGTTCCCGCGGCCGTATGCGGAGCTTGCCTCAACCAGGTAGTACACCGCAGACGAGAAGTGCCGGCAGAGTTCCTCGTCTGACATGTCCACCCGCTTGGGCGACGTCCCGTCAAAGAGCCCCTTCGGGTCATGCCACGCCATGACCGGGTCAAGGCCGCCAATCTGCCGGAGCTCGGCCACGTAGAGATCCACGTGAAGGGCGTTTGGGAAGATCGCCACCTTCTGGGGCAGGGTAACGTACAATTTCTTGCGCACTTTGACAGCGGCATAGCGTCCAGATAGGAAGGAGGGCACGGCCCGCCCCGGTATGATTCGAGTTGCCTAGACAAGAAACATGCTGGAGGTAGACCATGCCCGA
>NZ_JACSNQ010000030.1 GCF_016900315.1 Olsenella profusa
GTGGGGAGGCGCCGCTGGGCGGGGAGTGCCGAGCGCCCGCCGCGCTACGCGAACTCGATCTTGCCGGTCTGCGCGTCCATCGCCTTCACCACGGCAAGCGACTCCACCTGGTAGCCGCGCTTGCGCAGCTCGGCGCCTCCCGGCTGGAAGCCCTTCTCAATGGCGATGCCGATGCCCTCCACGATGACGCCGGCCTCGTCGCAGATCTGCAGCAGGCCGTTCATCGCGCAGCCCATGGCCATGAAGTCGTCGATGACAAGCACGTGCTCGCCGGGCGTGAGGAAGCGCTTAGCCACGATGACCTGGTACTCACGCCCCTTGGTGTAGCTGCGGATCTGCGTACGGTACTGGTCTCCGTCGAGGTTCTTGGACTCGGTCTTGCGCGCAAAGACTACCGGCACGTTGCCAAAGTGCGTTGCGGCGACGCAGGCGATGCCGATGCCCGAGGACTCGATCGTCAGGATCTTGTCCACCTGCCTGCCGGCGAACAGGCGAGCCCACTCGGCACCCATGCGGTCGTAGAGCGCCACGTCGCACTGGTGGTTGAGGAAGCTGTCGACCTTGAGGACGTTGCCCTCGCGCACGATTCCGTCCTGGCGAATGCGGTCCTCAAGCTCCTTCATGCGTGGCTCCCCTCGGGCGACGGTGGCTGAAAGCGTTCCCACCATTATGCACGCTCAGGGACGCCTTGCATCGCTCGAAGTCACGAAAGCGGCCCCCGAGGCGTGACTTAGAGCGAGGCGGCGGCGAAGAGCTCGCACAAAGTCACGTTCTTCTCGCCAGAAGCGTGACGTTGCACGAAGCTGAATGAGCGAGTCAAGAGGCACGCGTCGACCCCGCGAACAACCGGCTGCCGAACAATACTGACCGTCTGCGGATTACGCGACTCAATCAAGTAACTTACTGGAATCCGCATAGTCAATGACCTGCGTAAACAAGCCAAAACAGCATCATTATCAAAATGATATAATATCAACTAAATTATCAATAAAAACAGGCTTCCGCCCTTCGTGACACAATCCTCTCACGTGAGAGGAGCCATCATGAGCGCAAGGGTCGACCAAGAGGTGCGGGCGCTGTTTGAAGATGCCGGCGGTGAGGGCGCGTGCGTCCCTGCACCGTCGCACAGACTGTGCGTTGCTCTCAGACGTCGGTTGGGCGACGACGGGGAGGTGGTTTCGCCCGAGCGTGGCCTCTACGCGCTGCGCGACGAGTGGGAGCGCCTCGACCCCACGCAGAGAAGCCTCTCCCTCATGCGCGGCCTTCAGCAGCTGCATCCAAGCTGGGTCTTTTGCGGGCCGTCCGCGTCGCTGGCGTTTGGCGCGGACGTCTCGTACGCGCTGCAGAGGCCCCTTCATGTCATGGCGCCCGGCACGTCGTGGCCGGCCCGTACGGAGCGCGTTCACTATCACGGCATCAGGTTGAGCTCCTACGGAGGAGTCGACGAAGAACCGGTCATGCGATCCGGCGTGCTGGTGACGCCCCTTGCGCGAACGACGCTTGACAGCCTCAGGTGGATGGACTTCAGGGAGGGGATGGTCGTTGCCGACATGGCCGTGCGTGGCCGCACGGGTAGGCGAGAGGCACTTGAGGGCTACTTTCACTCGAGGGAGGGGACGTGTCGTGGCGTGCCGGCCGCCCTGCGCACGCTGGCACATGCCGACGATCGCTCGGAGAGCGGCGGGGAGTCCATAGCTCGCGCCGTGATGATTGAGCAAGGTTACATGCTCCCGGAGCTTCAGGTGAGCGTGCCCGACCCCCTGCATCCTGGGAGGACCTTTCGGGTTGACTTCGTCTGGGTGCGTGCGGACGGGCGCGTCATCGTGGGCGAGTGCGACGGAGTCCGCAAGCTCCTTGACCTTTCAATGACGGCCGGACGCTCCCCGGAGGAGGCTCTTCTTGACCAGCGAAGGCGCGAGGGGCTCATCACCTCGTACGACGTCTCAGTGATGCGCTTCACGTACGAGGAGGCGGCGGGCGTGGACGAGCTGGTCAGAAAGCTCGAGTTGTATGGCGTACCAAAGGTTGGGTCACCGCTTGCAATCTCAGGTCGGATGCCGATGCCAGACTGGGGCAAGCTGCTCAGGCGTTGACGCTGCCGGGTGCGCGACGACGAGTCTCGCTCTTAGTCACGAAACCTGGTCCCAAGGTGTGACTTTGGACGAGAAGGGATCCGTTGCCTCGCTTGAAGTCACAAAAGCGGGCTCTGAAGCGTGACTTAGAGCGAGGCAACGTCGTGAAGCTCGCACAAAGTCACGGATTTGCGGTTCGAAGTGTGACTTAGAGCGAGGCGGCAACAAGCATCTCGCACAAAGTCACGGATTTGCTGTTCGAAGCGTGACGTTGCGTGAGACGGCATCGAAGAGCTCGCACAAAGTCACGTTCTTCTCGCCAGAAGCGTGACGTTGCGCGAGCCGTGCCGGCCTCTCGGCAGAATTGTGCGCGACCGGCGAGAAGAACGACGCTGGGAGCGACGACACTAGTAGCGATGCCACCCGTGGGAGGTGAGCCGGGGCAGCCGCCCGCGATAGGGGCTCACGAAGTCCTCGTCGCCAATCTGCTCGGCGGCCTCGACCTCGGGCGAGACGCTCTCCACCACGCCGTTCGGCACGTCCGCGACGGGCATGTCGGTGATGTCCGGCACGCCCACGACGGTGGCCACCGGCTTCTCCTCGCCGGCCTCCTCGGCCGCGCGCTCGGCGCGCTCGCGGTAGCGGACCATCATGTCGCGCTGCAGCTCGACGACGCTCGGCGGCGCCCAGATGAGCGCGTTGGCGCCGGCGGCCACCGTGGTGGCTGCGGTCTCGTCGTTGCGCCCGCCGGTGGCGATGATCGGCAGCGCGGGGAAGGCCGCGCGCAGCTCGCGGATGACGTCGGCGGTGGCGCGCCCGGCCGCCACGTTGATGATGCGCGCGCCGGCCTGGATCTTCTCGGCGGCCTCGTTGTCAAAGCGCGTGATCGTGGCGATGACGGGGATGTCCACGGTGGAGACCACCTGCGCCACCATCTCGGGCGTGGCCGGCGAGTTCAGCACCACACCCGCGGCGCCCTGCATCTCGGAGACGGCGGCCAGCTCGGCGGCACGCCGACCGGTGGTGGTGCCGCCGCCCACGCCCACGAAGAGCGGAGCCTCGGCCACCGTGAGCAGGGCCTGCGTGATGGCGGGCTGGGCGGTGAAGGGGTAGACGGCAAAGATCGCGTCCGCGTTGGAGTTGCGGATGGCGGCGACGTCGGTGGAGTAGAGCAGCGTCTTGATGCGACGGCCGAAGAGGGTGAACCCGCTGCAGGCCTCGTAGTTCTCCGGCACGCGCAGCGGCGCCTTGCGCAGCCGCCCCTCGATGGGGGAGGGGCCGTCGGCTGCGGGCACGACCTGGTGCTCGGGCGCCCCCGCGGGGAAGATGCCCGTGTGGACGCCGGGCTGGGAGGCCTCGTCCACCCTGCTGTCTGCTTCCTGCATGATGCCTCCTCGCGGTCCGGCTGGCGTTTCAACACTTTGTTGTTCCCCGTTCGCCGGGCGCGTATTCACGTGGCGAGAAGAACGTGGCAAGAGAGCGCGCAGCTGAAAGCCCGCGGCCCGCGACCTGCGGCCGAGCGGCCCCGGTCGCGCCATCAGCATCAGCCGCCCAGCCGTGCCCGGCGTCCCGGACGGCCGGCGCCCGGCGCCCCCGGCCGGCGCGCCTACTCCGCCCCCTCCGTCTCGAACTCGGCGGCGACGTCCTTGAGCAGCTGGCGGATCGGCAGGTGCTGCGGGCAGGCGGCCTCGCACCTCCCGCAGCCCACGCACTCGGATGCGAGGCCGTGGCCGTGGCCGGTGTGGACGGCCTTGTAGTAGAAGCCGGCCGAGTCCTCGTTGTAGGCGCGCTTGGCGTTGAGGCAGGAGAAGAGGTCGGGGATGTTGATCTTCTTGGGGCAGCCGTCCACGCAGTAGCGGCAGGCCGTGCAGTCGATCACGCTCTGGCCGCGCAGGACCTCCGCGGCGTGCCTCACGGCCGCGAGCTCCGCCTCGGAGAGCGGCCTGAGCGGGGAGAACGTGGACACGTTGTCGCGCACCATGTCCATCGAGCCCATGCCGGAGAGCACCATCTCCACGCCCGGAAGGCCCGCGGCAAAGCGCAGCGCGTAGCTTGCGGGCGAGCCCGGGCCCGCCGCGGCCAGCGCGTCCGCGGCCTCGGGCGGCAGGTTGACGAGCCGGCCGCCCTTGACCGGCTCCATCACGATGACGGGCTTGCCGTGGGCGGCGGCCACCTCGCAGCAGAGCCGGCCCTGGATGACGCCGCTCTCATAGTCAAGGTAGTTGAGCTGGAGCTGCACGAACTCCACGTCGGGGTTCTCGGTCAGGATCTGGTCGAGGAAGGCCGCCGAGCTGTGGAAGGAGAGGCCCACGTGGCGCACGAGCCCGGCGTCGCGGGCCTCGAAGGCCTGCTCGTAGGCGCGGCACTCGCGGAACTTCGGGTAGTTGCCCATGCCCTGCGAGTGCATGAGGTAGTAGTCGAAGTAGTCCACGCCGCAGGCGCGCAGCTGGTCCTCGAGCAGCGGGCGCACCTCGTCGCCGCGCGTGAAGGAGCTCGGGGAGAGCTTGTCGGCCAGGACGTACTCGGAGCGGTCGTGGCGCGAGGTGAGCGCCGCGGCGAGCGCGGGCTCGGAGTTGCCGGAGAGATAGGGCCGCGCGGTGTCGAAGTAGTTGAGCCCGCCGTCGAGGAAGGCGTCGACCATCTCGGTGAAGGCGGGCAGGTCGACGGTCTTGTCCTCGAGTTGTGGCAGGCGCATGCAGCCAAAGCCGAGCTTGCCGCGGGCGTTCTCAAACGGTGCGGGCCTGGTGGTAGTGGTGTCCATGGGTCCCCTCTCCCTCGGACGGACTGTCTTTGTCGCGGACATTGTACGCCCGCGACCGGACGGCGTGCCCGGGCCGCATACGGCGCACGCCCGGCGAGAAGAACCTGCGCCCCGTTCTTCTCGCCGAGGCGGACGGGGCAGACGGGGCGGACGTGCTAGTAGAGGCCGAACGCGCTGGTGAGCGACGTCGTGAGGTCCTGCTCGTCCACGACCCACGCGTCGCCCTCCTGGTTGACGTAGGAGCTCACGAGCTGGGAGTCCACCGGCTCGGTGGCCGCGGTCACGTCGTCGAAGACGGAGCGGATGTGCGTGCGCTGCTCCTCGCTCGGCAGGGCGACCTCGCTGTTCGCGTCCTCGAAGCGGCCCCAGAGCCCGTTGCCAAAGAGGTAGTCTGAGACGGAGCCGTAGAAGTCCCAGACGAACGAGTTGGCGTCCGGTGCGCTGAGGTAGGCGTAGGCCGTGCCGGAGCCGTCGCCGTAGGCAAAGCCCGAGTCCATCTCAAAGCTCACGGTGCCGAGGTACCACGTGGCCCAGGCGTCGGCGTCGATGCCCAGTTCGTCGGTCGTGTAGCCGAAGAGAGAGGAGACTTTGTCGCTGAGGTAGCCGGCCACGAGCTCGTGCAGCTCCCCTGACGACGGTTCGGCGAGAAGAACGTCGAGCCGTGCCTCGAGCGCGTCGGCGACCGCCTGGTCGTCCTGGTCGTCGGAGGCCGCGGGGTCGGAGGGCGCGCCCGCGCTTGCGTCGGCGCCGGAGAACGTGTCCGACCAGCCGCCCGAGGACTGGTCGTCCTCGCTGAAGAGGCTGTCGAGGGCGTCCGAGGCCGCCCCGGCGACGTCCTCCACGGCGGAGCCCACGCAGCTTATGACCGACCCGAGGAGGCTGACGGCCACGATGAGGGAGACCGCGATCCGGAACGGGTGCGACCGGTGCCTCGTGGACGTGGGCTGGCCAGGGTCGCTTGAGGAGGCCGCCCTCATCGCGCGCTTCCGCTGCGCCTGTGCGGCCTTCTTCCGCGCGCGGGGGCTGGCGGGCTCGTCGGTTGAGGGGGCGTCGTAGTGGGACTGCGGCTTGGTGGGGGCCACGTAGTCGTCGTCCGCATGCAGGCTGCCCACCTGCCCGCTGGTCTCGGCCACCCAGTTCTCGTCCGAGAGGACGTCTGCCGCCTGCGGGTCCTTCTCGCCGCCCAGCGGCTCGGGCTCGCCGGCCCACGGGAGCTCGGGCTCGCCGGCGCTAAAGGGGTCTACCTGCACTTCCTCGGTGCGGGAGAGACGGTGCTTGGGCATGGCGGGCTCCCTCCTTACGACAATTTGTCCTCCCCAGTATATTGTTGTCGGCCGTGCGGGGTATGCTAGGGCTACGTAAGCGGACGGGCGCCCTCGCGGTGCCCGGTCGCCGGCCGCCTCTTCGTTCTAAGGAGCGTCCCATGCCAGAGCTCGTTGCGTTCATCCTGATCGTGCTCGTTGTGTTCCTTGTCATCGGACTCGTGACCGGCAACCTCTTCTACGTGGTCAAGCAGCAGCACGCCGTCATCATCGAGCGGCTGGGCAAGTTCAACAAGATCGTGGGCGCGGGATTTCACGCCAAGATCCCGTTCGTGGACCGCAAGGCGGCCACCGTCTCCCTGCGCACGATGAAGAACGGCTTCAACATCGACTGCAAGACGCAGGACAACGTCACCATCGGGCTGGAGGTGTCGGCCCAGTACCACGTGAGCTACGAGCGTGGCGCCGCACCGCAGGACTCTGGCGTCTACAAGAGCTACTACATGCTCCAGCAGCCGGTGGCGCAGATGCGTGACTTCATCACCGACGCTCTGCGCAGCTCCATCCCCGTCTACACGCTTGACGAGGTCTTTGCCAAGAAGGATGACATCGCCAAGGACGTCAACGCCACGGTCTCCGAGCAGATGGACGCCTACGGCTTCACGCTCGTCTCCACGCTGATCACCAAGATCGCGCTGCCGGCCGAGGTCGAGGACTCGATGAACCAGATCAACGCGGCCCAGCGCACCAAGGCCGCCGCGCAGGACCTCGCCGAGGCGGACCGCATCCGTCGCGTGACCGAGGCGCAGGCCGAGGCCGAGGCCATGGAGAAGGCCGGCGAGGGCATCGCCAACCAGCGCAAGGCCATCGCCTCCGGCATCAAGGAGTCGCTCGAGACGATCCAGGAGACGGGCGTCGGCAACGCCGAGGCCAACCAGCTCTTCATGTTCACGCAGTGGACCGAGATGATGAGCGACTTCGCCAAGACCGGCAAGGCGTCCACGGTGGTCCTGCCGAGCGACTTCCAGCAGACGGCGAGCATGTTCGAGCAGATGCTCGCCGCGGGGTCGGCGCGCCGCGACGCCGTGGCGCCGCCGGTTCCGGGCAAGGACGCGAAGCAGGCGTAGGGCGCGACAGGCAGGCTTGATGCGAAGCCCGGCCGGCGGGTGCAGGTGACCCGCCGGCCGGGCTGTTTTGGTGTTTGGTTGGCGCCGGGGCGAGGCGGCGTGGGCCGGGGCGAGGCGGCGGGCGCCGGGCCTGGCAAGGGCCGCTCGGAGAGCCGGCCCGCGGCAGCGGGGGTCGACGCGCAGCCCGCTACTCGCCCGAGGGCCGTGCCTGCTCGCCGTCCCCGAGGATCACGGCGGGGAGCTCGAGCAGGCTGTCGAGTATGGCCGCGCACCCGGCGCGGAGGTCGTCGGTGGGCGTTGCCCACTCGGGCACCAGGTAGGTGGCCATGCCCGCGGCGAGGGCGGCCCGCGCGCCGTTGACCGAGTCCTCGACGGCGGCGCAGAGCGTGGGGTCGAGGCCCAGTCGGCGCGCGGCCTCCAGGTAGATGTCCGGCTCGGGCTTGGCGCGGGTGATCTCGTCACCGAAGGTCATGGACGTGAAGTAGGGGGCCATCCCGAAGCGCTCCATCTGCGGGAGCGCGTGCTCGCGGGACGTTGAGGTGGCCAGCGCCACCGTGAGGCCGGCCTCGGTGAGGGTTCGCAGGGCCTCGAGCGCGCCGGTGCAGGGCGTGAGCTCCTCGTCCTCGATCTGGAAGAAGAGCTCGTGCTGGTGGGTAAAGAGCCGGTCGGTGAGCGCCGGGTCGCCGAACTCGTCGTTGACCATCTTTCGCGCGTTGGGCAGGCTGCAGCCCACGAAGGCGTTCCAGATGCGCTCCGGAACCTCGAGGCCGAGGTCGGCGGCGGCACGGCGCCACGCGGTCTGGCTCACGCGCTCCGTGTCGATGAGGGTTCCGTCCATGTCGAAGATCACTGCGTCGGGCATCGTCTGGGGCATCTTGGCGTAGCTCCTCTCGGCCTGCGTCACAAACGCTGCCTAGGATACGCCCCGCCCGGGAGTCGCGGCCGGGCGGGGCGAGAAACGACAAATGCTCCAAAGGAGGGGCGGGGAGGCTCTGCCCGGGGC
>NZ_JACSNQ010000031.1 GCF_016900315.1 Olsenella profusa
TTGTACAACTGGATGGTGCCAATAATGGAAAACACTGCGGTCATGATGACTGCGGGGCGCACCATCGGTACCTTGATCTGCCAGGCGGTGCGCCAAGAGCTGGCACCGTCGACATGGGCAGCCTCGAGGATTTCGTTGGGCAGGGCCTTCAGGGCGGAGTAGATGACCACCATGTTGTAGCCCGCAAAGCCCCATGTGATCATGTTCCCTACCGAGATAGGTACTACCGACGGGGCTAACAGGTTGAGGTTCAGACCCATCTTCTGGAACAACGAGGTGAACGGTGACAGCTGCGGCTGGAGCAGGAAGGTCCACATCAAGGCGCTGATCGCACCGGGCACCGCGTAGGGCAGGAAATAGGCCAGCTGGAATCCCTGCCGGGCTTTCACCCTACGGGCGTCCAGCAATAATGCCAGACACACTGAAAACAGCAGCATGAGCGGTACCTGGACCACGCCGATGAGCAATACTCGCCCGATTGACAGCAGAAAGTGGGAATCCTGAAAGGCTGCCGTGTAC
>NZ_JACSNQ010000032.1 GCF_016900315.1 Olsenella profusa
GTAAAATACAGCAGGCGATATTGAAAACGAGAATTAAAGGATTAGGTAAAGATCGTGTCACAGCCATTTTTCCTAAGTTAGTATTTTCTATTAAAGATGGTATTAATTTGAAAAAAGAAGATCCGAATTATGATATCAAGCAACTTGCATTAGAATGTTCAACAAAACGCATGTATCCTGATATATTAAATTACGATAAAATTGTAGAATTATTAGGCGATTTTAAAGCACCGATGGGATGTCGATCGTTTTTACCAAGTTGGCGTAATGAACAAGGTGAATTTGAGAATAATGGACGTTGTAATTTAGGTGTTGTAACTTTAAATTTACCAAGAATTGCGCTTGAATCAAAAGGTGACATGACAACGTTTTGGAAAATTTTTTATAACAAAATGTCGTTAATGCACGATGCTTTAGTATATAGAATAGAGCGATTAAAAGAAGCGACAGTAAATAATGCACCAATCCTATATAAAAGCGGTGCATTTAAATATAAACTCGATGAT
>NZ_JACSNQ010000033.1 GCF_016900315.1 Olsenella profusa
CATAGACATGTACCACCCCCAAAAAAATGCTCACAGCCCTGCCGAAATCCATGATTTTGGCAAGCGCCCTCAAATCGTCTTCCTGTTGCATAGAATTAAAAAATTATTCGTTGTTCCTATACGGTCAAATACCGCGTGACCTGCGCTTCTGCTGTTTTTTCTTGCGTTTCATACGGCGGCGGAAAGCCTCCTCCTCGTAATCGACCGCCGGATTCTGTTCCATGGAGAGGATGCCGGCCGCTTGTTCCAGCACACTGCCCTGTTCCGGACGGCGGCTGCGCCAAAGTTCGGCAGAGGAATCCGTCCGCGCAGGAGCCGGAATACCTTCCCACCAGCGGAAAAGTTCGTTGAACACGTTAGCCGAGAACTCCCTGCCCATGCGCGAGCCGTTGAACACCTCGCGGCGGTCACGGTCAATGAAGGTTACGCCGTATATCCGGCCGGACGCGTTCTCGCGAAACACTACCCCGAGATGCTGCCGGTCCAGCATCCTGACC
>NZ_JACSNQ010000034.1 GCF_016900315.1 Olsenella profusa
ACAGTGGTAGTCCTACGGGGGGCTGCAGTAGGGAATCTTCGGCAATGGGCGAAAGCCTGACCGAGCAACGCCGCGTGAATGATGAAGGCCTTCGGGTTGTAAAATTCTGTTATAAGGGAAGAACGACTTTAGTAGGAAATGGCTAGAGTGTGACGGTACCTTATGAGAAAGCCACGGCTAACTACGTGCCAGCAGCCGCGGTAATACGTAGGTGGCGAGCGTTATCCGGAATTATTGGGCGTAAAGAGCGCGCAGGTGGTTGATTAAGTCTGATGTGAAAGCCCACGGCTTAACCGTGGAGGGTCATTGGAAACTGGTCAACTTGAGTGCAGAAGAGGGAAGTGGAATTCCATGTGTAGCGGTGAAATGCGTAGAGATATGGAGGAACACCAGTGGCGAAGGCGGCTTCCTGGTCTGTAACTGACACTGAGGCGCGAAAGCGTGGGGAGCAAACAGGATTAGATACCCTTGTAGTCACTACCACTGT
>NZ_JACSNQ010000035.1 GCF_016900315.1 Olsenella profusa
CAGATCTGAGTCCTACGGGTGGCAGCAGTGGGGAATCTTCCGCAATGGGCGAAAGCCTGACGGAGCAACGCCGCGTGAACGAAGAAGGTCTTAGGATCGTAAAGTTCTGTTGTTAGGGACGAAGGGTAAGAATCATAATAAGGTTTTTATTTGACGGTACCTAACGAGGAAGCCACGGCTAACTACGTGCCAGCAGCCGCGGTAATACGTAGGTGGCAAGCGTTGTCCGGAATTATTGGGCGTAAAGGGAGCGCAGGCGGGAAGGCAAGTCGAATGTTTAAACTATGGGCTCAACTCATAGTCGCGTTCGAAACTGCTTTTCTTGAGTGAAGTAGAGGTAAGCGGAATTCCTAGTGTAGCGGTGAAATGCGTAGATATTAGGAGGAACACCAGTGGCGAAGGCGGCTTACTGGACTGTAACTGACGCTGAGGCTCGAAAGCGTGGGGAGCAAACAGGATTAGATACCCCTGTAGTCACTGATAGC
>NZ_JACSNQ010000036.1 GCF_016900315.1 Olsenella profusa
GCTCTCAGTGACTACCGGGGTATCTAATCCTGTTTGCTCCCCACGCTTTCGCACCTGAGCGTCAGTCTTCGTCCAGGGGGCCGCCTTCGCCACCGGTATTCCTCCAGATCTCTACGCATTTCACCGCTACACCTGGAATTCTACCCCCCTCTACGAGACTCAAGCTTGCCAGTATCAGATGCAGTTCCCAGGTTGAGCCCGGGGATTTCACATCTGACTTAACAAACCGCCTGCGTGCGCTTTACGCCCAGTAATTCCGATTAACGCTTGCACCCTCCGTATTACCGCGGCTGCTGGCACGGAGTTAGCCGGTGCTTCTTCTGCGGGTAACGTCAATGAGCAAAGGTATTAACTTTACTCCCTTCCTCCCCGCTGAAAGTACTTTACAACCCGAAGGCCTTCTTCATACACGCGGCATGGCTGCATCAGGCTTGCGCCCATTGTGCAATATTCCCCACTGCTGCCTCCCGTAGGACAGTGTGT
>NZ_JACSNQ010000037.1 GCF_016900315.1 Olsenella profusa
TCAGCTAGTGACTACAAGGGTATCTAATCCTGTTCGCTACCCATGCTTTCGAACCTCAGCGTCAGTTACAGACCAGAGAGCCGCTTTCGCCACTGGTGTTCTTCCATATATCTACGCATTTCACCGCTACACATGGAGTTCCACTCTCCTCTTCTGCACTCAAGTCTTCCAGTTTCCAATGCACATCTCCGGTTAAGCCGAAGGCTTTCACATCAGACTTAAAAAACCGCCTGCGTTCCCTTTACGCCCAATAAATCCGGACAACGCTTGCCACCTACGTATTACCGCGGCTGCTGGCACGTAGTTAGCCGTGACTTGCTGGTTAGATACCGTCAGTGAATGAACAGTTACTCTCACTCGTGTTCTTCTCTAACAACAGAGTTTTACGATCCGAAGACCTTCTTCACTCACGCGGCGTTGCTCCATCAGACTTGCGTCCATTGTGGAAGATTCCCTACTGCTGCCACCCGTAGGACTAGCTGA
>NZ_JACSNQ010000003.1 GCF_016900315.1 Olsenella profusa
CCTCGTAGGGGGTGACGTCAGCGTCCGAGTAGGGGACGACGTCGTCGACGGGAGGCTCTGGCGCGGGGGTGGGCGCCGCAGGCTGCGGCGCGTCCCAGGGCATCGGGTAGGCGGGGACGGGCTGAGGCGCCGGAGCCGGGACTGGTTCGGGAGCCGGGACGGGCTGCGGGGCTGGCGCGGCCTGCGGGGCCGGCTGCTGGGTCGGTGCGGGTGCGGGCTGAGGCGCAGGTGCCGGCTGTGGCGCCGCAGCCGGGCGCGGCGCGGGCGCCGCGGCGGCGCGGTCGGCGTTGGAGATGGCCTGGCTCGCAAGGCTGGACTCCACGTAGAGCACCTGGCGTGGGCCAAAGGTCATCGCCACGACCGGGTCCACGCTCGCCCGCACGTCCGCGCGCTCGAGCATGCGCGCCGCAAAGTGCGACCCCTTGGGCAGGGAGACGGTGACCTTCTCGCCATCGTCGGAGACCGCGGTCGACGAGAGGAGCAGCGAGCCCTTGGCGGGCACCTGCGCCACGAGCTGGTCGACCACGCGCTTCCAGGCGCGCTGGAGGTCGCCGCCGCTGAGACCGGCGCCAGGGGCGGCGGGAGCAGCCGGGGCAGGCACGAGCTTCTGCGGCGCGACGACCGGCCGCTCAACCGGCCTAGGGGCCGGGGCGGACACGGGGATAGGCTTGGGCGCCGCCGGCGCAACCTCGGAGACCGGGGCGACGGGCGCCGGGGCAGGTTCCGGGGCTACAGCAGCGGGCGCTGGGACAGGCTCGGGCACCGGTGCAGGTGCCGGAGCCGGTTCCGCAGCAGGCGCCGGCTCTGACTGGGCCGCAGCGGGCGCCTGCCCGAGGTCGAGGTTCTTCTCGCCAGAGGACGGGAGCGGGCTCGCCGTGGCACCGGGTGTGGAGAGAATCGCCACCTGGCGCTCGAGGTCGGCCACGCGCTCGGCGAGCGACTCGAGGGTGAGGTCGCTTGCGGGGCGGGCCACGCGCGTGAGGGCGATCTCCAGAACGAGGCGCTGGTTGGTGGCCGTGCGCATCTCGCTCGAGGCGTCACCGAGGACGGTCAGCACGCGGGCAAGTCGGTCGGTTGAGCCAAAGGCGGCCGCCTCGGCGCGCAGGGCGTCGAGCTCGTCGCCACGGGCGGCCACCACGTCCTCGGCGCTTGGGGCGACCGAGACCACGTAGACGTCGCGCACGTGCGCCGCGAGCTCGCGGGTGAACTGCAGCAGGTCGCGGCCGGCATCCGCGAGGCGCGCCACCTCGGAGAAGAGGGTCGGCACGTCGCGGTGGGCCATCGCGCGGGAGACCGTGCCCAGCACGGAGCCGGAGACCTCGCCAAGGAAGTCCGTGGCGCTGGCCAGGTCGATGCTGCCGCCGCCAAAGACGGAGAGCTGTTCCAGCGAGGTCAGCGCGTCGCGCATGCCGCCGCGCGCGTGGCGCACCACGAGCTCGAGCGCGGCCTCGTCGTAGGTGAAGCCCTCCTGCGCGCAGACGTAGGCCAGGTGGGCCTGCATCTCGTCGTTGCCGATGGCGTGGAAGTCGAAGCGCTGCACGCGGCTGAGGATCGTGGGCAGGATCTTCTGCGGGTCGGTGGTGCACATGATGAAGACTACGTGCTCGGGCGGCTCCTCGAGCGTCTTGAGCAGCGCGTTGAACGCCGCCGTGGTGAGCATGTGGACCTCGTCGATGATGTAGACCTTGCAGCGGCCCAGCGTGGGCGCGTAGTTCACGCGCGAGATGATCTCCTCGCGCACGTTGTCCACGCCGGTGCGCGAGGCCGCGTCGAGCTCGATGACGTCCGGGTGCTCGCCGGCCGCGATGAGCCGGCACTGCTCGCAGGTGCCGTCCGGCAGCGCGGCGGGGCCGCGCTCGCACATGAGCGCCTTGGCCAGGATGCGCGCCATCGTGGTCTTGCCCGTGCCGCGCGGGCCGCAGAAGAGATACGCGTGGCTCGTACGGTTTTCCAGCACGGCGCGCTTGAGGGTCTCGACCACGTGGCTCTGGCCGACGACCTGCTCAAACGTCTGCGGGCGGTACTTGGTGTAGAGCGATTCCATGCGGCCTCCGGGCAACTAGGCTTACGGGCTATCAGTATACCCGCGCGGGCGGAGGCCGGGCGGCGGGCACGGGCCCTTCTCGCCGAGGCGGGCCACCCCCCCTCTCCTGGGGTACGTACACCCCCTCGTATGGTACGTGAGCCACCCTCTTAGGGTACGTACACTATTGCTTGTTTGATGCTCTTCTCGCCAGCTGTCCTACCTGCGAAAACGTCAGACGATCCGGCGAGAAGGACATCGGGAAGTGTACGTACCCTAGATTGGGATGTACGTACCCTAACGGACGGGCAGCGCGCGTGCCCCCGGAGACGGGCGCCGGCGAGAAGGACGGGCGGGTGCGGGCCGGCCTCGATGCCCAAAACGCCCTCGCCCCTTTTCGGGCCTGCCCCTGAGACTAGCGGTGCGGGCGAAGCCAGGCGAGGAGCTCGTCGGCGGCGTCCGCGGGCAGGTCACGCAGGCTGAGGCCGTCGGTCGCGCTCGCCGCGGTGCGCGCCGACACGGTGGCCAGGTGAGCCCGACGCTGGAAGGGGCTCGCGGACGCCTGGAGGTGCTGGATGCACCCGCGTGGCACAATGACGCCCTCCCGCGTGAGCCCACCGGAAACAAGCACCAGGTAGCGAGCGGTGTTTCCGTAGCGGGCCGCCCGGTAGGAGCGCAGCGCGTCCACCACAAGCGCCACGAGCAGCCCCGCCAGGAGCAGCGCGCCCAGAACCGACAGCGGCCGCGCCAGCCACGCGGCCCGCTCCGCCAGGCCCCCAGTGCAGGACGACCTCGCGCTCGGCGAGCTCCCAGGTACGGGCGCGCCAGACGGCGAGGCTCAGGGTCAGGCACGCAACGAAGATGATTGCGGCCGCGGCCAGCACCTGGAAAATGGCGGCAGCGTCCCCGGACAGAATGCGGCCCATCCGGGCCAGGACGAGCAGCGTGACCAGGCCGGAGGCCAGCTTGACGGCCTCCACCAGCACGGAGAGCGGGTTGGCGCGGTGGACGCCCCGAAGGGCCTCCGGGGTCACGTCCGCCGCGTCCTCGAAGAGCGAGCGCTCGGGCACGGCTAGGCGCTCGAGCTCGCGGCCGCAGGGCGTGGCGTCGGGGACCGAGGGTGCGGCCGAGGGGTGCACCGGGGCGGCGGGACGGGACTCCGCCTCAGGGGGAGCCGGGGGCCGCGGGTCCTTCTCGTCGGCGCTCACACGTCCTCCTTGGCAAGGCGCGCGAGCTCGGCCACGCGGTCGCGCAGGGCCTCGGCATCTGCCTCCGCAAGGCCCGGAATCTCGAAGCTCTCGCCCGCCGTTGCGATGGTCACGCTGGCCAGGCCGTTCGCACGCAGGATGGGGCCCTGCTTGGTCTGCACGTGCTGGACGCGCACCAGCGGCACGAGCACGCGCTTCTTAACAAAGATGCCGTGGTAGAGGTCCACGTCGGTGGGCGTGACGTCAAAGCGCCACGTCGCGTACTCAACGCGGGGACTCACGAGCAGGTCGATAAGGCAGACGGCCTCCACGACGCCAGCCGCGAGGTAGACCCAGAGGACGTCGCCGCCCGCGTGGCGCACCGCGAGCCACGCCACGACGGCGATCGCCGCCACGACCACCATGCCGATGGCGTCGGACACGTACCAGACGCGCAGCATCCTGGGATCCAGGCGGCGTGTGGGAAGCGGGGTCATCGCGGTCCTCTCGTCGGGGGCTGCAGGCGCGGCCGGGCGCGGTCACCTCGCGCCATTGTCGCACAGAGCACCCCCCCCCCCGAGTCAAGCTTGCCGTGGGCGGCGGGGCCGAACGGGGAGCAGCGGCGGGCGGGCGGCGGCTTCGGGGGCAGGCGCGGCGGCAACGGGTGGCGGTGCTTACAAAAGCGCAGGCGTTGAGCCTTCGGCCCGTTTGGCTGCTTACAAAATGCGGGGTGTTGCGGCCCGACCCACTACATCGCTTAGAAAGTTGCGGTTGGTGCGGGCCCAGGGCTCTGACGTGCTTACAAAACCGCGGTTGATGCGGCGCGGAGGCCGCCTTTGGCCGCAACAACCGGCATATCGTAAGCATGCAGGCGTTGAGACAGTGCGACAGCTTCGTTTTCGTAAGCGTCGGGCGACCGGGCAGTACAACGACCTCGGTTTCGTAAGCGCACGGCAGCTGGAGCGGCGCAACAGCTTCGCTTTCGTAAGTGTGCGGACGTCGGGACGCCGCAACAGGCACGATTTTGCAAGCGAACCGTCCTTCTCGCCGCGCCGCAGCAGGCGAGAAGAACCCGCGACAGGGCCCCGCACACCATTGCGGCACAACAAAAGCGCGCTCGGTGGGAACGGGTGCCCGCCAGAGGCCCCTTATGGCTGCTGCCTCCCGGCCCTGACCAGGTTCGAGGTGTTGCGTCACCCGAACCCACCGAACGCGCTCGCAGAACACTCTACCAAAGTCGCCCCCGCGCCGCCAGCGCCGCGCTACCCTAGTCCCAACCGTCGGCCCGACCAAGGAGGCGCCATGCTCAACCGCTTCTGCAAGACCCCGCTCTGGGAGTGCAACGAGGAGCTCGTGCGCGTGGCGCAGGGCGAGAAGAACGCGGACCTGGTAATCCGTCATGCCAACCTGGTCAGCGTGACCACCCACGAGATCCTGCCCGACGCCGACATAGCCGTGGCGTGCGGTCGCGTGGCCTACCTCGGCCTCGACGGGCACACCGCCGAGCACTGCATCGGGCCAGACACGCAGGTCATAGACGCCGCCGGGCTCTACGCCGCGCCGGGCCTCATGGACAGCCACGTCCACGTGGAGAGCGCGATGGTCGGCGTGGCCGAGTACGCACGTGCCGTGGTCCCGCACGGCACCACGGCCATCTTCTGCGACCCGCACGAGTGCGCCAACGTTCGCGGCCTCGCCGGGGTGCGCGAGATGTACGCCGACGCCAGCCGGGTGCCGCTCAAGGCGATGGTCACCACGCCCTCGTGCGTTCCGGCCGTCACGGGCGTGGAGGACACCGGCGCCTCCATCGACGCCGCGCAGGTGGCCGAGAGCATGGACTGGGACGACGTGGTCGGGCTCGGCGAGATGATGAACTTCCCCGGCATCCTCTCCTGCGAGAGGAACGCCCTCGACGAGGTGCGCGCCACCCTGGCCGCGGACCACGTAGTGACCGGCCACTTCCCCTCGGCGGACCGCGACCGCGGCCTCAACGCCTACGTGGCGGCGGGCGTCTCGTCCTGCCACGAGTCGGGCAGCTTCGACGAGGTGCTCGCCAAGCTGCGGCTGGGGATGTACGTGCAGCTGCGCTACGGCTCGGCGTGGCTCAACCTGCCCGGGTACCTGCCGCAGCTCGTGGCCTCCGGCGTGGACACGCGCCTCTGCCTGCTCTGCACGGACGACTGCCACCCCGAGACGCTCGTCGGCGAGGGCCACATGGACCGCGTCCTGCGCGCGGCGGTGGAGCTGGGGCTCGACCCCGTCACCGCCCTCCAGATGGCGACCATCAACTGCGCGGAGTACTTCGGGCTCGCGCACGACCTGGGCTCCGTCACGCCGGGCAAGTGCGCCGACATCGTTCTTCTCGACGACCTCGAGAGCTTCCGGGCGCGCAAGGTGTTCGTGGACGGGGAGCTCGTGGCCGAGGACGGCCGGGCGCTCTTCGAGGCGCCGGCGCGCACCTGGCCGGACTGGATGACGCACACGATGAACCTGGGGCTCACGCCCACGGCCGAGACGTTCCGCTTTGACGCCGACGGCCGCGCGGACGGCACCGCCTGCGTGCGCGCGATGGGCATCGAGCCCGGGGACACCCTCACGCACGACATCGTGGTCGAGGTGCCCGTGCGGGACGGCGCGCTCCTGGCCGATCCGGCCCACGACGTGCTCAAGGTCTGCGTCTTCGACCGCCACCACGGAGCCGCCGGCACGCACTCCCAGGGGTTCGTCACCGGCTTCGGCATCCACGGGGCGCTCGCGCAGACCGTCTCGCACGACGCACACAACCTGCTGGTCATGGGCGACAACGACGAGGACATGGCGCTGGCGGCCCGCACGCTCGCGGAGTGCGGCGGCGGCGAGGTGGCCGTGGCCGACGGTCGCGTGCTGGCGCTGGTGGAGCTGCCCGTGTGCGGTCTCATGAGCACAGAGCCCGTTGAGGTGGTGGCCGAGAAGGTCGCGGCGGCGAGAAGCGCCTGGGGGCAGATGGGCTGCACGATGCCCTCGCCGTTCATGACGATGGGCGTGATGTCGCTCGCGTGCGTGCCGGAGCTGCGGCTCACCAACCGCGGCTACGTGAACTGCCTCACCTTTGAGATGGAGCCGCTCGTCGTGGAGTGAGCGGCGGCGGGCATCCGGCTCGGCCGCGCGGCCGGCTCCGCGCATCCGGCCCCGCGCCCGGCCCCGCGCCCGGCCCCGCGCCCGGCTCCGCACCGTTTCAGGACGTTCTGGCTGGAAAAATCGTCCACAAACAGTGTGCCCCCTCAGCCCCGCACCGTTTCAGGACGTTCCAAGCGAGAAGAACGTCCACAAACGGTGCGCAACACGTCTCTGCCGGCCGCGCACCGCAGGGCGCTTACGGATTGGCGGTAATTGCAGGTCCGCGGCGCGCGGACGCTTACGGAACGGGGACCGGTGCAGCCTAGAACACGGCCCCGCTTTGGAAACGCGGACCGTTGCGGCTTGGCCGGACGGACCTGCTTTAAAAATCGAGCCTGTTGCGCCCTCGAAGCCAGAAACGAGCCACAAGACAACGTTCTTCTCGCCAGATTGGACGGAGCAGGGCGCACTACCCCGCAGTCTCAAAGCAGCAACCCACCCCGAAGGCGCAACGGCTGTCAATCCGTAAGCAGCCACAAAGCGCACCACCGCCCGCAACATAGACGAGGGCCCGTCGACGCCGTGGCGTCCGGGCCCCCACTTTGGCAGCTGCCAAGCACTTAAGCTCTACAGTGCGAGCGCCCGCGACCAAATCTCGTCGTGCGCTCGCCCCCTGCGCATAGGTATCATTCCCCATCGAAGCCGCCGCAGCCGGCACGCTCCGGCGAACGGCGTTTTTCACCGTCGAAGCACATCTCGAAGACAAGTCCTCCACAGGGCGCTAGGATTTGTCAGAGCCAATCGAAGGAGGCCCCATGGCAAAGAAGACCGCAGCGCGCCGCAAGGCGGCAAACAAGGCGGCCAAGGCAAAGACCGACGCATCGGCCAAGTTCAGTGACGAGAAGTACCAGGACGTGCGCTTCTCCGCGACCTTTGACTACGACGAGATGTGCTTCGTGCGCGCCGCCGAGCAGCTTGGCCCCCGCGCCAAGACGGCGATGACCGCGGCGAACTTCGGGTCGCTGATCCTGCTGGTGCTGGTGGCGCTGTTTGCGGGCGACCAGACGGTCCTGCTCATCATCCTGTTCTTCGTGGCGGTGGCGCTCATCTACGGCGCCCGCAACTGGCAGGGCCTCCAGCAGCGCTACGCCCGCGGCACCATGCTCGCCCCCGACCCCGAGGCCGCGCGCACGCACGTGGCCGTCTGCGAGGACGCCATCCACGTTGAGAACGCGAAGGGCCCCGTGCTCGACTGCAGCTACTCCGACCTGCGCTTTGTTCACAGCACTGCCGAGTCGCTCGTGGCGGTGTTCACCGGGCGCCGCTACGTGTTCGTGCCGCGCAGCGCCCTCAGCGAGAGCCGCTTCCACGAGCTCGTGAAGTTCCTGCGCGGGAAGCTCCGCTAGCGGCGGCGCAGCAGGAGGGGTGGGGCCAGCCTGCGTGCCCCGCAGCACGGGCGGGACGGCGAGACGAGCTCGAAACGTCGCCGACTTCACGCACACGCTATACTGTGCGTCGTTCTTCTCCCCCGACCCAAGGAGCCACCATGGCACTCATCAGCGTCGACTACTTCTCCTCCTCCCTCATGCGCACCACCACGCTCGAGGTCATCCTCCCCTTTGACGACCAGGGCGCGGCCTACGCCACCGACTCGGCCCTGCGCCACACCGACGGCTCGCTCGAGGGCGAGCTCAAGGCCTGGGAGGGCCAGCCCTACCCGCCGCGCAAGGCACCCTTCAAGACGCTCTTTCTGCTGCATGGCATCTCGGGCAACCACGCGGACTGGATCTCCGAGACCCGCATCCGCAACTGGGCGGAGACCCACGGGATCGCCGTGGTCATGCCGTCCGGCTACAACGCCTTCTACCTGGACCAGCCCGAGGTGCACAACTACTTCGGCCGCTTCGTGGGCCAGGAGCTCGTGGAGGTGGCGCGCCGGATGTTCCCGCTGTCCGACCGCCGCGAGGACACCTTCATCGGCGGCATCTCGATGGGCGGCTACGGCGCGCTGCGCAACGGCCTCAAGTACTGCGAGACGTTCGGCGCCATCGTGTCGCTCTCCTCGGCCATGATCATCGACAGCTTCGATCAGCTCATCTCCTCGGACGGCCTGTTCTTCCTCTCCCGCCCGTTCCTCGAGCACACCTTCGGCAACCTGAACGAGGTGCGCGGCTCCGACAAGGACCCGGCGCGCCTGGCGGCGGACCTCGTCTACTGCGACCGCCCGCGCCCGCGTATCTTCATGACCTGTGGCAACCAGGACCCGCTTGCCGAGCCCAACCGGGTTTTGGCCCAACGCATGCGCGACACGGGGCTCGACGTCACGTATCATGAGATGAGCGGCGGCCACGACTGGGACTTCTGGAACGCCGCGCTCCCGCAGGCGCTCGACTGGCTCCTGTAGCCCCCGGCGCCGCGGCGGATCGGCAAACGGGCCGCAGCTCGGCCTAGGGGAAGGGATGCGAGAATGGCACTGCTTCGCGTTGACTTCTACTCCCACTACCTCCAGCGCAACGTCGTGCTCACGGCAGTCCTGCCCGTGGACAAGATGGACGGCGACAAGCTCGCGAAGAAGCGCCGGGGGCCCTACCGCACGGTCTACCTGCTCCATGGGCTCTTCGGACAGGACGTGGACTGGATCGACCGCACCCACGTGGTGGAGACGGCGGAGGCGCGCGACATCGCCCTCATCATGCCCTCGGGCGAGGACGGGCTCTACCTCAACAAGCCCGAGATCAACGAGTGGCATGGCAAGTTCATCAGCGAGGAGCTCGTGGACTTCACGCGCCGCCTGTTCCCGCTGTCGGCCAAGCGCGAGGACACGGCGCTTGCGGGCATCTCCATCGGCGCCTACACCGCCCTCATCAACGGCCTGCTGCGGCCGGACCGCTTCGGCAGCATCATCATCCTCTCCGGCGCCTTCATGCGCGACCGCGTGCTCGACGCGGTCCAGTCGCACTCGCCGCGCAAGCGCAAGTACTATGAGCGCTTCTTCGGGGACATCGACACGGTGATTGGCTCCGACAAGGACTACGTGACCCTCATCAACAAGTTCCGCGAGAACCCTGACCTGCCCAAGCCCAAGTTCTACTCCGCGTGCGGACTGCACGACAACCTGTGCCAGAACAACCGCGACCTCGTGAAGCTCCTGCGCGACGCGGACTTCGACGTCACCTACTGGGAGCCGGACATCGGCGCGCACGAGTGGCCGTTCTGGAACGCCTGGATCGACTGCGCGCTCGACTGGTACGCGCCGGGCCCAATGCAGCCGTCCTCCGCGGACGTGGACTACACGGCCCTCACCCAGCTGCGGCCGCCCAAGAACAACCAGTAGACCCGCCTAGCGAACGGCCGCGACCTCGGCGGCGGTGGGGATGGCCTGCTGCGCGCCCAGACGGCTCACCGTGACGGCCGACGCGGCGGCACCCCACCGCATGGCCTCCTCGAGCGAGAGCCCGCGCACGTAGCCCGCGGCAAGCGCCCCGATGAAGGTGTCGCCCGCTCCCGTGGTGTCGACGACCTGCGTCCTGACGGCGGGCACGCTCACGGCGTCGCCCCCGCACGCAAGCCCGAAGGACCCCTCCGAGCCCAACGTGATGACCACGGCCCCGACGCCAAGCCCCCGGAGCCTCCGCGCGGCCGAAAGGCGGGTCTCGCCGTCTGCGGGCAGCACGCCGCACATGATCTCGCACTCGGTCTCGTTCAGGCAGACGAGGTCCACGGAGGACCAGGCGTCGTCGGGCACCGGGCGCGCGGGCGCCGGGTTGTAGATGGTGTAGAGGCCAAGCTCGTGGGCCGCACGGAGCGCCGCGAGCGTGGCGTCCGGGTCGCACTCGCCCTGCGTGAGGAAGACGTCGCCTCTCTGGCCAATGCGTCGCAGGTCAGAGATTACGTCCTCCGCGCCGAGCGCGTGGTTAGCGCCCGCGGAGAGAACGATGCGGTTGTCCCCCGCCACGCGCACGATCACCGCCACGCCCGTCGGCACCTCGGAAAGCCGCCGCACGTCGGCGCAGTCCACGCCTGACGCCTCCATGCCGGCCACGAGCTCGTCGCCAAACGAGTCCGCCCCCACAGCCGCGACCATCCGCACGTCCGCCCCCAGCCGCGCGGCGGCCACGGCCTGGTTGGCGCCCTTGCCGCCGGCGTTGGTGATGAAGCCGGACCCGTTGATCGTCTCACCGGCCGCCGGCATGCGCGGAGCCTCCACGGATAGGTCCATGTTGACGCTTCCAAAGACGATGACCCTCGGCATGGCTCCTCCTCGCGTAGCTGCGGAAATCCCTGAACAGACTATACAGCGCCCGAGTTTTTCTACTCTTTTACACTCTTTTCTACTCTTTTACACTCTTTTCTACTGTTTGGCACTCTCTGCTCCCGCCCGTGGCGGCCACCCCGTGGCGAGAAGGGCCTCAGGCAGAAAGCCATCCCCGCGTCATGCACGGAGGCGGCCAACGATCCCCAGGTTCTTCTCGCCGTTTAGTCGGCTCTGCCGGAGAAGGCCTTCATGAGCAGCGTCACCACGCCGCAGAGCATGGCGCCCACGGGCCAGGCCACCCAGAACCACATGGCCGAGGTGCCGGCAGGGTCGAACTCCGACGGGTCCGGAGCGGAGAGCGCCGGGGCAAACAGCAGCACCAGGCCCACGATGGTCGCCAGGATCATGATGACCCCGCAGACGGCGCTGACCTGCTGGCTCGAGCGCCTCTGGGTGAGCAGGGCGTCCCTGACCTCGTCGGACACCCGGGCGCCCAGGATGTCCTCGACCTCGAGGTCCTCTGCCGTGCTGCGGTTGTACTCGGCCACGTTGGTGCGGCCGAGCAGCATGCCGCAGTGCACGATGGGCCACGCGCCCGCGGCGATGAACGGCAGGAGCAGGCAGAGGCCCTCGCGCTCCGTGGCGCGACTCTCGCCGAGCACCATGAGGCAGACCACGCCCACGAAGATGAGGGCGATGCCCGCCACGGTGCCGCGGGACATGCTCCGGCGCGCGGCGGCGCGGTCCTCCTCGGTGTAGAAGTCCTTGACGAAGGGGTGCGCCCGCACGAAGGCGGAGTGCTCCGCCTCCCATTTGGTCACCGACTGCCGGGAGACGCCCAGCAGCATGGCAAGCTGCTCCTGGGTCATGTTGCGCGTGGCGCGCAGGTGCTGGAGGTTGTCGCGAAAGCTCATGGCGGGCCTTTCGTCGTGGCGTGTCCGTCTGCCGGCAGCGCTCACGATACGGTACCAGACGGTCGCCCGCCACCAACCCTGGGCTGCATTTTGGCCCTGCGCGCGGCAACCGGCAGGCGCCCAGCGGTTGCGAGCCGCAGGTGAGAGGCCCTGTCCTCCGCGCGTCCGCCACATGGCGAGAAGAACGTGCGGCCTCGCGCGTCCCCGCGCGTCGCTCGCACCCGCGTGCGCCCTACCCGGCAAGCCTCCTCAGCTGACGCGCGAGCTCGTCGCGGCGACGGCGCGCCCGCGGGGTCATCGGGGCCAGGCGCCCCTCGCCAAGGAGCTGGGCCGCGGCCACGGCGTCGCCGTGCAGGAGGTGGTACTCGGCCAGGTGGAGCTCCCAGCTGACGCACTCACGGTGGGACGCCGCCTTTGCAAGATGGGCCTCGATCAGCGCGAGGTCCTTCTCGCCCCATGAGTCTCGGGGCCTGAAGATGAGCTCAAGCGACTCCACCTGGTCGCGCGCGATGGCCCGGGCCGCGGGAAGGCCGCGCGAGCAGAGCTCGCGCAGCGCCGCCAGCTCCGCGTCCCGCGTGGCCGTGTCACCAAGCTCGTTGGCGTTGACGGCGCGCCCCTGGTGCAGAGACACGGCCTGCGGGTTCCACGCGGAGATCCGAAGGCCCGCCATGCGCGCAAGGGCGTCCGCGGGGCGGCACTCCTCGAAGTCCGCGACCGCCAGGTAGAGCTTACAGGTGCGTAGGGACCGTTTGCGGCGCAGGTGGGTCCGCAGGAGATTGATGACGGAGCGCCACTTCTGAACGTCGCAGTCCGTGTCGAGGATCGCGACAAGGCGCACGAACCGCCGGTTGATCTTGGTCTGCAGCACCAGGGCTAGCGCAACGATCGCCGCCAGCCCGACGGCATAGAGCAGCACGGAGCCCAGGACGAAGCTCACGATGGCGGCAAGGCCAATCAGCGCGGAGAGCGCCAGGTACAGGGCGCGGATGCGCCGATACCAGCCCCAGTAGCGCCGGAAGACCTCGTCCGCGCTCATGTCGTAGTACTCGGAGCGTCGCGGCCGCAGCCCAGCGTTGGGCTCGACGTGCGCGCCATCGCCAGGACGTGCGGTCATGAAAGCCTCCCCTCGTCTGAGGCCGGCACATGATACGAAGGGACTGTCCCTTCGTATTACAGACGCTCGCGCCCGGGGCGAGGCCCGGACGCGAGCGCTGCGGTTAACGGCTCCTGTCTTCCGCGCTACTTGCGGTGCGCGCGGTAGTAGGCGATGAGCGCCTGCGTGGACGCGTCCTGCTCGGCGAGCGCGGCGTCGTCGTGGAAGGCGGGCGTGATCTGCTTGGCGAGCTGCTTGCCCAGCTCGACGCCCCACTGGTCGTAGCTGTCCAGGCCCCAGACCGTACCCTCGACAAACGTGATGTGCTCGTAGAGCGCAATGAGCTCGCCCAGGGCGTGCGGCGTCAGCGCCTCGCCGAAGATCGAGGTGGTCGGGCGGTTGCCCTCAAAGACGCGCGCGGGGACCATCCACTCGGCCGTGCCCTCGGCGCGCACCTCGTCGGCCGTCTTGCCAAACGCCAACGCCTTGGTCTGGGCGAGGAAGTTGCCCAGGAAGAGCTCGTGGACGTCCTGGTCGCCGTCCTTGGTGGGGTTGGGCGTGTTCACAAAGGCGATGAAGTCCGCCGGGATGGGCTGGGTGCCCTGGTGAATCAGCTGGTAGAACGCATGCTGGCCGTTGGTGCCCGGCTCGCCCCAGAAGATCTCGCCGGTGTCGGAGGTCACCGGGGTGCCGTCCCAGCGCACGCTCTTGCCGTTGGACTCCATCGTGAGCTGCTGCAGGTAGGCCGGGAAGCGGTGCAGGTACTGGTTGTACGGCAGGACGGCGTGGCTCTTCATACCCCAGAAGTTCACGTACCAGACGTTGATGAGGCCCATGAGCGCCACGACGTTCTGCTCGAGCGGGGTCTTGCAGAAGTAGACGTCCAGGTCGTGGAAGCCGGCGAGGAACTCCTCGAAGCGCTCCGGCCCCAGCACGATGATCAGCGAGAGGCCCACCGCGGAGTCGACGGAGTAGCGGCCGCCGACCCAGCTCCAGAAGCCGAAGGCGTTCTCGGGGTCGATGCCGAAGTCCTCGACCAGGTCGAGCGCCGTGGAGACGGCCACGAAGTGCGCGCGGATGGCGGCGGCGTCCTGCTCGGCCGAGCCGTCAATGGCACCGGCGTCGCGCAGGCCCTTGAGCAGCCACGCCTTGGCCTCGCGCGCGTTGGTCAGCGTCTCCAGCGTGGTGAACGTCTTGGAGACGATGATCACCAGCGTGGTCTCCGGGTCCAGCCCCTTGACCTTCTCGGCCATGTCGCTGGGGTCGATGTTGGAGACGTAGGTGCAGTCGATACCCGCGTCGGCCAGGGGCTTGAGGGCCTCGTAGACCATGACGGGGCCGAGGTCGGAGCCGCCGATGCCGATGCTCAGGACGTGCTCGATGCGCTTGCCCGAGACGCCGCGCCACTCGCCGGTGCGCACGCGGTTGGCAAAGTCGTACATGCGCTCGAGGACCTCGTGCACGTCGGCCACGCAGTCCTGGCCGTCCACGATCAGCGTACCGGACTCGCTCTCCGGGCGGCGCAGCGCGGTGTGCAGCACGGCACGGTCCTCAGTGGTGTTGATGTGCTCGCCAGCAAACATCGCGTCGCGGCGCTCCTCCAGGCCGACCTCGCGCGCGAGCTTGCAGAGCAGCTCGAGCGTCTTCTGGTCAACGAGGTTCTTGGAGAGGTCGAAGTGCAGGTCAGACGTCTCGAAGGTGAGGCTAGGAACGCGGTCGGGATCTGAGGCGAAGGCCTCCTTGAGCGTAAAGCCCCCGTTCACGAACTCGTCGTGATGGGCCTTGAGCTCGGCCCAGACGGGCGTGGCAGTGGCATCGACAGGGGCTGAAATGGTGGGCATGGCTGCTCCTTCCCCGAGCTGCAACAGACACCCTAAGCATAGCGCGCCCGAGGCCCCCTGAGGGGCGAGAAGAACCAGACGGCAGCGCCGCAGGCCGAATGCCCGGCCCCCGGCCGGCCGGGTGCGCCGGCGGCCCGGGCGGCTTCCCTCGCGCCCCGAGGACGCTAGTACGGCTCGCCCAGCGGCGGGATCAGCTTGAGCCGCGCCCACATGACCTGCTTCTCGTGCGCGTCGGCGAGCGCTGCCTCGAAGCCTCCCAGGTTGAGCACGCGCATGCCGAACACGTGGGCCACCACACCAGGGGCGAGCATGGCCTCCTCGAGCGACTCCAGCACCGAGAGCTCGTCCGCGTAGGCCTCGCGCGCCACGTCGGCGGCGGCCTCGTCGCAGAGCACGAGCGTGGCGGGGTCGAGCGCGCAGACCGCCTCACGGAAGAGGGCTGCGTCCAGCGGCGCGCCGCCCGCATCCACCGTCAGCAGCCACTCCCAGTCCTCCGGCGCGTAGCCCAGACGCTCCAGGGACGCCCTGAGCGCCGTCCCGTCCGCGCCGGAGAGCGGGGCGTCACCGTTCTTCTCGCCGTCGGAGAGCTCGCCCTTGCAGAGGAGCACCGCCGAAAACGCGTTGCCGCCCGCCCGGACGCCACGCGCCGCCAGCGCGTCCGTCTCCGCCGCGGCCTTGTCCAGGTACGCGCGCCGCCGCGCGTCTCTCTCAGATGCCATGCGACCCCCTTCCGAACCACCGCGCGCCGTCGACGGCGCCGCTGATTCAGACCAGTGTAAATCGGGCATAAGACCCATCAAGTAGAGAAACCGACCAGGGAGGTTCCCATGGCCCAAGCAATCACCACCGCCGAGTTCCCGTCCGTCATCTCCGGCGCGGACAAGCCCGTCCTCGTTGACTTCTGGGCGTCCTGGTGCGGCCCGTGCCGCGCGCTCGGCCCCGTCGTCGACCAGGTGGCCACCGAGATGGCCGACCGCCTCACGGTCTACAAGTGCAACGTGGACGAGGAGCCCGAGCTCGCCACGCAGTTCCGCATCGTCTCCATCCCCACGCTGATCCTGTTCAAGGACGGCAAGCCGGCGCACACGATGGTCGGCAACATGCCCAAGCCCGCGCTCGTCTCCGAGCTCGAGTCCAACCTCTAGGATGGCCGCCGGCAGCTCCGGCAGATGGCACGACCTCGCCCAGGGCGCCCGGGACGTCACCCGCGGCGCCCTGGCGCTTGCTCGCGCCAACCTGCGCACCATCGTGCTGCTGGTGGCGGCGCTCGTGTTCGTGGTGCTGCTCGAGGAGGTCGCCGCGGGGCAGATCATGCGCCTCGACACGACCGCCTACCAGCTCTTTGTTGAGCGCCTGCGCTCGGATGCGCTCACCCCGGTGATGGAGGCGTTCACCTCGCTTGCCTCGGTGGTGGTACTTGCCGTCCTGGCGGCGGTCATCGCCGCGCTGGCGCCGGGCAAGGCGCCGGGGTGGTGCGTGGCCATCAACCTCGTCTGCGTGGTGGTGCTCAACACCGTGCTCAAGGAGCTCGTGCAGCGCCCGCGCCCAGACGGGTTCCGCCTCATCTCCGAGACCGGCTACAGCTTCCCGTCCGGTCACTCGATGGTGTCCATGGCGTTCTTCGGCCTGCTCATCTGGATGGTCTGGCGCTTCCACCGGCGCGACGTCATGCGCGTGGTGTGGTGCGTGGTGTTTGGCCTCGTCATCGTCATGGTCGGCGTGAGCCGCATCTACCTGGGCGTCCACTACGCATCGGACGTGATCGCCGGCTTCTGCGTGTCGCTGGTGTGGCTCGTGTTCTACACCAGGGTCGTGGCGCCGCTCCTCGTCCGCGTCGACCAGCCGCACGCACCCGACGCGTGAGGGGTCGGCTGGTAGTCTGCCGGGCCGGCACCCGTTAGACTGGCTCCCGGTCCGGGCCTGTTAGGCTGGCGCCCGTTCCGGGCCTGTTAGGCTGGCGCCCGTTCCGGGCCTGTTAGAAATCTAGGGAAGTTTTGCCCGTAGCGCACTAACGTGCCGCAATTCCTAACCAAGAGAGGTCGTTTCGCACTAAGATGCCGGGATCTCTAACGGCAAGAAGGCGGCGGGGAGATGATGGCGGTGAATCTTGCGCGGTGGCCCCCGCATGCCAGTTGCGAGTCGCTTCGCGCACCCGTTGCATGCCGTCCCACGCACCCTCCACATCACCCCTCAAGCGGGGCCGTTAGAAATCTAGGGAAGTTTTGCCCGTAGCGCACTAACGTGCGGCGATTCCTAACCAAATGGCACCATCTCGCACTAAGATGCCGGGATTCCTAACGGCGACAGGGTGGTGGCAGTGGTAAGTAGCGGTGGTGGGCGGCGGAGGTGGCAGGATGGCGGAGGCGGCAGCGCGCAACGAGAGATGCGACAGCAGGGCGCAGCAAGAGCGTCGCCGAGAGGCCGGCCGGCGAGAAGAACGTCAGTCCCGCCAGAAACCCCGGCGAGAAGGACGTTCTTCTCGCCGGTTCTTCTCGCCGGTTCTTCTCGCCGGCTCTTCTCGCCCTCCCTAGGAGCTCAGCGTGATGATCGTCGCGGAGACGACGCGGCCCTCCTCGCAGATGATCCGCCCCATGGACGGCCGGGAGCGACGGGGGTAGGTGGGGCTGCCCGGGTTCATCACGAGGGTGCCCGTCCACTCGTCGCGCTCCACGAAGGGCGTGTGGGTGTGCCCGCAGACGGCGATGTCGCTCATCTGGAGGTTGAGGCGCCTACGATAGTGGGTGACCTGCCACTTGAGGCCGCTGCCGTAGAAGATCTTGCGGTCCTTGACGGCCGGGCCGTAGTCATAGGACCAGTCGTTGTTGCCCAGGCACATCTGCACCCGCGCGATCCCGCAGAGGGTGCGGTAGTCGGCCGGGGAGCAGATGTCGCCCGCGTGGACGATCACGTCGGCGCCCTGAAGCTGCTCCAGGAGCTCCGGCGAGAGATAGCCGTGCGTGTCCGAGATGATGTCGTAACGCGTAGTTGCCACGTCGCCCCCTAAAGACCGAGCGCGCGCTTGAGCGCGACGACGCGGCGACGGGAGACGGAGATCTTCTTGCCCTCGATGCCGTTGACGCCGAGCTGCAGGATGCCCGAGGAGATGACCTCCACGTCCTCCACGTACTCGAGGTTGACGATGTAGCCGCGGTGCACGCGGAAGAACCCGTGCGGGGCGAGCTTCTGCTCCAGCTTGGCGAGGGAGATCGTGGAGAGGTAGCGGTCGTCGGCCGTGTAGATGCAGGAGTAGTCGTCCTTGGCCTCGATGTAGCGAATCTGGTCGATGGGCACCAGGACCTTGCGGCCGCTCTTGACCACGGGGATGCGCTCCACGGAGGAGTGGCTCTGGGGCTGGGGCTTCATGCGGGACTGCACCTTGTCGAGGGCCTGGTTGAGGCGCTCGGGCTCCACCGGCTTCATCAGGTAGTCGATGGCGTCCACCTCGAAGGCCTCCAGCGCGTACTCGCTGTAGGCTGTCACAAAGACGACCGCGGGCGGGTTCTTGAGGCGGTGCAGGGCCTCGGCGAGCTGCATGCCGGAGGTCTTGGGCATCTGGATGTCGAGAAACATGACGTCGGCCTTGCCCTCCATGAGCTTCTCCACCGCCTCGCGGGCGCTGGACGCCTCGATGATGGAGTCCACGCGGCCCGTCTCCTCAAGCAGGTACCTGAGCTCGGAGCGAGCTGGCGCCTCGTCGTCTACGATCATCGCACGCATTTCTTAACCCCTTCACGTTCCTCTCCGGAGCCCGTGGCCCCGGCGTACTACTCGTCCTTCGCCCGCGCCTCCGCAAGCCGCCTGCAGGCGTCGGCCAGGCGCAGCGTGACGCAGGTGCCCTCGCCCGGCTTGGAGACGATCTCCACCCCGGAGCCCACGCCGAAGAAGCGCTCGATGCGCTCCGCGACGTTGCGGAGGGCCATGCCCGTGCCCGAGCCTCGGGCGGCCTTGGGCCTGCCGGCCTCGGTGGCGTCGGCCAGAAGCCGATCGGCCACCTCCTTGTCCATGCCCAGCCCGTCGTCGGCGACAGCAATAAGGATATCATCACCGTCGGTCGCAACCTGAACGTCAACGTGAAGCGGCCCCTCGTCGCGCATCGCGTGGCGGACGGCGTTCTCCACGATGGGCTGTATCAGGAAGGACGGCACCGGCAGCTCCCCGCAGCCCTCCTCCACGTGCTCGCTCTCCACGATGCGGTCCTCGCCGAAGCGCGCCTTCTCGATCTTGAGGTAACGGCGCGTCTGGTCCAGCTCCTGCGAGAGGGGGATGAGCGTCTTCTCGGAGCTCTCCAGCGTCCGGCGGTAGAAGAGCGAGAACTCGCGCAGCAGGTCGCGCGCCTTGGTCGGGTTGGTGCGGGTGAACGCCGCGATGGTGTTGAGCGTGTTGAACAGGAAGTGGGGGTTGATCTGGGCCTGCAGCGCCTTGACCTCGGCGCGGGCGGTGAGCTCGGCCTGGCGGTCCAGCTCGTAGGAGGAGAGCTGCGTGGAGATGAGCGAGCCCAGCCCCTCGGCAATGGAGAGCTGCGTACGGTCTATGTCCAGGTCACGCCGGTAGTAGAGCTTGATCGTGCCCACCGCGCGGTCCTGCACCAGCAGCGGCACGATGATGCCGAAGGCGTGCCCCGCCCGGCGGCTCCCTATCGAGAAGGGCCTGAAGTCCTGGCTCTCGTCGTCCACCGAGACGAAGGTCTCCATGCGCTTGCTCTCGAGCACCTCCTGGGTGGGGCGGGCGTTCCGGGAGCCCGGCAGGACGGACGTGTGGATGGTGCCCTCGTAGGCGAGGACGGTGTCCTCGTCGGTGATCGCGATGCCCTCGGCGTTGGTCTCCGGCAGCAGCAGGGCGCAGATGGCGCGGGCGTTCTCCGCCGTGAGACCGCCGTGGAGGTGCTGCAGCGTGTTGGTGGCCACGCGGAGGGTGCGCTCGGTCGCCTCGGCGCGCGTGTCCTCGGGCGCCAGGTTGACCGCGCCCCCTGCCACGATGACGGCTGCCATGCCGCAGCCCACGAGCATGGCCACCAGGGCCAGCCCGTCGCTCACGCTCCAGACCAGGGCTATCATCAGGGCGACGGCAACGAGGACCAGCATGACGTCGACGGCGCCGGTCGTCAGGCGGCGCACGCCGGGGCGGGTCACCGCTCGCCTCCCAGGGGCGGCAGCTCGCCGGTGTCCCCGAGGAGGTCAGCGTCATCGGGCTGGGACTCCGACTCGGCGACCGCCTCGCTCGGGGCGGTGTCGTCGATGTCTATGTCGGCAAGCGCCAGGTCAAGCCCCTCGGCCACGCCAAGCGGTCGCTGTGGGGCCGTGCTTGACGGCGAGACGTGCGCCACCTCGCCGGTGCGCAGGATGGCACCCTGAATGAGGCGGTCCTCCCAGAGCCCGGAGGCTATGGTGGGCCACACCATGGCGAACGAGAGGTAGCGCGAGCTCGCCGACATGGCAAAGCGGTCCGCCTCAAAGCGGCCGCGCGTCAGGATCCCCAGGTAGGACAGGCGATAGGGACCAGTGACAAGACGCCTCAGCGCCGTCTGGAAGACCCTGCGACGCACCTGGGCGGAAAGCCAGGGGGCCGGGTAGGGCATGAGCGACTCGGGCGTGATGGTGTGCAGGTCTCGCCGCGCGTTCATGGCGTCGAGCTTGCGGTACTCGTAGAGCCAGCGGTAGACGTCCTGCATGAAGGTGGCCGGCTCCGGCGCCGTCTCCTCGGGCGGCTGCGCCCGGACGAACCACTCGTTGTCAAACCAGGCGTCCAGCCCGAAGGCACGCAGGTTGAGAACGTAGTCGAGGTCCTCGCCGCGCGTGATGTAGGGGTCGAAGGGCACCTTGGTGAAGGCGGCCGCGTGCAGCGCGCAGCAGCCGCCGCAGAGGTGGTTGGAGCGCGTGATGCGCGAGAGGCTCGTCTGGGCGCGCTCCATCACGCGGTTGAACTCCGCGGCCTTGGACCAGTACCTCTCGCTCCAGAGCTCGGTCGGGCTGGCATAGGGGCTGTCCGCCTCGTCGATGAAGAAGCCGCTCTTGACGAGCACCTGAAGGTTCTGGCGCGTGAGCGAGCCGAGGCCCCACACGGCGTTGATGAGGAAGTTCTCGTCCAGGGCCACCTCGTCGTCGTCGAGAAACACCACCACGTCGTGGCCGAGCACGGCCGCCACGGCCAGCCCCATGTTCCGGATGGCGCCGTAGCCGCGCAGGGAGACGGTCTCCCCCGCCACGTGGTGCGCCATCCTCGCCACGGCCCGCTCCACGTGGGCCGCCTCCTGCTGGCCTATGACCAGCGGGTTCAGGCCTGCGTGCGCGCGGCAGATGCTGTTGACGCGAGCACGGGCGGCCTCGGCGCAGCTCCGCGGTGCCACCACCAGGACGATGACCCGCAGGACGCCGCGCACCTGCTCGAGGGAGGCCAGGCAGGTCTCCAGCTCGGGCAGGGGCTTGTCGATGCGCGTGGTGTAGTCGTAGACGCCTCGCTCACCCAGCGAGCCGGGCTTCTCGCCCTGACCCCAGTACGACGGGATGACGACGACGGGATTCAACGCTCCCCCTTACTCCCGGGAGCCCGTCCCCTGGGCCGCGCCGTCGGCGTCGGCCCCGAGCATGCGGGGAAGCGACGTGCGACGGAGCGCCCGGGAGAGCGGCAGCCCGAGGACGTACATCACCACGGCCTCGCCGGCGCCGGTGGTCAGCAGGCCAAAGAGGTACATGGCCGGGTAGGCGCCGTCCAGGGCGATGTTGGTGAACGGGATGGTGTAGAAGCCGATGCCCTGCAGCATGAGCGGCAGGTACGCCGGGACGATGAGCGCGTTGGCAACCACCGGGCCGAGCAGCGCGAGCGCGGGGCGACGGCGGTTCTTCCAGGTGAACCAGGCGCCGAGGGCCGTGGCCAGCGTACCGAAGGCCACGTCCAGCATGCCGAGCATGCCGGTGCCGGAGAGCACGATGTTGGCGACGTTTGCGATGGCGCAGCCCAGGGCGAGGCCGGGGATGGCCTCGGGCGTGAACAGCGCGAGGACGCAGAGCGCCTCGGAGACGCGGAACTGGACGGGACCCCACGCGAGACTGCCCAAAAACAGCAGCGCGATGAGCGTGAGCGCGGCGTAGGCGGCCGCGATCACCGCAACGTGCGCGATGCGCTGCGTGCGGGCCTCGGAAGAGGACAGGGAGATGTCAGGGGCGTGGTGCTGTGTAGTCATGGTGCTTCCTTCTCTCGGAGGGCTTTGCTGAATGCCCGCACGTACGGCGGGCATGCCGGCCCACGACCATCGGGATCCCGGTGGAAAGCACTCCAAAAGAAGCATCCCCGTGGGCGCGACGGCTTAGATACTAGCAGAGTTGTGAGACTTCCCGCAGGTGGGTGGGGCCCCGTGGCGCCGTGCTAGTATGGCTGCGTTGGGAACCGACCGAAGGAGCCCCCATGAAGGCCCGCGCAACCCTTGCATGCCTGGCGGCGGACGCCGCACGCTGGAGCACCGTCCACCTCCTGCATCGCGGCGGCGGGAACGCCCCCGGCGCCGTGGCGCTGCGCCTGGACCCCGGCGTCATCTCCGAGCTGGGCCGGGGGCTCGCGGGCTCGGTCATGGTCACGGGCACCAACGGCAAGACCACCACCACGGGGCTTCTCGCCAACGCGCTCGGCGCGGAGGGGGCGCGCGTGGTGTGCAACCGGGCGGGCAACAACATGGAGTCCGGCATCGCCGCGGCGCTGGTGGAGGCCCGCGGCCAGCGTCCCGAGCTGGGCTGCTTTGAGTGCGACGAGCTCTACACCGTGCGCGTGACGCCGCGCCTGCGGCCGCGCGCGCTCGTGCTGCTCAACCTGTTCCGCGACCAGCTGGACCGCTACGGCGAGATCGACCACACCCAGGACGTGATCGCGGAGGCGCTGCGGCGCTCGCCGGAGACGACGCTCGTCTACAACGCGGACGACCCGCTGTGCGCCTCCATCGCGGCGCGCGTGGGCAACCCCGCCCTGCCGTTCGGCATCGACGAGCCCACCGGGCTGGAGGCGGACCGCATCTCCGACAGCCGCTTCTGCGCCAAGTGCAACGCGCCGCTTGCCTACGAATACGTCCACTACGGCCAGCTGGGCAAGTACCGCTGCCCCGCGTGCGGCTGGGAGCGTCCCGAGCTGGCCTTTGCGGCCGTCAACGTGGAGCTGACCTGCGGCGGGTTTGAGTTTGACGTGGAGGACCGCCGCGGCTCGGGCAACGGCGAGCCGCCGGCGCGCCACCACGTGTGCACGCGCTACAACGGCCTCTACATGGTCTACAACGTCATGGCCGCGCTGGCCGGCTGCCTGGCCACGGGCGGGAGCGTCGAGCACTTCCAGGAGGTGCTCGACGCCTACGAGCCGGCCGGGGACCGCGGCAAGACCTTTGCGCTGGACGGCGGACTCGAGGTCGTAAGCATGCTCGCGAAGAACCCCACCGGCTTCAACCGCATGGTGCAGCAGGTTCGCACCGAGGGCGGCAGCGCGCTCGCCCTCTTCCTGAACGACAACGACGCGGACGGCCACGATGTCTCCTGGATCTGGGACATCGACCTCGAGCGCCTGCGGGACACGAGCCCGCGCGTGGTCTTTGTGAGCGGCACGCGGCGCGAGGACATGGCCGTGCGCGCGAAGTACGCCGAGCTCGGCTGCCCGGTGCGCCTCATCAGGGACGTCGAGGACGCGCTGCGCGTCATGTCCGAGGAGCCGGGCCGACCCTACGGCACGAGGCTGCACGTGGTGGCCAACTACACGGCGTTCCCGCCCGTGGTGGCCGAGCTCGAGCGGCTGGCCGGCTCGTGGAAGGCACCCGCGGACGAGAAGGACATCACGGCCACCACGGCGGGCTCCTCTCTCATACGCCACGACGAGGAGACCGACGACCAGATGTGGGCGCGCGTCTCCGGCCAGGGGAATCTGGGGCTCGACCGCCCGCTGCGCATCGTGCACCTCTACCCTGACGCCCTCAACCTCTACGGCGACGGCGGCAACATCGCCTCGCTCTCCAAGCGCTGCGCGTGGCGCGGCATTCCCTGCCGCGTTGACCAGGTCCTGATGGGCCAGGAGCTCGACCTCTCCGACGCCGACGTGGTGCTTCTGGGCGGCGGAGCGGACCGCGACCAGCTGGCCGTGTGCCGCGAGCTCCAGGGCCAGCGCACCAAGATCGCCGACTACGTGGCCGACGGCGGCGTCCTTCTCGCCATCTGCGGCGGCTACCAGCTTCTGGGCCACTACTACATGATGGGTGACGAGAAGGTCGAGGGACTGCACGTTCTGGACGTCGAGACCACGGCAGGGGCAACGCGCCTCATCGGCAACGTGGCCGTTGACTCCCCCGTCTGCGACGTGCCGGTCGTGGGCTTTGAGAACCACGCGGGCCGCACGCTCCTGGGCCCCGGCGAGAGGCCCCTGGGGCGCGCGCTCGTCCACGGCTCAGGCAACAACGGCGAGGACGGCGGCGAGGGCGTGCTGCACGACGGCGTCATCGGCACCTACCTGCACGGGCCGGTCCTACCCAAGAACCCCGGCGTCACCGACTGGCTCATCACGCGGGCGCTCCGGCGGCGCGGCGTGGACGCGGAGCTCGTGGCGCTGCGTGACGACGAGGAGAACCTCGCCCACGACGTGGCCCTGAAGATCGCGGAGCGCGAGCGCCGCTAGGCACGGGCGTCATCACGGGCTGCGCACGCAGCTGTCTCACGAGTCGCAAGTCGCGGCGCGAGGATCTTCTCGCCAACTTGTGCTAACGACTCTGGGGCTCGCGCCTCCCCTGGGAGGGAGCGCCGAGCGCCCAGGCCGAGAACGCGGAGGCAAGCGGCACGGCAAGGATGACGGCAAGGCTGCCCACGAGGCTCTGGAACACCTCGAGCGTGAGGTAGTCGGAGTTGAGCAGCTGGTGGATCTGCGTGCCGTAGGTGAGCAGCGAGAGCAGGGTCGTCACCGCAGAGCCAACAAACGCCAGGATGAGCGTGGTGCTCATGGTGCCCGTCATGTCCTGGCCCATCTCCATGCCCGCGCGGAAGAGCTCGCGCGGCGTGATCGCGGGATGGACCTGGCGCATCTCGAAGAGCGCCGTTGTGACCGACATGGTCATGTCGAGCACCGCGCCCAGAGACGAGATGAGCACGCAGGTGAACAGCACGTCGGTCACGGAGAAGCCCACGCGCTGGCGCAGGAAGATGAGGTCGTCTGCCGCGTCCATGTTGTAGCCGCTCACATGGAGCACGGCGGAGAAGATCACGTAGAACACGGCGGCGACCAGGATGCCGCAGACGGTTGCCAGGATGGAGACGCGCGTCTTTGCGCTCCATCCGTTGAGCAGCGTCATGGAGCTCACCGTGATGGCGAGCGCCACCGCTACCGTCACGGGGATGACGGGATAGCCGTGGTAGAAGGCCGGGAGCATGAAACAGGCTATCAGGAAGATGGCAAACGCCAACCCTATGAGGCTGCGCAGCCCCTTCATGCGCCCGACCCCCACCATGAACACCGCAAACACGGCGACGAGCCCCAGCAGGCCGAGGCCGCGGTTGTAGTTGTAGATGCTGTAGTAGGGCTCGAGCCCCTCCTGCGCCTCAAGCCGGACGACGACGCGCGTGCCCTGCTCGCAGCGGATGTTGTGCGTGTCGTTCATCTCGTTGTGGATGTCGACCTCCTGCCCGGCAAGCGGGCCGTCGTCGATGCGCACGCGCAGCTCCTGGGAGCCCCACAGCCTGCTTGAATCGTACGGGGTCGGTTCGAGGTCCTCGGAGACGACCTCTGTCACCGTGCCGCTGGGATAGCTGATGCCATCCGTGTCGAGCGACGCGAAGTCGATCGGGTTCGCTCGCCCCCACAGGGCGACGAGCGCGACGACCACGGCAATGGCAACGAGAACGACGACGTCCGACGATTCAAGCAGGCGCTTTCTCATGGGCTAGCAGCCCCTCCTCTTGAGGACGACCGCGCGGGCGACAAGAACGGCGACGCCGGCAGCCGCCACGAGGGCGAGCGTGACGGGGGCGGCGAGGGAGTCGCCGGTCGTCGGCAGCCCGGAGCCGGAGGTCGTGCTGGTCCCGGCGGGCTTGGTGGTCGACTGGCCGGCCTGGCCAGCCTGGCCGGCCTGCTGGCCACCGTCGGCGGTGCGCCGGATGGTCACAGTGTCGAGCAGGTCGTCGCTCGTGACCTGGTCGTCGTCGGTGTAGTAGGTGGAGACGACGAGGGCGTCGTCGCTTACCTCGACGCGGGTCATGTTCTCGCGGTGGGACTGGTCCTGGACCGCCGAGAAGGTGTTCTGGGCGAGGTTCTGGATCTCGTAGTACTTGGAGCCGGACGCGGAGTTGGCGGTCACGTAGAGGACCTCGTTGCTCTGCGGGTTGGTCAGCACGGAGGGCACCGAGCCGTCCGCCGGGATCTCGGGAGTGGTCCCGTCCATCAGGTACGTACGGGTGTAGACGTGGTCGTGGCCCATGAGCACCAGGTCAACGCCAAGGTCGGAGAAGACCACGGGGAGCTCGGAACGACGCTGCAGGATGTCGGAGTCCTGCGTGTGGTCTGCCACCGAATAGACGGAGTGGTGGAAGGTCACGATCTTCCAGTTGGCGTCCGGGTTCTTGGCGATGGCGTCCTCCATGAAGGCCTTGTGCTCGGAGGTGCTCATGTTGTTGGAGTTCAGGGACATGAACAGCACGCCGTTGTAGGTGAACCAGTAGTCGCCGGAGGCGTCGCCGGTGCTGTCAACCTTGCCGAGCTCGGACTCGTTCGGCATGTTGAAGTTGTAGCTGTAGTGCTGGTTGCCCGCGTAGGTCTCGTGGTTGCCCACGTTGGTGGCGAGCGTCATGCCATGGAGCGCCTCGGGCGCGAAGTAGCCCTCGTACTCGCTCTCGACCGTGGAGGGGTCGCCCGAGTTGATCTGGTCGCCCGCGGAGATGAGGAAGTCGGTCCCCGGGAAGGCGGCGTTCATCGTGTCGAGCGTGTTGATCCAGCCTTCGGTGTCGGACGCGTTGTCGCCGCTCGCGCCGATCTGCGGGTCGCCGGCGAACATGAAGCTGAACGAGGCTCCGTCACCGAAGTCGCCGGTCGTGAACTGGTAGGTGTCGGACCAGCAGCCGTCGTTGCCCACGCGATAGAGATAGGTGGTGTTGGCGGCGAGACCGTCGACCGTAGCCTTGAAGGAGTTCCAGCCCGCGCGCTCAGTGCCACCCATCTCGGCGGTCACCGTGACGGCGGAGTCAGCCGGGAAGGCGCTGCCCTCCCGCCAGCCCTCGGGCATGGCGGCAACCTGGACCATGGAGTCGCGGGTCGTGGTGCCCTGCCAGTTGAAGTTGCGGGAGCTCTCGGTGGCGCCGATCTCCAGGGAGACGCGCTCGACCTCAGGGTTGGCGGGCTCGACGGGCTCGGCGTCCGGGTTGGCGCGCTTGATCGTGAAGCTGTCAAGCAGCTCGGGGGTCGCCTTGTCGGTGTAGTAGGTGTTGAAGGTGAGAGAGTCCTCGCTGACCTCGACGCGGGTCATGTTCTCGCGGTGGGACTGGTCGACCTTCGCGGCCCAGGTGTTCTGCGGGAGGTTCTGAATCTCGTAGTACTTGGAGCCGGACGCGGAGTTGGCCGTGATGTAGAGCACCTGGCCCGCGGCGGGATCGGTGACCTCGCCCTGGACCTCGTCGGTGATGACCGGCGTGGTCCCCTCCATCATGTAGGTGCGGGTGTAGACGTGGTCGTGGCCCATGAGGACGGCATCGATGCCCAGCTCGCTGAAGACGGGTGGCAGGTCGGAGCGACGCTGCAGGATGTCGGAGTCCTGGGTGTGGTTGGCCACGGAGTACACCGAGTGGTGGAAGGTCACAATCTTCCAGTTGGCGTCCGGGTTCTGGGCGATGGCGTCCTCCATGAAGGCCTTGTGCTCTGACACGCTCAGGTCGTTCGAGTTGAGCGACATGAACAGCACGCCGTTGTAGGTGAACCAGTAGTCACCGGACATGCTGCCCGTCGAGTCGACGGCGCCAAGGGCCGACTCGTTCGGCATGTTGAAGTTGTAGCTGTAGTGCTGGTTGCCGGCACCCGTCTCATGGTTGCCCACGTTGGTGGCGAGCGTCATGGAGTGCAGGACGTCGGGGGCGAAGTAGCCCTCGTACTCGTTCTCGACCGTGGAGGGGTCGGACGCGTTGATCTGGTCGCCCGCGGAGATGAGGAAGTCGGTCCCCGGGAAGGCGGCGTTCATGTAGTTCAGGGTGTCCGTCCAACCCACGGTGTCGCTGTCGGCATTGCCGCTCGCGCCGATCTGCGGGTCACCGGCGAACATGAAGCTGAACGAGGCGCCGTCGCCGAAGTCGCCGGTCGTGAAGGCATAGGTGTCGGACCAGCCGCCCTGCTCGCTGCCCACACGATAAAGATAGGTGGTGTTGGCGGAGAGGCCGTCAGCCGTTGCGCGGAAGGTGTACCAGCCCGCGCGGTCCGCGTTCGCCTCGTTGGTGACGGGGTCGGCCGCGTCAACGGTCGTGACGCCCTCGGCCGGGAACTCGGCACCCTTCTGCCAGCCGGCCGGCATGGCAACGACCTGCAGCTGCTCTGCGGCATCGGAGTTTGCCTGCCAGTTGAAGTTGCGGGAGCTCTCGGTGGCGCCGATCTCCAGCGAGACGCGCTCGAACGTCACGGCGTCGGCCGTGCGGTCGGCGTCGACGGCCTCCTCGGCCGGGGCGGCCTGTTCGTCCGCGACCCCCTGCTCAGAAGCCTCAGCCTGATTGCCGGCGCCGTCGGCCTCGGCCGGATCGGTCGGGGTCGTCTCCGGCTCGGAGGCATCCCCCGAGCCCGTCTCTGCCACGACCTCGACGGGGCTTGTGGGGGCCTCGTCGGCGGCCTTGGCGCTCCAGCCCGGCGCGACCACTGCGACGCTGAGCACCACCAGCACCGCACAGAGCACGCCGAGCCATCGCTTCCAGCTCTTCTTCATGCTTCTCCCCTCTACGGATACGAGACTCGTGGACCACCCACAGAGTCATGCTTCTCCGTTATAGGGAGCGGGACCGCTCGTTTTGGTAACGCCACTGCAAGCTACGAGAAACCTTCCGTAAGCTCACGGTCAGCACCATGAGAGACGCCTGAACGGCCCCGGCATCAGGTCCTTCTCGTCCAAAGTCACGCTTCTGAGACGGCAAGCGTGACTTTGAGCGAGACGTCGGCAGTCGGCTCGTTGATTGTCACGCTTTCACAGCACGAAGCGTGACTTTGGGCGAGTCGTCGTCAGCCAGCTCGTTGCTAGTCACGCTTCTGAGGCGGTAAACGTGACTTTGGGCGAGCCGGCGCTCACTAGCTCGCTGTTAGTCACGTTTCAAGGGCGGAAAGCGTGACTTCGAACGAGTCGGGAGCTCCTCCGCAAGAAAAAAAGCCCCCGGCACGAAGCCGGGGGCCTGGCACTCACGCTATCTCAGGCCTTACGCGTCGGCGTAGAGGTCCTTGAGCTTGAGCAGGTGCGCATAGCGAGCCATGGCGGCCTCCTCGTTCTCCGCGAAGAGCTCCTTGGCGCGCTCGGGGAAGGAGCGGGTGAGCGAGGCGTAGCGAGCCTCGTTCATCAGGAAGTCCTGATAGCCGCCCTTCGGCTCCTTGGAGTCGAGCGTGAACTTCTTGCCGGTCGGCGCGGCCGGGTTGAAGCGGAAGAGGTTCCAGTAGCCGCAGTCCACAGCCTTCTTCATCTCGGACTGGCAGTTCTGCATGCCGCCCTTCTTGATGGAGTGCATCTCGCACGGGCTGTAGCCGATGACGATGGACGGGCCGTCGTAGGCCTCGGCCTCCTGGATGGCCTTGAGGGTCTGCTGCGGGTTGGCGCCCATGGCGACCTGCGCCACGTACACGTAGCCGTAGCTCATAGCGATCTCGGCGAGGCTCTTCTTCTTGGTCACCTTGCCGGCAGCGGCGAACTGCGCCACCTGGCCGATGTTGGAGGCCTTGGAGGCCTGGCCGCCGGTGTTGGAGTAGACCTCGGTGTCGAAGACGAAGACGTTCACGTTGTGACCGGAGGCCAGGACGTGGTCGAGGCCGCCGAAGCCGATGTCGTAGGCCCAGCCGTCGCCACCAAAGATCCAGAAGCACTTCTTGGTGAGGTAGGACTTGTCAGCCAGGATAGACTTGGCGGTGGCGCAGTCGGACTTCTCGAGCTCGGCCACGTAGGCGGCAGCGGTGGTCTTGCTGGCCTCGGTGTCCTTGCGGGCCTCGAGCCACGCGGTGGCGGCGGCCTTCAGCTCCTCGGAGGCGCAGTCGGACTCAAGCAGCTGCTCGGTCTCGGCAACGACCTTGTCCTGGACGGCCTCGTAGCCAAGGGCGAGACCCAGGCCGTGCTCGGCGTTGTCCTCGAACAGGGAGTTGTTCCACGCCGGGCCGTGGCCGCAGGCGTTGACCGTGAACGGCGAGGTGGCAGCCGGGTTGCCCCAGATCGAGGAGCAGCCGGTGGCGTTGGAGATGAACATGCGGTCGCCGCAGGTCTGGGTGATCAGGCGCGCGTAGGCCGTCTCGGCGCAGCCGGCGCAGGAGCCGGAGAACTCGAGGTAGGGCTTGGCGTACTGGCTGCCCTTGACGTTGGCGGCAATGAGCTCCTTCTTCTCGGAGACCTTGTTGACCGCGTAGTCCCACACCGGAGCCTGGTCGAGCTCGGACTCCTGCGGAACCATCGTGAGGGCGTCCTTCGGGCAGACCTTGGCGCAGTTGGTGCAGCCCATGCAGTCGAGCGGGCTGATGGCCATCGTGAAGGTGTAGCCGGTGCCCTTGGGGATGGTCAGGTCAACGCGACGCATGTTCTCCGGCGCGGCGGCCTGCTCCTCGGCGTTCATGACAATCGGGCGGATCGTGGCGTGCGGACACACGAACGAGCACTGGTTGCACTGGATGCACTTGGTCTCGTCCCAGTGCGGCACCATGACGGCGACGCCGCGCTTCTCGTACTGAGAGGCGCCGAGCTCCCACTGGCCGTCGGCGACGTCCATGAACTTGGAGACGGGCAGGGAGTCGCCGTCCATGCGGTTAATCGGCTCCATGAGCTCCTTGACCTGCCTGACGATGGCCTCGCGGCCCTCGATGGTCAGGGTCTTGGGCTCGTCGGTGGCGTCGGCCCAGTCGGCGGGCACCTCGAACTTGTGGTAGGCGGTGGCGCCGGCATCGATGGCCTTCCAGTTGGCCTCGACGATGTTTTGGCCCTTCTTGGCGTAGGACTTCTCCGCGGCGTCCTTCATGTACTTGATGGCGTCCTCGGACGGGAGCACCTGCGCCAGCGAGAAGAACGCGGACTGCAGCACCGTGTTGGTGCGCTTGCCCATACCGACCTTCTCAGCGAGGTCGATGGCGTCGATGAGGTAGACGTTGATGTTGTTCTTGGCGATGTAGCGCTTGGCCACGGCCGGCATGTGGGAGGCGAACTCCTCGTCGGACCACTGGCAGTTCACCAGGAACGTGCCGCCCGGCTTGACGTCGCGGACCATCGGGAAGCCCTTGACGATGTAGGACGGGTTGTGGCAGGCCACGAAGTTGGCCTTGTTGATGTAGTACGGCGAGCGGATCGGGGAGTCACCGAAGCGCAGGTGCGAGATCGTGACGCCGCCGGTCTTCTTGGAGTCGTACTGGAAGTAGGCCTGGACGTACTTGTCCGTGTGGTCGCCGATGATCTTGATGGAGTTCTTGTTGGCGCCCACGGTGCCGTCGCCGCCGAGGCCCCAGAACTTGCACTCGATGGTGCTCGGGTCGGCGGTGTTGGGGGCATCCGGGTCCATCGGGAGGCTGAGGTTGGTGACGTCGTCCTCGATGCCGATGGTGAACTCGCGCTGCGGCGCGTCCTTCTCGAGCTCCTTGTAGACCGCGAAGGCAGCCGCGGGGGGCTCGTCCTTGGAGCCGAGGCCGTAGCGGCCGCCGACCACGGTGACGTCAGACATGCCGGACTCGTAGAGGGCGGCGATGACGTCCTCGTAGAGGGGCTCGCCGATGGAGCCGGGCTCCTTGGTGCGGTCGAGCACGGCGATCTTCTTGACCGTCTTGGGGAGCGCGGCCACGAAGTCCTCCACGGACCACGGACGGTACAGGCGGACCTTCACCAGGCCGACCTTCTCGCCGTGGGCGTTGAGGTAGTCGATGACCTCCTCGAGCGTGTCGCAGAAGGAGCCCATGCAGACCACGACGCGGTCGGCGTCGTCGGCGCCGTAGTAGTCGAAGAGGTGGTAGCTCGTGCCGAGCTTCTCGTTGATCTTGTCCATGTAGGACTGGACCACGGCCGGCAGGTTGTTGTAGGCGGTGTTGCAGGCCTCACGGTGCTGGAAGAAGATGTCGCCGTTCTCGTGGGAGCCGCGGGCGTGCGGGTGCTCCGGGTTGAGGGCGTGGTCGCGGAACGCCTGGACGGCGTCCATGTCCAGCATCTCCTTGAGGTCGTCGAAGTCCCAGACCGCGACCTTCTGGATCTCGTGCGAGGTGCGGAAGCCGTCGAAGAAGTTCAGGAACGGCGCCTTGCCCTCGATGGCGGCGAGGTGGGCCACCGGCGCGAGGTCCATGACCTCCTGGACGTTGCCCTCGGCGAGCATGGCGAAGCCGGTCTGGCGGCAGGCCATGACGTCGGAGTGGTCGCCGAAGATGTTGAGCGCGTGGGTGGCCACGGTGCGGGCCGACACGTGGAAGACGGCCGGCAGGCCCTCGCCCGCGATCTTGTACATGTTCGGGATCATGAGGAGCAGGCCCTGCGACGCCGTGTAGGTCGTCGTGAGGGCGCCGGCGCCGAGCGAGCCGTGAACGGTGCCCGCGGCGCCCGCCTCGGACTCCATCTCAACGACCTTGACCGGCGTGCCAAAGACGTTCTTCATGCCCTGGGCGGCCCACTGGTCGACGTGGTCGGCCATGGGGCTGGACGGGGTGATCGGGTAGATGCCCGCCACCTCGGTGAAGGCATACGAGACGTACGCCGCCGCCTCGTTGCCGTCCATCGACTTAAACTTACGCGCCATTTCCTCTCCTTTTTCAGACGCATGGCTACACATGGGCGACGCCCACATATTGGAGAGTCTACTCCGCTAACGAGCGTTTTATGCACGACTTCGACGCCCATTTCGCCGAGCGCGCGATATTTTCTCCCGACGGGCAGGCGCGGCGCCCGGCGCCACCGGTAGCGCCGGGCGCCGCCTTTGTGACGGGTCGGGCACAAGGGGGCTCCCCCGGCACGTCCGGTGATAGAATCGGCGGATACGTCAATGGGAGGTGGCTTGAGCAGGCAGGCTAACAGGATGGACCCCCCGCGGGCGGGGTCGGGCCCGCTTCTCGCCGGCCGGACCGCGCTGGCGGTCGGCGGCGTCGCCGTCGCGCTGCTTCTCGTGCTGGCCGTGGTGGTCCTGCCCGCGGCATGCGCACCAGCCGAGAAGGACGGCGGGACCGTGCCCGTCACGCAAAACGGCGTGGCGGTCTCTCCCGACGAGGGGGACGCCGACGCCGCGGCCGCGCCTGACGCCACCGACGACTCCGAGGCCGCCGACTCCGCGAGCCTCTATGACTCCGCCGCCAACACAACCGCCGTCAGCAGCCCGCGCAGCCTCTGGGGCAAGGGCTCGATGCCCTATCTCTACCAGATCGACCCCGAGTGGGCGCAGACCAGCTACTCCGGTGGCACCCTCGCCGAGCAGGGATGCGGTCCCACCGCCCTTGACATGGTCTACATCTATCTCACCGGGGACACGAGCATCGACCCCGCAGGCATGGCGGACTTCAGCACCCAGAACGGCTACGCCACCGAGGGCAACGGGAGCGCGTGGGCGCTCATGACCGATGGCGCGGCGCAGCTGGGAATCTACGGGCAGTCAATCACCGCCTCCGCAGACGTCATCCGCTCCGAGCTCGAGGCCGGCCGCCCGGTGATCTGCATCATGAACCCGGGAACGTTCACGCAGGTAGGCCACTACATCGTCCTCGAGCGCGTGGCCGAGGACGGAAACATCGTCGTGCACGACTCCAACAGCGTCGGACGCAGCATGCGCACCTGGGACCTCGGCCTCATCTGCTCTGAGGCAGCGGGCGCCTGGAGCTTCTCGGCCGCGTAGCGGCGCGGCGCGGCGGCCGGAGGCCCCGGCCTACCGTCTCCCGGAGGCGTCGAACAGCTTCCCGTAGCCCTCCACGAATCGGCGCGAGCGCGGTCCCGGCGCCGTCGAGGAGACCGCCACCCCATGCTCGTCCGAGGTGAGAAACACCTCGTCATAGGCCCTCTCCCCCGCCATGGCACGTTCCGCGAGAGCCGCGTCGTACGTCACTGGGATGCCGATGGTGCGGGCCAGGTCGCCAACGAGGGACGCCGCGCCAGACGCCGCGGCGGGAGAGTCGCCCCCGCAGAGCAGACGCCCCCCGTCAAAGGCCCAGAGCGTCTCCGGCGCCACGCCCGTCTCGTCCGCCTCGCGCGCGGACCTCAGTGCCCGCTCTGCCAGAGCGGAGGTCGTCTGAACGGAAAGCGGCTCATAGGGGCCGACCGTCATGGCGGCCCGGCCCTCCTCGTCCACGATGATCATGAGCACGCCGTCCGGATAGCGCGCCGCACCGTCCGCGAGCGTCCACTCGATGTGCTGCTTGGCCCAGGCCACAAGCTGCGTGGACACGACCGAGCCGTTGACCATGCGTCGGCTGAGCGCCCGAAGGTGGCGGTTCTCCAGCGGCAGCGCCCGGTTGGCCAGGCGCCAGCGGCAGACCAGGGCCGGGCGCCCCAGCGTAAAGTCCCTCATCTGGGCGTCATCGCCCCTGCTGTCCGCCATCTGCGTCTCCTCTCGTCGACAGGCCTCACATTCTACCCCGCCCGGCAGCGCGGCGAGCCGGCCCTCAGCCCCCCGGCCGGACGATGGCACGGAAGCGCCCCGGGCGGCGGGGCCGTCCGGGGCGCTGGCTGCGGGCTCGGGTTCTTCTCGCCAGGTGAGGGGCCGCGGCCGAGAAGGACCGGGGCTAGTGGCGGAAGTGGCGGGCGCCGGTGAAGACCATCGCGATGCCGTGCTCGTCGCAGGCCTGGATGGACTCGTCGTCACGCTTGGAGCCGCCAGGCTGGATAATGCAGGTCACGCCGTGCGCGGCGAGCGTGTCCACGTTGTCACGGAACGGGAAGAAAGCGTCGGAGGCGCAGGCGTAGCCGCCCTTCTCCACGCCCATGCGCTCGCACGCCTCGTCGGCGCGCTCGCAGGCCAGAAGCGCCGAGTCCACGCGGTTGGGCTGGCCGGGGCCCATGCCGATGCCGGCCTTGCCCTTGGAGATGAGGATCGCGTTGGACTTGACGCCCTTGCAGACGCGCCAGGCGAACATGAGCTCGTCCATCTCGGCGTCGGTGGGCTTGCGCCTGGTGGGGCAGGTGAAGGTGGCCGGGTCCTCGGAGACGGAGTCGACGTTCTGCAGCAGCACGCCGCCGTCGATGGAGCGCAGCTCGTAGCGCGCGTGGCCGCCCGTGCCGCCCGTGGCAAGGACGCGCAGGTTGGGGCGCTTGGCCATGCGCTCGAGGGCCTCCGGCGAGAAGGACGGCGCAATGATGACCTCCACGAACTGCCCGTTCTCGTCGAAGGCGTGCTCCACGAGCTCGTAGGGGATCTCGCGGTTGCAGGCGATGATGCCGCCGAAGGCGCTCTTGGGGTCGCACGCGAAGGCGCGGTCGTAGGCGCAGGTGACGTCATCGGCCACCGCGGAGCCGCAGGGGTTCTGGTGCTTGAGGATCACGCAGGCCGGGTCGTCGAACTCGCGCACGAGGTTCCAGGCGGCGTCGGCGTCCAGGAAGTTGTTGTAGGAGAGCGGCTTGCCCTGGACCTGCTCGGCGCCCACGAGCGGGTGCTCGGAGGAGCCCAGCTCGGCGAACTCGTCCGCAAAGCGGTAGACCGCGGCGGTCTGCTGGGGGTTCTCGCCGTAGCGCAGGTCCTGGGCCTTCTCGAGGTAGATGCCGAGCTCCTCCGGGGTGGCGCCCTCCTCCTCCGGCTCGCCGAACTCGGCGTCGTAGCGACCGGCCAGCCAGCTGGCGATGGCCGCGTCGTAGCAGGCCGTGGTCTCGTAGACCTTGAGCTGCAGGTAGCGGCGGAGCTCCAGGGTGGTGCAGCCGTCGTTGGCGCGCATCTCGTCAAGGACCTCGTCGTAGTCCGCGGGGTCGGAGACCACGGTCACGGCGTCGGCGTTCTTGGCGGCGGAGCGCAGCATGGAGGGGCCGCCGATGTCGATGTGCTCGATCGCGTCCGCGAAGGTGACGTCGGGGTTGGCCACGGTCTTCTCGAACTCGTAGAGGTTGACGCAGACCAGGTCGATCATGCCGATGCCGTGCGCAGCCGCCTCGGCCATGTGCTCCGGGTTGTCGCGGCGCGCCAGCAGGCCACCGTGCACCTTGGGGTGGAGCGTCTTGACGCGGCCGTCCATCATCTCCGGGAAGCCGGTGTACTGCTCGATGGGAATCACGTGGACCCCCGCCTCCTCGAGCACGTGGGCGGTGCCGCCGGTGGAGATCACCTCCACGCCGAACTCGTCCTCAAGCGCCTTGACGAAGTCGACCACACCCGTCTTGTCCGTAACCGAGACGAGCGCGCGTTTAATCGGGGTGTTTGGCATGGGGGCCCTCCTTGGAAATAGCGACAGCTTGCTGTACCGTCATCACTACCATACAGCAGCTAGGAGAAAACATGTCAGAAAACGCCGCCGGACTCGCTCTGCGCCCCTTCGAAGAGGGCGACTTCCGCCCCCTGGTCAACATCCTCGCGCAGACGTGGCTGGCCGATTACCCGGGCCTTCCCGGTGAGCTCGCCAGCACCGTCGAGCTGTGCGACTACCTCTCGCAGGCCACGTGGTCCCGCGTCGCCGAGCGAGGGGGCAGGCTGCTTGGCGCCGTCCTCCTGCGCGAGCCCGACCGCGTGCCCGAGGACGCCGACAGGTGGCGAGAGCGCGGGGCTGCGGCGGAGCGCGAGGCGGCCAAGGCACCCGAGTGCGCCCGCGTCATGGACCTGGAGATGGCCGGCGTCATCGAGGAGGCAGGGCTTGAGCGCGACTACGAGATGACCGGCACGGCGGAGGCCTCCTTTGCCGTAAAGCTGCTCATCGTCTCGCCCGAGGCGCGCGGCCTGGGCGTGGGCGGCAGGCTCTTCTGCGCCGCACGCTCCTACCTACGCGAGCGCGGCGCGGCGGGCTACCACCTCCTCACCGACGACAGCTGCGACATCTCCTTCTACGATCACATGGGCCTTAGGCAGGAGATGAGTCGCGTGTCCCAGGTTGCGTGGCCCGGTTCCGACCCCGCCGGGGACAGCTTCCACATCTACGTCTACTCAGAGCGCCTCTAGGGAGGGGCGGGCTCGTTGGGCGAGAAGGACGCGCGAGTGCGCGGGCGATTTGCACCCACGCCCTCGGGGCGGATGCACCTTGGCAACGTCTTCTCCGCGCTCATGGCCTGGCTCTCCGCACACTCCGCAGGAGGAGAGGTGGTCCTGCGCATCGAGGACCTCGATCCGCGTGCGCGCAGCCGCGAGCGGGCGGACACGCTCATGGCCGACCTCGAGTGGCTCGGCCTCACCTGGGACGAGGGCCCCTACTACCAGAGCGAGCGCGAGGCCGTGTACAACGAGGCCATCGAGCGCCTTTCCAGGGCCGGGCTCACCTACCCTTGCTTCTGCACGCGCGCCGAGCTTCATGCGGCAAGCGCTCCGCACGCCTCCGACGGCACGCCCATCTATCCGGGCACGTGCCGCAGACTCACGCCCGAGGAGGCGAGGTGCCGCGCACAGGTACGTCCGCCGGCGACGAGGCTGCGCGTCCCGGACGCCGACGACCCCGCCGGCACCATCGAGTTCTGCGACCTCGCCTACGGCCCTCACCGCGAGGTGCTCGCCCACGAGTGCGGCGACTTTCTCGTGCGACGTAGCGACGGCGTGGTTGCCTATCAGCTCGCCGTGGTGGTGGATGACGCCCTCATGGGCGTGACCCAGGTAGTTCGGGGGCGCGACCTGCTAAGCTCCTGCGCTCGCCAGACCTACCTGGCGAGGCTGCTCGGCTGGCACGCCCCCGAGTACGCCCACGTTCCGCTGCTCGTGGCCCCCGACGGGCGGCGGCTCTCAAAGCGCGAGAAGGACCTCGACCTCGGAGCGCTGCGCGGGCTCGGCGTGGCGCCGGAGCGCGTGATCGGGACGCTCGCCGCTGCCGTGGGCCTCACGGAGCCGGGCGTCGCCGCACGCCCCGACGAGCTCGTCGGCTCGTTCTCGTGGGAGAAGGTTGCCGCGCACCCGCAGGATATCGTCGTTGACGAGGTTTTTCTCGGCGAACTTGGTAAGAAGTTGTGAGTCCGTCCTTTGTGGGGTATTATTCTTGGGCACCGATTGGAGAGCTGACCGAGAGGCCGAAGGTGCTCGCCTGCTAAGCGAGTATAGGATGCAAATCCTATCTGGGGTTCGAATCCCCAGCTCTCCGCCAGAACTTTCGAGGCTCGTCCCTGTGGGGACGGGCCTTTTTGCTTGCTTAGCCTGTCAGCACGTCAGCGCCCGGCCTGTCAGCCGTCCGAAAGCCTCCCTTCGCCACATCTTCGACATTTTTCGCATTCTCTCTTGACGGACGGGCACACCCGTGGCATTATTCTCAACTGCACGCGGCGTTACCTCAGCTGGATAGAGGACCTGACTACGAATCAGGGCGTCATAGGTTCGAATCCTATACGCCGCACCACGCAGACTAAGGGGCTCCTTCGGGAGCCCCTTTTCGTTACGACGGCTCGACGCCATGGCGAGCCTCGGCCGGGGCGGATGGGACAGCTCCACCCCGGCCCGATGCTCCTAGATGTCGTAGTGATCCACGCCCTCGGCTTCCATTCGCGTTCTGAGCCCCTCCATCACCGGAATGCTTCGCGTGCAGCCGATGCGTTCCGCCCCGGCAGACACCATTGCCAGGAACGTCTCGGCGTCCCGGATGCGACCGGCAGCCTTGACCTTTACCCGCTTGTCGGCGTGCTCGCGCATGAGACGCACGTCCTCTACCGTGGCGCCACCCGTGGAGAAGCCGGTGGACGTCTTGATGAAGTCCGGAAGGACCCTGCTGGCCACCTCGCAGAGCGCAATCTTCTCCTCCTGGGCAAGCAGGCAGTTCTCAAAGATGACCTTTGAGGTGGCGCCGGCCTCACGACAGACGGCAACAATCTGCGCCATCTCGTCCTCGACATATGACCAGTTGCCAGCCTTCACCTCGGTAAGGTTGACCACGTAGTCAATCTCGTTGGCACCGGACGAGAGCGCGTCTTTGGTCTCAAAGACCTTGGACGCCACGGAGATCTGCCCCAGCGGGAATCCAATGGCGGCCCCAACGTGAACGTCCGTCCCGGCAAGCAGCCGCGCACAGAGCGCGGACTGCACCGGGTTTATCGCCACCATGCGGAAGTGGTAGCGGACCGCCTCGTCACAGAGACGCTCCATGTCTGCGCGGGTAGCGTCTGGCTGCAGATTGGTGTGGTCAATCATGTGGGCAAAGTCGTCGAGCGTGTAACTTCTCATGACAATCCTCCAAACATGCCTGGCTTACGCAGCATGCTAGCCGAGGCCGGGGGGCATCAGGTGCGCGCCCCGGCCATAGGCCGGACTACCTCGCCGGACGGAACTGGATGCCGCTCTCAGAGCCCATGCCCGTGAAGGCGTACGGGACGCCCCGGGCGTCGCAAAGGTCCATCAGGTCCACGATGTCGTGGCGCTCATCCGCAAGGTACTCCCGCAGAGACCCTTCGGCACCCGCCGAGGCAACCGCGTCAAGAAGCGACTCAACCGCTGCGGCATCAAACGAGGCCCGGAGGCTGCGGCTCTCGTCACCATATGCCACGAGCACCGAGGGGCCCGAAAGGTCTTCTCTCACCACGAGCCCGCTCTCGTCCTGCGTAACGAACACCCTCCGCACATCCCCCACGTGTTCGAAGCGTGCCACCTCATACGTCTCCATCTTCTCCCCTTTCTCTCTCCCTAACCGTAGTATACCAAACATTTGTTCTTAGAAACACATGTTCTAGAAATTAGGGGCGACGGGGCCGGAATATAAACAGAGAGGGCCGCCCGCAAAGCGGACGGCCCCAGAAGCTCCCTCTAGGCTTTCCCTACTCGGGCTTGATGACCTCGACGCCGCCCATGTAGGGGCGCAGGGCCTCGGGCACCGTGATGGAGCCGTCGGGGTTCTGGAAGTTCTCCATGATGGCGGCCATCGTTCGGCCCACCGCCAGACCGGAGCCGTTGAGCGTGTGGACGAAGCGCGTGCCCTTGAACTCCGCGGGGTCCCTGTAGCGGATGTTGGCGCGACGGGCCTGGAAGTCCCAGCAGTTGGAGCAGGAGGAGATCTCCTTGTAGTTGTTGTAGCTGGGCAGCCAGACCTCGAGGTCGTAGCACTTGCACGCGGAGAAGCCGATGTCGCCGGTGCAGAGGGTGACCACGTGGTAGGGCAGCTCGAGCGCCTGGAGCACCGCCTCGGCCTCGGCGACCATGCTCTCGAGCTGGTTCATCGAGTCCTCGGGCTTGGCAAACTTGACCATCTCCACCTTGTCGAACTGGTGGACGCGGATGATGCCGCGCGTGTCGCGCCCGGCCGAGCCCGCCTCCTCGCGGAAGCACGGCGTGAAGGCGGTGTACCACAGCGGCAGCTGCGAGCCGTCGAGCACCTCGCCACGGTGGAGGTTGGTGAGCATGACCTCGGCGGTGGGGATGAGGTACAGGTCCGGCTGCACGTGGTAGAGGTCGTCCTCGAACTTGGGCAGTTGGCCGGTGCCAAAGAGGGTCTCGCGGTTGGTGATGACCGGCATCCACCACTCCTTGAAGCCGGCCTTGACGTGCATGTCCACCATGAAGCTGATGAGCGCGCGCTCCATGCGGGCGCCCATGCCGCCGAGCACGTAGAAGCGCGTGCCGGCGAGCTTCACGCCGCGGTCGAAGTCGATCATGCCCGTGGCGGGGCCAAGGTCCCAGTGGGCCTTCGGCTCGAAGCCCTCGGCCGCGAAGTCGCGCGGGGTGCCCCAGCGGCGCACCTCGGGGTTGTCGGAGTCGTCCACGCCGTAGGGCACGCTCTCGTGCGGGATGTTGGGGATGCGGGAGACCAGGTCAAAGAGCTCGTCCTCCACCTGGGTACGACGGTCGTCCAGGGAGGCGATGCGGTCCTTGTTGGCCGCGACCTGCGCCTTGGCGGCCTCGGCCTCCTCGCGCTTGCCCTCGCGCATGAGCTGGCCGATCTGCTTGGAGACGGAGTTGCGCTCCGCCTGGAGCTTCTCGACCTCGGAGATGACGGAGCGGCGCTCCTCGTCAAGCTCGAAGAAGCGTTCCCGGTCCCAGTGCGCGTTCTGGCGCGACTCGCACGCCTTGTCCACGACGTCGGGGTTCTCGCGGACGAACTTGATGTCGAGCATTTTGGCTCCTTGCTTCTGTCTTGTGCCCACGTCGCCGGCCTCTCGCGCGGCGGCTCCCCAAGTATATACTTGTGCGCGTGAAACTACCGACGTGCGCAGGAGGCGGCATGCAGGCGATCGTGGACTTCTTTACGTGGCTCTTCAGCGACCCGACGGGCGTCATCTGCCTGGTCCTTGGCGGCATCGTGCTCTGCCTCGTCATCGCGCTGCTCATGGAGCGCGGCACCAAGCGGCGCTACTTCAATCACGAGAAGACCGACGACGACTGGGACCTCTTCGACGACGATGACGAGGAGTAGCCTCGCCGGAATCCTGGCCTGAGGCGGGTTCTTCTCGCCTTCCGAACCCCCGCTCTCATGCAGGACCGGAACACGTCCGCCATATCCACAGACCCCGCACCGTTTTAGGACGCTCTCACCTGCAAAAACGTCCACGAACGGTGCACCGTCACCATGCCGCACCGTTTTAGGACGTTCTCAGCCGCGGAAACGTCCGATAGCAGTGCGCACCACCCGGCCGCACCGTTTCCGGACGGACTAGCGAGAAGGACCGTCCAGGGACAGTACGCGCCGCCCATCCGCACCGCCTCCGGACGGTCCTGCGCCCCGATACGTCCGGAGGCAGTACGGGGCCGGAGCCGGCATGGGACTGGGGCCGGCGCGGACTGTGGACGGGACGAGCACGGTGCGGGGCCGCCTCAACACGAAAAAGGCCCCCGACCGAAGCCAGGGGCCCTTGCGTTCATGGTGCGGGCGAAAGGACTTGAACCTTCATGGGGTTGCCCCCATACGGACCTGAACCGTACGCGTCTGCCAATTCCGCCACGCCCGCGTGCTGAGCTATCTTACCCCAACCTCAGCGAGCTGCCAAGAGATTTTTCCGGAACCTCGCAGGCGATGTCGAGAACCGCCGAGGACAGGGCCCGGCGGTGCGGCCAGGGGCCGTGGCTCGCTGGAAAGCCGGGACCCACCGGCAGCCCACCGGGGATGCCGACGAAGGGCCCGGACCAGCTGCGGCCCGTCGGGTCCACCCGGGCCGGGCCCCGCCCCCCGCGCCCCTCCGCGGCGCCGCACGCGTTAGAATGTCCGCACGGCACACGCACACGAAGGCCGCGCGGCCCGCATGCCGCGCGGCCATACGCAGCACAAACGAGGGAGGGCCCGTGGGCGAGACGCCGACCAGGGTGCGCACGCAGGCCCCCCGGGGGCCGGAGCCACCGCGCGAGGAGATGCTGCTCGGCCGCTACCGCGTGCTCGAACGACGGGGCACGGGCGGCTTCGGCACGGTCTGCACCTGCTGGGACACGCGCCTGCAGCGCCGCGTGGCCATCAAGCGCATGCCGCTTGCCTCCACGGCCGAGACCGGCACCACCCCCGAGGAGGCCCTCCGCGAGGCGCGGACGGCCTGCATGCTCCCCCACCCCAACATCGTCGCCGTCCACGACTTCGAGGCGCAGGGCGCCTACGCCTACCTGGTGATGGAGTACGTGGACGGCCTCAACCTCGCCGAGCTCCTCGCCCGCGTGGAGGGAGGGCGGCTCACCCCCGACGAGTGCGCCCACGTGCTGGCCTCGCTGGCGAAGGCGCTATCCTTCGCGCACGAGAACCGAGCCCTCCACCTGGACATCAAGCCCTCCAACATCATGATCGACCGCCAGGGCACCGTGAAGCTGGCGGACTTCGGCATGTCCACGCTCGCCTCGGCGGCCGGCTACGGAGGCGCGCGCGGAGGCACCGTTGGCTACATGCCGCCCGAGCAGATAGAGAGCATGCTCGTGGACGAGCGCGCGGACGTCTTCTCCCTGGCCGTGGTGGTCTGGCAGGCACTCACGGGCCGCGACCCCTTCCTGGCGAGGAGCGACCAGGAGTCCCTGGCGCTCATCCGGCGCGGACCCGCCCGAAGGCTTGCCAAGGACTGCCCGGAGGCGGGCCCCGAGGTAGAAGAGGTGCTGCTGGCCGCCCTGGAGCCCGCCGCCGCAGACCGCACGAGCTCCGTCGCGGAGCTTGCCGACGAGCTCTGTCCGCTGCTCGGGGACGCCGCCGAGGGCGCCGCGTCCCTTCGTGACCTGGTTGAGCAGGCAGAGCAGGACGATGGCTCGGACAGCCGGGCGCGCCGCGCGGTTCCGCTCGCCGTAGGCCTGCCGCCGCTGGGTGCCGTGCTCGCGCGCGCCCTCACCGCGCTCGCGGTCTTCGCCGCCCTTCGCCTGGCGCTTCCCCTGACCCCGGGAGCAGACGAGCGCACGGCCGCCGCGGCCGCCCTCGTCAGCTGCCTGGCCAGTGCCGCATGGACACCGCTCGGCGCCCCGCTCGTGGTGCTCGCCATCGCCTGGGCCATCGCGTCAGGGGCCGTCGCCGCGGCCACGCTCGCCGCGATGGCACTCGTGGCCGTCACGGCCCTCTGGTGGGCGCGCGTGGGCCGCTCGGAGCGGCTCTCCTCGCTCACGCTGCTGCTCCCGTGCTGCCTGCCGTCGCCGGTCGCCGGGGCGGCACTCGCGGGGTTTGCGATGGACCCCGGCCCCGCGGCGGCGAGCGGCGCGCTCGGCTGCGCCCTCGGGACCGTCTTCCGTCTGGGGGTGTCCACGTCCTTCTCACCAGACGCGCTGCTTCCCGGCCTGCTTGCGGCCGCCTCCTCGCCGGAGACGTGGGTCCTGCTTGTCGCATGCGCCGCCTGCGGGGCCGTCTCCGCCGCCGTCGCCCTGCACGGGTCGGTGGCGGCAGGCGTGATAGGGCAGGCGCTCGGGCTTGCGTGCCTGGTCGCTGGCGCTGTCTTCGCCGCTCGGATGGAGAATGGCGGTATATGGGAGGCCCTCGACGGGGCCACCGTCGTAGTTGCGGTACTCTTGTTTGTGTTTTTGTGCATTGCGACTGTCCTGAGAGGCCCGCTCTACGAGGGCCCGGAAGGCGGGGGTAGATGAGTTTCCTCAGTGATTTCGAAGCGCGCATAGGCTCTGTGTTCGGCGCCGCTCCCCAGGGCTACACGGAGCCCTTCTCCTTCAAGAAGCTCGCCAAGCGCGCCGCGCGCGAGATGGAGAACGAGACGTACGAGATCGACGGCGTGGACACCGCGCCGGCGCTCTACACGGTGCTCGTCTCCGCCTCCGACGACTCCCTCATGCGCCCTCTCTACGAGCAGATCACCTACGAGACGGCGGCCTTCGTGACCGCCCAGGCCCAGAAGAAGGGCTACGCCTTCGTCGGCAACCCGCTCGTCCGCTTCATGGTCGACCCGTCGCTCAAGTCCGGGAAGTTCGCCGTCTTTGCGGAGAACGTCGACCCGGGCACCCTCGGGCGCCTGCGTGAGGAGGAGCGCGCCTTCCTGGCCGGCAACTCCAGCACCGGCGGCGCCGCCGCGCAGATTCACGCCCAGGGCGGCCGACGCCCGGCCCCGACCCCGCACGTCGCCCCCGTGGCCGTTCCGTCCGCCGGGGCGCAGCCGGACGACTCCCCCGCGGCGGACGGCCTCGACGTGATGCCGGAGGACTTCCCCGAGCCCACCCCGGTGGCGTCGGCCTCCGCCTCCACGCCCATGCCCGTCCCCGTGATGCAGCCGGCGCCCGTGGTGAGCGCGCCGGAGACGCCGGGCTCCGTGCCCGTGCCGCAGACCCAGCTCCGCAACGTGCCCCTCGTGGACGCGCGCCGCGGCGTGGGCGTGGGCGGTGCGGCCCAGGCGCCGCACGCGTCTTGCCTGCTCATCGACAGGCAGACCGGCCGAACCTTCACGGCGAAGGCGCCCTCCACGGTCATCGGGCGCGAGCGCTCCCAGGCCGGCGTGGTCCTGCGCGACCCCAACGTCTCCCGCCGTCACGCCGAGCTCGTCTTCGACGGGCGCGACTGGATTATCCGGGACCTCAACTCCACCAACGGGACCCTCGTCAACGACGTGGACGTCAACGAGTGCGTCCTGCGTGACGGCGACCTCATCACCGTGGGGCTGATGAACCTCGAGTTCAGGGAGAACCCCAGATGATTGACCTCGTCCTCTTCATAGGGCGCGTGCTCCTGATCATCGTGCTCTACCTCTTTCTCTTTGCGGTCATGCGCACCGGCATCGGGCTGGTGAAGGGTCAGCGCCGCGACGCGGCCATCTGGTCCGTCGACGTGGAGAAGGGCTCCCGTGCGCTGCGCGGCCTGCACGTGGACATCCTCGGCCCCGTGGTGATAGGGCGCTCCCCCTCCTCCGACATCGTGATCGACGAGCCGTACGTCTCGGCCACGCACGCACGCCTCACCCTGCAGGGCCCTGCCCTCGTGCTGGAGGACCTTGGCTCCACCAACGGGACCATGGTCAACGGGCACCTCATCGACCAGCCTGTGACGCTACGCGAGACGGACGAGGTGCAGATTGGCGACACGATCATGCGAGTGAGCCGCGGATGACGCAGGAGGAGACCCTCATACCCGCACCTCAGGAGCCGTCAAACGCCCCAGGCCGCGCCGAGATGCCCGTAGAGGGGCGTGCCGGCGCGGACGCCGTATCTGGCGCCAACGAGTTCATCTCGTGGGGGGCACGCAGCGACGTCGGCCTGGTCCGCGGCCACAACGAGGACTCCTTCCTGCTGAGGGCGCCCCTGTTCGTGGTCTCTGACGGAATGGGCGGTCATGCCGCCGGCGAGGTGGCGAGCTCCATCGCCGTCGAGACCATCGGCGGGAGGGCCCCCGCCTCCGCGGACGACGTCCTTCTCGGCGCCGCCGTGGAGGCCGCCAACACGAGCGTCATCGAGGCGGCCGAGCAGGGCATCGGCAAGCCCGGGATGGGCTGCACCGCAACCGCCGTCCTCATAGAGAGAAACCGCATGGCCGTGGCGCACGTGGGGGACTCACGTGCCTACCTGCTGCACCACGGCACGCTCGTCCGCATCACCCACGACCACTCCTACGTTGAGGAGCTCGTGGACTCCGGCCAGATCACGGCCGACGAGGCGCGCACGCACCCCTCGCGCTCCATCATCACCCGCGCCCTGGGCTCCGACCCGGACATGTACGCCGACCACTTCACGCTCGAGGTCAACGACGGCGACCGGGTCATCCTGTGCTCGGACGGCCTCTCGTCCATGATTCCGGACAGTGAGATAGAGTCCCTCGCCGTCTCGAGCGCCACCCCGCAGCAGGCGGCCGACAACCTTGTTTCCGCTGCGCTCACCGCGGGCGGGGCCGACAACGTGACGGTCGTCGTCGTCGACGTGCTCAACGACGGCCTGGCCGAGGCAGCGCGAAAGAAGCTCGTCCGCCGCATAGCCGCGTTCTCCGGGGCCTTCGCGGCCGTGATCGTGGCGGCGGCGCTCATCACCTTCGCCTTCCTCCAGACCGAGTGGTACCTCGGGGTCAACGGGACCACGGTCGGGCTCTACCGCGGCGTCCAGGGGGACCTCTTCGGCGTGAGCCTCTCGGAGCTCGTGGGGACGAGCGCCGTGGAGGTGTCCGACCTTCCAGTGGCCCTGCAGAACCAGCTCGAGGACGGCATCCGCGTGAACAACGAGGCCGAGGGCCGCGCCGCCATCGACTCCTACCACGAGCAGATAGACTCCGAGCGCGACCGGGCGGCAAAGATAGCCGAGACGGCACGCTCGGAGAGCGGGGCCGGCGAGAACGGCGAGGCGGCCCCAGACGGCACGCAGGACACGACGACGGACGGGGGCGAGTAACGTGAGGAGAAGACGGTTCGCGGCGTCTGCCACGCGCGCCGAGGTTGAGGCCATGACGGCCGCCGCGGCGGTCCCGGCGCCCGCGGCCCCCCGCAGCGCCGACCGGGGACACGGCCGCAGGAACACCGAGCTGCTGCTCCTGTGCCTCGCGGCCGTCCCCGTCATCCTGCTCTACGCCATGTACGTGGTCAACTCCAACGCCGCGCTGAGCCTGTCCACGCTCGGCGTGCCGCTGGGGCTCTTCGCCGCGTTCGCCGCGGCCCACGTGGCCATCCGCTTCCTCGCGCCGGCGGCGGACCCCGCCATCCTGCCCATCGTGTTCGCGCTCTCGGGCACGGGCATCACGTTCCTCACCCGCCTTGCGCCGGACCTGGCCGTCAACCAGGTGATGTGGCTCTTCCTGTCCGTCGCCGCCATGGTCGGCGTCCTCGTGGTTGTTCGCGACCTTGACGCCCTCGCGGACTACAAGTACACCCTGGGGATCGCCGGCGTGGTCCTTCTCATCCTGCCGATGATCGTCGGCACCGAGCAGAACGGCTCCAAACTCTGGATCTACATCGGCTCGTTCAGCTTCCAGCCGGGCGAGTTCGCCAAGATCCTCATTACGCTCTTCCTGGCGTTCTACCTCGCCACCAACCGCGAGGCGCTCTCGGCCTCAATGCGCAGCATAGGGCCGCTGCGCCTGCCGCGCCTGAGGATGCTGCTCCCGATGTTCGTCATGTGGGGCATCAGCCTGCTCGTGGTGGTCTTCGAGCGCGACCTCGGCAGCGCCCTTCTCTTCTTCGCCTTCTTCGTCATCATGCTCTACGTGGCCACCGGCCGCGTGAGCTACGTCGTGGTGAGCCTGCTTCTGCTCGCCGTCGCCGGCGTGGCCTGCTACCACCTCTTCGGCCACGTCCAGAACCGCGTGGACATCTGGCTCGACCCGTGGTCGGCGGCCTCGAGCGGCGGCTACCAGATCGTCCAGGCGCTCTACTCGCTGGCCGACGGCGGGCTCGTGGGCGCGGGCATCGGCAACGGCCTGGCCACCACCATCCCCTTCGTGGAGAGCGACTTCATCTTTGCGGCAATCGCCGAGGAGGCCGGCCTTCTGGGCGCCTCCGCCGTGCTCCTGCTGTTCCTGCTCTTCTGCGTGCGCGGCCTCGCCACGGCGGCGCGCGCCAAGTCCGACTGCTCCGCCTTCGCGGCCGTGGGCCTCACGGCGGCCATCTCGTTCCAGGCCTTCCTCATCGTGGGCGGCGTCACCAAGCTCCTGCCGCTCACAGGCGTCACGCTGCCCTTCATGAGCCAGGGCGGCACGTCGCTGCTCGCGAGCTTCGTCATCGTGGGCCTGCTGCTGCGCGCCGGCGACGAGGGCACCGGCCGCGAGGCGGAGATGCGCTCCGGCGTCGAGCGCAGCAGCGCCCGGCGAGACCCGGTGCTCACCCTCGCGGGCCAGGCCGCGGCACAGGCCCAGGAGCGCGGCGCTCACGTCCCCTCGGTGGTTCACGGCAGCCACGCCCGCGGACGCTTCGGCCTCAACACGGCCGAGTCGGGCGTCCTCGGGCGCGTGGCGCTGGGCAAGCGCCTCACCAACCTCATCGCGGTCTTCTCGCTGCTGTTCGCCGCGCTTGTGGCAAACCTCACCTACGTCCAGCAGATCGACGCGGAGCGCATCCAGAACCTTCCCACCAACAGCCACACCATTGCCCGCAGCGCCTCCGTCCAGCGCGGCGCCATCATCACCTCCGACGGCGTCACCCTGGCGGAGAGCGTCCTGCAGGACGACGGGACCTACGCGCGCAGCTACCCGCAGGGCACGCTCGCGCGCCACGTCGTCGGCTACGTCTCCACGCAGTTCGGCAGCGCCGGCGTCGAATCCTCGATGAACGAGGTGCTCACCGGGCACGAGGACTACTCCAACTGGCGGAGCGCCCTCTACTCGCTGGCCGGCGTAGAGCAGCCCGGCTCCACCGTGGCACTCACCATCAACTCGCAGATCCAGCGAGCCGCCGAGCAGGCGCTCCAGGGCTATACCGGCGCCATCGTGGTACTTGACCCCAAGACCGGCGCCGTCCTGGCGCGCGCCTCCTCGCCCACCTACTCGCCGGACGACCTCGAGGCAGCCATGCAGGGCACCGACGGCGAGCTCGTCGACCGCACCACCCAGGCGCTCTACTCGCCCGGGTCCACCTTCAAGGCCGTCACGCTCTCCGCCGCGCTGGACTCCGGGGCCGTCACGCTGGACGACGTCTACTACGCCGGCCCCTCGCTTGAGGTCGGCGGGGCCGAGGTCACCAACTACGGGGGCAACGACTATGGCAGCCCCACCCTGCGGGAGGCCTTCGCGCTCTCGTCCAACACCGCGTTCGCCCAGGTGGGCGTCGACCTGGGGGCCAACACCCTCGTGAGCTACGCGCGCGCCTACGGCTACGGGCAGGAGATTGGCCAGGACTTTGACTGCCTCGCCTCCCTCATGCCCGAGCCGGCCGAGATGACGGAGTGGGAGACGGCGTGGGCGGCGTGCGGACAGCCCGTCGGGCAGCACGCGAGCCCCGCGGGCCCGCAGGTCACCGTCATGCAGAACGCCGTGGTGGCCCAGACCATCGCCAACGGCGGCGTTGCCATGGACCCCTTCGTCGTCGACCACGTGCTCTCGCCGGAGGGCATCGTCACCTCCGAGACCGCCCCGCGCTCCCTTGGCCAGGTCATCTCCTCGACCACGGCCGACCAGATGAAGGAGGCCATGCGCGGCGTCGTCGACCACGGCACCGGCCGTCGCGCCCAGGTGCCCGGGACCGTGGTGGCGGGCAAGACCGGCACGGCCGAGGTCGAGAACGGCAACATCAACTCGTTCTTCATCGGCTTCGCCCCCTATGACAGCCCCACCCTGGTCATCTCGGTCTGCGTCGAGGGCCACGGCGAGGACGTCGAGGGCTTCGCCGCCGGCCTGGCCGGCCAGGTGCTGTCCCAAGCGCTTCAGATCCAGGCATCGGGGGCGGGGAACTAGCATGATGGGAGACGGGGGGACCGTCCTTCTCGCCAGCCTCGGGGCGGGGCGAGAAGGACCTGCGATTTCAAGACACGCCCGGCGCAGACGCGCGGGGAGGCCATCCTGTACGACGTACGACACGCGGCCGCAGGCGCCGCGGAGAAAATAGGGAGAGATGATGTCAGCTACGGTTCTCGGAGGACGCTACCAGGTCCAGGACAAGATAGGTGCGGGCGGCATGGCCACGGTCTACCGCGGCCTCGACGAGGTGCTCGGGCGCACGGTGGCCATCAAGACGATGCTGCCCCAGTACGCCAACGACCCCTCCTTTGCGGCCCGCTTCAAGCAGGAGGCTCAGGCCGCCGCGGCCCTGCAGAGCCCCTACATCGTGAGCGTCTACGACTGGGGCAAGGACGCGGACACCTACTACATCGTCATGGAGTACCTGCGGGGCACCGACCTCAAGAGCGGCATCCGCAAGCACGGCGCGCTGGACTGCAAGAAGGTCGCGCAGATCGGCTCGCAGATTGCACAGGCGCTCTCCGTGGCGCACAAGCACGACATCATCCACCGCGACATCAAGCCGCAGAACATCATGGTGCAGCCCGACGGCAACATCAAGGTGATGGACTTCGGCATCGCGCGCGCCAAGAACAGCCACCTCACGCAGGACAACTCCGTGCTGGGAACCGCCCACTACGTCTCCCCCGAGCAGACGCAGGGCAAGGAGCTCGGCCCCACCACGGACATCTACTCGCTGGGCATCGTGATGTACGAGGCCGCCACCGGGCAGGTCCCCTTCCAGGGGGACGACGCCATCACCGTGGCCCTCAAGCAGGTCAACGAGCAGCCCAAGCCGCCCAGCCAGCTCAACCCCAACGTTGACCCGAGCCTGGAGTCCATCATCCTCAAGTGCATGCAGAAGAACCCGGCCGACCGTTTCCAGACGGCCGACGAGCTCTATCGCACGCTGCGAGACTACCTGGCCGGCCGCATGCAGGCCGTGAACAGCGCCACCGCCATGCTGCCCGCTCAGCCCACCAACAAGCTGGACCGCGGAGGCGCAAAGGCAGGCGGGACCGCAGCCATGCCGCGCGTGGACCGCGCCGGCCACTACCGAGGCCAGAGCGCAACGGAGCAGGCGGCCGAGCAGGAGGCCGAGCGCGCTCGCAAGCGCAAGCGCAACATCGCCATCGGCGTGATCGCGGGCGTGGCGGTCCTGGCCATCGCAATCTTCGCGATTGCGAACCTTCTTGGCACCGCGGCTGCCCAGCGGACGGTCCCGTCCATCATCGGCATGACGCAGGAGCAGGCCGAGGCCGCCATCGAGAGCGCGGGCTTCGAGGTCGGTGACGTCAGCCAGGGCTACAGCAACGACCAGGACGAGGGTGACGTCTACGAGCAGAGCCCCGACGCCTACAGCCAGGCCGCAGAGGGCACCAAGATCAGCTTCCGCGTCTCCCAGGGACCGCAGCCTGCCGAGCAGGTCGAGGTGCCCGACCTCAGCAACCTCACGGAGGAGCAGGCCCAGGACGAGCTCGAGAGCCGCAACCTCCGCTGGCGCGCGGGCGCCGAGCAGGAGAGCGACGAGGTTGAGGCCGGCCGCGTCTGCGACCAGGACACCGAGCCGGGCACCATGGTCGACGTGAACACCACGATCACCTACTACCTGTCCTCGGGCTCGTCGCAGGAGGTCGTCCCCAACGTGACCGGCGACCCCGAGGAGACCGCTGAGGCCCGCCTCATCGAGGCCGGCTTCACCGTGTCCAAGCAGTACGTCAACGACGACACCGTGCCCGAGGGCTGCGTCATCTACACGACCCCCGACGAAGGCGAGACCGCCGACAAGGGCTCCCAGGTCACGATCTACATCTCCCTCGGGCCGGCAGCTCCGGAGGAGTTTGACGTCATAAACGTCGTGGGATGGACCTACTCGGAGGCCTACTCCGCGCTCAAGAACAGCGGCTTCAACCCCATCCTCGCCACGGGCAACTCCCCGGACGGCATCGTCTCCAGCCAGTCGGTGACGGGCACGGCCCCCCAGGGCGCCGACATCGTCCTCACCACGAGGAACCCCACCTCGACAGGCGGGTCGACGGGCGGCGAGGGGTCCGGTGGCGAGAACCCCACCGGAGGCACCGGAACCACGGACCCCTCCACCGGCGGAGGGTCGTCCAACTAGCCAGGGGCCGGGCTCGGGGCCCTAACACCGTGGTGACGAGGCCAGGGCGTCTCCTGGCAACGGCGAGAACGGGAAGGCGGCAGACATGAGGCGGCCTCCGGGGAAGGCTTCCCGGAGGCCGCCTCTCTTGGCTCCGCGGCCAACGTGGCGAGGGCTGTGGCAAGCTCAACGCGTCACACAAAAGCAGGCCAGTCAGGGAACTGACTGGCCTGCGTCTTTTCTGGTGCCCCCGGGCCGATTCGAACGGCCGACACCCGCTTTAGGAGAGCGGTGCTCTATCCCCTGAGCTACGAAGGCATTGGAAGGCTATTCTATCACCCGCGCGCGACGGCGAGAAGGACGACGGCGCGCAGCGCGGGCGAGGTACCTACTTGCCGTTCTTCTCGGCCTTCTTGGCAGCCTTTTTCTCGGCCTTCTTCGCCTGGCGCTCGAGCGCGGCTCGGCTCTCCTGCTCGAAGAGCTCGGCGATGCGCTTGTCCGTCATGCCACGGACCTGCGCCTCGGCGCGCTTGCGGTACGGACGGCGCTTCACGAAGTCATAGATGAGGCCCCCGATGATGAGCACGTAGGCCAGCACCAGCGTGACCACGGAGAAGATGCCCTGCCAGGTGCTCATGTCGGGCTGGCTGCCAAAGGCGTACGCGGCTATCAGCGAGACCACCGCCAGCGCAAAGCCGACGCCCACGATGATCCAGAAGCGCTTCTCGATCTGGCGGTACTCCGGAATCGAGCGCAACACGATGTCGTAGGCGCGGGTGCGCATGTCGTTGCGCTCGCGCTCGCGGCGCCTGCGCTCGCGCTTCTCCTCCTTGGTCTCGCTGGAGGTGCCGAGGATGCCCTGGTCCTTGGGCTTGGACGCGGTGCGGACCGAGGCAGCGGCCTCGCGGGCCGGACGGGCCTTGGCGGCCGAGCTGCGCACGAAGCCCTTCTTGTCGCCCTCGTCCGCGCCGGACTCGTCGGCCTTCTTGGGCATGCCCGCGGCAATACCCTCGGCCTCCTTGCGGGCGCCCTCGATGGTGTCTCGCAGTGACATGGGTCTCCTTACGCCCTCACGGGCTTGAACTCGGTACCGGTAATGATCTGGAAGGCCTCGGCGTAGCGCTTGGAGGTGCCCTCAATGACCTCGGCGGGGATGCGCGGCGGCTCGCCGGTCATGTCCCAGTTGGCACGCAGCCAGTCGCGCACGTACTGCTTGTCGTAGCTCGGCTGGACGTGGCCCTCGGCGTAGCCCTCGGCCGGCCAGAAGCGGCTGGAGTCCGGGGTGAGGCACTCGTCGATGAGCGTGAGCCTGCCGTCGATGAAGCCGAACTCGAACTTGGTGTCGGCGATGATGATGCCCTGGCCGGCGGCGTAGTCAGCGGCGGCCTTGTAGATGGCCAGCGAGGCGTCGCGCAGCTGCTCGGCCACGTCGGTGCCCACGATCTCGCAGCAGCGCTCGAAGGAGATGTTCTCGTCATGGTCGCCGAGCTCGGCCTTGGTGGACGGGGTGAAGATCGGCTCGGGCAGCTTGGAGGCCTCGGTCAGGCCCTCGGGCAGCTTGATGCCGCAGACGGTGCCGTTCTCGTCATAGGTCTTCTTGCCGGAGCCGGTGAGGTAGCCGCGCACGATGCACTCGATGGGCACGGTCTGGGCCTTCTTCACCAGCATCGAGCGGCCGGCCAGGTAGTCGGCGTAGGGCTTGAACTCCTCCGGGAGGTCGGCCACGTCGCAGGAGATCATGTGGTTGGGGATGAGGTCGGCAAAGCGCTCGAACCAGAACGCGGAGATGCGCGTGAGGATCTCACCCTTGTGGGGGATCTCGTCGGGGAGGATGAAGTCGTAGGCGCTGATGCGGTCGGACGCCACCATGAGCAGTGTGTCCCCGCAGTCGTAGATGTCGCGCACCTTGCCGTGCGAGTCCGGACGAAGCTCCATCTCAGCCATAAGCAGGCCTTCCCTTCTGTGATGGCGAATACTCAAACCATCAGTATAACGCCCCTCACCCCAAAGAAAGGAGGTAAGCATCGAACCCTGACGCGGCCGCCGCAGGACAAGCGGCGGAGCGGAGGCCGCGTTCTTCTCGCCGCGCGCAGTTCTGCAGCGCACGCCCTTTGTGCGCGAAGCTGTTTGAGCACGGAGAGAAGAACGTGGGGCCTGCCGTGCGCGTAGCCTACTTGTCCTGCGGCTTGCGCGGCCGCTTCAGGGGGATGCGCAGCGTGAAGGTGGTGCCCTTGCCGAGCTCGGACTCAACGAGGATCGTGCCGTTGTGCCGGTCCACGATCTCCTTGGTGATGGCAAGGCCCACGCCGAGGCCGCCGGAGACGCGCTCACGGCTCACGTCGGAGCGCCAGAAGCGCGAGAACGTCTGCGGGATGTCCTCCTTGGCGATGCCGATGCCGGTGTCCTGCACGGAGATGAGCGCGTCGGAGCGGTCCTGCCGCAGGGAGACCTTCACCCAGCCGTCCGCGTTGGTGTAGCGCATCGCGTTGCTCATGAGGTTGACCACGGCCTCGCGCAGCAGGTCCGGGTCAACGTCGGCATAGAGCTCGCCGTGGGCGGTCTCGTCAACGAAGCGCAGGTGGAGGCCGCGCTCGTGGAAGAGCTGGTGCTGGGCGGAGACGAGCCCCTTGACCAGGTAGACCAGGTCGGTGCGCTCCACCTTCATGGCGGTGGTGCCGTTCTCGAGGCGGGAGAGCCTCAGCATCGCGTCAATCAGGCGAGAGAGTCGGCGGACCTCGGAGGCCACGGTCTCGAAGTGCTCGTCGTCGGCAGGCAGTACGCCGTCCTGCATGGCCTCGATCGTGGCCTGCAGGGCCATGAGCGGGGTGCGCAGCTCGTGGGCCACGTCTCCGGTGAGACGGTGCTCGAGCTTGAGGTCGCGCTCGATGGTGCTCGCCATGTCGTCGAACGTCTCGCCGAGCTGACCAACCTCGTCGGGCCCGGTGACGCCTGAGCGGGCGGTGAGGTCGCCGTTCCTGATCTGCTTGGCCGTGGAGGTGATGCGCTGGATGGGCCGCGCGATGGAGCGCGAGACGAAGTAGCCGATCACGCACGCGATGATCGCGGCAATGGCGGCCGCGGTGGCGATGGCGCCGTAGGAGTTGGTGCGGAAGGCCGAGTCGCTGCGGGTGAGCAGGGCGTCCGAGCCAAGGGCCCACAGCTGCACCGTTCCCACGGTCTCGCCGTCTGGGGCTGTGATGGGAGCGCTGACCACGGCGCTTCTCGAGGTGGGGACCGCCGCGGGAGTGCGGGAGCCGTCGAGCCTGCCGGCCGAGGTGACTCCGGAGACGGTCCAGGTATCGTCATAGAGCACGTCACCGTCGGCGCTCGTGACCTGCACCACGATGTCCGAGGAGAGCGACGAGGCGGAGGAGGCCACGGAGATGGCGTCGGCGTCGAGCCTGCCATTCTCCGCGTACGCCTCGGAGATGGCGTCGGCGGTGGAGTCGGCTATGGCCTGCATGTTGGATCGGGTGTAGGCCATGAACTGGCCCTCCCACACGATGGCGAGAACCCCCACCAGCACCACCGCGGTCATGATGGCGGTGAGCGCAAAGGCGAAGGTCAGGCTCGTCGCGTAGGGACGGCCGCGCTTGGGCGAGGGCTTGATGGTGTTCCACGAGTTGCGCGAGGACGTCTTCTCGGAAGTGTCGTCCTCGTGGGCGTCGCGGCCGGTCACAAAGCGCGCCGACATGCCCGCCCCCGGCTACTTGACGTTCTCGGCGGGCTTCTCCGGCGCCTCGAAGCGGTAGCCCACGCCGTGGACGGTGTAGAGCCAGCGCGGGTTGCGCGGGTCGTCGCCGAGCTTGGCGCGCAGGTTCTTGACGTGGGAGTCGATGGTGCGCTCGTAGCCCTCGAAGTCGTAGCCGAGGACCTTCTCCACGAGCTCCATGCGCGTGTAGACGCGCCCCGGGTAGCGCGCGAGCGTGGTGAGCAGCTTGAACTCGGAGGCCGTGAGGTCGACCTCCTTGCCCTCCACGAGCACCTTGTGGCCGGAGATGTCGATCACGAGGTCGCCGAAGTCGAGCACCTCGAGCTGCGGCTCGGCCTCGGTGTGGGCGCGACGCAGCAGGGCGCGCACGCGGGCCACGAGCTCGCGCGGCGAGAAGGGCTTGATGAGGTAGTCGTCCGCGCCGAGCTCGAGGCCGATGATGCGGTCCTCGACCTCTCCCTTGGCGGTGAGCATGATGATCGGCACGTTGGAGGTCTCGCGGATGGCGCGGCAGACGCGCTCGCCGGAGAGCTTGGGGAGCATGAGGTCAAGGATCACGAGGTCGAAGGTGTGCTTCTCGAACTCCTCGACCGCGCTCTGGCCGTCACCGACACCGCGCACGATGTAGTTCTCGCGCTCGAGGTAGGCCGCAACGGCGTCACGGATGGCCTTCTCGTCCTCGACCAGCAGAATCTTCTTCTCATCTGAAGCCATCTTCGGCCTCCCTGTGTCTGCAAGCTTCGACGTGCCACGTGAGGTGGCCCATAGCATCTCTAGTGTACCCCACGGAACCGCGGGGGATGCAAGGCTATAGGCGGAAGGTGCGTACCGTTACGGAAGCGGGGTAGCCGGTGTCGGCGTCCTTGACCGTCGAGAAGGTCACGAAGAGGTCACAGCCGTCGCCCACGCGGGCGGGAAACTCTCCGTAGTCGACCACGCGGTCGGCCGACGGAATGCCCGAGTAGGTGCGGTTTGCCAGGTCAAGGACCACGTAAGCGGAGTTGCTCTGCAAAATCTTGATCACGATCACGTCGCCTGCGCCGCAGCCGCACTCCGAGGGCTCGCGATTGAGACGAAAGAAGCCGCCCGAGGACGTGCCCATGTAGGTGCCCATCTGACCAAGCAGGCCCCCCGCGCTGTAGCTCGCCTCCACGGACACGAGAAACCGCTCCCCCACGCGGGTGGCACGGAACGGCCGGACGCTCTGGGGCATCACGAGCTGGTCGACTCGCGTGGCGAGGTCGTCGGAGAGCGCGTACGCCGTCACGCCGTAGTAGACCCCCTCGTCCGCGCGGACGCGCGGGGTGAGCACCACGTTGTCCCCGGCAAGGGTGGGCGCCGTGGCAAAGCGGCCCGGGGACTCCACCACGGCCTGAGCCTCGCTGCCGCCGGCGTGCCAGACGTAGCAGTGCGAGCTCTCCGTGGTCCTGGACCCGTTTGCCGAGGGCTGCACCTGCCAGATGACCTTGTCTCCGGAAACGGCGAACGGGGCGGGGTCGTAGTCGGAGCCTCCCTCCCAGAGCGTGCTGGTGTCACCGGTGAGCGCGCCGCCCGAGAAGGACGAGGCATAGAGCACCCACGCTCGCGTGGAGAGGTTGAGCTCGACCCAGGCGTAGACGGAGTCCGAGCAGCGGACGTCGTAGATGACGGTGGTCGTGGACTGGCCCATGGGCGCGGCGACCACCTCGACGAGCTCGCCCGAGGCCAGGGAGAGCGCCGACCCCTTCACCATGGGCGTGGCGGAGGAGCCCGCCGTGGTCACGGGAATCCAGGTGCCCTCGGCGGGGTGCAGCACGTTGCCCAGCGGCAGGGTCCAGGTTGACTCCGCCGTCAGGGACTCGCCGGTCGCCTCGAAGGTGTCGAGGATGTCCTCGGCGGAGTCCTCGTCGACGACCACCGGGTCAGAGGCGTCCTCGTCCGATGCGTGCGTGCAACCGGCAAGCACCCCGACGGCCGCCGCCACGGCAGTCCCCGCGGCGGCGGTCTTGAAGAACGAGCGCCTGGTCAGCCTCGGCCTGCGCATGGAGGTGCCTAGGCCTGGAGCGCCGCCGTGGCCTCGGTGAGCGCGCGGGAGAGCTGGTCCGCGCACGAGGTCTGACGCGGCCCGCAGGTGTTGCCCGCAAGGATGCCGGCGACCTCCTCGGGCGAGTGGCCCTTGACGAGCTTGCCGATGGCCTTGAGGTTGCCGTTACAGCCCCCGTCAAAGGAGACCGACTCGATGACCTTGCCATCGTCGGACAGGTCGATGTGGATCGCGCGCGAGCAGACGCCGCGCGGGGTGTAGTCGAAGTGCTTCACAGGTTCTTCTCCCCTCGTTGCTGACCTCAGCAGTATACCCGTGCCTCGCCGTAGCCAGGCTTGGGACGCCGGGCGCCCTCTGGCCCCTCGATGGAACCTACTCGAAGCTCAGCTGCTCCAGGCGGTCAAAGACCACGTCCACGCGAGTGAGGAAGGCACGCGGGTCGAAGATGCGGTCGAGCTCCTCGGCAGGGAGGGTGCAGCGCGGGTCCGCCTCGAGCTTCTCGCGGAACGTGGAGCCCTGCTCGCACTGCTGGACCTCGTGCCAGGTGGCCATGGCGTTGTCCTGCACGATGGCGTAGGCCTGCTCGCGGGTAATGCCGGTCTCCACTAGGGCCAGAAGCACCTTGGAGGAGTAGATGAGGCCGCGGGTCTTGTTGAGGTTGGCCATCATGCGCGCCGGGTAGAGGATGAGCCCGTCCACGATGCGGATGAGGCACTGGAACATGTGGTCAAGCGCGATGAAGGAGTCGGCCTGCGCCACGCGCTCGGCGGAGCTGTGGGAGATGTCGCGCTCGTGCCAGAGGGCCACGTTGTCAAAGGCAACCTGCGCGTTGGCCTTCACCACGCGGGAGAGGCCGCAGACCTTCTCCACGGTGATGGGGTTGCGCTTGTGCGGCATGGCGGAGCTGCCCTTCTGGCCCTTCTTGAACGGCTCCTCCGCCTCCAGGGTGTCGGTGCGCTGGAGGTTGCGGATCTCCGTGGCGATGCGCTCGCAGGTAGCCGCCGTGGTGGCGAGGACGCCGGCGAGATAGGCGTGGTGGTCGCGGGAGATGACCTGCGTGGAGAGCGGGTCGTGCACGAGGCCGAGGTGCTCGCAGACGTACTCCTCGACGAACGGGTCGATGCTGGAGTAGGTGCCCACCGCGCCCGAGATGGCGCCGAAGGCCACGTTCTTGCGGGCGTCCTTGAGGCGGTCGAGGTCGCGCTTGAGCTCCCAGGCCCAGCTGCCGAACTTCATGCCGAAGGTCATCGGCTCGGCGTGAATGCCGTGCGTGCGGCCCACGCAGAGGGTGTCACGCTCCTCGAAGGCGCGGCGCTTGCAGATCTCGCCGAGCCTGCGCACGTCCTCGATCAGGATGTCGGTGGCCTGGACGAGCTGGTAGCACAGGGCGGTGTCGCCCAGGTCGGACGAGGTCATGCCAAAGTGCACCCAGCGGGAGGGCTTGGGCTCGCCCTCGGGCACGTCGCGGTCGATGTACTCGCCCATGTTGGTGAGGAAGGCGATGACGTCGTGGTTGGTCACGGCCTCGATGGCGTCGACCTCGTCCTTGTTGAAGTCCGCGTGCTCGCGGATCCAGGCGGCCTCCTCGCGCGTGATGCCGATCTTGCCCATCTCGGCGTGCGCCTCGCAGGCCAGGACCTCGATCTCCTGCCAGATGCGGTACTTGTTCTCCAGCGAGAAGATGTGGCCCATCTCGGGGCGGGTGTAGCGATCAATCATGTGGGGCTCCTTCGGCGTCGCGCTGCATACCAGCCTGATTCTACCGCAGGGGCGAGAAGAACCTCTACGCCACGCGGCCCTCGTCCGCGGCCAGCGCCGCGCGGGCCTCCCCGAGCTGAACCACCACGGCGTCGTGGCCGGTTCCGCCGTAGGTCACGCGGGCGTTGGCAATGCCGGCCGGGTCGAGGTCGCGGGCGACGTCCTCCTCGAACAGCGGGCTCGCGGCGGCAAACTCCTCGGCCGTGAGGTCCTCGAGGCCCTTGCCATGCTTCTCGCAGTAGAGCACGAGCTCGCCCACCACGCGGTGCGCCTCGCGGAAGGGCATGCCCTTCTTGGCCAGGTAGTCGGCCACGTCCGTGGCGGCCGAGAAGCCCGTGCCCGCCTGCGCGAGCATGGCGTCGGCGTTCACGGTCATGGTCTCGACCATGCCCGCGGCGATCTCCATGCAGTCGCTGAGCGTGCGAGCGGCGTCGAGCGGGCCCTCCTTGCACTCCTGGAGGTCTTTGTTGTAGGCGAGCGGCAGGGACTTCATCGTGGTAAGCAGCGCCATGAGGTCGCCGTAGACTCGGCCGGTCTTGCCGCGCGTGAGCTCGGCGAAGTCGGGGTTCTTCTTCTGCGGCATGATCGAGGAGCCCGTGGAGTAGCTGTCCGAGAGCGTGATGAAGCCGAACTCGGTGGAGCTCCACAGCACGATCTCCTCGCACAGGCGCGAGAGGTGCATCATGGAGACGGCGCAGGCGTACTCGAGGTCGAGCAGGTAGTCGCGGTCGGAGACGGCGTCGAGCGAGTTGGGGATGGTGCGGCCAAAGCCCAGGAGCTCGGTAGTGCGCTGGCGGTTCAGCGGGTAGGTGGTGCCGGCGAGCGCCGCCGCGCCGAGCGGGTTGGCGTCCGCGGCGTCGCGCGCGGCGACGAGGCGGACGTGGTCGCGCGTGAACATCCAGAAGTAGGCGAGCAGGTGGTGGGAGAGCAGCACCGGCTGGGCGTGCTGCAGGTGGGTGTAGCCGGGCATCACCACGTCGAGGTTCTTCTCGGCAACGTCGAGAAGGACGCGGCGCAGGGCGCGGTTGCCGGAGAGCAGCTGGTCGCAGAGGTCCTTGGCGAGCAGGCGGATGTCGGTGGCCACCTGGTCGTTGCGCGAGCGGCCGGTGTGCAGGCGGCCGCCGGGCGTGCCGATGTTGCGGGTGAGCGCGCCCTCCACGGCCATGTGGACGTCCTCGTCGTTGACGTCCCAGGCGAAGGTGCCCCCCTCGATCTGGGCGGCGATGTCGGCGAGGCCCTCGTCGATGGCGGCCTGGTCCTCGGCCGAGATGATGCCCTGCTCGGCGAGCATCTTGGCGTGCGCGCGGCTGCCGGCTATGTCCTGGGCCGCCATGCTCTTGTCGACCTCGAGGCTTGCGCCAAACTCCTGCGTGAACTGGTCAACGCCCTTCTCGAACCTGCCGCCCCACAGCGCCATGAGCCCTCCTTGCTTGCGTTTTGTCCCAACAAGCTTACCAAAGCGGGAGCGGGTCCTTGCGCGAGCGCCCGTCGCGTAGCATGGGTTTTACGGACCGCCCGGCGAACGCTTGCCGCCGTCCGCAGCTGCCCCGCGCCCGGGCGGCAAGGGGTGTGATACCCTACCGGCCACCGCGCGGCCCCCATCGCACAACGAAAGGGGTCGCCATGCTGATTTGCGTCAACAAGACGTCTGCGCTCGCACTTCTGCGACACGTCCGGGCAACCGGGGAGCTCGCGCACGCCCAGATCTGCGGCCTGCCCGAGCCGGACCCCCTCCCGCAGCGCAGGTGGACTGCGCGGCTCATCCCCCACGAGCTACTCGGCCTGCGCGACGCGCCCAGTCCCGAGCGGCGCGTGTGCGTGGCCGTCCCCTCGCAGGAGACGCGGCCGCTCGCCTCCTTCTTCTCAAGCACGGTGTATTCCACGGGATTGCCCCCAGGATCGTTCTTACAGCTGAGCGATGATCTGGTCATTCCCTGTCCCGAGCTGCTCTTTATCGAGCTCGCCAGAGTCATGCACCCGGCCGTGCACGAGCTCCTCGGCTATGAGCTCTGCGGGACGTTTGCCCGCAGCCCAATTGACCCCCGCACGGGCGGCGTGACTCATGGCCTCGCCCCCGTTACGGATGTTCTGCGCATCGGTGACTATATCGACCGGTGTCAGGGGATTGCCGGAATGCCCGCGGCGAGGCGTCACCTGAAGAACGTGCGGGACAACGCGTGGTCGGCAATCGAGGCTGTGATGGCGTTGATGGTCGTGCGGCCCGTCAGGGATTTGGGGTATGGAATCGAAAAGATCACCCTCAACAAGCGGCAGGGCAATCCACGCGCACTCGTCCAGCGCGGGTGCATGAGCAGCAGGGTTCCCGACATTGTGCTCGACGACCTCCCTGTCGGCTTCAACTACGACGGCCACGATCATCTCAACCTCTCGTCAATCATCAAATCCATTAGCAACTCCACGGAGCTGAGGGCATCGCTTGCCCAGCTGAGGAATAAGTACGTAGACGACCGCAAGCGCGACAGGGAGCTCGCCGCACAGGGACGGGTGGTCATGCCGGTTGTTGCCGAGGACGTTTTTGCGTGTGGCGGCCTTGATACGGTGGTCCTTGAGGCCCTGATGGCATCAGAGCGGCTCGGCGGACCCGCGGCGGCCAGCGTCGTCGAAGACGGGGCGTGGGATCACCAGGTGGAGCAGGCAAGACAGCAGCTCGTCTGGTCCCTTCTGCCCTGGGAGGGAGGAAAATCTCTGGGGGCCTTCTGATTGGGGCCGCATTAGAGGGACCCGCGGGAAATTAATCCACATTTCAGGGCGCTCCGAAAACAGCCAACTGGCCTTTTGCTCGATTCACAAAACCAAATGTGGATTAATTTCCCGTCACCGGGCGGCGCGCCTCCGCTCAGCGTCGCGGAATCCGCACGGTGAAGCGCGTGCCCACGCCCTCGCGCGAGACGAGGTCGATCGTGCCGCCGTGCTCCTCCACGATCCAGCGCGCTATGGCCAGCCCCAGGCCCGTCCCCTCCTTGGACGCGTCGCGCGCGGCGTCGGCGCGCCAGAAGCGCTCGAAGACGTGGGTGGCCTCCTCGGGTGACATGCCCATCCCCTCGTCGCGCACGGAGTAGGAGACGGCGTCGGCGTCTGCCGCCACGTCCAGCAAGATCCTCGTGCCCGTCGCCGAGTAGCGCGCCGCGTTCTGCACGATCACGCGCGCGGACTGCTTGACCATCGACGCGTCACAGGTCACGACGAAGCGCTCGTCGCTCGCGGCGTTGGTCGAGAAGCCCAGCTCGTAGGCGTGGTCGGCGTCGATCATGGCCGACTCGCCCGCCACCTCGCTCACCAGCGCGGCGAGGTTCACGGGCGCGAGCTCGAGCGTGTTGCGCCCCGAGTCCCCGCGCGCGAGGAACAGCAGCTGCTCCACCAGCTCCTGCATGTGCGCGCCCTCGGCCTTGAGCGCGGTGATGGACTCCTCCAGGACCGCTCGGTCGTCCTTGCCCCAGCGGTCGAGCATGTTCACGTAGCCCTGGATGACCGCGATCGGCGTGCGCAGCTCGTGGCTCGCGTCGGAGACGAAGCGAATCTGCTGGAGCTTGGCCTCCTGCATCTGGCGCAGCAGCCCGTTGAGCGCCACCTCGATGCTCGCCAGGTCGTCGACGCCGGTCTTTACCTGCGGCGAGTCGACCGACGCCCGCTCGATGGCCTGCTCGAGGCTCTCGATCTTGCTCGCGTCCATGATGTCCTTGGACCCGAGCGCCTCCGCGCTCAGGGCGAGCGCGTTCAGGGGCTGCAGCCTGCGCCGGATTCGTCGGACGTCCGAGAAGATGCCCAGCAGGCTCAGCAGCTCGACGGCAAGAAGGGCGGCGCCCGCGGGCCACAGGGAGATGAGGTCGGAGCCGGGCTCGAAGAAGAACCAGTCGCCCGCCGGGGTCGGACCCGTCTTGACGGCGAGCGTCAGCGCATCGAGCCCGCTGCGACCCGTGCTGAAGAAGAGCTCGCAGGTCACGTGGTCTGCCGGGATGATGCCGTAGGCGAGCGCGTCGGCCGGGAGGTCCCGGGCGTACCCCACCCAGAGCGCGGCAAGCACGGCGAGAAGAGCGATCAGGTCCACGAGGACCCACCGCACCAGCCGCCTCCACCAGAAGCCGAGCGCGATTCTCCACGCAATCGAGGAGGAGCGCTTCTCGCCCGCCGCGAGCTGGGTGCTGGGAGGCTCAGCCTTCTCTGACAACGTAACCAACCCCTCGGACGGTGGTGATGAGCTTGACGCCAAAGCGGTCGTCGAGCTTGGCGCGCAGGTGGGCTATGTGCACGTCAACCACGTTGGTCTCCCCCACGTAGTCGTAGCCGAGGGCCTCCCGCGCGAGCTGGACCCGCGTGAGCACGCGCCCCGGGTGCTCCATGAGGGCGCGCAGGACCTCGAACTCGCGGTTGGTGAGCTCCACGGGCTCGTCGCGCACGGAGACCACGTGGCGCTCGGGGTCGAGCGTCACCCCGCAGGCGGCGAGAACGCCCGCGGCGTCGGGCTCGGACAGGGCGGCGGGGGCGTGCCTCTTGAGCGCCACCCGCACGCGGGCGAGAAGCTCCTCGATGGCAAAGGGCTTGGTCACGTAGTCGTCCGCGCCGGCGTCGAGGCCGGCGACCTTGTCCATCACCGCGTCGCGCGCCGTGAGCATGATGACGGGGACGTCCTTCTCGCGCCGGATGCGCCGCAGGACCTCCATGCCGTTGAGCTGGGGCAGCAGGATGTCCAGGAGGACGAGGTCGAAGTCCACGTCCAGCGCCCGGTCCACGGCCGAGCGCCCGTCCGCGACCCACGTGACCTCGTAGCCCTCGTGCGCGAGCTCGAGCTCGACGAAGCGCGCAAGCTTCTCCTCGTCCTCGACGAGCAGGACCCTAGTCATGGCTCGGCTCCTCGGCGCCGCGCGCCTCGGGCTCGGGCTCCGGCGTCGCCGCCTCGTCGTTCGGCGAGAAGGACGCGGGCTCGTCGGCGGGCTCGGAGTCCGCACGCTCCTCCGCACGCGGCGCGGGCGCCGGGGTCGCCGGCCGCGGGGCGTAGGCCGGTGCGGGCGTCGGGGCAGGCGCGGGGGCCGTCGCGCGAGTCGCGGCGTGCGGCTCCTCCGCCTCCTCCGCCGGCCTCTCTATCCGACAGAAGAAGACCAGGTAGGCGAGGAAGAACACGGGAAGGATGAGCGCCATCCACCAGACGGGCTGGAACGGGCCCAGGTAGACGGCACGCCCGGTCGAGGCCGACGAGAGCAGCAGCCACAGCGCCTCGCCCACCACGGTGGGCAGAAGCGGCAGCTGCACGGACTTCTCGCCGTTACGGTAGGAGACCACCTTGCTGTCCATGCCGCGCCGCAGGAAGCGCCGGCACGCCGCCGCCATCCGCGAGAGCCAGCCCGCGGCCGCGCGCGGCCCCGACTGCGCCGAGCGAGCGTAGGCGTCCTGCGCCGCTCGCATCTCGCTCGAGACCCCCGCGCCCGGCGCGCCGGTTGACGCGCGCGCCGTCCCCGTCTGCGAGTAGCCACGCTCCTCCAGCCACACCAGGGCGTCCAGGACGTCGTCCCCGCAGGCGTCGAGCGCCGCCTTCGCGTCCGCGTAGCCCACGCCGGCCTTCTCGCGCACGGTCTCCACAAGCTCGATCTTCTCCATGGCAATCCCCTCTCTCGGTCGGTTGCCAGATCCGTCTCTGAGAACATGGTCCCAGGGCCAGATTAACCTCACCTTGAGAGGGGATTAACGTTTTCCCCAGCTTTGTCGGCCGGCGGGCCGGAAGGGATACGAAGGGACCGTCCCCTTGTCTCCTAGTGCACGGGCTGGAGGCCGGAGCCGGGACCCTGGACCTTGGACCAGGTCTTGGACTGCAGGCCGTGGAGCTCGATGAAGCCGCGCGCCGCGCTGTGGTCGAAGGTGTCACCCTCGTCGTAGGTGGCCAGGTTGTAGTCGTAGAGGCTGTAGGGGCTGCGCACGCCGTCGACGAACAGGCCGCCCTTGCACAGGATGATGCGCACGTCACCGGTCACGAACTTCTGCGTGTAGGCGTTGTACGCGTCGATGGCGTTGCGGTTCTGGGAGAACCACAGGCCGCGGTAGACGGTCGAGGCCCACTCCACGTCCATCTTGGCCTTCTGCTTGAGGGTCTCGGCGTCGAGGCAGAGCTGCTCGAGCGTCTGGTGGGCTTGGATGAGCAGCAGCGCGGCCGGGCACTCGTAGCACTCGCGGCTCTTGATGCCCACGACGCGGTCCTCGATCATGTCGATGCGGCCGTAGCCGTTGCGGCCCGCGATCTCGTTGGCCTTGATGATGAGGCTGAGCAGGTCCATCTTCTCGCCGTTGATGGCGGTGGGGATGCCCCCCTCGAAGGAGATGACGACCTCCTCCGGCTCGGCCGGGCAGTCCTCGAGGTTGGCCGTCATCGTCCAGATGTCCGCGGGCGGCTTGTTCCAGGTGTCCTCGAGCACGCCGCACTCGATGGCGCGGCCCCAGAGGTTGTCGTCGATGGAGTAGGGCTTCTTCTTGGTGGTGGGCACGGGCACGCCGTTGTTCTCGGCCCACTCCATCTCGGAGTCGCGCGTGGTGAGGTCCCAGACGCGCACCGGCGCGATGATCTCCAGCTCGGGGTCGAGCGCGCGGATGCAGGTCTCAAAGCGCACCTGGTCGTTGCCCTTGCCCGTGCAGCCGTGCGCGATGTACTTGGCGCCGTACTGGTGCGCGATGTCCACGAGGTGCTTGGAGATCAGCGGGCGGGACAGGGCTGACAGCAGCGGGTAGACGCCCTCGTACTTGCCGTTGGCCCAGATGGCCTTGGAGAGGATCTTCTCGGCGTACTCGGCGCGCATGTCGAGCGCCTCGGAGGCGATGGCACCCATGTCGAGCGCCTTCTGCTTGATCCAGGAGAGGTCCTTCTCGTCCTGGCCCACGTTGCCGCAGATGGCGATGACGTCGAGGTTCTTCTCGACCTGCAGCCACTTGACGATGACGGAGGTGTCCAGTCCGCCGGAGTACGCAAGAACGACCTTTTCCTTCTCAGCCATGGTGATTCCCTTCGGTTGGTTGGCTAGCTGCTTGACGTGCATACAAGAAAGCCCCGACGTCGCGGGGCGCTTGGAGCCGAGGCTGGCGATAAGAACCGGCAAGCTTGAAGCGACACGCGACATCTAGGGCGTGATTCGTCGGTTCTGGCGTCGGGAGGGGAGGAGGGCCGCAGCGGGCGTCTGCGCGCTGTGAACGTTCATAAACGTTGGCCTCCTCAAGTACGTTGAGCGGGCGCGGGCTATTGGCCCGCGGCTGTCTGACGAGGCTGACTATAGACCGCCGCGGCGGCGTGGTCCGGAATTGAATTCGAGTGGAAACAAAAAGGGCCGGACGCCGAGAAGGACGTCCGGCCCGAGGGCTGCGGGAGCGCGGCTATCCGGCCACGATGGCGATGCCGCTGCTCGTGCCGATGCGGTCGGCACCGGCGTCGACCATGGCCTGGGCCTCGGCGGCGTTGTGGATGCCGCCGGACGCCTTGACCTTGCAGCGGTCCCCCACGGTCCTGCGCATGAGGGCCACGTCCTCGACGGTGGCGCCGCCGGTCGAGAAGCCCGTGGAGGTCTTCACGAAGGTGGCGCCCGCCTCGACGGAGAGCTCGCAGGCGCGCACGATCTGCTCCGGCGTGAGCAGGCAGGTCTCGAGGATCACCTTGACGCAGCGGCCGCGGGCGGCCTCCACGACGGCGGCGATGTCGGCTCGGACCGCGTCGTCCTCCCCGGCGAGCAGCCAGCCGACGTTGATGACCATGTCGAGCTCGTCGGCGCCGTCGGCGACGGCGCAGGTGGCCTCGGCCACCTTGCCGGCGGTGGACATGGCGCCGAGCGGGAACCCGATGACCGTGCAGACCTTGACCGGGCTGTCGGCAAGGCGCTCGGCGGCCGTGGCCACCCAGCACGAGTTCACGCAGACGGAGGCAAAGCCGTGCTCGGCGGCCTCGTCGCAGAGGCGCTCGACCTGCTCGCGCGTGGCGTTGGCCTTGAGGACGGTGTGATCGATGATCGATGCGAGGCTCATGCGAGGCCTCCCTTGACCGAGGCCACGAGGTCGTCGGCGGTGAGGTGGAAGTCCTTCTGGAGCCACGCGGGGTCGCCCACCTGGCCGAAGCGCTCCTTCACGCCGTGACGGACGAGCTTGACGCCCGCACCGGCCTCGGCGAGCGTAGCGGCGACGGCGTCGCCCAGGCCGCCGATGACGCCGTGGTTCTCGAAGGTGACCACGAGCTTCTTGCCGGCCGCCTCGGAGAGCACGAGCTCCTCGTCGAGCGGCTTGACGCAGAACATGTCGACCACCGAGCAGGAGACTCCCTCCGCCTCGAGCGCCTCGGCGGCGTCGAGGGCCTCGCTCACGAGCTGGCCGCACGCAACGATCAGCACGTCGGAGCCCTCACGCAGGAGGTTGCCCTTGCCGAGCTCGAACGTGGAGCCGCTCTCGTAGACGGTGCGGACGGCCTTGCGGTTGGCGCGGATGTAGTGGATGCCCTCGAGCTTGGCGAACTCGGCGACGATCCAGCGCATCTGGGTCTCGTCGGCGGCGTCGCAGACGACGGCGCCGGGGATGGTGCGCATGAGCGCCATGTCCTCCCACGTGGTGTGGGTGCCGCCGTTGGTGCCGACGCAGAAGCCTGGGTCGGATCCGAAGATGTTGAGGGTGTTGTGCGCGTAGGCGCCCGACAGGAAGATCTGGTCGAACACACGGCGCGTGGAGAAGGGCCCGAAGGTGTGCGTGAACGGGTGGTAGCCCTCGGAGGACATGCCCGCCGCCACGCCGATCATGTTGGCCTCGGCGATGCCGCACTGGATGAAGCGCTCGGGGTACTTCTTGGCAATGTTGGTGAAGTGGCTCGCGCCACCCAGGTCGGCCTCGAGGGCGACGACCCGCTCGTCGACGGCCATGGCCTGCTCGATGGAGTCCACCATGACGTCGCGAAGCTCCGCACCCTTCTTGGTGCGGTCCTTGGCTAGCGTGAACACTTATGCCTCACTCCCCTCGATGTAGGCGCCCAGCTCGGCAATCGCGGCGTCGGCCGCCTCGCGGCAGGCGGGGTCGGAGAACTTCACCGAGTGGTTGCCGGGGTAGGTCTCGAAGAACGGCACGCCGGCGCCCTTGACGGTGTCCATGACCACGCAGGTGGCGGAGTCGGTGACCGCCTCGGCGGCGGCAAGCGCCTCGTCGAGGGCCTCGATGTCCTGGCCGTTGACCTGCTGCACCGCAAAGCCGAAGGCGCACATCTTCCCGGCGATGTCAAACGGGTTCATGACCTCCTCGCACGTGCCGTCGAGCTGGCGCTTGTTCCAGTCGATGACCACGATGCAGTTGCTCAGCTTGTAGTGGGCAAGGTACTCGAACGCCTCCCAGCACTGTCCCTCGTTAAGCTCGCCGTCGCCCACGATGAGGTAGACGTGGCGGTCGCTGCCCTTCATGCGCAGCGCGGTGGCGATGCCGGCGGCGGTGGAGGTGCCCTGGCCGAGCGAGCCGGTGGTCATGTCCACGCCCGGGGTCTTGGTGCGGTCCGGGTGCGACGGCAGGTTGGTGCCGCCCTGGTTCAGCGTGAGCAGCATCTCACGGTCGAAGAAGCCGCTCTCAGCGAGCGCCGAGTACCACGCGGGACCGGCGTGCCCCTTGGAGAGCACCACTCGGTCGCGGCCCTCCCAGCGCGGGTTCTTGGGATCGTAGCTGAGGCGGCGTCCGTACAGCACGCTCATGAGCTCCACGATGGACATGGAGCCGCCCAGATGGCCGGAGCCGGCCTTCTCGAGCATGACGAGGATGTCGCGGCGGATCTTGGCCGCCAGCAGCTTGAGCTCGGAAAGCTCCTCAGGCGTCATGTGAGGTCTCCTCCCTTTCTTGCTCTCTTCAACGGTTTCGGGTTTCGGCACGCGTCCTCGGCGAGAAGAACCTCGGGACGCGCGACAGACACAAGAGGAGCCCGTGCTTGGACGGGCTCCCCTCGCTAGGCTGTTGTTACAGACCCATCTTCTCGCGAAGCTTCTGCTCCAGCTCGTTCTTGTCGACGATGTTCTGGAGAACCACGACGTCCTCCTTGGGGACGTCCTTGATGAAGTCTGCGAGGTCGCGGCCGACGACGAAGAGGTCGGCGGCACCGGGGTGAACATCGGAGGTGGTGGAGTGGACGACCTCCACGCCCTCGACGCCCATCTTCTTGAGGGCGTCCTGGATGTTCATCTCGACCATGAGGCTCGAGCCGAGGCCGGAGCCGCACGCGCACATGATCTTTCTCACCTGCATGTTGACTACTTCCTTTCTGTTGTGACGCCTGACGTCACTAGGCTACTCCTGGGTCTTGGGCTTGGGAGCAACGATGTTGTAGATAATCGGCAGAAGGAAGCAGATGATGCAGACGACGAGCAGCGGCCAGCCCGGGATGATCTGGGCGAGGTTGCCGAAGAGGATGCCCATCCAGGAGAAGTCGGCGTCGGAGAACGTGGCCGAGGTGAAGCCGAGGGCCGTGAAGACGGGCATGCAGATGGCCGGCAGGAAGGTGATCAGCAGGCCGTGGGCGAAGGCACCGGCGATGCAGCCCTTGAGGCCGCCCTCGGCGTTGCCGAAGACGCCGGCGGAGGCGCCGCAGAAGAAGTGCGGGACGACGCCCGGGAGGATCAGGGCAACCGGGGTGATGTTGGCGTTGATGAGGGTCAGGATGACCAGGCCAACGATGCCGGCGACGAACGAGGTCAGGAAGCCGATGATGACCGCGTTAGGAGCGTACGGGAAGCACACCGGGCAGTCGATGGCGGGCTTGGCGCCGGGGACGAGCTTCTCGGCGATGCCCTTGAAGGCGGGGACGATCTCGCCGACGATCAGACGGACGCCGGAGAGGATGATGTAGACGCCGCCGGCGAAGGACATGCCGGAGGTCAGCGACCACACGAGCCAGTTGGTCGTGGTCTCGGTGCCGACGTTGAGCAGCGTGTTGAGGTACTGGAACTGCGTCGGGTCCTCGCCGAGGATGCCACGGCCCACGGCGACGCCGGTGACGATCACGAAGAGCACCATCATCGTGATGGAGATGGAGACGGTGGTGTCACGCAGGAAGATGAGGCGCTTGGGGAAGTTCACGTCCTCGGTGGACTTGCCACCCTTGAAGAAGTGGCCCACCCAGCCGGCGAAGGCGTAGCCGATGCCACCGAAGTGGCCGAAGGCGATGCCGTCGGAGCCGGTGATCTTGCGGAACGTAGGCTGGCAGTAGGCCGGGGAGAGAACCATGATGAGGCCGAGCAGGCAGCCGCCGGCGACGTAGAGGGACCAGCCCTCGAGGCCACCGATGGAGAGGACGACGGCGAGCATGCACGCCATGTAGAGCGTGTGGTGACCGGTCAGGAAGATGTAGGGCATGCGGGAGAAGCGCGCCAGCACGATGTTGAGAATCATGCCGAGGCACATGATGATTGCCGACGCCTGGCCGAAGTCGTTCAGGGCCATCGACACGACGGCCTCGTTGTTGGGAACGACGCCCTGCATGTTGAAGGCGTAGTTGAAGACCTCGCCGAAGGCGTTCAGCGAGCCGGACTGCAGGAAGCTGGAGCCCGCCTCAAGAACGAGGAAGCCGACGATGGTCTTGACGGTACCGGTAACGATGTCCTCGATGGGCTTGCCCTGAAGGGCGAGACCAAGGAGCGAGAGAAGGCCGACGAGAATGGCCGGGGTGGACAGAATGTTGACCACAAAGTCAAGGACTGCGTCCATCTTCTCTACCTCACTTTCCTAGATCCATACCTGACTGTCTGCTGCCTGTCGACGATCTCTCCCTGTCGTCGACGAGAAAGCCGAAACCTGCTTACGGGCCGGGGCGCCCGCCGGGCCGCCTACTCGGCGACGAAGAAGTCGTAGATCTCGTCGGCCGTGGCGGCCTCGGCGATCTTGGTGATGTTGTCCGGGTCACAGAACATCGTGGCCAGGCGACGCATGACCTCGATGTGACCGTCGGCGTCCGTGGCGGCAAGCGTCACGAGCACGCGCACGTCCGGGCCCTCCTCCTTGAAGCGGATGGGCTCGCGCAGCACCGTCACGGCCAGCTGGCGCTTGAGGACGCCCTGGTCGGGACGGGCGTGCAGGAGCGCCAGGTCCGGGCAGATGACGAAGTAGGGGCCGAACTCCCTGGCGTTATCGATGATGCCGTCAATGTAGCGGCTCTCCACATAGCCCTGGTCGACGAGCGGCTGGACGGCCACGTGGACGGACTCCTCCCACGAGTCGACCTTCTCGACGATCTGCACGTTCTCGCGCTTGAGCATTGACTGCATACCTGCCACGATGCGCCTCCTTCGCTGGCCACAAAGGCCCACTCGCATTCATACGGGCGATACTATACCGCTTTTTTTCCTGTTTCTTCCTGTTCTGTTCATAATCCGTTCAAACACGGTGAATTATCGGTGAACGGTCTTTTTGAAAGCGAGGACCTCTTGAGCCCCTCTTGCCGCGCATTCGCGTATCCTGTTTGCGTATGTATATAGAAGGCAGGAGAGGCAAGCAGGGCGTGTTTCCCAAGCAGCGTCGCGAGAAGATCCTTGAGATCCTTAACTCGGCGGGTCATGCGACCGTCGAGGAGCTCGCTCGTGAGTTTGGGGTGAGCGTCGACAGCATCCGCAAGGACCTCAAGGTCCTCTCCGACGCGGGGCTCTGCCGGCGCGAGTACGGCGGTGCTCTGCGCGTGGGCGGCCCGGTGGCCCAAGCCCCCGCCGCGCCGGCCTCGCCCGTCCTGGCCGACACCTCCGACGACACGCTGCTCGGCGACGAGGGCCGCATGGCCGTGGCACGGCGCGCCTACATGGAGATCAACGACGGGGACGCCATCTTCCTCGACATCTCCCGGACCAACCTCTATCTGGCCGACATCATCGCCGCCGGAGACAAGCGCCTCATCGTGACCACCAACATGATCGAGATCCCGCAGCGGCTGGCCGCAAACCCCAAGGTCACCGCCCTCGCCACGGGCGGCTACCTCAACGCGCAGCTCACCGGCTTCATAGGCTCGGCCACGATCAGCCTGCTGGAGCCCCTGCTGTTTGCCAAGGCCTTCATCGGCGCCAACGGGGTCGACCTCGCCACGAGCGCCGTCCTCGCCCATGACATGGACGACGGCATGGTCAAGGAGAAGGCCCTCAAGAACGCCTCGTACCGCTTCCTGCTGGCCGACAAGGCCAAGTTCCACATCGGCGGCGGCTATCGCTTTGCCTCCATCAACGACTTCACCGCCGTCATCACCGACGAGACGGACCCCGAGGTGCTGCGCGCCATCGTGAGGACGGGGACGCCCGCGCTGTGCTAGGCGTCCCCGTTGTGGGGGTGCTCGGGTTGTCACGGGGCGGAAGCGCCTGGCTCCTCTCGTCGGGCGGGGCTATGCGAAGAGGTGGTCGCGGCCGTAGGTGGCCTGCCAGCCGGCGCTAAACTCGTCCACCGCCTTCTTGGTGCCCGGGTGGTCCATCATGAGCTCGATGACGTTGGGGGGAACCGTGACGGCGTCGACGCCGGCGCGGAGGAGCTCGTGGACCTCCTCGACGTTATGGAACGAGGCCCCCATGACCTTCGACTCCAGCCCGCTCGCGGCCAGCATCTCGATGAGGTCGAGGACGCGTCCCACGCCGTCGCCGTAGTTGCACATGCGGTTGACGTAGGGAGCCAGGTAGTCGGCGCCGTTCATCGCGGCAAGAAAGCCCTGCTCGGCGGTGTGGATGCTCGTGGCAAGGACGTTCAGCCCCTCCTGCTTGGCCGCCTTGATGGCGCGCAGGCCGGCGCGCGTCACGGGGATCTTGGCGTAGGTGTTCTCCGGGCGCAGCGCGTTGATGGCACGGGCCTCCTCCATGATGCCCTCGAAGTCGGTGCGCACCACCTGGGCAAAGAACTTCTGGTCCGGGCGCAGGTACGCAAGGAGGTCACCGATGGCCCGCTCGGGGTCCTTCCCGCTCTTGATGATGATCGAGGGGTTGGTGGTCACGCCGGAGACGGTGAGCAACGAGTCGATCTCCCTGACGGCTTCAAGGTCGGCGGAGTCAACGATGAGTTCCATGCGAGGTCCTTTCCACAGGTGACGGGTGCGCGCCAGGGCACGACGGCACGTCCTTCTCGCCTGACTCTACACGCTTGGAAGGGCGTACGGCAGCGGATTTCCTGATTTTTCCTGTTTCGGTGCGGAGCCGTCGACGGGCGGCGCGGCGAGAAGAACCTCGGGGCTGCCGGCGCAACGCAAAAGCCCCCGGCAGCGGAAGAACCGCTGCCGGGGGCGCTATGCCATGGTGCGCCGTCAGGGCTTCGAACCCTGGACCTTGGGATTAAAAGTCCCCTGCTCTACCAGCTGAGCTAACGGCGCGCAGGGTCGATTCTACCACGCGGCCGGGCACTACTCCCAGGCCCACTGGCCGTTCACGAAGACCGGGGTCTCGGTGCCGTCGGACGCCACGCCATAGACGTTGAGGTCGTCGGTGCCGATCATGAAGTCCACGTGGGTGCTGCTCTGGTTGACGCCACGGGCGAGCAGGCCCTCCTTGCTCAGACTGGCGCCGCCGGCGATGCACTCCGGGAACCCCATGCCCAGTGCCAGGTGGCAGCTCGCGTTCTCGTCGTAGAGCGTACTGAAGAAGAGCGTCTCGCTCTGGCGGATGGGCGTGTTCTTGGAGACGAGGGCCACCTCGCCGAGACGGCACGATCCCTCGTCCGTCTCGATGATGTGGCGCAGCACCTCACGACCCTGCTCGGCACCGAAGTCGACCACGCGGCCGCCCTCGAAGCGCAGCCAGAAGTCACGCACCATCTGGCCGGAGTAGACCAGGGGCAGGGCGGAGTGGACCACGCCCTCGGCGCGCATGCGGTCCGGCGAGGTGAAGACCTCCTCGGTGGGGATGTTGGGGAAGAATGCGACGCCGTCCTGCGTACGGCCGGCACCGCCGTCCCAGACGTGGCCGTCCGTCAGGCCCACCGTGAGGTCGGTGCCGGCGGCGGACTCGTAGCGGAGGGCGTCGAAGCGGTGGGAGTTGAGGAAGCGCTTGGTCTTCTCGAATGAGGCGTTGTGGGTCTCCCATGCGCTCTCCGGGTCCTCGCCGTCGGCGCGGGAGACCTCGAGAATGAGCATCCAGAGGCGGTAGAGAGCCTCGGCCGGGGAGAGGTCGGGGAACACCTCGCGTGCCCAGGCCTGGACGGGCACGCCGGCGATGCACCACGCGTTGCGACCGAAGTCCATGCCGTCACGGAAGACGCGACACTCGGTGTTGCGAGACTTGGCAGCCGCGGCGGGCTTGGCCGGGTCAACCCCCTTGAGCATGGCCGGGTCAGAGCCCTCCAGGAACAGGAACGCCGCGCCGTCGGCGGCGAGTGAGTTGAGCTGCTCCACCTGCCAGGAGGGTGTGGTCTTGAAGAAGGAGAGGTCGCAGTTCTCATAGGTGAGGCGGGTGACCTCGTCGTCCCGCCAGATTACGGTGACGTGGCCGGCGCCGGCGCGGTAGGCGGCGTCCACCACGCGGCGCGCAAAGTCAGCACGCTCGACGGGCGCCTGCAGCACGAGCTCTTGGCCGAGGCGTAGGGAGGCCCCCTTGCGCACAAGAAGGCGTGCATAGAGGTCAAGCTGGTCGGAGAGCGCCTCGGTAGCGAGGCGGCACTCCTCGTCGGTCATGGGAATGAGTGCCACGATGGTTCCTTTCCGTTCTTGCCGCACGGCAGGGGCGGTGCGTCTTGTCATCACGCCAAACGACGGGGTTCCGCCACGCCTTGTGACGAAACCCCGCCGCACTGGGTAGCAAAACTATGTCACGCTTTTTCTACCCATAAAGACTACTTCAAGAACAGTACCTCAGCCCTGACGCCTATACATTATGACGGAGCTGTTTGGACGGCGTCTGTCGGCTCGACAGACAGGGACCTGGCTATAATTGCTTTTCCATCTCTGCTATCAAGCCAGTGGTGCACGGAGACAGCATCTTCAATCTGAGCTTTCTCAAGCTCGTCAGGATGATTTGAAAAGTCGAACGTGACAATCGATCCGCGGTCAAATACACGGCTACTTTCAACCTCTATGGATATAAAGCACCTATCTCGTGATATGTCTTTCACTGTTCCGCTACTCGTGAACATAGCGCTATTCAGGCCACCACCCGATGGAGACTGCCAAATCAAAATAACAATACACAGAATGGACGTTAATGCGAATGCCGTAACCGCTCTATGACGCACGCTTAGTTTAGAAAAAAGTACCATAGGTCGATTCAACCGCCAACGATGGAGAAAAAGCTGAGAGTCCGACGTCGGACTCACGTGCGCTAGATAATGTTAGTGAGAGGGACACTCCAGTGACAGCAGTGGCAAACATCTTTATAAAATTCCGACGATTAATGCCTCCTATGGTCGCTCCTCTCAATCGTTGATACTTTAAGAACATTATCTTGAAGTATCTTTGACCGTGAAATGGCAGCTACCGGCTGAAGGACCTGCCGCGGGAGAGGAGGCCCGAGGGATAGCCGGAAGCGGCGAAAGCACGTTGACGGGACTGATGAAAGCACGTTGGCGCGACCGGCGCCGATCCGTTTGCGAAATTGGCGAAAAGTAGGTTGACGGTATCACCTGTCGCGCGCCCTCGCCGACACGCACGACGACCTCCAGAGGGCGAAGCAGAGGATGTCCAAGTTCCTGCTGCGCCACGGGCACGCCTTCGACGAGGAGACCCCGACAGGCCGCAGGAAGGGGAACTGGACGCGCGCGTACTGGAGGTGGGCCGACGCGATAGAGTTCGGGGAGCCCGACGACGCCGCGGCCTACGAGCACTACCGCGACTGCGTGAGGCGCTGCCAGGAGGCGCGCGACGCGCTGGCCGCCAGGGTCGCGGAGTCCTCCGGCCGGCCCGAGTGGAGGCCCGTCGTCGCCAACTGCGCCACGACGCGCGAGACAGCGTGCTGGGCCTGGGCGATCGCGAGGATGGCCGTGGCGTAGCGCCGCCCCGCCGGGGGCACAGAGCAGGGTCCGACCCCGGGGCCCGCCGCCTCCGGTAGCCCCGGGAGGGACGGGCCGGTTTTGCCCCTTGACAATGTTCAGCTCATATTAAAAAGGGCCCCGAAGGGCCCGGAGGATTCTGGAGCGGGCAACGGGACTCGAACCCGCGAATGTCAGCTTGGGAAGCTGATGCCTTACCACTTGGCGATGCCCGCGTGTGCTCTTGCCGGACAAGCCGGCGCAAGAGGTAGTATACCGTGCTCTTTTTCACCGGACAAGGCGTCTGCGGAATCGACAGCGAAGAGTGAGACGGACGTGTGGACGTTTCGTGACGCCGTTGGGTGACCTGCCGGAGACCAGGCCTCCCGGCATCTCGGGGACGCCACTCCAAGGCTGGGGCTCTCCGCCCGACGCAGAGTCTTTCGAAGGTCTCCCGGAAGCCCGTCGCGCGTGTTCCGAAAGACTCATCCCCTACGGTGTGCCCCACATGCGGCACAGGCGGACGGAGGCTTTGATGGAGGGGACGCGCGCACGGCGGGAGCGGTCGAAGAACAGGGAGGCGCGGAGACGGCAAGAAGCACCGCGCAGTCGTCTCATAGGCGGCGACCCACTCGGTGGCGGCCTTCCCGCAGCGGTTGGCCATGCGGGAAGGATGACGCTGCTGGGACCGCTGGCCGGCCGACGATAGGGCCGAGGTCGAGCCCTCATGAGGGGGCCGCGCCGGTAGGCACGAGCCGTTGACAGCCGCCCCTACAAAGGGGGAACATTGCCCGCGCAGGCCGCACAAAACCTGCTCGGCCCCTGTGGATTGGACGAACATGTCTCCCCGTCAGACAGCCCGCTGCGGACTCTGTGTAGCCCTTCTAGCCGTCGGGTCCTCGATCAGCGTGCCACTTGGTCCCGTGCCCTTCACCCTGCAGACCCTGGTCCTGGCAATGCTCCCCGTAGCGCTTGGCGGCAGGGACGCCACGGTGACCGTCGCCGTCTGGATCGTCGCAGGGGCCGTCGGCCTGCCCGTGTTTTCGGGCCTCTCGGGTGGCATAGGTCACATCCTCGGCCCCACGGGTGGCTACATCTGGGGGTTTCTCGTGGGGATGGTCCTCGCCGCGGCCGTCCTCCGACTTGGGGCGCTTCCCAGGCCCCTGCGCGAGGCGTTCGCCGTTACGGCGATGCTGCTCGTTTCCTACGCACTTGGCACGCTGCAGCTGATGGCCCTGATGGGGGTCGACCTCGCGGCGGCGCTCGGAATGGCCGTGGTCCCGTTTGTCATACCGGACGTGTTCAAGCTCGCCGCAGGCGTCGCCGCAGGGCGGGCGGTCAGGAGGGCCCTTCCCCTCGACGTGCAGGCCGCCTAAATCCTCGGTGGACAGACCGCCTAGACAGAGGGAAGACCCTGGCTAGCTGAGGTTCCATAACAGAAGACCCGCCGGATACGTTCCGGCGGGTCTGTTTGCACGTCTACCTGTCGGCGACGCCCACCTGCGGCCCTCGTTAGGAGCGGCGAATCATCTCCGTGACAAGCTCGGCGACCTGCGCCGCCTGATCGCCACTCACGTTCTCCGGCAGGTCGTCGGCAGTCTGTGAGAGCGCCGCGAGCCCGTTGGCATCTACGCCACGGATGGTGACGGAGCGCAGTGAGGAGCGCATGGCCACGGTAGCGTCAGTACCCTGCCAGTCGCACGGGCGCTGGTCGAGCGTCATGTGCAGGTCGTTTGCCGCACCGGAGAGAAGGCGAGAAATACGGCGGTCCGCCCGGCGGTTGACCTCAAGCCCCTCGTTCTTGAGCAGACAGAGGTCACCGGCGCCCACGCAGTCGAGGTTGATGACGAAGCAGCCGCGAACCTCAGAGCGGTGCTGCTGCAGGAAGGCACGCATGCCCGCGTGGTCAAGGGAGGAGGCGCCCAGTGCGACGAACCAGATGTCATGGGAGACGAGGGCGTCGTCACCGAGCTTGAGAACGGCCTCACGCAGCTCCTCCTCGCTCGGGGCCTCCTCGTCCTCCACGAGGCGCAGACCGGAGCGGGGCGCAGCGCCCCCGCGCCACATGCTGCCGCCGTCTTCCTCGGAGTCCTCCTGGTCATCGGCACCAAGCCAACCGCCAGTGGAGGGGGCCTCGTCCTTGGGGGAGCTCTTGCGAAGGCCCTTGATCCTATCAAGTAGGCCGCTCAGCGGGTTGTGCCGTGCCGGCGCGGCCTCCTCGCGAATGGAGGAGATGGTCTCGATGGGCTCTGGGGCCACGGCGGGCGTCGGGGCCACGGACGCCGGGGCGTCCGAGGTACGCGGCGTTGCCACCTTGGGCGACTGGACGCGAGGCGCATGGGGGTCGGTCGCAAAGGGGTCGACCTCGCTCTCCGACGGATCGGGCAGGTCGAAGAGGGACGCTCTGCGCGCGACGCTGGAAAGCTGAGGACGGTAGCTCGTCTTGCCCCACTCAGGGTCTGTCGGAGCCGCCGTACGGGCGACGGGACGAGCGGCCTGCGTGGCGTCCGAGTCGCCCCTGTTGACTGCTTTGCCGGCATGACCAGAGGTGCCCCTCTCGTCCGCCGAACGTGAGGTGTCGTCCGCCACAACTGAGAGGCGGGCAGTTGCGGACGGGCTCTCGTGGGGCACGTCGGCCCTCAGGGGCTCGGAGGGAGCCGTGACGTCAGCCTCGGACCCATCGTCTGCGACAGAAGAGTCCGCAGTCTCGTCCGGCGTGGCAAGAAGCGTGGTCTCGGAGTCCTGGGTCACTCGCGGCTGCGGGGCAGTCTGGGACACGCCTTCCTCGGGTGTAGGTTCGGGTTCGGTGGCGTCCTGCCGAACGGCTGGCTCGGAGACCTCAGCGAGCCCCGTGGGGGAAGGTTCTGAAGGGACGGAGAGTTCGATGGTTGAGCCAGGCTCCTCGGTATCGGCGGACTCGGTCATCGGGGCTGCGGGACCGGGGGCGACCAGCGCGGGTGCCACGTACTCGATCTCGCAGTCCTCCGGAAGCATGCCGAGAGAGCGGAGCACCTCAGCCCCGTGACGAACGCCCACGACCTCCTCGTAGACGGGCTGCGCAGCGGTAACGTCGGCCGCGGCGGGCTCGGGGGTCCCATCCTCCGGAGCGGTCGCAGGCTCCGGCGCAGCCGGGCGCTCGCGAGGAGTCATGCCGCTCGGGCGGACGTTCTCGAGAACGCCGAGCATCGCGGCGACGGACGACTTGTTGTCGTTTGCGCCAAGCGTGCAGGCCGCCATCCGCTGGGCGATGACGCCCACTGCCACGAGCAGGGCCGGCAGCGCGGCGACGATGCCGACGAGCCACAGCACGATACGGACGACGTCGGGGATGAAGCCGAGCAGCTGCAGGAGGGCGCAGACGGCGGTCACGTAGGAGCACGGTACGCTCAGCTTGGTGACAAGGGGAAGGTAGGGCGCCACGGGAGTCGAGAGAAGGAAGTTCTCTCGCGGGGAGTCATAGTGGGCAACCACCACGATCGTACGGTTGCCCTTGGTCACGAGGGGCCCCGTGGCACGGTGGATGGCAACCACATTCTGGCTTTGGGCGGGCGGCCCGAAGCCCAAGGACACCTCATGGCCAAACAGACGCAGAACCGCAATCGCCGCGGGAACGATCGCAAGCACCAGACCGATGACGGTCAGCGGCAGGAAGCCGAGACCACTCACGAGCACGCCGAGAAACATCGCAACGGAGAGCGCGGCCGGAACCACGCCCGCGAGCGCAGGGGCATTGAACTCCTCTATCCTCGGCTCGACGTTGTGCTGCGCCATCAGCTCAGAGATGGTCTGCGCGGCCTGGAGCTCCTCCTGGCTGTTGGCCGGGGCTATGCCGACCTTCTCGTTGAGGTAGTCGAGGTAGTCATGTGTCATGGCCATGCTTGCATCCTTTTTATGAGTCCCGCAGTCGCCGTTATAAGGTGTGCATACAATCAAAAGAGTATACGTCTTGTGCATTGTTTTCGTAGAAAAGACGCAGACGACTCAAACAACGGTGCGAAAGGACGCCCCTCACGCAGGCGTCCCGACACGGAGGTCGGCATTGAGGGTCACGAAGGACGACGAGCGAGCGCGGAGGATCTGCTCGCTCGCGCTTGAGTTCATGAACGCGGAGTCGCCGGTGCCGTCGTCCGAGCTCGCCCGGGACTTCTATCCCGGCCTCGCGCCGGAGAGCTTCCGGCGTGCGTTCTCCCGTGACCGGGCGGCCCTTGCCGCCTGCGGGGTCACGGTCGAGGAGGTTCGCGCGGCAAGCGGCGAGTCCAGCTGGCGCGCCGACGATGGCTCCTTTGTCGGCGGGGCCGAGCTTGAGCCCCGCGAGGCCGCCGCGCTCGACGTGGCCTGCCAGCCCCTGCTGGACGACCCCGCCTTTCCCCTCTCGGATGACCTGCGCCTCGCACTCGCCAAGCTGACGCGCGCCTTCGCCGAGGTCGGCGCCGGCGTAGCAGCGGGGCCTGCCGCCGTCGAGGGCCGTGCCTTCACGGAGCTCCGGCACTGCCTGCTCGCGGGCTGTGCCGCGCGCGTGTGCTACCAGGACGCCAGGGGACACGCCTCCGAGCGCGTCATCGCCCCGTACGGCCTCTTTGAGCTGCGCGGCCACCGCTACCTCGTGGCCGGCCGCCTGGACAATCAGGGAGGCGTGGTTGGGGGCGGCGAGCGCACCTACCGCACGGACCGCGTGCTCCAGGCCGAGGCCCTGCCCGCGGTTCCGGTGGACGTCCCGCCCGACTTCTCCCCGCGGGACTGGAGGCGCCTCCCGTTCCAGATCGGCGATCCGGTCGTGGACGCCCGCTTCCTGGTGCCTCCCGAGCGCATGACGGACGTCCGACGTGCCGCCGGCAGCCAGGGCTCGTTTGCCCAGGACGGCAAGAGGAACCTCTGGACCGTCGAGGTCGCCGACCTCTCCGCGGCCGCGAGCTGGGCGGCCGCGCAGGGCATCCGCCCGCTCGCGCCGGAGGGGCTCGTGCGCGCATGGGAGTCGCTGCTTGAGGGGGTGCTGCGAGATGCCTCGTAGGAAGGGTGGCGCGGGCCGGCCGGGAGGCCTCGACGAGGCGCGCGAGCTCGTGGCGCTCGTGGCCAGCCTGAGCGAGGCGGGCGACGCGCTGAGCGCCGAGGCCGTGGCCGCGCGGCTCGGCGTCTCCCGGGAGCGCGCCGAGAAGCTTGTGGCGCTCGTGCTCACGGCCGCGGGCGCGGGAGGGTCCCGCCTGCCGCTCGTTGAGGAGGACGAGGCCGTTACGATGCTGCTCACGCGCGGGATGCGAGGCCGGGCCGTGCGCCTGACGACGCGTGAGACCGTGGCCGTAGAGGCCGCGCTCGAGCGGCTCGGCGTGCGGGAGGACGACCCGCTCAGGGAGCACCTCGAGGGTGCGCTCGCCCCGGCGGCACCAAGCGAGAACCTCGTCCGGCGCCTCGTCTCCGGCGAGAAGGACCCGGCGCTCGCCGCGCTCATCGCCGACTGCGCCCGCGCGCTCGCGGAGCGGCGCGATCTGCGCTTCCTCTATCGCCGCGCCGGCGGCGGCCCCGCGGGGCCCCGATGCGTCACCCCCCTGCGCCTGCGCTGCGAGGACGACGCCTGGTACCTCGAGGCCTACGACCGTGACCGCGCCGGAGAGCGGACCTTCCGCCTAGACCGCATGTCAGAGATGGAGAACGTCTCCCGCGCACCAGAGCCAGCCCCCACCCCGGTGCCGCAGACCGCACCAACGGTGCGTATCACCTTTGACGACCCGCGCGACCTTGACCTGCTCCCCTGGCACGACCTGCACGTCCTAGAGCGTGGCGAGAAGTACGTGGTGGCCGAGACGCCCTCCTACGGCAGCTCGTGGCTCCCTCGCATGCTCGCCGCCTGCGGCGGGAGCGCGCACGTGGACGACCCGACGCTCGCCGAGCAGGCCAGGGCCTACGCCCGGGAGCAGCTCGCCGAGGCACGTGCCTGACGCGCCGCGTCAGCTCTCGTGGGAGGCGCGCCACATCCTGATGTAGCGACCGACGTTGGCGCTTTCCAGGCGGGAGACGTTGCTCGAGGGCAGCGAGCTCACGAAGAGCCGCCCGTAGCCTTTGCTCGCCACCCGCGAGTCCGCGAGCACGAGCACGCCCGTGTCCGTCGAGCTGCGGATCAGACGACCAGCCGCCTGCTTCACCGAGATCACCGCCTCGGGCAGCGAGTAGCGCCACCAGGCGCGGTCCTCGCGGCGGTCGCGCTCGCGGACGAGCGGGTCGTTGGGGCTCGCAAAGGGCAGCTTGGGGATCACCACACAGCGCAGGGTGTCGCCCGTCGCGTCGAAGCCCTCCCAGAACGAGCGCAGCGCCATCAGCGAGAGGGTCTTCTCGCTCATGAAGCGGGTGCGGAGGCGCCGCGGGGAGCTGCCGCGCTCCTGGCAGGCCACCTCAAGGCCCTCGGCGGCGAGCCGCGGGCGGAGGGACTCAAAGACGCGTTCCATGTCACGGCGGTTGGTGAACAGCGTGAGCACCGAGCCGCCCATCGCCACGTGCACGTCAAAGAGCAGGTCCTCGAGGGCACCGAGGTAGGCGCGGTCGTTGGGAGCCGGCAGGTCGCGGGCCACCACCACGGACATGTGGGAGTCGTAGTCGAAGCTCGAGTCCAGCCGCACGTCCCGGTGCTTGGACTCGGGCAGCGCGGAGAGGCCGACGGCGTGGTCGAAGTGGGAGAAGTCGTCGCCCACGGCGATGGTCGCGGACGTGAAGACCACGCTTTCCATCTCCGGCAGCCAGCGCTCGGCGAGGTCGGCGCCCACGTCGATCTTCTCGGCAAGGAGGCGCTCGGTGGAGATGCGCCGCTTGGAGCGGGAGAGCTGCGCGGAGTAGACGTAGCGGGCGTCTGTGCCCTCGCAGATGAGGCGGATGCCGTCCAGAAGTGTCTTGAGGAAGCGCGAGGACTCGCCGAGCGAGGCGGCGTCCTGCGGGGCCTCAGCGGAGAGCGCCGAGACCGCGTCGGCGAGCGCGCGGACCGTCTCGTCGAGCGCGTCTGTCGCCGCGGAGGCAGCGCCGGCCACGGCGCCCCACTCGGGCGTGGCGCGGACGGCATCGTCTATCCAGAGCGTCACGAGGTCGTAGCCGCCATCGCTCCTTGCCAGCGGCGCGAGCTCGTGGACCGCCACGAAGAGGTCGGCCACCGCCACGCTCGCGCGGCTCACGGACGCGGCGGACTTGGTGAGCAGACCCATGGCCAGCGTTGAGGCGTCAAGCAGCATGGCCTGGACCATCGCCTGGTGGATGGCGCCGGTGCGGGTGCCGCCGAGCAGCTCGAAGGCCGCGCGGGCCTCCTCTCCGGAGACCTCGACGGCCCACTGGCGGCGGGCCTCGGCCTCGAAGCCGTGGGCCTCGTCGATCACCCAGTGGCGGATCGGCGGCAGGATGCGCCCCTCGGCCTCCACGTCGCGCAGGAGCAGCGAGTGGTTGGTCACCACCACGTCGCCGCGGGCGGCGCGGCGGCGCGCCCCGTGGAGCAGGCACTCGCCGGGGAAGTACGGGCAGCGGCCGCGCAGGCACTCGCCCGGCGTGGTCGTGAGCATCTGGCGCGGCACGGAGCGCCAGCGGATGCCGAGCGCGTCGAGGTCCCCCTCGGGCGACTGGCAGGCAAACGCGTAGGTCACCGCGATGGCCGTGAGCATGTCGCAGGCAACGGAGTTGTCAGAGCGCCCGTCGTGGGCGGCCGCGGCAAGCGGCAGCTCTTCCGCCGCGGCGCGGTCCAGGCGGTACAGGCAGGGGTAGTGGTCGTAGCCCTTGAGGCTCGTGAAGGTGAGGCCCCCCGGCAGCGCGGCGGAGAGCGCCGGCAGCTCGTGGGAGACCAGCTGGTCGGTGAGGGCGTTGGTCTTGGTGGCTATGCCCACCGTGACGTGGTTGCGCTGGGCAAAGAGCACCTCCGGCAGCAGGTAGGCCACGGACTTGCCCACGCCGGTGCCCGCCTCGATGGCGCGGTGCGTGGAGGTGGCGAGCGCGGAGGCCACCTCGCGCGCCATAGTCACCTGCTCGGGCCGGCGCTCCATGTGCTCGTACATGCGCGAAACCACGCCGCCCGGGGCAAAGGCCGCCTCGACCTCCTCGGCCGTGGGGGCGTGCGTCTCGGGAAGCTCCGCCGCGTCGGCGCGCTGCTCCCCCTGGGCCGAGCGGACCAGGGCCGCACGCACCTCCTTGAGCGAGAACGGCCGCGGCGACGCCTCGGCGGCGGCCCCGGCAAGGTAGGAGAGCACCGGCCGGAAGGGCCAGTCGACCTCGGGGTGCATGGCCGCCAGCTTGGCGAGAAGCCCCTCGGGCAGGTCGGAGAGAGCGGTCAGCAGGACGGGCCACATGCCACAGAGCGCGTCGACGTCGTCCGCGGCCCGGTGGGTGACCGACGCGCAGTCGAAGGCCGCAGCCATGTCCGCAAGGCGGTGCGTGGAGAGCCGCGGCAGGGCGATCCGGGAGAGCGAGAGCGTGTCGATCCACGTGTCGGAGACCTCGGAGCCGCCGGGAACCGCCTCGATGAAGGTGCGGTCGAACGTCGCGTTGTGGGCGAGCACCGGCCGCCCGGCGGTGAACTCCGCAAGGGCCGCCACCGCCTCGCGCGGGCTCGGCGCGCCCGCCACGTCGGCGTTGGAGATGCCGGTGAGGCGGCTGATCTCGGACGGGATCAGCATGCCCGGGTCGACGAAGGTCTCAAAGCGCTCGGTGACCTCGGTACCGCAGAGCAGGGCGGCCGAGATCTCAATGAGCTCGCAGTCCTTGAATGAGAGGCCCGTCGTCTCGGTGTCCAGCACCACGACCTCGTCCGTCAGGGGCCCGAAGTCTCGGCCGCGGGCCCTTCTCGCCAGGCTGAGGTACGCGGCTCGCACGTGCTCGGGGGTACCGGGGAGCAGCAGGGCCTCAAGCGAGCGCGGCGCCTCCGCGCCCACCGCTAGCAGCTCCCCTCGGAGCCCTCGAGCGCGTACTCGATAAAGCGCGTGCAGAGCTCCGGGAAGTCGATGCCGCCGTGGCGCGCGGAGTCCGGCAGGAGGCTCTCGGCCGTCATGCCGGGGATGGTATTGGTCTCAAGAATCACGGGCTCGCCCTCGGCGGTCACGATGAAGTCGCTTCGAGAGCAGCCTCGGCATCCGAGCGCCCGGTGGGCACGTACCGCCAGGTCCTGTGCGCGGGCGTAGACACCTGGCTCCAGGCGCGCGGGAATCACGTGGTGCAGCGCGGACGGCTCGTACTTGACCGTGACGTCGTAAAAGTCGGCACCGGTAACGATCTCGACCACCGGCAGCGCGTGGGCGTCATCGTTGCCGACCACGGGGACGGTGATCTCCATGCCCGTGACGCACTCCTCCACGAGCACGCGCCCTCCGGCCGCGGACGCCGTGGCGATGGCATCGTTGACGGCGGACGCCTCGGTCACGCGCGTGATGCCGAAGCTCGAGCCGTTGGCGGCGGGCTTCACAAAGAGCGGCAGGCCGAGCTTGGCAACAAGCTCGTCTACCTGCTCCGCGGTGAGAGCGGTCCCTGCGGGGACGTCCACGCCACGGGGCGTGCGGATGCCCGCGGACTCAAAGACGGCCTTGGCGAGCTGCTTCTCGGACGAGACGGCCGAGGCAGCGACGCCGGAGAAGGTGTAGGGAAGGTGCAGCACCTCGAGGAGCCCCTGCACACAGCCGTCCTCCCCGTAGGCACCGTGCATGGCAACGAAGGCCACGTCATAGCCTCCGCTCACGAGGCGCGTCATGAAGTCGCGCGCGGCGAGGTCGAGGGTGTCCACCCTCGTGAAGCCGGCCTCCACGAGCGCGTCGTGGCAGCGGGAGGCGGACTCGAGCGAGATCTCGCGCTCGTCCGACCAGCCGCCCCCTATGACTGCCACGTGTAGGGAACGCAGCCGCTCTCTGTCCATCCGAGCCCCTCCATCTGCCGCGCGCGTACGCTAGACTTGTCGTAATCCTCCTGTTGAGGATACTCCAAACGAACACGACCTCAGACGGAGGACCCATGCCCCAGGACACCACCCCGAGCACGCCGCAGCCAAACGGCGAGAAGAACAGCGAGAAGCGCGACCTCCACTCCCTCACCCGCGGTGAGCTTCAGGCACTTCTGACCTCGCTCGGCCAGCCGACGTTTCGCGCCAAGCAGATCGAGGACTGGGTCTGGGTCAAGAACGCCCAGAGCTTCGACGAGATGACCAACCTGCCCAAGTCCCTGCGTGAGGAGCTGGCGCGCCACGTCACCCTTGGCGGCGTGAGCGAGCTCGCCCGTCAGGTCTCGGTGGACGGCAGCCGCAAGTACCTGCTCGGCTTCTCAGACGGCGCCAGCGTGGAGTGCGTGGGCATGCCCACCCGCAACAAGCTCTCCGTCTGCGCCTCCACCCAGGCGGGCTGCCCGATGGGCTGCGCGTTCTGCGCCACCGGCGCCGCCGGGCTCACCCGCTCCCTCACCGCCTCTGAGATCTACGAGCAGGTCATGCACGTCCGCGACGACTTCAACACGCGCGTGACCAGCGTGGTCCTCATGGGTCAGGGCGAGCCGTTCCTCAACTACGACGCCACCGTCTCGGCGCTGCGCCGCCTCAACTCGCCCGACGGCGCCGGCATCGGCGCGCGCCACCTCACGGTCTCCACCTGCGGCCTCATCCCCCAGATCATGCGCTTTGCCAACGAGCCCGAGCAGTTCACCCTTGCCGTCTCGCTCCACTCCGCCGTCCAGAAGACGAGAAACGCCCTCATGCCCGGCGTGCGCAAGTACTCCCTCGTCAACCTCTACAACGCGATGGGAGAGTACGTCAACAAGACGGGCCGGCGCCCCACCTACGAGTATGCGCTCATCGCCGGCGTGAACGACACGGAGAGCGAGCTCCAGGCCCTCTGCGACTTCTGCGAGGGAACGCTCGCTCACGTCAACCTCATCCAGCTAAACGAGGTCGAGGGCTCCCGGTTCCAACCTTCCACCGAGGCGCGGGCCGAGGACTTCGTGCGCCGTCTCGCGAGCGTGGGCGTCGAGGCCACCATCCGCAACTCCCGCGGCGCTGACATCGACGCGGCCTGCGGCCAGCTCCGCCAGCGCGTCTCCAAGAAGGAGTAGCACTGCTTTCCTCCTTTTTGAGAAGAACATTAGTTCTGCGTACGTTTGTTCGTCATAAGAAGAGAGGGTTGGATTTTTGTCCAACCCTCTCTCTTTTGCAGGTGGATTGCCTAGAAGCCGAGAAACTCCCATTGCTCTCTGGTCCTGACGCGGTTGGGGAGCTCGTCCTCCTCCATGACCGAGCCCTGGGCATCGGAAACCGCTTCTGAAATCTTCTGGAAGGCGTCCTTCGTCGCTTTTACCCCTGCGCGCAGGCTCTCACGGGCAGAATCGGTCAGCAGCACGCGGTACGTCACGTAGCCTACCGCAGTCACTCCCGTAATCAGAATCACTGGAACAAAGGCGCGCACCTTCACTCAGACCACGTCCCCGGCCCGGCGAGAAGATCCACGATGTGGGCAAGCTCATCCTCGCTCTTGAACTCAATCTCTATCTTGTTCTTGCCTCGAACGTTCTTCACCTTGACGTTGGTATCAAGTGCCAGCTTCATCTGACGGGCGGCGCGCTTGAAGGACTGGGGAACCGGCAGGCGTACCGGCTTCTCAGTCTTCTCGCTGACAGAAAACAGTGGGGCAAGACTTTCTGTCTGACGCACCGACAAATGCTCGTCCACCACCTTGTTAGCCAGACTGATGCGGCCCTCCTCACTCGGGACGGCTAGGATGGCACGGGCATGGCCTGCCGTGAGTTTTCCCTCGTCCACGAGGTTCTGAACCTCCTGAGGAAGATCGAGGAGCCTGAGGGTGTTTGTGATGGTAGAGCGAGACTTGGAGAGAGCCTTGGCAAGCTCTTCTTGTGTCAGACCCTTCTCCTTGATGAGCTGTCGATATCCCTGCGCCTCCTCCAGAGGGGTGAGGTCAGACCGCTGAAGATTCTCAATCAAGGCAAGCTTGAAGACGTCCTCGTCTGATATCTCACGAATGATGACCGGAACCTCGTCAAGCCCTGCGGCCTTGGCCGCCTGATAGCGACGCTCTCCAGCCACAATCTCATAGTAGTCACCCTGCTTTCGTACCAGGAGTGGCTGCAGGATTCCATTTTGTTTGATTGAGTCAGTCAGTTCGGCAAGGTCATCAGCCTTGAACGTCTTTCTCGGCTGTCCTTTGTTTGGACGAATCTTGCTTAGGGGAAGCGTCGAGTCTGGGTGCATACCCGCTGTCTCGGCATCCGCTTCTCCTACAAGGAGCCCAAGGCCTTTGCCTAAACCACTTTTCTTAGCCACGTGCAACCACCTCTCTTGCCAGCTTCGAATAGGCAAGGGCACCCTTGCTCACGCGCGCGTACATTGCAACTGGAAGACCATGGCTTGGAGCCTCAGACACCTTTACGTTGCGCGGGATAATGGTCTTGAACATCTTCTTGCCAAAATAGTTCTGGACCTCGTCAACGACTTGCTTCGAAAGCGTCGTCCTACTGTCGAACATCGTCATGACCACGCCAAAAATCTCTAGATCTGGATTCATGCGACGCTTTACCATCTGCATTGACTCAAGGAGCTTTGCCACACCCTCAAGTGCGTAGTATTCGCACTGAATCGGAATGATGAGGCTATCCGCAGCGACCAACGCGTTGATGGTGAGAAGACCCAGTGAAGGGGGACAGTCAATAAAGACGTAGTCGAATTCGTCCTTTACCTTCTCGATAGCCTCCTTGAGCACAGACTCACGTGCCATGGCGGCCACAAGCTCGATTTCCGCTGTTGCAAGCTGAATCGTGGCGGGAACTATAAAGACATTAGGCTCACAGGTCTCAACAATTGTGTCCTCGATAGGTTGGTCATGAAGAATGACGTCGTAGATGTCATGCTCCAGGTCCTCTTTTTCGATTCCATAGCCACTTGTTGAGTTTCCCTGCGGGTCAAAGTCAACAACAAGCACCTTTTTCTTGCCCTCCCCAAGACAAGCCGAAAGGTTAATGACTGTTGTTGACTTTCCAACACCACCCTTTTGGTTAATTACCGCGACAACCTTGCTGTTACGCTGTGGAAGACCTCGTTTTACGTCTTTGTAGCTCATTTGTCCCCCATATTTCTTTCGGTTCAGTAGAAATGCCTTGTATCAGCATCATACGTGATTGTTTCACGTGAAACTGTGTCAATCTTCCTTATTGCAGCCTATATCTAGCAGAAGACATGTTTCACGTGAAACCTGAGCTCATTACGCGAATTTGTATACAGGTTTCTTCAAACCTGTCTATGGGGGCTTCGATTCCAATGAATCGGATGCTTAGTTTGCTACATATCATGTTTCACGTGAAACCTAGCCTGCAGTTAAATATGGGCAAGCCAGGTTCGCCTATTATTCCTGTTTACTATGACGTATGAAAACATCCGTCATATATATTTTGAGATGTGTTTACCTATCTCAGCAACTAGGTCTGGAGAACTGGATTGTAGAGTTCGGAGTAAACGGCTGACCGTACTCATCTCGCTCCATAGAAGCGTCTCGATAAAGTTGCGATTCTTTGAACACCAAGACAGACAAATGGTGACTGGGGCCATTCAATCTGATTTGACAAGTGCTCGGCTAAGGTCATAAGCCTAATGTCGTTCTCCTAGCAAGCTATAACTCGTTTTGTTTTTGACATGAGGTACTTCCATCATCTCCAGACTAAAGGCCTCCCCATCGTTTGTCTGAACGATGGGGAGGACACATGAACAATCTTTACGGGACCTACTCTCCTAGAGGTTCCCTCTTTGCAAGCCCTGTCTTTCGAGGAAGCTTGATCGTGGGCTTTCTCACCTTCTTAAAGACAAGAACCTCTCGATGACCAAGTCCTCGGGGCAGCTCAAAGGTTTCACGTGAAACAAGTTCTAGACCACAAATCTTAGCTGCACGAACACCCCTCTCAATTTCCTCTGTCTCAGGACGTCCCTTCTGAACAAGAAGCAGCCCATTGTGAGAAAGAAGAGGGGTGGCATACTCAACGAGTGCGTTGGTCTGAGCCACAGCGCGAGCAAGTACTATTGTCTGACTCCCACCATGAGTTCGAGCATAGTCCTCAACACGGTCGTGAACCGCAACAAGCCTTCTCATTCCAAGCTCCTGAATGAACTCGTTGACGGCAGCAACCTTCTTTCCAACTGAGTCAAGAAGAGTCCCGTGGGAACCAGTCATCACCCCAAAGGGAATCCCAGGAAACCCACCACCTGTACCAAGATCAAGGTAGCGGTCCTTCTCGCTAACCGAAACTTCACGGGAGGCAAGCGGAAGAAGAGAGTCCACAAGATGCAATGTCACCGCATCAGCCGGCTCAGTGATACGAGTGAGGTTAACCACCTTGTTCTTCTCAATGAGAAGCTCAAGGTGACGAACCATCAGCTCGGCCTGTTCCTTCTTACATCTAATCCCAAAGACAGCAAGCTCTTCAACGAGCTGTGCGATAAGAGCATCATGCATGTTAATCCAATCAGGACAACTGACCATGACAAGAAGTCACGATGCAGAGGTTTTTGTCATAGAAAAGGGAGGGCGCCTGAGACGCCCTCCCTAAGGATACAGAATCAATCAACGCTCCGTCGAGTGAACGAAGCTGAGGAATCAGAAGCTACCTGACCGCAGTAATGACCACGCGACGCTCCGGCTCCTCGCCTTCGGAATGCGTGACCACGCTATCGTCATCACGCAGGGCAAGGTGAATCAACCGACGCTCGTAGGCGTTCATAGGAGCGAGGGTCACCTTACCGCCGCGCTGGCGAGCACGCGCCGCAGAAGAGCGAGCAATCTCCTCGAGCTTGCGCTTACGGCGGCTCTTGTAGCTCTCGATGTCCACGGTCACGGGATAGTAGAACTTGATCTTGCTACTGAGCAGCGAGGTCAGAACCATCTGCAGGGCGTCGAGCGTACGACCATGACGACCAATGAGAACGGCCAGGTCCCCTTCGCTCACGTCAAGGATGAGCTCGCCGTCCTCCCCGTCATACTCGTCAATGGAGCAGTGGTCCTCCCCAAAGAGAGACAGGATACCCTTGAGGTAGCCAACCGCAAGGTCTGCAATGCGATCCATCTCGTCGTCGGTCAGGGCGACACCGGCCTCGTAGTGCTCACGGATGGAGGCGAACTCGTCGGCGTCCTCGACGCCCGTCTGTCCCTCGGTGAGCTCACTGGAGTCCATCATCGCGTCCTCCGCCATCTCAGCCTCCTGCAATATAAATAACTAAAACTAAACGACTCTATAAGAGCAGCTTGTAAATAGGAACAACTAGCTCTTCTTGTGCGGGCGCGGCTTCTTCTCGCGACGCACCACGTCAACCTCGATGGGCTTGTTGGCAGCCTCAGCGGCGGCCTCGGCCTTGGCCTTCTCCATGACGCGCTTGGTGATGAGCTGCTGCTGGACGACCTGCCAGAGCGAGGAGGTCACATAGTAGAGCAGGACGGCTGCCGGGCAGCTTGCCCAGCCGAACCACAGCATCAGGATGGCCATGACGCCACCCATCATGTAGCTCTGGGAGCGCTGCTCGGCAGGCTGGTTGCGGGCGGTGAGCACCATCGGGACAAACGTCAGGATGCCAAAGAGCACGTCAAAGGCAATGTAGGGAACCGCCGCCACGATACCGGAGGCATCCACGACCTGCGCAACGGAGAGGGAGATCGAGGGGAGGATGTTGAAGAAGCTCGCGTCCGTGGGCACGTTGCGTACCACGGAGAACAGGCCGAAGAAGACCGGCATCTGCAGGATGAGCGGCAGGCAGCCCCCAAGCGGGTTGAACTTCATGTCCGCGTAGACCTTGCGCAGCTCCTCAGCCTGGCGCGTCGGGTCGTCGGCATAGCGCTCCTGAATCTCCTGCAGCTTGGGCTGCATGACCTGCATGCGCGCCGTCGACTTGGTGGAGTGCGTCATGAGCGGCGTCAGGATGAGTCGGATGATGAGGGTCAGCACGATGACAGCAAGTCCCCAGTCTCCGACGAACCCCTCGATGCCCGCGAGAATCGCGGTCAGTAAGTTAATAAACCATTCCCACATGGTTCCTCCGTGGCCCGCGCCCCTCAGGGCACGGGGTCATATCCGCCAGCATGGAGGGGATGGCACCTGAGGATCCTGCGAACCGCAAGCCCGCACCCCCGAACGAATCCGTGGCGCTCGATGGCCTGACGCGCGTACTCGGAGCAGGTGGGCAGATAGATGCACCGCGGGGCAAGGAGCGGGGACACGTGCCTCTGGTAGAGGTCGATGGCCCAGGTGGCCACGCGCGCCGCCGCCGTCTGCCCTCCGCGGGGGGTCACCTTACACGCCCGCCTTTCCGAGCAGCCTCCTCAACGCACCAGACACCTGCTCAGGCGAGCTGTCATGGGTCCGGTACGTCGAGAGGAGAATCACGTCATAGCCGTCCCTCGGAAGCCCGGCAAGGCGCGCCGACTCTCTCAGCACGCGCTTGCACCTGTTCCGAAAGACGGCGTTACCGAGCCTCTTCGCTGCGACGAAGGCGACCCGCCCGGGGCCGCCTTCGTCGAGCGGTGCCACTCGAATGCGCAGGTAGGAATCGTTGTAACCCCTCCCCTGCGAGAAGACCCTCTCAAAATCCCTGCGTGACTTGATGGTCTTCATAAGACGTCGCTAGACGGTGAGGCGCTTGCGACCCTTGGCACGACGACGGGCGAGGACGGCGCGACCGCCCTTGGTGGCCATGCGGGCACGGAACCCGTGCGTGGTGGCGCGCTTGCGCTTGTTCGGCTGATACGTACGCTTCATAGCTATTCCTCCCGATTGGGTTTAGGCGTCCTTTAGAGCAATAAGCTCAGAGATTGTAAGGGTCTTTCACGCGACGTGTCAATTTAGCCACCAAAGAATCTCCATGTTTGGGCCGCTCAGACACCTCGTTTGTCACCGCGGCGAGAAATGCCAGGGTGAGACGCAGCTTTCACTCGATGAATCCATCTTTGCATATGGATGAAAGATGTCTTTCTCATGGTATGATTTTTCAGCACACGGAACCCACATAGACCGAGTTTTCTACTATTGATAATCAGCTGTAGAAAACTTTCGTTCATATCGAATTCTCACTGAAAAGTTTTCGACACTTGTTCAGCGATTGTAGAAAGGGGAGAAGACGGTGGCGCGGGACTTCTATCCCTTTGTCGAGAAGGACGACGCCGACGCAACCGACGGGGACGCTGGAGGGAACCTCGAGGTCCACCATCCCGCGCGCATAGCCGTCTACGACGACGCCTCCGCCGCGCCGCGCGTAGTGGTCATAGAGCCCTGCGAGGTGCGCGACTACCTCGAGCAGATCACGGCAGCGGTGAACCGTCTCTCTCACGAGCAGGGCGGGACCATTCCTTTCATGGTCATCAGGGAGATCGTCGAAAACTTCATCCACGCCTACTTCCAGGCGCCGACGATCACCATCCTCGACGGCGGCAACACCATTCGCTTCTCCGACCAGGGCCCGGGAATAGCCTCCAAGGACCTCGCGCTCGAGTACGGGACGAGCTCGGCCACCGAGGAGATGAAGCACTACATCCGCGGGGTGGGGAGCGGCCTTCCCTATGTCCAGCAGTACATGACGGACAAGGGCGGCAGCCTTGAGATAGAGGACAACATCGCAGGGGGGACCGTGGTGACCATCTCCACCCACCCACGCGAGGAGGCCCGCGCCGTCTCGGGAGTCTCCACGGCCCCCTCGTCTCCGATGTCCGCGCCGACCTCCCCGCAAACACAGTCTCCCTGGCAGCCCCCGGCGTCACAGGCCCCGGTGCCGCAGCAGATGCAGGGGTGGGCACAGCAGGCATACCCCGGTCCCTGGTCCCAGCCCTACCAGCAGGGAGCATGGCAGCCAGCGGCGCAGGCCTGGGTGCCACGTGGCCCGTCGGCCTACCCCTATCAGCCGGCGCCCGGCGCTCCCTCGTCCTTCTCGCCGGAGCCGCAGCCGCAGCCGCAGGCAGCCTACCAGGTGCCCTCTCCTCAACGGCAGGTTGCACCCTTCGTGCCGGCCATCCAGCTTGACGACCGTTCCCACCAGGTGCTCACCTTCCTCGCGGAGCACGAGGTCGTGGGCCCAACGGAGCTCGTGCGCGCCTTCGGCTCCTCGGCAGCCACCTGGTCTAGGACCCTCTCTAACCTGAATGCCCAGGGGCTGGTGACAAAGGTCGGGCAGAAGTACCAGCTCACCGCCGTGGGCAGGACGTTCGTCTAGGCGTCGGCGGAAACTTATCAACAATCACCTATACTGTGGCAGCAGTTTTCGACATTTGGTGATTGCGGGGCACATGGACATATCTCTGGAATCTGACGCCGAGGCGCTGTGGCAGGACGCGCTCGACCTTCTCGCTGACAGGAGCCTGCCGGAGGCGGTGCTTGCCATGCTGCGGAACTGCGTTCCAGTGGGCATGGACGACGGGGTCCTCCGGCTTGAGACGCCCATGCGCCTGGTTCTCAAGACCGTCTCCAAGAACGCCCCCACGATAGAGGAGTGCCTCACGCAGGCGGCCTTCCAGCCGATGCGCCTGGAGATCTCCTTTGCCGCCGGCAAGGCGCCAGCGCCGCGGCCAACGTCCACGATGACCCGCGCCGAGGCCGAGAGTTGGAACGCCGACACCACGCCGGGCGCCCAGGTGCCAGCTCCGCGGACCCTCATCGAGGACACCTGGGACGAGCGTGCCGCCGTCGCGGAGCGTGAGGAGGAGAACCGGCGCCGCCGAGCACGAAACCCCCTGGTGGAGGACATCTCCGAGGCAACCTCAAAGCTCACCTTTGACCGCTTTGTCCGTGGCGAGGAGAACGACATCGCCTACCAGGCGGCACTGCAGGTGGCAAACGGCATGAACAGCACCTACAACCCCCTCTTCATCTACGGCAAGAGCGGTCTGGGCAAAACGCACCTGCTACGCGCCATACAGAACTACATAGCCCGGAACGACCCCTCCCGCCTGTGCGTCTACCGCGACGCCTCGGCCTTCATCACCGACTACACCGAGGCCATGCGCCACTCCGAGCGCTCGGCCGCCTCGGTGCTGCGTCAGAACTATGCGGACATCGACGTCCTCATCATCGACGACGTGCAGAAGATGGCCGGCAAGGCGGGCACCGTGGGGTTCTTCTTCGACACCTTCAACGAGCTCGTGGGCAACGGCAAGCAGATCGTGCTGGCCGCCGACCGCACGCCCGCTCAGCTCGGAATGGGCAAGGACGGCTTCGACGAGCGCGTCACGAGCCGCCTGAGCTCGGGCTTCACCGCGCCGATCCAGGTCCCGAGCTACGAGCTCAAGCTGCGCCTCATAGAGACCTTCTGCGAGCGCATGCGCGACGACGCCCTGCGCGAGAACGTCCATGGCCTTACCGGCGAGGTCCCCGAGGAGGCACGTCAGTACATGGCCGAGCGCGCCGGGACCAACATCCGCGTCATAGAGGGGTTCTGTCAGCGCTGCCTCTTCGCCGCGACCGCGGCGGAGGCGCGCGGGGAGAGGCTCACCCGGGAGGAGATCGAGTCTCTTGCGCGCGAGTGCTGGCCCAGCGCGCGGCTCACGGTCTCCATAGAGGACGTGCAGAAGGCCGTCGAGAAGTACTATGACATCGACCACTCGAGCCTCATCGGCAACAAGCGTCACAAGTCACTGATGGAGGCGCGGCACGTGGCCATCTGGCTCTCCCGCGAGCTGTGCGACCGCACGCTCGCCGACATCGGCAAGCACTTCGGCGGGAGGAGCCACGCCACGATCATGCACAGCATCAGCGTGGTGGACGAGGCCAAGCGGGAGGACAAGGGGTTCTACGACCGACTCATGCAGATCCGCGAGTCGATAACGGGAAACGTCTAGCGTTGCGCGCGCACGAATGTAGACAATCGTGTTGACAGGCTGTCAGAGGGAGGAGAAAAACCATGAGGTCGTGTAGAAGGAGTTTTCGACAACGCCGGTGATGTCGAGGCGTGTCAAAGGCGAGCCCGTCTTCCAAGAGCATGGCGCAACACCTCTGACCTCGTGTTTCTCTGAGTTTTCCACTTATCTACACGCTCTATTACTACTACTGCTCTTATATTTATCTATAAGTACAAACAGAAGGGGTCAGCCGTGAAGTTCACCGTCAGCCAGTCAGCGCTCATGAAGGCCCTCGCCGTGGTGGCCAAGGGCATGGGAACCAACTCGACCCTCCCCATCCTCTCCGGGATCTACGTCCGTGCGGGCGAGGGGACCCTTGAGTTCCAGACCAACAACCTGACCATCTCCATCCGCCACCTCATCCCCGCCAACGTCGAGGAGCCCGGCGAGACGGTGGTCTCCGGCAAGGTGCTCACCAGCATCGTCAAGACCCTCCCCGACGCTGCGGTGACCTTCGACGGCGCCGACCGCAACCTCAAGATCTCCTGCGACAAGTCAACCTTCCGCCTCAACACGCTCAACCCCGCCGACTGGGCTGCCTTCCCGGAGCTCGCGCCCACGCGCACGATCGAGCTCCCGAGCGACCTGCTCTCCCGGATGGTGGACAAGGTCTACCGCGTGACCTCGCGTGAGACGAGCCGCCCCATCCTGCAGGGCATCCTGCTCACGGTGGAGGACAACACCATCCGTCTGGTGGCAACCGACTCCTTCCGCCTGGCCGTCTGCGACTCCTCCGTGGAGGCCGCGCCGGGAGAGGCCTTCCGTGCCATCGTGCCGGGCACGGTCTTCCACGACGTCCTGGGCATGCCGTCGATGACGGACACGGTGCAGATCGGCACCACGGACAGCCAGGTGGTCTTCTCCTTTGGCAACACGACGTTCGTCTCGCGCCGCATCGAGGGCAACTTCCCCGACTACAAGCAGCTCCTGCCTCCCACCTGTGCCACCGCAGTGGAGCTCGACGTGGAGGCGTTCTCGGCCGCGCTCAAGCGCGTGTCCGTGATCGCGCTGCAGAACGCCTCGGTCCGCTTTGACATCGACGCCGACGGAGGCCTGGTGCGCCTCTCCGCCTCCTCGCCCGAGCAGGGAGAGTCCACCGAGACCATTGCCTGCGAGGTGGAGGGCCAGAGCATGGCCATCGCCCTCAACTACCACTACGTCTTCGACTGCGTGAACGCCGTCTCCGAGGGCTCGGGCATGCGCCTGGAGCTCCAGGGCTCCACGCAGCCGGGCATCTTCAAGAGCAACGGCAAGGTGAACTACCTCTACCTGCTCATGCCGGTGCGCCTCTAGCGAGAAGGACCGTGGGTCTTCGGGTCACAGAGCTCGCCCTCGCGGACTTCCGCAGCTTCGAGCGCCTCGAGCTCGCGCTCTCGCCCTCGGTGACGGTCTTCGTGGGGCCCAACGCGGCCGGCAAAACCAACACCGTGGAGGCGCTGCAGCTGCTCACCGCCGGGCAGTCGTTCCGTCGCCCCGCGCCGCGCCAGCTCGTGCGCGATGGTGCGGAGTCGGCGCGGATTGACGCGCGGATGGAGGGAGACAGCCGCGTGCTGGACGCCCGCTGCGACGTCACGCTGACGCCCCCGCGCCGGCAGTTCTCCCGCAACGGGAAGCGCTGCCACGCGGCCGACATGCCCGAGGCGCTCATGAGCGTGCTCTTCACCCCGGACGACCTCGCGCTCGTGAAGCGCGGGGCGTCGCACCGCCGCGCGGAGCTGGACGACTTCGGCCGGCAGGCCAACCGCGGCTACGCCAACGTGCTCTCGGCCTACCTGCGCTCCGTGGAGCAGCGAAACCGCCTGCTCAAGGACGAGTTCCCGGACGCCTCGCTCATCGACGCCTGGGACGCGTCGGTGGCGCTCGGCGGCGCCACACTGCTCCATGCGCGCCTTCGGCTCTTCGGTCGCCTGGCGAGGAAGGTCTCGGCGGTCTATGCCACCGTCTCGGGCGGCGAGGAGCTCTCCTGCACCTACGAGTGCACCCTCGGGAACTGCACGGAGCTGGCGGGTCTTGGCCGTGACGAGCTGCGCGACCGCTTCATGGAGCGTCTGGCCGCCTCCCGCGCGGAGGACCTGCGCCGCGGGCAGACCTGCGTGGGGCCCCACCGCGACGACGTCCGCTTTGAGATCTCTGGTCGCGACGCCCGCTCCTTCGGCTCCCAGGGCCAGCAGCGCTCCGTGGCACTCGCGCTCAAGATGGCCGAGGTGGAGCTCGCCGAGGAGATCCTCGGCTCCCGCCCGGTCCTGCTGCTCGACGACGTGATGAGCGAGCTCGACGAGCGCCGCCGCGACGCCGTGATGTCCTTCGTCCGCGGTGGGATCCAGACGGTGGTCACCACCACCAACCTCGGGTACTTCTCGCCGGAGCTCATCGATGCGGCGGAGGTGGTGCGCTTTGGCGAGAAGGACTGACGGCGCGCGTCCCAGCACGGACCACCTCCCGCCCGTGACCTCCGAGCTCGTGGCGTCCGAGCTCAGGCGAGCCGCCGCCCCGACGCCAGCCGCAGACGTCTTCTCCGCGTGCTTGGACGCCCTCGACGGGCACGGCGAGGTACGTTCCACGTGGAGCGCCGGCCGCGCGTGGAACGCGGTGAACGGGGACATCGAGCGTGCGCACACCACTGGCGTCTTCGTCCGCGAGCCGCACGGACACGAGCAGCTGCCCACGCTGATCGTCTACGTGGACTCCCGCAGCCGCGTCACGGACTTCACCGCCAACCGCGAGGTCTACCGCGCGCGGCTGGAAAACGTCGGGCTGCGCTTCCAGGACGTGACCTTCCGCGTGTCCAAGCGCCCCACCCGCGCCGCCGCGGCCGCGCCGAGGAAGGCGGACGGTGCGGCGGGAGGTCCTTCTCGCCCGCTGCCGGAGCTCACGCCGGAGGAGGCCGCAGAGGTCGAGAGGCTCTGTGCGTGCCTGCCTGACGCGCTGAGGGACAGCGTCTCTCAGGCGATGAGGCTCTCGTATCGCCGGGAGCGAGACGAACAGAGCGGAATTGGTGAATGAGGGCTTAGACAGTCTCTCACGGCCCCACAAGCGGTATCATTGAATCGTCTGGGCAGATTTTGGTCTGGGACCAGACAAACATCGAACCCTGAGCACATCGCCGCAGCTCTTGTCAAAGAGAGGATGACGCGTGGCAAAGAAGAACGAGAACGAGTACGGCGCGAGCGAGATTAAGATCCTCGAGGGACTCGAGGCCGTCCGCAAGCGCCCCGGCATGTACATCGGCACCACGTCCGCGTCCGGCCTGCACCACCTGGTGTGGGAGATCGTGGACAACTCGGTGGACGAGGCCATGGCCGGCTTCTGCACCAAGATCCGCGTGACGGTGCACCCGGACAACTCGATCACCGTCGAGGACAACGGCCGCGGCATCCCCGTGGAGAAGCACCCGGTCAAGAAGATCCCGACCCTCGAGGTGGTCCTCACCATCCTGCACGCCGGCGGCAAGTTCGACAACAACGCCTACAAGGTCTCCGGCGGCCTCCACGGCGTGGGCGTCTCCGTGGTCAACGCGCTCTCCAAGAAGCTCATCGCGCAGGTCAAGCGCGACGGCAAGATCTACGAGATGGTCTTTGAGCGCGGCAAGACCGTGCAGAAGATGAAGGTCGTGGGCACCTCCAAGGCCACCGGCACCACGATCACCTTCTGGCCGGACGAGGAGATCTTCGAGACCACGGTCTACAGCTGGGACACCCTGCACGACCACCTTCAGGAGACGGCCTTCCTGAACAAGAACCTCAAGATCTCCCTCACCGACGAGCGCGAGCTCATGCCTCGCACCGAGGAGTTCTGCTACGCCGGCGGCATCATCGACTTCGTGAAGTTCCTGAACGCCGAGAAGGACATCCTCCCCGGCCTCTCCCGCCCCATCTACATCGAGGGGCGCTCCGCCGCCGACGCGCCGGAGTCCCAGATGGGCGAGGTCGAGGTGGCCATGCAGTGGAACACCGGCTACTCCGAGCACACGCTCTCCTTTGCCAACGATATCTACACCGAGGAGGGCGGCATGCACCTCGAGGGCTTCCGCACCGCCCTCACCAAGGTGATCAACGACTACGGCCGCAAGCAGAACATCATCAAGGAGAAGGACGCCAACCTCACCGGCGACGACATCCGCGAGGGACTCACGGCCGTCATCTCCGTGAAGCTTCCCGACCCGCAGTTCGAGGGCCAGACCAAGGCCAAGCTCGGCAGCTCCTATATGCGCACACTGACCAACCGCATTGTGTCGCAGGGCATGGCCGAGTACCTCGAGGAGCACCCCAACCAGGCCAAGGAGATCCTGAAGAAGGCCTCCCAGGCTGCCAAGGGTCGCCTTGCGGCCCAGAAGGCGCGCCAGGCCACGCGCCGCAAGAGCCTGCTCGAGAGCGCCGCGCTTCCCGGCAAGCTGGCCGACTGCTCGGTGCGCGACGCCGAGATGACCGAGCTCTTCATCGTGGAGGGTGACTCCGCAGGTGGATCGGCCAAGGACGGTCGCCGGCGCGACATCCAGGCCATCCTGCCGCTTCGTGGCAAGATCTTGAACGTGGAGCGCGTGGGCGACCACAGGGCCTTCTCGTCCGACACCATCCAGGCGCTCATCACCGCCATCGGCACCGGCGTGACCACCGGCACCGGCGAGGGCGGCGACTTCGACCTCTCCAAGGCGCGCTACCACAAGATCATCATCATGACGGATGCCGACGTCGACGGCGCGCACATCCGCATCCTGCTGATGACCTTCTTCTACAAGTACATGCGCCCGCTCATCGACGCCGGCTACGTCTACATTGCCACGCCGCCCATCTTCGGCGTGAAGGTGCGCAACAAGATCCACTACGTCTACCCCGACGGCAAGACCCCCGAGGACGAGCTGCTGCGCCAGACCATCCGCGGCCTTGGGCTCGACCCCGACGAGGAGGACGAGACCGACAAGTCCCAGGCGGCCATCAAGGGCTCGGGCCGCAAGCGCAAGGGCTACTCCGTCCAGCGCTACAAGGGTCTGGGCGAGATGGACCCCAAGCAGCTCGCGTCCACCACGATGGATCCCAAGACGCGCATTCTGCAGCGCGTGACCATCGAGGACGCCGCCATGGCCGACCGTGCCGTGCGCGAGCTCATGGGCAACCAGGTCGAGTACCGGCGCGACTACATCGAGAAGCACGCGCACGACGCCCGCTTCCTCGACGCGTAACCCCACTTCGTATCACCCAGAGAAAGGCCACACGTGGCAGACGAGAACAACACCACCCCCGACGGAATGCCCGACGACCTGAGGCGTCTTCTCGCCCGCGCCGAGCAGGGCGACGACGCCACCGGAGACGTCTACATCGAGGACGACTCCGATGATGAGGACGACGCCGACGACGGCGAGCTCGAGGAGAGCTTCGGCACCAACGCCCGCGGCGAGGACGCCGGCGAGACGGACATCAACGGCGGCTCGCTGCAAATCAGCGAGTTCGGCCACGAGATGAAGCAGAGCTTCATCGAGTACTCGATGTCGGTTATCACCGCGCGCGCCCTGCCGGACGTGCGCGACGGCCTCAAGCCCGTGCACCGCCGCATCCTCTACGCCATGAACGAGTCGGGCATCTTCCCCAACCGACCGCACAAGAAGAGCGCCTGGACGGTCGGCGAGGTCATCGGCAAGTACCACCCGCACGGTGACTCCGCCGTCTACGACACCATGGTCCGCCTGGCCCAGTGGTTCTCCATGCGCGTGCCGCTGATCGACGGTCACGGCAACTTCGGCAACATCGACGGCGACGGCGCGGCGGCCATGCGATACACCGAGAGCCGCCTGGCCAAGCCCGCCATGGAGCTCCTGCGCGACCTGCAGAAGGACACCGTCGACTGGCAGCCCAACTACGACGAGTCCCTCGCAGAGCCGCAGGTCCTGCCCGCGCGCTTCCCCAACCTTCTGGTCAACGGCTCCTCGGGCATCGCCGTCGGCATGGCCACCAACATCCCGCCACACAACCTCGGCGAGGCCGTCGAGGCCACCTGTGCCTTCATCGACAACCCCGACATCACGGTCGACGAGCTCATGCAGGTCATGCCCGGCCCGGACTTCCCCACCGGCGCCATCATCATGGGCTCCGACGGCATCCGCCAGGCCTACGAGACCGGCCGCGGCTCGCTCACCGTGCGCGCCAAGGCACACGTGGAGTCCACCAAGACCGGCCGCTCGCGCCTCGTCTTCACCGAGATCCCCTACCAGGTGAGCAAGGGCACGCTGCAGGAGAAGATCGCGCAGCTCGTCAACGAGAAGCGCATCGAGGGCATCTCCGACATGCGCGACGAGTCCACGCAGAAGGGCCTGCGCCTGGTCATCGAGCTCAAGAAGGGCGTGGTGCCGGAGGTCGTCCTCAACAACCTCTACAAGTTCACCTCGCTGCAGACCACCTTCGGCGTGAACAACCTCGCGCTCGTGGACGGCGTGCCCAAGTGCCTCTCGCTCCGCGAGATCCTGCGCTGCTATGTGGACCACCAGGTCGACGTGGTGACCCGTCGCACCGAGTACGACCTCAAGAAGGCGCGTGCCCGCGCCCACATCCTCGAGGGCTACCTCATCGCGCTCGACAACATCGACGAGGTCATCCACATCATCCGCTCCTCGCAGACCGACACCGAGGCCTCCCAGCGCCTCATCGAGCGCTTCGGCTTCACGCCCGAGCAGACCCAGGCCATCCTCGAGATGCGCCTGCGCCGCCTCACCGGCCTCGAGCGCGACAAGATTGAGGAGGAGCTCGCGGGCCTGCGCAAGGCGATTGCCTACTACGAGGACCTTCTCGCCCACGAGAACAAGATCCTCGCGGTCATCAAGCAGGAGATGCGCGAGATCGCGTCCAAGTACAGCGACAAGCGCCGCACGGAGATCTCCGGCGCCGCGCGTGACCTCGACGTGGAGGACCTGATCGCCGACGAGGACATGGTCGTCACGATCACCCACACCGGCTACGTCAAGCGCATCCCGGTGGCCACCTACCGCTCCCAGAAGCGCGGCGGCAAGGGCGTCCAGGGCCTCTCCCTCAAGGACAACGACTTCGTCGAGGACCTCTTTGTGGCGAGCACCCACGACTACGTGCTGTTCTTCACCAACCTCGGCAAGGTCTACCGTCTCAAGGTGCACGAGCTGCCCATCGGCAGCCGCCAGGCGCGCGGCTCGGCCATCGTCAACGTGCTCGCGCTCGCTGAGGGCGAGCACCCCACGGCGGTCATCACCACGCGCGAGTTCCCCGCGGACGAGTACCTGATGTTTGCCACGCGCGGTGGCATGGTCAAGAAGACGGCCATGAGCGAGTACGACAAGAGCCGCCGCGACGGCATCATCGCCATCAACCTGCACGAGGGCGACGAGCTCGTCAACGTCCGCCGCGTGCGCCCCGGCGAGAAGGTCATCCTGGTGTCCACTGACGGCAAGGCGATCCTCTTCGACGAGACCGAGGTCCGTGCGATGGGCCGCAACACCTCCGGCGTCCGTGGTATCACCCTCAAGGGCGAGGCCAGGATGCTCGGCATGGAGATCACCAACGGCAACGGCGACCTGTTCGTCATCACCGAGAACGGCTACGGCAAGCGCACGCCCATCTCCGAGTACCCCGAGCACAAGCGCGGCGGCCAGGGCGTCTACACCATCGCGATGACGGCCAAGAAGGGCAACCTCGTGGCCTGCCGCGTGGTAGGCCCGCAGCACGAGCTCATGATCGTGAGCGAGGAGGGCGTCGTCATCCGCGTGAAGTCCGGCGACGTGAGCCGCCTCGGCCGCTCCACGCAGGGCGTCAAGGTGATGAACCTCGCCGACGGCGACCGCGTGAGCGCCGTGGCCCGCATGGTGACGCACAAGAAGAAGGCCCCGAAGCACGACGAGGCCCAGGGCATGCTCGACCTGGCCGCGGCCGGCGCCAAGGACGCCGACGAGCCCGAGAGCGTCGACATCGGCGGCGACGAGGAGCTCTCCGACGACCTGATCGACGACGAGGAGTAGCCTGTCGCGGCGCTGTGCCGCGCAGGAGTGAGACGAAGGGCGGTCCGCGGGTTCTTCTCGCCGCGGGCCGCCCTTTTGCGGGGAGCGAGCCGTGCCGCCTGTGACTGGCCATGTTGTCGCAGGCTGTTCCGCCGCCCTGGTGCGGGATTTGGCGGGGATGTGTGCTGCGCGGGAATCCCTGGGAGTGTGCGTAGGAGGTGCGAGAAAAACCGCCCGTGTGCGTAGGGGTGCGCACACGGGCGGTGATTTTGGCGGCGAAAACGCACACGCCCGGCGAATCAGGCGCAGACGCACGGCAAGTTGGTGGACGCGGCGCGACTCCGGTTACTCGCCGTCCTGCTCGCCGTGCGCCACGTTGAAGTCCTCCGGGGAGAGCTGCTCCACGAAGGCGTGGAACTCCTCGAGCTCGTGCGCGCGCTCGTCGGCCTCGACGCCGCGGAAGTCCGGTAGCGCGGCGGCGGCCAGCACGGACTCGTCCGCGTAGATGGCCACGCCCTCGCGCACCGCAAGCGCGATCGCGTCCGAGGGGCGTGCGTCCACGTAGTGGCGCTCCCCGGCCGCGTCCAGAAGCTCCACCTGCGCAAAGAAGGTCGTGCCCTGGACGGACATGACGCGCACGCTGAGACAGCGGCCCCCGAGCTCGGCAATGACGGCGCTCAGGAGGTCGTGGGTCATGGGCCGCCCGCCGGAGCGGTCGCGTACGCCCATCGTGATGGCCGTGGCCTCCACGGAGCCGATGCGGATCGGGAGCTGCTGCGGCGTGGCGCCGGCCGGCACGTCGTGCGTGACGAGGACGATGAGGGACGCGACCGGTCCCCCGCCCACGACCACGCTCTGTATGTCCATCCGTCTCAGCGGCACGCCGTCTCCCTTCTCTTTCCGTTGGCATATCCTACCCAATCGCGGGGCCTTCGCAACCTGTGCGCACCGGCAGAAAAGAAATTGCAAAAAGGTGTTGACCCTCGGCGGGGGGCTGTGTAATATATCTCCTTGCGTTGGGCCTGTAGCTCAGTTGGTCAGAGCGTCCGGCTGATAACCGGGAGGTCACAAGTTCGAACCTTGTCAGGCCCACCACTTCCTGACAATAGTCGCCCCAGCGTTAGCCGAGTCGCCGCTGGGGCGATTATTCTTTTCCGGCGAGCTTTCTGCGCCGGGCCCAGAGGGGACGTAGCTCAGCTGGGAGAGCGCGGGCTTTGCAAGCCTGAGGTCGTGGGTTCGATCCCCATCGTCTCCACCACACGTTCGCCGGGACCCTCGGGCCCCGGCTTTTCCTTATGCTGCGGTATCATCCCAGCAGGACACGTGACGCAAAGGAGCCTCATGGCCGAGAAGAACCTGAGGGAGGGGGTCTCCCCCCAGACCGACGAGCTCGCAAGCACGCTCATGGGCGATGCGTTTGACCTGCTTGCAGACGGAGAGCCGTTTGAGGTGCTCCTTGCCGTGCAGGACGCTGGCGGCAGGGTGTCAAGCTACGAGTTCGTGGACGACGGCCCGGAGGCCTGCCTCGAGGGAGCCCGTGCCCGTGTTCGCGAGGCGGCGGGCCACGGCGCGGTGCGCTATGCGATCGCCTACGAGGGCGCGGTGGCAGATGACGACGGCTCCTTTGCGGACGCGCTGCTGCTGGAGTTCGGCGAGCGGGGTTACCGCAGCTACTCGGCCTTCTCTCTGATCGACGGCAAGGGGGCCGGCGACGGCTTCACGTGGACCGACCCCGCGCCGGCCGGCGAGATGGAGCCGCTGCTGTAGGCGTGCCGGCGGCCACGCATACCGCCATCGGCCCGGGTCTCCTTGGGCGCTTCCTATAGAGTCTGTGACCTGCGGGTTCTTCTCGCCATGCATACCGTCCGCGCTGTATAATGCACCGGTTGCCGAATAGTTGCACACAGAACAGACCGAGAGGGACCCATGCGCCAGGAGAACATTAGAAACATCGCGATCATCGCGCACGTCGACCATGGCAAGACCACGCTCGTGGACCAGATGCTCAAGGCCACGGACGCCTTCCGCGAGAACCAGCAGGTCCAGGAGCGCGTGCTTGACTCCAACGACCAGGAGCGCGAGCGCGGCATCACCATCCTGGCGAAGAACATCTCGATCGAGTATCAGGGCGTCAAGATCAACGTCATCGACACGCCGGGCCACGCCGACTTCGGTGGCGAGGTGGAGCGCGTGCTGCGCATGGCCGACGGGGCGCTGCTGCTGGTGGACGCCGCCGAGGGCCCAATGCCGCAGACGCGCTTCGTGCTTCGCCACGCCATCGACGCGCACCTGGCCATCATGATTGTGGTCAACAAGATCGACCGCGAGGGCGCGCGCCCGGAGGAGGTCGTCAACGACTCCCTCGACCTCATGATGGACCTCGGCGCCACCGACGAGCAGCTCGAGTTTGCCATGGAGCACGTGGTCTACGCCTCCGCAGTCAACGGCTTCGCCCGCCTGGCGCCCGACGACGGCAACATGGACATGTACCCGCTGCTGGACATGATCGTGGACGCGCTGCCCGCCCCCGACGTGGACGTGGACGGCCCGCTGGCCATGCAGTGCGTGACCATCGACCACTCCGAGTACGTGGGTCGCATCGGCATCGGGCGCATCTACTCCGGCACCATCCACGACGGCGACAAGATCCTTGTGGTGAAGAACGACGGCTCCCGTGCCATGAGCCAGGTCAAGCAGCTCTTCACCTTTGACTACCTGGGCCGCAAGGAGGCCACCGAGGTGGCCGCCGGCGACATCGCGGCCGTGGTGGGCGTGGACTCCACCGACATCGGCGACGTCTACACCGACCCCGACAACCCCGTGGAGCTGGAGCCCATCGAGATCGACCCGCCGACGCTCTCCGTCATCTTCGAGCCGTCGACCTCCCCGCTCGTGGGCCGCGAGGGCGACATCGTGGGCGGCCGCCAGCTCAAGGAGCGCCTGATGCAGGAGCGCGAGAACAACGTGACCATGCGCATCGAGGAGCTTCCCGACAAGACCGGCATCGAGGTGGCCGGCCGCGGCATCCTGCACCTCTCCGTGCTCATGGAGACCATGCGCCGCGAGGGCTTCGAGTTCCAGGTGGGCCGCCCGCGCGTGCTCTTCAAGAAGGACGAGAACGGCGCCATGACCGAGCCGGTGGAGCAGGCCGTGGTGGAGTGTCCCGGCGAGTACTCCGGCAAGGTCATCGAGGTCTTCGGCAACGCCGGCGGCACCATGTCGAGCATGGAGACCGGCACCACGCAGACCCACCTTGAGTTCAAGATCCCCACGCGCGGCATCATGGGCCTCAAGAACCGCATCCTGAACGTCACCCACGGCGAGGCCGTGTTCTACCACACGTTCCTCGAGTACGGCCCCTATGCCGGTGAGATCGGCGTGCGCCAGAACGGCGCGATGATCTCCATGTCCACCGACAAGGCCGTGGCCTACGCGCTCGGCACGCTGCAGGAGCGCGGCCAGCTCTTCGTGGGTCCCGGCGACGAGTGCTACGAGGGCATGCTCGTGGGCGAGCGCTCCAAGCCCGGCGACATGGTGGTCAACATTGCACGCACCAAGAGCCTCGGCAACCAGCGCAGCTCCACCGCCGACATCGCGGTGCAGCTCACCCCTCCGCGCACCTTCACGCTGGAGGAGGCGCTCGAGTACATCATGGACGACGAGCTCGTGGAGGTCACGCCCAAGAGCATCCGCATGCGCAAGCGCATCCTCTCCGAGACCGAGCGCCGCAAGTGGGCCGTGCGCACGGGCAAGGTGAAGAAGTAGCGTCTCGCAGTGCCTCTGTGACGCGCAACCGCTCCGTTCGCCTGTGTCGCCTCTCCGGCGGCGCAGGCGTTTTTCTTAGCCGCGCCGCGAGCGCCTGTGGGCCTTGCGCCAGCGTGTCACGCGGACGCGCCGGGCAGCGCGCTGCACCGGCTCGACCACGCGCGGCGCGAGGTCCACGTCTGCCGGCGTCTTGACGTTGAACCGCAGGGACCACCGGCGCAGCCCGATGGTCACGAGGATGCAGAGGACCGCGCCCCAGAGCTTGTTCAGGGAGCACAGCACCACGGCAAGGTAGTAGACGACCGACCCGGCCAGCGCGCAGACCGCGTAGAGGTTCGAGCGCTGGAAGATCCGTGGCACCTCGCCCAGGAAGACGTCGCGCAGCATGCCACCCCCCACGCCGGTCATGATGCCCATGAGCACGCACGAGGCCGGGAGCATCCCGTAGACCAGCGCCTTGTCGGTGCCCACCAGCGCAAAGAGCGCCACGGCCATGATGTCCAGCCACTCCAGGAGGTTTGGGACGCTGTCCAGGGAGCGAGGGAAGAGGAAGCCCAGCAGACCCGTGGCGGCGCTCGCCAGGATGGCAAACGGCGAGTCCAGCATGTAGACGCTCCCCACCTGCATCATGACGTCTCGGATGAGGCCGCCGCCCAGCCCGCACAGGAGGGCCAGTCCCACAAACCCCACCGCGTCCAGGTGTCGCACGCGGGCTACGAGCACGCCGCCCGCAGACCCCACGATCACCGACGCGAGGTCAACCCACGTGGGCAGCGAAACGGCCGCGAACTCGGGGTTGATGGTGGAGAAGATCTCTGGCACGTGCGCTCCTTGGGTCACTCCTGCGATGCCCGTCCATTGTTGCGCACCCCGCATCACACCGAGGCGAGAAAAACCATGAGATTGTGGTCGCGCGCGGGGCGCTCTTACGCTATACTGACCGCTGCAGCATTTCATGGAGAGTTGTCCGAGTGGCCGAAGGAGCACGATTGGAAATCGTGTAGGCGCCTAAAGCGTCTCCAGGGTTCAAATCCCTGACTCTCCGCCAGAACTTTCTCGTGGCGCCTTCGGGCGCCACGTCACCCTTCGGAGGGGTGGCAGAGTGGTTGAATGCGGCGGTCTCGAAAACCGTTTACCCCTTCGGGGGTACGAGGGTTCGAATCCCTCCTCCTCCGCCAGAGCATGAATGGGTCGGCACGCAGGCGCGGGTCGGCCTTTTTCATGTCGCTAAACTGCCTCCCCTGCAAACCTTCCCCCGTACGTTTGGGGTACGCTACAGGAAGTCCACGACCAAGGGGGGGACAGATGGTATCTGAGAACGAACTCGAAGGCTTCCGCCGCGACCGCTACTTTGCGCGCTCCTGGGCCCTGCTTACCAGGGACCGTGGCTGGGTCAAGCCCGTCCTCGTCATGACCGTGGCACTGCTCGTGCCCGTCGTGGGAGTACTCGGCGTCATGGGCTACGTCCTCGAGTGGGCACGCCTGACCGCCTGGGGCGTCAACTCCGCCCCCAAGCAGCGCGACGTGGCCGTGGGCGCCTGTATCGCCAGCGGCTGGCGCGCCCTGGTGGTGATGGTCGTCTGGGGCATCTGCGTGGGCCTCATCGGCGGCGTGCTGGCCGTGGTCCCGCTTCTGGGCGGCCTGCTCTCGTTTGCGTGGACCGTCTTCGGCATCTTCCTGAACCTCGTGCTCATGGCGGCCCTCGTCCGCGCCACCATCTACCAGGAGATCAAGGCCGGCCTGCGTGTGCCCACGATCTGGCAGATGGCCTCGCACGACGCAGGCGGCCTCCTGCGCGTCCTGGGCATCCAGGTCGTGGGTAGCGTCATCATCGGCGCGATCACCTTCGTCGTGGTCTTTGCGACGATGATGAGCATCCTCCCGCAGCTCATCTACCTCTTCGAGTACATCGCGGCCTATGAGAGCATCATGTCAGACTCCATGCTCGCCGGCCTCATAATCTCTCGGGTCATCTCGATCCTGCTCTCCCAGTGGCCGGCCCTCGTGGTGCTGACGCTGGTCGGCGGCTTCTTTGGCATCGTGGTGAACATGCTCGCCCTCACGTCCGTGGGCCTCTGGATGCGTCAGTTCAACGTGGGTGCCTGGACCCGCGAGGAGGACCCGCTGCCTCCCTACGTGAGCGACCCGCGCGACGCCGGCCCCTCCTACGGCTACGGCTCCGCCCCGCAGCAGCCGCCCGTACCGCCGACCCCGGGTGCCCCCGCTTCCGGCCCGGCCCCGTCTGCCGACCCTGCGCAGGCCGCGCCTACTGCCGGCGCTCCCGCAGGGACGAGCCCCGACAGCGCGACGCCCTACAACGTGAGCCCGACCCCGGCAGCCCCGTCCCCCGCCGGCGAGAAGACCGACTACACCGACGGCTCCTGGGTCAGGGAGGTCACGCCCGCCGCCGCGGCGCCAGACGCCGCGCAGGTCCCGGCCGCACCAGTTGTAAACGTGGCTCCCGCAGCGCCGGTGCAGTCCGCGCCCACCCCGGTACCCGCGGCCAGCCCCGAGCCGCCCGAGCCGCCGGCTGCGTCCCAGGACGGCCCCGTGGCGCCGCCCGCGCCGCCCGAGCCCGCCGCTCCCGCGCAGGGCAGCGAGCCCACGTCCTTCTCGCCGGTGAGCGAGGAGGGGCCGGAGGGCCCCGCGAAGCCCGAGGGACCCATCTCCTAGGGGCCGTCACGCCGTGCCTGTGAAGACCATGTGGACGCCGGGAGGCAGCGCGCCTTCCGGCGTCCTCTGCGTTATGGGCTCCTACCACGGCGGACCCCGCACTGGTGAAAGGGTGTGGGAAGGCAGGCGTGCGTCATCTGTCACGCCGGCTGGGTACCATCCCGGAAGAGGGGAAGTCGTGGAGGTTTTCGCAGGTACCCGTTGACTGTGATAGGATGTCCAGTCGAACCTTTCCTGCTCCGGGCGCACCTTCACTTCCCGGAGCCATTAGCCCAGAGGAGGTGAAACACATGAAGGCCTATGAACTGCTGTACTTTGTCGACCCCACGTGCAACGAGGAGACCCGCGCTGGCATCATGAAGCGCATCGAGGTCGCCCTTGGCGATGGCAAGGTTGACAGCGTCGAGGACTGGGGCAAGCGCAAGCTCGCCTTTGAGGTCGACGACCTTACCGAGGGTGACTACATCCTCATCAACTTCCACGCAGATCCCACCGTTATCGCCGAGCTCGACCGAGTTCTGCGCATCAACGACGCCGTGAAGCGTCACATGGTGGTCCGTCGTCCGGACAAGGACTAGGCATGGAAGCGCGGGCCCAAGCGGCCCGCAGAGAGGAAGTGAGTCATGAGCATCAACAGGGTGAACATTTCGGGAAACCTGACCAGGGACCCCGAACTGCGCATGACGAACAGCGGCATGCAGATTCTTTCCTTTGGTGTCGCCGTCAACGACCGTCGTCGCAACCAGCAGTCCGGCGAGTGGGAGGACTACCCCAACTTCGTTGACTGCGTTGTCTTTGGCGCCCGCGCCGAACCGCTCTCCCGCTTCCTCTCCAAGGGCTCGAAGGTTGCCGTCGAGGGCAAGCTTCGGTACAGCTCCTGGGAGACCAAGGACGGCCAGAGGCGCAGCAAGCTCGAGGTCGTCGTCGACGAGGTGGACCTCTTCAGTTCGAGGGACCAGCAAGGTGGCGGCGCGCAGGCTTCCTACCAGGCAACCTCGTCGTACGGCGCGCCCGTTGCCGCCGCCCCGCAGCCCGCGCCTGCCATGTCGCAGCAGGGCGGCTACACGCGGCCCGTCCAGACCCCGCCGGCGACTGACGTCTACGACGAGGACATCCCGTTCTAACCACCGGGCGACAGGGCGTGAGCCTGCGTCGCCAACAGAAAGGCAAAACAAGACATGGCTAAGCAGAAGCAAGACTATCAGCGCCAGCCGCGTCGCAAGTACTGCCAGTTCTGCAAGGAGGAGACCGAGTACATCGACTACAAGGATGTGCAGCTTCTCCGCAAGTACATGACCGACCGCGGCAAGATCAAGCCGCGCCGCGTCACTGGCGTCTGCACGCAGCACCAGCACGACATCGCGCTCGCTATCAAGCGCGCCCGCGAGATGGCGCTTCTTCCCTACACCATCCCCGTGGTCTCCAGCCGCGGCGGCCGCAACCGCGGCTAGGCGCCTTTTCGGGAGAAGAGCGCAGGCAATGAGCGGCTGGCCCGACAACGGCTTCCCCACACCCCCGCAGGGGGCGGGGGATGCGCGTGAGCGCTCCACTGACGAACGGGGCATCGTGCCCGCCGGTCAGGGGAACGGACCACGCCGGCCGGCTCTTTCGCTGCCCTCGGGCCTGTTCTTCTGCGTGCTCGGAGGTGCGGTGGCGTCATCATCGATGGCGTTGCTCGCCCCGGCGCTCGTAGGGTACGGGTTCGTCTCTGCGTCATTTACGGGAGGGCCGCATGGCAAGGTGGCGGGGCTGGTGGCCTCCGTCGCCCCCGCGGTGGCCCTGAGCGTGACGCTTGGGCCGTCGTCCATCGTCGCTGCCGTCATCTGCTGCCTTCTGGCGTGCGCGGCGGGCGAGCTTGCCCTTCGGGGTCGGCTCACGCCCGGTGTGGCCTGCGTGGCGGTCGCCCTTGCGGCGCTTGCGCAGATTGGGGCGGACAGCGTCGTCAGCGCCGCCCAGGGCACGACCATCGCCGCAAGCGTCGACTCGCTCGTGTCTGCCTACCAGGACTCGCTTTCCGAGACCTCGGTGGCGGCAGCGTCCCTGATGCAGCAGGTCCGGGCCGTGATGGCCATCATGTGGCCAACCGCCTACGTCCTGTCCACCGTGGCCGAGTACCTCTTCGCCTCGGTGGGAGTGACGCTTGCCGTAGCGCGGATCCCGGAGCCGTCCGTGAGGATGCCGCGTCACGCGGAGTTCGACCTCCCGCTGTGGGTGGTCGGCGTCCTCGTGGCAGGTGTCGCCGGGCTTGCCTTTGGGCTCACGGCCTCTGGGCCGGTGGCAGGCGTCGTCCTCATGGTCGCGGCCAACGTGGTCATGGCCCTGAGAGTCGCCCTTGCGGCGCAGGGACTCGCGGTGTTCGCCTGGCTCCTTGGGCGGCACCACCTCGGGCCGCTCGCGTGCCTGGTGCTCGGCGGCGCGGCGCTCTATCTCGAAGTACAGTTTTTCGTAATGACCCTCGTAGGTCTCGTGGACGTGTGGGCCAACTTCCGCCACCTCGCGCGTGGCGGGCGGCCTGGCGACAAGCAGATCGCGGGTCAAGACTAGGGTCGGCTTCGGCCGATCGACCGAAGGAGTGTCACATGAAAGTCATCCTTTTGGGTGAGCTCCGGGGCAAGGGCGGAGAGGGCGACGTCGTAGAGGTCGCCCAGGGCTACGCGGAGAACTACCTGTTCCCCAACAAGATCGCCCAGCCTGCCACCCCGGGCAACATCAAGCAGCTCGAGGAGCGTCGTCACAACATCGAGAAGCGCGAGGCACAGCGCATCGCCACCGCCGAGGCCACCAAGGCCGCGCTCGACGGCAAGTCCGTGACCGTCGACGCCAAGATCGGCGAGGAGGGCCAGCTGTTCGGCTCCGTCACCCCCGCCCAGATCGCCGACGCCATCAAGGCTCAGCTCGGCGTCGAGGTCGACCGCAAGCGCGTCGGCCGCGGCAACAACATCAAGACCTCTGGCAAGCACGCCGTCGAGGTCAACCTCTACCGTGAGATCACCGCGGTGGTCAACGTCCTCGTGGGCGTGACCGAGGAGGAGGCCGCCGAGGAGGAGGCCGACGCCGCCGAGACCGAGGCTGAGGCCGAGGTCACCGAGGAGGCCGCCGACGCCGAGTAGGCGCGGCACGAGGTTTTCAACGAGCCTCTCGCTGAGCTGGGAGTTTCTACAATAACCGCAGGTCAGCAAAGTGTAAGAAGGAGCCTCGGCTGGCAGGAGACCAGCCGGGGCTCCTCTTTGGCTCTGAATGTCGATACCAGCGTTTACCTGCGGCTTTGTTAGGCATATCACGCTTTTACATACATTGTCATAGGTCCGGCCCGCCGCCTTCCGGCTCTGTTGAAAACTGGAAGAATTGTCTAAAACTTTTGAAATCCTGCGGGAATAGAAATGATGAAAACGTCGAAAGATGAAGAATCCGCCGGTTGACGGGGAGTTTTTTCTCATCGGGCGTGTCGAAGACCGGAGACGCTGAAAATGACCCCTTGACAGCGGGCCGTCGATGAATGACACGAAGGGACTGTCCCCACGTATCACTTCCATGGGCGGGGCCTTCGCTAGAATGTACGGACGGACCGGGAGCGAGGAGAGAGCCGTGGCGCAGAGTGACTACTCAGTGAACCCAACCAGGATGACGGTCGGCGGCGAGGGCGCCTCCATGCCGCAGGATCCCGAGGCCGAGGCCTCGGTGCTCTCCGCCATGATCGTCTCCCCCGACGCGCTGCAGGAGTGCCTCATCGACCTTGAGCCGGACGACTTCTACCTGCCCTCCAACCGCACGGTCTTTCTTGCCATGCGGGAGATGTTCGACAAGAACCTCCCCATAGACACCATCTCCCTGGCCGACTACCTCAAGAGCTCCGGCGAGCTCGAGCGCGTGGGCGGTCGGAGCTTCCTGCTGGGCCTGGGCAACAACTCGCTGGCGCTGGTGGGCTGGCGCCGGCACGTGGAGATGCTCCACCGTGACACCACGCTCCGCAAGATGATCAGTGCTGCGGCGCAGATCACGGCCCTCGCCTTCGACGCCCCGGAGGACACCAAGGAGGTTGTGGACCGCGCCGAGAAGCTCCTGCTGGACGTCACGGACCGCGACGTCCACGCTGGCGAGCAGTCCCTCGAGGAAATCATGGCGGACCTCTACGAGGACCTCGGGCAGAACGCCGCCAACCACGACAAGCCGCTCGGCGTCTCCACGGGCTTCCCCCGCATCGACGAGACGCTGCTCGGCCTGCGTCCCGGCCAGATGATCGTCATCGGCGCACGCCCGGGTGTGGGCAAGACGTCCTTCGCGCTGAACCTTGCCACCAACGCCGCCTTTGCCGGGGCGTCGGTGGCGCTCTTCTCGCTGGAGATGTCCAAGGTGGAGATCGCCCAGAGGCTGCTGGCCGCAAACGCCCGCGTGGGCCTCCAGGAGATCCGCTCCGCCCGTATCAGAAACGAGCAGTGGCCGCAGATTCTTCAGGCCACCAACGACCTCTCCCAGCTTGACATCATGATTGACGACACCCCGGGTACCACCGTCACCGAGATTCGCGCCAAGGCGCGCCGCATCCTGCACGGCAAGCCGCTCGGCTTGGTGATTATCGACTATCTGCAGCTCATCTCGCCACCGGCCGGGGGGCGCCGCGCGGACAGCCGCGCCACCGAGGTCTCCGAGATGAGCCGCGGCATCAAGATCATGGCCAAGGACCTCGAGGTGCCGGTTGTGGCACTCTCCCAACTCAACCGTACCGTGGAGAACCGCACCGGCAAGCGCCCGCAGCTCTCCGACCTGCGCGAGTCCGGCTCCATCGAGCAGGACGCCGACATCGTGGCCCTGCTCGACCGCTCGATGAACGAGGAGGAGGCCGCCCGCGACGACCGCCCGGACATGAACGAGACCACGTTCATCATCGCCAAGAACCGCTCCGGCGCGCTGGCTGACATCGCGCTTACGTTCTTGCCGGGGTCCACCAAGTTCGTCGAGGTGGACAGCTTCCACAGCTAGGTGAGACAGGGGGACGGAGAGAGACAGGGGGACGGGGGAGGTGTCCCACGTGTTCCAGTGGGACACCTCCCCCGTCCCCCTGTCTCTCTCCGTCCCCCTGTCTCACCCGTCTCGCAGGCGCATGCCGTATAATCCGTGTGTATGTGACTTTCGCGACGAGAGGGAGCTTATGTCGGCATCAGTGCTCGTGGGTACTCAGTGGGGCGACGAGGGCAAGGGCAAGGTCACCGACCTGATCTCGGGCGACTTCGACGTCGTGTGCCGCTACGCCGGCGGCGCCAACGCCGGCCACACCGTCATCGCCAACGGCAAGAAGCTGGCACTGCACCAGGTTCCCTCCGGCGTCATGTACGAGGGCACCTACCCCGTGATCGGCAACGGCTGCATCGTGGACCCGGAGATCCTCCTCTCTGAGATCGACATGCTCGCCGAGCAGGGCATCTCCGCCGAGCACCTCAAGATCTCCGGCAACGCGCACATCGTCATGCCCTATCACAAGGACCTTGACGGCGCGCACGAGAAGAAGCTCGGTAAGAACCTCATCGGCACCACCAAGCGCGGCGTGGGTCCCTGCTACATGGACAAGATGAACCGCACGGGCCTGCGCATCCAGGACATGCTGGACGAGAAGATCTTCCGCCAGAAGCTGGAGAGCGCGCTGGCCTATACCAACCCCATCCTGGAGAAGGTCTACGAGCTGCCCACCTACACGGTTGACCAGATCTGCGAGACCTACCTGCCCTACGCCGAGCGCATCCGCCCCTACATCGTGGAGAGCAGCCTCTTCCTTAACGAGCAGCTCGAGGCCGGCAAGAACATCCTCTTCGAGGGCGCTCAGGCCACGATGCTCGACATCGACCACGGCACCTACCCGTTTGTGACCAGCTCCAGCTGCACCGCCGGCGGCGCCGTCACCGGCTCGGGCGTGGGTCCCACCAACATCGACCGCGTGCTCGGCGTGGCCAAGGCCTACCTCACGCGCGTGGGCTCGGGCCCCTTCCCCACGGAGCTCTTTGACGAGGTGGGCGAGAAGCTCGGCGAGGTGGGCCACGAATATGGCGTGACCACCGGCCGCAAGCGCCGCTGCGGCTGGTACGACGCCGTGGTGGTGAACTACGCCGCGCGCGTGAACGGCCTCACCGACCTGGCCATCACCAAGCTCGACGTGCTCGGCTGCCTGGACGAGATCAAGGTCTGCGTGGCCTACGAGTGCGACGGCGTGGAGTACCACACCGTTCCGGAGCACCAGAGCGTCTTCTACCACGCCAAGCCGGTCTACGAGACCCTGCCCGGCTGGAAGTGCGACATCTCTGGCATCCGCAACTTCTACCAGCTCCCGCGCGAGGCCAAGGACTACATCGACTTCCTCGAGCAGCTCGCGGGCGTGCGCGTGTCCATCATCACGGTGGGCCCGGACCGCGAGCAGACCATCGACCGCTACTGGCACTAAGCGGCGACGTGGGGCCAACCTGTGGCAGAGGGCAACTTCGGCATCATCTGTGACGAGGGCTGCGACCTCCCGGCCGCGTTCCTCGAGCGTGCTGGTGTGGTCTGTGCGTCCCTTGGCGAGAAGAACCCAGGGCCCACCCGCGCGGACGGTCACGCGGGCGCGTCCGGTACGGCCGACGGCTCGGCCGTGACCGTCGCCGACATGGCCCCCGTCCTCGAGGCGTGCTATCGCGCGCTGGCGGCGCGTGGGGTGACGGAGGTGGTCTCCGTGCACTCCGCCGGGTGCTTCTCGCCAGCGGTGGAAGCCGCGCGGCAGGCGGCTGCCGCCTGTGCGGACGAGCTGCGCGTTGAGGTGGTGGACTCGGGGTCTGGGTCCGCCGCCACGGGGATGCTCCTGGACCGCGCATCCTTCTACCGCTCCCGGGGCGCAGACCTTGACGCGGCAACGACTGCATTGAGTGAGCTTGCCTCCCACGTGCGGCTGCTCGTGGTGCCGGCGACGTCGGCGCCCCTGGTGCGCCGTCGTGCGCGCCGGGCCCACGCGGGCCTGCTCAGCCGGGCGACCGCCTCGCTCAGGGTGCGGATCTCCGGTGAGCGCGGCCTCTATCTGGTGACGCGCGGCGAGGTCACGCAGCTCGCGCGCTCCACTGACCTGGCGGAGCTCACCGGCCGGCTGGCCCACGCCATGAGCGCCGTGGCCGCAAACGAGGGCCCGCTCACTTACGTGGTGGTGGAGACCGGTGACTCCCGCTCCCTGCGCGCGCTGGAGAAGCCGCTGGACACCAACGAGTTCGACGCGCGCCGCCTGGGCACGGTGCGGGCCGGCGTCTCCGTGGGAGAGGCCGTCGGTGCGGGAGCCGTCGCCGTGGCGCTGGTGCCCACTATCGCCTATGACCGGCTGCCCGGCGACGAGGGGACGGCCGAGGACCTTGTGGACGTCCTCGCCGCGGCCGAGGCGGGCGTACCGGAAGACGCGACCGCCTGACTCCGGTCCGACGGCACAGACTAGACAAGAGCGGCCCCGCGGGGCCTGACCAAGGAGGTACACATGAGCGACGCTAAGGTTGACATCCTGCTTCTGGGCTCCGGTGGCCGCGAGCACGCGCTTCTCGCCAAGCTGGCGGAGTCCCCGCGCGCGGGCAAGCTCTACGTGGCGCCTGGCAACGGTGGCATGAACGCCCTGGCCGAGCCCGTCGAGCTAGACATCGAGTCCCCGGTGGACGTGGCAAACTGGGCACGCGAGCACGCCGTGGGCCTCGTGGTCATCGGCCCCGAGGCACCTCTTGTGGCCGGCGTGGCCGACGCGGTGCGCTCCGCGGGCATCCCGTGCTTTGGACCCAACGGCAAGGCCGCGCAGATGGAGGGCTCCAAGAAGTTTGCCAAGCAGGTCATGAGCCGCGCCGGCGTCCCCACCGCCGCCTACCGCACCTTCACCGACGAGGCCAGCTGCGCCGAGTACGTGGAGCGCGAGGGTGCGCCGATCGTCATCAAGGCCGACGGCCTGGCCGCGGGCAAGGGCGTCATCGTGGCCAAGACCACCGAGGAGGCTCTGGAGGGCGTGCACGAGTGCTTCTCCGGCGCGTTCGGCGAGGCCGGTACCACCGTGGTGGTCGAGGAGACGCTCGAGGGGCCGGAGTGCTCGCTGCTGGCGCTCACCGACGGCACGACCGTGGTGCCGCTGGCCACCGCGCAGGACCACAAGCGCGCGCTCGACGGCGACCGCGGCCCCAACACGGGCGGCATGGGCGTGTACTCGCCGGTTCCCGAGCACCTGGTCTCCGCCGAGGAGCTCGCTGCGATGGTGGACATCGAGAAGCGCGTGGTGGCCGAGCTGGCCTCCGAGGGCATCATCTACTCGGGCTGCCTCTACGGCGGCTTCATGCTGACCAAGGACGGCCCCAAGGTCCTGGAGTTCAACGCGCGCTTCGGCGACCCGGAGACCCAGGTGGTCCTGCCGCGCATGAAGGCGGACCTGGTGGACGTGTTCCTGGCCTGCGACTCGGGCACGCTCTCCGAGGACATGGTCTCCTGGGACGACGACTGGGCCGTCTCCGTGGTGCTGACCTCGGCCGGCTACCCGGGCAGCTACGAGAAGGGCAAGGTCATCACCGGCATCGAGCGCGCCGAGGAGCTGCCCGGCGTGACCGTCTACCATGCCGGTACCGCCCTGCGTGACGGCGAGCTGGTCACCAACGGCGGCCGCGTGCTCGACGTGACGGCCGTGGCGCCGACCTTCGAGGAGGCCCGCGCACAGGCCTACCGCGCCTGCGAGCTCATCGACTTCGAGGGCAAGACCTACCGCAGCGACATCGGCATACGCGCGATCAAGCAGTAGCCTGGGGGTGCTTGCATGGCCGGGAGCAGGGCAACTGTCAGGATTGGCGTCGTAGACGACGACGCCTCTGATCGCGCACAGCTCCACGCGGCCATCGACCGCTTTGGGGCCGAGAACGACGTGGCGCTGAGCGTCACGGAGTTCCCGAGCGCCGGGGTGTACCTCTCCGAGCCTGGCGGCGTCTTCGACATCCTCTACCTCGACATAGACATGCCGGGCATGTCTGGCATGGAGCTTGCCGAGACCATCCGCCAGACCGACTCGGGCGTCGTGATCATCTTTTGCACCAACCTCCAGCAGTTTGCCGTGAACGGGTACCGCGTCTCCGCCCTGGGCTTCATCGTGAAGCCGGTGGAGTGGTACCCGTTCCAACTGTTCTTGAGCCGTGCCCTGCGCGCGGTGGGCCTGCGCGCCGCCATGCGCAGCAAGGGCTCCGGTAAGCGGATCGTTCTCAAGGACGGCGGGGTCTCGCGCGTGGTGAGCGTGGCGGACATAGAGTGCGTCGAGGTTCGCAAGCACTACCTGCTCTACTACGTGCATCCGCGTGAGACCGACTCCGAGTCCGTGCTGCGCGTCCGGGGCACCATGCGCGCCGCCGAGGCGGAGCTGGCCCCGTACGGCTTCTCTCGCTGCAGCTCAAGCTATCTGGTCAATCTGAGTCGCATCGCCTCGGTGGAGCGCAACGACGTGCACGTGGGTGGGCAGACCCTCTCCATTGGGCGGACGTTCAGGGACGGCTTCCGGCGGGACTTCTCCCACTACCTCGCCAACCGGGGATGGGAGGGTGCACGGTCGTGATAGGGCTCGTTTCCAGTGCACAGGTGGGCCTGGGTCTTCTGTTCGCCGCGCTCTTCTTTGTGCCGTGGAACCAGCGCCGCGGCCCCGCGTGGGCCGTCGTGTTTGGTGGCGTGGCCGCGGTGCTTGTTGTCTCCGAGCTGCTCAACTTGGAGGCCGTGCCGGGCCTGGTGTCGCTGAGCGTCTCGGCGGGCCTGGTCCTCCTGTGGGCAATCGCGTGCTTCCGCTGCGACGTCGTCCATGCGCTCTTTGCGCTGACCTGCGCCTACACCGTGCAGCACATGACGAGCAAGTTCGTCTACATGATCGTGATGGCGCTGCTGATCGACTATCAGGTGCCGCTTCCCACCTTGTGCCCACTCGTTCTTCTCGCCGTGGCGAACGTCATCGTGCTCGTCCCCGTCTACCTGAAGTTCACCCGTCCCTACCTGCACAACGGCAGCATCACGTTCAACCGCATGCAGACCGTGGTGCTGCTTGCGCTCTTCCTGGGTGCGGCCATCTTCCTAAGCTGGGTGCTCGAGGACACCCTGGACTCCTCCTCGTCGAGCTACCTCACCAGCTACCTCTGCCTCAATAGCCTCTGCGTCCTGCTTGCCGTGACCGTCCTGTGCCTCGAGCTCACCAACTGTAGCGTCAAGCGCCTTGAGGGGGAGAACGACGTGCTGGAGCGCCTGCTTGAGGAGGACCGCGTCCAGTACGAGCAGGCGCAGCGGGACATGGAGAAGATCAACATCCGCTACCACGATCTCAAGCAGCAGTACACCCACGCCCAGGCTGAGGACCGCGCCGAGCTCGAGGCCGAGATGAGCGAGCTGCGCCCGCGCTACCGCACGGGCAACAAGGCCCTTGACGTGGTGCTCACCGAGAAGAGCGCGGCGTGCGAGAAGGACGGCGTGCAGCTTGTGTGCTCCGTGGACGGCCAGCTGCTCGGGGGCATGCGGAGCTACCACGTCTACTCCCTCTTTGGCAACGCCCTCGACAACGCGGTCGAGTGCCTCTCCCAGGTGGAGGACCGCAGCCGTCGCGTGGTCTGGCTGAACGTCGAGCCCGTTGGCGAGATGGTGGTCGTGCGCGTGGAGAACTACACGCCGTCCGAGCCCGTCGTCCGGGGCGGCTCCCTCGTGACCACCAAGGAGGACGCCGCGTCGCACGGCTACGGGATGAAGAGCATCCGCAACGTGGCGGAGATCTACGGCGGCACGGCTGAGTTCTTCGTGGAGGACCACCTCTTCCGTCTGGTGGTGACCATGCCCCTGGCGGAGCTGCGGGTGCACGAGCAGCGCGAGGACGCCGCGTAGCGCGCCCCGACGCCCCGCGCAGCCCCGGGCGCGGAGGGGCCGCGTGTCGATTGGGCCACTCTTGCTGACGTCCGTGCCTACCCTGAGGTACTTCTCGCCCTGTCGAAATACTGTGGACTCACTGACGCAACCCGCTGGAGCGGTGCACAGCTCCAGCGGGTGCGCTGAGTCATGCACGTAAGAAACGAGGGAGGTTATATGTCAGAAGCAAAAGCGCCCCGGAACGTGACCCGGCGTTGGCTCGGCGCCGCCGGCGTCGGCGCCGTGCTCACGAGCCTCATGGCATCCGGTACGACCGTCGCGCTCCAACAGGAGGGCGAGGTCGACCACGCACTCGGGACCGGCGGCTCGGACTCCGCCTACGGCGGGACCGAGTTCACCGCGGACGGCTCGCTTTCCGACGAGGGCTTCGAGCGCTACATCGCCGCGGCCTACGAGTTCTGCGAGCGCGAAGAGGAAGAGGGCAGCGTCCTTCTCTACAACAAGGACAACGCCCTGCCCCTCAGCGACTCCGAGCGCAACGTGACGGCCTTTGGCCGCGGGAGTATCGACCCGGTCTTCCGCAGCACCGCCGGCGGCTCGTCCACCAACAAGGACTATCAGAAGACGCCCGTCGACGCCCTCAAGGACGCCGGCTTCAACGTCAACGAGACCCTGCTTGACGCCTACGCCAACGCCGACGCCCCCGCCGACCGCACGGTGAGCAGCGTGGGAGAGTACGACCCTGCCGTCTTCAGCGACGACGTGAAGGGCTCGTTCTCGGGCTACGGTGACGTTGCCTTTGTGACGATCTCGCGCTTTGCGACCGAGGGCCAGGACCTTGCCATGTCCAACGACGCCGGCAAGCGCATGCTCGAGCTCGACGACAACGAGAAGGCCATCTTCGACACCATCCAGGAGTCGGGCCAGTTCAAGAAGACCGTGGTCCTGCTGAACTCCGTCTTTGCCTTCGAGCTTGGCTGGCTCGAGGACTATGACGTGGACGCCGTGCTCTGGGTGGGCAACCCCGGCTTCTACGGCATGCCGGGCGCCATCCGCGTCATCACCGGCGAGGTGAACCCCTCGGGCCACACGCAGGCGACCTTCGTGGCCAACTCGCTCTCCGCCCCGTCTGCGGAGAACTTCGGCCTGCACTCCTTCGACTACGCCGGTCGCACGCCGCGCACCGCGGGCGAGAGCTTCGTGACCTACAGCGAGGGCATCTACGTGGGGTACCGCTACTACGAGACGCGCTACGAGGACTGCGTGCTCGGCCAGGGCAACGCCGACTCTACGGCGGGCGTGAAGGCGTCCTCCGACGGCTGGAACTACGCCGAGGAGGTCTGCTTCCCGTTTGGCTTCGGCCTCTCCTACACCACCTACGAGTACACGCTCGACGACGTGACCTACGACGCGGCGGCCGACAAGTTCACCGCCAGCGTCACCGTGGAGAACACCGGCAGTGTGGACGGCAAGGCCAGCGTCCAGCTCTACGTGCAGTCCCCCTACACGGACTACGACAAGCAGAACGGCGTGGAGAAGTCCTCGATCCAGCTGGTGGCCTACGCCAAGGTCGACGTGCCGGCTGGCGGCGAGCAGAGCGTGCAGCTGGAGGTCCCGTGCTACCTGCTGGCCTCCTACGACGCCAACTCCGCCAAGGGCTGGATCCTCGACGCCGGCGACTACTACTTTGCCGTGGGCAACGGCGCCCACGAGGCTCTCAACAACATCCTCGCGCTCAAGTGCGGCGACGAGGTTGAGGGCCGTCTCGTCGACCACAACGGCGACCCGGCGGAGCCCAACACCAACGCGGCCAAGCTCTGGACCTCGGAGAACGCCGACACGGACACCAAGAAGTACCGTCAGTCACCCTACAGCCCCGACGTCGAGGTCACCAACACCTTTGACGACGCCGACCTCAACTACTGGGCTAATGACGACCAGAAGATCACCTACCTCTCGCGCTCGGACTGGGAGGGCACCTACCCGCAGACCGTCTCCACGCTCACGGTCAACGACGCCATGTACGACGGCCTGAACATGCAGTTCTACAAGAAGGCGGCCGACGCCAAGAGCGTCTCCGACTTCCAGCTGGGCGTCGAGCTTGACGAGAAGATCAACTTCCTCGACATGAAGGGCGTGGAGTTTGACGACCCCAAGTGGGACGACTTCCTCTCCCAGCTCACGATGGACGACCTGCTGCTCAACATGGGCGACTCCAAGGGCATCAAGACCGTCAAGGCGGTCAACAAGCCCGGCTGCACCATCGTCGACGGCCCCGAGGGCATGAACGGCCAGTTCAAGTTCGGCGACCGCCGCAACTGCACCGGCTGGGCCACGCTCTCCATCGTTGCCGCTACGTGGGACCCCGACCTGCAGTACCGCTTTGGCCAGATGTATGGCGAGGACGCGCTCTACGCCTCCATCCCCATCGCCTACGCGCCGGCGACCGACATCCTGCGATCTCCGTACTCCGGCCGTACCTCCGAGTACTTCTCGGAGGACCCGATGCTGGGCTACTACGCGGCAAAGAACGTCATCTCCGGCATGCGGACCAAGGGCCTCATCGGCACGATCAAGCACTTCTTCCTGAACGAGCAGGAGGCCGGCCGTCAGGGCATCGCCACCTTCGCCAACGAGCAGTCCATCCGTGAGATCTACATCCGCGCCTTCGAGGGAACGCTCGCTGCGGGCGAGTCGCTCGGCGTGATGACGGCGTACAACCGCATCGGCCTCATGTACGCCGCCGCGAGCCAGGGCATCCAGCATATCCTCCGCGACGAGTGGAACTACGGCGGATTCATTATCGACGACGCCCTGAGCGCCTCCGAGTACTCCTCGGCGCCCGAGATGCTCATGGCGGGCAACAACATCTTCTGCCTGGACACCGCCCGTCCCACCGAGGTCGGCAAGCTCATCAACTCCACCGACGACGGCGACCTGCTCCAGAAGGTCATCGACTCCAACCACTACCTCTACTACGTCATGCTGCAGTCCTCCATGGGCACCCTGTCCTCCGACACGGTGGTCTCGGACTCCATGCAGTGGTGGAAGATGGCCCTCTTTGGGGTGGACGGGGTCCTTGCCGCGCTCACCGTGGGAGCCGCCGCCGTGTACGGCGTGAAGGCCTACCGCGAGTCCCACCCGGTACCTGACGGTCCCGGCTCCGGCTCTGACGACAAGAGCCTCGACGAGAAGAACTAACGGAGGTGGAATCAGATGCTTGAACGTATGAAGAACCGCGGCGTCGGCGGGGTGCTCTGCCTGGTGGCCGGGCTCGTGGCGCTGGTGACCGCGGTCGTGTTCTTTGCGACGCAGGCCGAGGCCGCACCGCTTGGCCACACGGGCATCATGCCCGGCGTGGCGCTTCTGGCCGGCGTCGTGGTGACCGTTGCGCTGACGCTCGTGCCCCTGCGTTTTGGCGCGCTCATCCAGACCGTGGTCTACGGCGTGGCCGTGTACTTCTCGGTGACGCAGCTCTACCTCGTGTTTGCCGACGTCATCTTCAGCGTGACGTACGCGGGCGGCAACGCGCTGCTCTGCGTGATGTACATGGCCGGCGCGCTTCTAAGCTGCGTGCTCTGCGTGGTGGCGTGCTTCTTTGAGAAGCCCGTCTCCCAGAAGGACCGCCAGGGCTCCAAGAAGCTCGTGCCGGTGGCCGCCGTCCTGGTGGTCGCCGCCGTGGTGGGGGTCTTTGCGGCGAACCTGAGCCTTGGTCCCGGGGCGGCCACGAGCTCCGATTCTGCCTCCGGCTCCGAGGAGGCCGCTACCGGCGCCACGATGAAGTACGCGGACAACGAGTTCAAGGACATGTCCATTGACGAGCTCGCCGCCATCCCCCGCTCCGACTGGGAGGCCAAGGAGGCCAACGGCGACGTTGCCTACTTCTTCGAGGGCCAGTACACCGAGGGGTTTGCCACCGTTGTCGACCCGGCGTGCCTGGACATGTACCTCTGCACGGACGGCTCCATGTACGGCTCCCTGAGCGGCCCGGTCACCTCGGTTGCCCCGGGCGTCACCTACGTGTACGGCTACTGGTACAACGTGGACGAGTCCGGCGAGAACAACTTTGTGATTCACCTTGCTGGCACCCAGAGCGCTGACGGCACCACGCGCGCCACGAGCACCGAGGGCGGCGAGGACGCCGACATCCAGATCTTTGACACCGACCACGGTGACTACAACTGGGAGGCGAGCTTCAGCCTCGGTCTCTACGGCGGCGCGATGACGCGCAACATGAACATCTACGGCCAGGTGTACGCCCCTGCCCAGAGCCTTGAGATCGACGCGTCCCAGCTTGACACCTTCTACACCGGCGACACTTTCAATCCTGCCGCGCTCTCCGTCACCGTGGTCCGCGCGAGCGGAGCCACCGAGAACATCTGGGGCGGACGCCTGAGCTTCAGCGGCTACGACTCCGAGACCACCGGCACCAAGACGGTCACGGGCTCGTTCCTCGGCGCCACCGCTACCTTTGACGTGACGGTCGACGAGCTCAACGCAGAGACCTATGCGGGCACGTACGGCCTGGTTACGGGTGATGCGGTCGTTGACACCGACGTGACCATGACGGTGGACTACTCCCACAAGACCGTGACCATTGCCTCGGCCGACGGCTCGGCCAAGGTCGTCGGGACGATCAGTGATGCGACCGACACCGCCGTGACGATGTCCATCAACGGCAGCGAGCCGCTGACGGCCACGATTTCCGGCTCTGGCGACGCCAAGACCATCACGGTCCCGGCTCACCAGGAGGTGGTGAACGGCATGACCGGAAGCACTACCTACGACGTGGGTGAGTACACGCTCACGCTGAGCAAGTAGCTCTCTCCGGATTGCCCCCTTCCCTTAGAGGCCCGTCGCAGAGTCTGTCTGCGGCGGGCCTCTTTGTCATGGGGCGGCGCGTGCTGTCCTGCTGCGCGGCTGACTTCGATATTCCTCTCCCTGCTTGTTCGATGTGGGCCACTGAATATGAGCAGGTAGATGATGGCAAAGTCGATTTAGCCGATACCGGTTGCCGACCACGTGGTCGATGGTGGAAACGCCGCCTACACGTCTCCAGTGCCCAGTAACTTGGTAGCAAGGTGCCCGCGCTTCCACCAGGGAAGGGCTGCCATAGCCTGCTGACGCTCGGCGATGCCGGCAACGCGGTCGGCGAGGTGCGCGGAGCGGTCATTGGCAACGGAGAGCTGCTCCCTCAGCTCCCTCAGTTCGCGATCACGTGAAGAGCGGAGCTCGGTAAGCTCAGCCACAAGCCGCTCGTTCTGTTCCTTGAGGTCCTTGATACGTCCGTTGAGGGCGGCAATTACGGCATCGTTGCCCGTGCTCTGGGCAGGAGGCTCTGGGTCAGGGTTCTGAGGGGTGCGCGGGGGGATGCTCTTGCCAAGCGCGTCGGCGAGTGCCGAGACAGCAAAGTCATCGAGCACGTCGGTCTTGCCCACACGTGTCACATGGTCAGGCGAGAGCCCAAGTTTGTCGATGTAGTTGACTACCGTCTGCTTGGCCACGCCCAGCTGGTCGGCAACCTCTCGTTTTGTAACGCCCATGTACACGCCCCTTATACGTCAGGCTTGGCGGCCTGCTCTGCTCGATTATCCGCGTGCCTGTAATTATAGGGTTAGTCAAGGGTTGTTCGGCAAGTATCAACCAACCATCGACTAATCTGTGTGACGTGGTCGAAAATATGTGTGACCTCAGACAGCTGTTTGATGAAGGACAAAATGAGGGGCGGAATGTTCGGCCAGTGTAACGGTCGAACACATCGTCGACTAAAGTGCACAATTGGGGCTACGGTTGGGCATAACGGCGCAGTACGTGGAGCGCCAGCAGGTATGAAAACGTGCGGCGCGCGGAAAGGCTCGACGTACAAAAATGTGTTCTTAACAAAAGTCAACGCGTTCGGTCTGCAGCTGCCAACAAGCCCCGCCTGCTTGGACTAGAGTAGTTCTTGCGAGCCACGAGCCCGACGGCGAAGACCCAGGAGGACCGCATGTCCGAGAAGTCCGAGAACATAACTGCCCGTGACGTTACCCAGCCGACGCGTGAGGAGCTTGGGAGCGCCGTAGACGATATGCGCGATTCCGTGGTTGCGTTTACCTATGATGGCGACCGTTCCTCGCAGGACCACCTCTCCGGAGCGCCCGAGGAGCGCGACCTCGTGCTCGGCGAGGACGACCCGCGAGATGCGGCACTGGCCGAGCACCCGCTGACCGAGGACGTGGCCTGGACCGGTCGCATCTTCAACGTTGACCGCCTGCGCGTGGAGCTGCCCGACGGCCGCGCCGCCATCCGTGACGTGGTGCGTCACCCCGGTGCCGTGGCTGTGGTTGCGCTGACTGAGGACGGTCGCATCTGCCTGGTGCGCCAGTACCGCACCGCGCTTGGACGCGTGACCGTGGAGATTCCGGCTGGCAAGCTCGCCCCCGGCGAGGACCCGCTTGAGTGCGCAAGCAGGGAGCTTCTTGAGGAGACCGGTATGAGCGCGCAGAAGATCGCCTTCCTTACCACCATCGCCAGCTCCGCGGGCTTCTGCGACGAGCTCATCCACATCTATATGGCCACCGGTCTTGCCTTTGGGAAGTCGGACCCGGACGCCGACGAGTTCATCAACGTGGACCTGGTCCCGCTGGACGAGCTCATCGACGCGGTGCTGGACGGCCGGATCGAGGACGCCAAGACCGTGGTGGGCGCGCTGGTGTGCGACGCGATCATGCACCGGCTGACGCCCGGCGAGGACGCGGAGGAGTAGCGGCGCGCTCTCCCAAGCATCACTGTTGATATATAGGTGATAGAGAGAACCGGGCTGGTTACGTCCGGTTCTCTCCGGTTACATACACCTTCCTGAATTAACAAATATCAACCTTAAGTCCCAATACATACCGTAAGCAGCCCCCAACCTCCCCTGTTTCTCCAGCGAGAAGAACCTTATGGGTTGGCAGGCTTGCGTTTGACTGACGTAAAACCTGCGCGTGCGGAGATTTTCGCTCGAAAACTGAATATATCAGTTTCTGAATCGAGCGCTTTGAAAGGCGTACTTGCTGGAAGGAAACTTAATAAGGGGAGGGGTGACATCGTTAGAAGTTGAACTACTGCTTCAACAGCATCTTTATCTGTTTTATAAAGTTTAGAATAGAATGTGGGAGGGGGTATTATATAGATACAATAATTTGTAAAATACGAGCTAAACGCTCAATTACATTTACAAAATAGTGAGCTACAACTCTCAAGTCATGGCTTACACTGACCGAGTCTGGCTGTATTGGCACCATTCTGTCGAGTCAAAAGGTGCTCTTGGCTTGGAGGTTTGTATGAAGCACATGAAGCACACCACGGGGGGTGGGTTCTCTTCTAGGAGAAACCTGAAGTCACCTCTCTCAAGCAAACCCAAGCGGAAGTGGGGGATCTTTGCTGCAGCAGCAATCGTTGTCGTAGCGATTGTTGCCGCAGCGGTTGCCTCACCGATGGCTGCGCGAGCGGCAGCGAGTGGCACCACGTCCGTCGACCCCGACACCACCAATGCGTGGGAGAACTACACCGCTCCTGGCGGCGAGACCTCTACGCAGAACGTCGGCCGTATCTGGACCGACAAGAGCGTGTTCAACACGGATTACACCTTCCAGGGCCAGCTGAGCGGCTCTGTGCAGAAGGGTGACTCCGACTTCGTCGTCGGCCTGTCTGCCCTGTCCTCCACCTCGAACCTGACCGAGACCATCACGACGAGCCAGCCGCTCGACATCGTGCTTGTGCTCGATGTGTCCGGTTCGATGGACGACCCCATGGAATCGTATGAGCCGGTTTACGACCTTCGTACAAACTGGGGTGCACCCACATATTACATTGAGCTCAACGGCGAGTACCAGGAGATTAGCCATGACAGGCAAGGCTGGTATTATGAGACCGGTTGGGGATGGTCCTCTACTCGTCATGATGTGACCCCCAAGACGTCAGCTGACGATCCTAACGGCACGCAGGTGTATCAATATGTCGAGGGCGAGGACAAGATCGATGCCCTCAAGGAAGCCGTTAACGGGTTCATCGACACGGCGAACGAATCAAACAGCTCCATCCAGAACCCCGACGACAAGAGCCGCATCTCCATTGTAAAGTTCGCGGGCGACACCTACAGGTATGAAATCGGCAACGATCGCGGTGAGGGCGGCAGCTCTTCCTACAACTACACTCAGGTCGTTTCTGACTTCACGTCGGATGCCGACGCGCTTAAATCCGACGTTAGAGCGATTCGTGCCGGCGGCGCAACATCGGCCGATATGGGCCTGAGCCTTGCACAGGATGTGTTCGAAGGTGGCTATCACGGTAATCATTGGGATAACGATACCTATCTTGGCGCTCGAGATAATGCCAAGAAGGTAGTCATCTTCTTTACCGATGGCGAGCCGAACCACAGCAGCGGCTGGAACGGCGCGGTGGCAAACGATGCCATCGATGTTGCCCGCCAGCTGAAGAACGATGGTACGACCATCTACTCGATTGGCGTCTTTGGTGATGCGAATCCGTCTGACACCGAGCAGGATTTCAACGGCTACATGCACGGCGTCTCGAGCAACTATCCCAACGCGCAGAGCTATAACAACCTTGGGCAGCGTGCGCCGGAAAGTGACTACTATAAGTCGGCGACGAACGCGAATGAACTGGATTCTATTTTCGAGGACATCTTCCAGCAGGAGTCGCAGAGTACTGGCTCCGGCTCGCCTATCCAGAGCATCACGCAAGCGGGCGCGCAGGAGACTCCCGGCAACCTGACCTTCACCGACCGGCTCGGTTCTTACATGGAAGTTACCGGCACCGGCGCGGGTGCTGACAAAATGCAGCTGGCCTATGCAGACCAGCTCTACACAAGCAAGTCTCGCGACGAGCAGCAGATTCAGGGTGGCACCGTCTATACGTACCACTTCGATGGCCAGGTGGCCGGCAACGCCGTGTACGGCGCAGCCAACCTCTCCGACATCTCCGTCAAGGTGACGCACTACAATGACGCGGCCCAGGGCGACCTTGTCCAGGTGACCATCCCGGCATCCCTCATCCCGCTGCGCAACTATGACGTCAACGCCGACAACAAAACGATGACCGTCTCTAAGGCGTACCCCATCCGTCTCTTCTACGGCGTGAGCCTCAAGCAGGGTGCGGAGGATGCCATCAACACAGGTTCCGGCGATGTGTACGACGCCATCGCGCAGAACAACGTCTCCGCCGACAAGCAGACCCTCGACTTCTACACTAACCTCTACACCAACGGCAGCGGCGACACCACGGCCGTTTTCACGCCGAACGAGGCCAACAAGTTCTACTACTACACCTCCGACACGCCGCTCTACGTGGACGAGGCGTGCACGGAACGCGCGACGCGCCAGAACATCGATCAGTACAATAAGGTTTACTATCAGGACACCTACTACGTGCAGACCGAAAACGGCGGCTATGAGCAGCGTACGACGTCCGTTGCCGTCAACCGCGACGGCTCCGAGTTCAGCCACATCGCCTTCGTTCAGTGGGGCAGCGGGTACGGCAACGCCTACATGCCGGCGCACACCCAGCGCACCGACCGTCCTGCCACGCTCAACACCGACAAGTTTGAGAATAAAACCGACACCGCCGAAACCGCTCTCGTTCCTTCCTGGAGTGGCGTCAACGAGGTGTCCCAGGCGCTCGGCAATAACGGCAAGATCAGCTACCCGATGCCCGGCTCCCTCGAGATCAAGAAGACGGTCGACTGGACCAACGGCTCCGACCAGACCCAGCAGGACAAGAACTCCTTCATCTTCGACATCTCGCTCACGGATGCGAACGACAAGCCCATCAGCGGCACGTACAACTACTACGTGGATAACGCCGAGACCGCATCCGGCCAGGTGACCTTCACCGACGACGGCAAGGCGAGCATCCAGGTCAACGGCGGCACCACGGTGCGCATCGACGGTCTGGCCTCGGGCGCCAAGTTCACGGTGACCGAGCAGGGCGTGGGTCAGAACGGCTTCACCGTCACGTCTGACACCACCTCGCAGACCGACGTTGAGAACACCAACACCACCGACGGCATCGTGACCGGCACCATCCCCGCCGGTTCGCAGGCGTCTCTCTCCTTTGTCAACCAGTACCACGCCGAGGACGTGAACCTGAGCACCAACGCCAAGCTGCAGGTTAAGAAGAACCTGACCGGCCGCGATTGGCGCGACACCGACGAGTTCACCTTCGCGATCGATGGCCTTGCCGGTCCGAACGGTACTGCAGCCCCCGAGCCTGACGAGACCACCATCAAGGTCGATGACGAGACCGCCGACTACACGAAGGCCTTCGGCGACATCACCTTCACGCAGCCCGGCGAGTATCGCTACGCTGTGACCGAGGTAAGCGACGGCATTCAGACCATCCCCGGCATCGACTACTCCGCTGCGCGCTATCGCGTTGTGGTGAACGTGAGCGATAACGGTACCGGCAACCTCGTGGTCGACTCCGTGACCATCGAGCAGCGTCTGGACGACGAGGGCCATACGCCGCAGTCTCAGCCCACCATCGATAACAACACGATGGTGTTCACCAACAACTACAACCTCGATGCCGCTACGACCAACATCGACGGCACCAAGAACTACACCGACACGACCGGCAAGAACCCGATCAACGCCGACAAGTTTACCTTCCAGCTGAAGGCGCTCGGCGGTTACGAGACCGAGGGCGGCAGCGCCGACCACTACACGGTTGACGCGGCTGACGTTCCGATGCCGGATACCGCCGACGAGAACCATGCCGTGACGACCAACAACACGGGTTACGAGTTTGGCTTCCCGACCATTAGCTACGACGGCAACGCCGTGGGTAAGACCTTCGTATACGAGGTCAGCGAGCTCAAGGGTAGCGAGCAGGGCATGACCTATGACGAGGACACCAAGTACACCGTCAAGGTTGCTGTGTCCGAGATCGATGATCCGGAGAACCCGGGCCAGAAGATCATCGTGGCCACGCCTGACCTCGATCCCCAGGACATTGTCTTCAACAACACCTACGATCCGGCCGATGCCACGCTCGCGGGCAAAGACGCCATCCATGGCACCAAGAAGCTGACCGGCCGCGAGATGAAGGAAGGCGAGACCTTCTACTTCCAGCTCACCCAGACGGGTGGCCCGGCCACGCCTGACCCGAAGGACGGGGACGCCTACGTCCAGGTGCTGAACGCGGCCGAGTACGCGACCGTCTCTCAGAGTGACCAGGACATGTACTTCAACTTCAAGGACATGACCTTCTCCGTCGCCGGCACCTACACCTTCCAGGTGAACGAGGTCGCCAACCAGTACGGCGATGAGACCACGGACGGCAACGGCCTCACCTATGACAAGAACGTCTGCACCGTGACCGTGGAAGTCAAGGACAACCATGACGGCACCATGACCGCCATGCCCTCCTACAGCAACCAGAGCCACAGCGAGACCGACAAGGCCGTGTTCGACAACACCTATCAGGCCGAGATGAACTACGGCGCTAACGGCGCGGGCGGCATCAACGTGACCAAGCAGATGCTCGACCGCCCGATGGCCGAGGGTGACTTTAGCTTCACCATCACTCCCGAGGGCGAGGATAAGGCGTACGAGACCTTCACCAACACCGCTGCCGAGATGAACGGCACGGTGACCATGAAGCAGCTCCAGAACCTGACCTTCGACCAGGACGATGCGGGCAAGACGTTCACCTACATCGTGGACGAGTCCGACCCGGCCGAGGGCCAGGCGCTGCCCGAGGTCGACTACGACCAGAGCCAGTACAAGGTCGAGATCCAGGTTATCGACAACGGTGACAGCACCATGCACACCGTGACCACAGTGACCAAGATCAAGAACGCCAAGGGCAAGAGCGTCAACAAAGTTGTCGTGGATCACGCTGATTCCAGCGCCGACGGCTATACCGCTCCGACCTTCGGCTTCGTGAACGACTACAACCCCAAAGGCACGACCGCCGGCGGCGAGGATGCCGAGCATCCGCTGCAGGTGACCAAGACCGTCGAGGGCGCTCCCTCGCCTGAAGGCGTGGAGTACTCCTTCACGCTGACGCCGGCTGAGGACTACGGTGAAAAGGTCACGGGCCTGACCGACGGCAAGCTGACCACGCACACCACGGGCAGCATCGCCAAGGGCGAGTCCCAAACCGTGGACTTCGGCCAGCTGACCTTCACCGAGCCGGGCAACTACACCTTCAACGTGCAGGAGGACCAGCCCGTCGTTGACGCTGGCTGGACCTTCGACGACGCCAACGGTGACGGCGTGACCGAAGCGCACCAGATCACCGTTGTGGTGACCGACCTCAATGACAAGGGTGAGTACGACGGCAACCTCTACATCCAGAGCGTGAACGGCAGCCCGGTCCAGGTGACCAACAGCTATCATGCCAACAGCATCACCGTGGGCGGCGAGGGCGCTGACCAGCAGATCAACGTCCAGAAGACCGTGACCGGTGCTGACTCCGACGAGAACTTCAAGTTCAAGCTCGAGCCCATCGTCGACGAGACCAACACCGAGGAGGTGTGGGCCAACAACGTCGAGCCCGCCGAGGGCAACGACGGCACCGCCACCATCGACGGTGGCGTGACCCAGGAGAAGGCCAGCACGACCACCTTCGGCGGCATCACCTTCAAGGCTGAGGGCACCTACCAGTTCAACGTGACCGAGGTCCAGGCGCATGACGGCGTGGACGACCCGGCCGGTTGGACCTACGACACGCACACCTCCGTCGTGACCGTGACCGTGACCGACGAGGGCAACGATGGTCAGCTCGACGCCGCGGTGAGCTACGACAACTCGCAGGCCAAGACCGACGCCGACAAGGGTTGCAAGACCGTTGCCGCGTTCACCAACAGCTACGCCCCCGGCGAGATCACCACGACCGACGACACGAGCGTCGACACCAACATCAAGGTGACGAAGAGCGTCACGGGCGCTCCGGCTACCGAGGCGTTCACGTTCAGCCTCAAGCTGGCTGACGGCCAGGACGGCTCCAACGTGTTCGAGGGTACGGGCGACGACAAGACCCCGTTCGACGGCGTTGAGGTCACGACGTCTGACAACATCGCTGCCGACTCCACCGAGACCAAGGCGTTCGCGGGCGTGACCTTCACCAAGGCGGGCGACTACAAGTTCGTCATCGACGAGACCACCACGACCGACAAGGCCGGCTGGACCTACGACGGCTCCACGCACGAGATCACGGTCCGCGTTGCGGATCAGGACGCCAAGCTCGTCATCACGGGCATCGACGGCAACAACCCGACCTTCACAAACGCCTACACCACCTCCGGCACCCTGTCCGGGAATGGCGAAGAGGCAATCAAGGTCACGAAGAGCCTCACCGGTCGCGCGAACGACGAGTGGCTTGACGGCGATTCGTTCAAGGCGATGCTGACCGCTCAGGAGAGCACGGTCGACGGCCAGACGATGGCAGCCGATAGCGTGCCTATGCCCGGCGGCCGCACCGGTGGCGTGGCGACGGTTGACCTGACGAAGGACAACCATGAGAGCGTGGCCTTCGGCGACATCACCTACACGCGTCCCGGCACGTACAACTACACGCTGGCTGAGGTCCAGGAGAACGCGATCGACGGCGTTTACTACTCGCTGGCCGAGTACAACGTGGTCGTGACCGCAACCGACAACGGCAACGGCACGCTGACCGTCACGTCCGAGATTACCCAGACCAAGGACGACGACGGATTCGGCTCCAGCGAGGAGGGCTATACCGGCAGCACCGAGTCCGTTGACGTGGCAACCTTCACCAACGTTTACCAGCCCAACTTCGCAACGCTCGACGGTGCGCAGAACCTGACGGTCTCCAAGAACCTTGAGGGCCGTGACTGGTACGAGGGCGACGAGTGGACGTTCGCGCTGGCGCTCACCGACGGTGATGCGTCCAAGGTGATCATGCCTGCCCAGACGCAGCTGACCATCAACGCGAACACGCCCAACTTCGCGGCGAGCTTCGGCAACATCACGTTCCGTGCGGCTGGCACCTACATCTTCACGGTGACGGAGTCCGGCGTCGTTGAGGGCGTGACCAACGACACCGATGCCGAGCGCACCATCGTGGTTGACGTGAACGACGACACCAAGGGCAACCTGATCGCTACGGTCAATGCCGAGCGGAGCGAGGGCCTTACCTTCACCAACACCTACCAGCCCACGGGCACCACGATCAGCGGTGACAGCGCCATCACGGTGCAGAAGACCCTGACCGGTCGCGATTGGGCTGACGGCGAGGAGTTCGGCTTCACCATCAAGAACATCCAGAAGCCCGAGGGCCTGGAGAGCGCGCCGATGCCGGAGAACGACACCATCACGGTGGGCAAGCCGGCCGAGGGCAACGTTGCCACCGCGCAGTTCGGCGACATGACGTTCACGCAGGCTGGCACCTACGTGTACGAGATCACCGAGAACCCGGGTGACGGTTCCCTGAGCTACGACGACCACACCGCCACGGTGACAGTAGCCGTGTTTGAGAACCAGGCCGACGGCACGCTGTCCGCGCAGGTGTCCTACGACAACAGCACGGCAACCACCGACGGTGACAAGGCCGTGACCGGTGCCGCCGCGTTCACCAACGCATATAACACCGAAGGCTTCGACCTGTCCTTCAGTGGCACCAAGCACCTCGAGGGCCGTGACTTCCAGCCCGGCGACGAATTCACCTTCATGGTGAACGCCGGTGCCGATGTGCCCGTGCCCGACGGCGTGACCGTCACCTCTCGGGACGAGTCCAGCTGGACCGGTACGGTTACCATCAAGCCTGAAAGCGGCAACGACGCCACGATTGACTTCGGCAAGGCTGCCATCACTCAGGCTGGCGAGTACACCTACCTGATCACCGAGCAGAACACCGGCATCGATGGCATGGGCTACGACGAGTCCACCCACACCATAACCTTCAAGGCGGAGGACAACGGCCAGGGCGGTTTCAATGTCACCCAGACCGCCGGCGACCTCACGTGGGTGAACAATGCAGCCTTTAAGATGGACAAGCCCGTCTCGCTTGAAGGCACCAAGTCCATGACCGGCGCTGACATGTCCAACGGCCAGTTCACCTTCACTGTGGAGCCGCAGGATGGGGCTCCGATGGGCGAGGGCACCCAGGCCGTGACCAACGGCGAGCCCACTCAGAACGAGGATGGCAGCTGGACCGCTTCGCTCGACGTGCTGAAGGACGTGTCCTACGATGCACCTGGTGACTACGTGTACCTCGTCACCGAGCAGAACGACGGCCAGCCCGGCTTCACCTACGACGGCACCCAGTACAAGGTGACGGTCACGGTGGCGCAGGACGGTACCTCGTCCACGAAGGTTGAGAAGTCCACGGACGGCGAGAACTGGGCCGAGGCTACTGCGGTCGCGTTCAACAACAGCTACGCGACCGAGGGCAGCGCCACGCTCAACGGCTCTGCCAACCTGGGCGGTACCAAGACCCTCTCCGGCCGTGACTGGACGAACGATGACAGCTTCACGTTCATCCTTGCCGCGGGCGACCAGCCCACGCAGCAGGCCATCGCCGACGGCACCATCCACATGCCCGACACGATGGAGGTCGTGCAGGGCGCCTACTCCGACGGCGCTCAGGTGCCGTTCAACTTCGGCAACATCGTGTTCGACCAGGCTGGCACCTACACCTTCACCATCTCCGAGCAGCAGCCCGGCGACGATGGCTTCGTTGGCCCGACCGCTGGCATGACCTACGATGATCATGTCCGCACCATCACGGTGACGGTGGTCGACAACGGCAACGGCCAGCTTGAGGCTGCGGCCGAGGCTGAGGGTGACGCCAACTGGACCAACACCTACAAGGTTGACGGTGAGAACCCCGGCACCCTCTCCGGTGCTGAGAACCTCGAGGTCACCAAGGTGATTGACGGCCGCGATTGGCAGGATGGCGACAGCTTCACCTTCGAGCTGACCGCCGACGAGGCGAACCCCGAGGGCGCCACGCTCCCGGAGAACGCCTCTGGCATCACGATCACCAACGAGACCACCGGCCACAAGGCCGCGTTCGGCGACATCACTTTCAGCAAGCCCGGCAACTACACGTTCTACGTGAACGAGCAGATGCCGCAGGATGACGACCACGCGACCGAGGGTGTCCAGAGCAACGGCGTGACCTACGACGGCGCGCAGCGCGTCATCGAGGTGAGCGTTGTCGATAACTATGACGGCACGCTGACGCCGTCCGCCACGGTCACCTCCGACCACGGCCTGACCTTCACCAACACCTACAAGGCGGGCGGCACCACCACGCTTCCCACTACGGGTGAGGGCAGCTTCACGCTGCGCAAGGTCCTGACCGGCAAGGCGTGGAACGGTGACGAGTTCACCTTCAAGGTCGAGGCGGCTGACTCTGCGTCCGCGAACTACCTGCCCGAGCAGACCGAAGTGACGGTGAACGCCAAGACCGGCACCAACGACGAGGGCTACGACTTTGCCAACTTCGCCTTCGGTCCGATCACCTATGACCAGGCCGGCACCTACACCTATACGGTGACTGAGCTACCCGGCTCCAACGCGGGCATCCAGTACGATACCCACACCGCCACGGTGACCGTCACCGTCTCCGATAACCTGCACGGCGGGTATATCGCCTCCGCGACGGTTGCCAACGGCACCTTCACCAACGAGTACGCTACCTCGCTTGACTTCGGCGCCGAGGGCCAGGGTGGTCTCTGGATCCAGAAGAGCCTGACCAACCATGACATCGCGGACGACCAGTTCGAGTTCACGGTGACCGCTGCTGACCAGGCCTCGGCCGACAAGGCTGGCTTCGACGGCATGTCCAAGGTCGTGAAGTCCACGGCTGCAACGATGGATGACAATGGCACCGCCATGAGCATGGCCGAGATCTTCTCCGACGCCACGTTCACGCAGGACGACGCTGACGACACCTACACCTACACGGTGCGGGAGACCAAGGGTGGCGAGTTCGGCTACACCAACGATGACACCGTCTACACGGTGACCATCACCACGGCCGACGACGGCCAGGGCGGCATCAAGGTGACCACCACGGTGTCCGCTGACAACGGCTACAACCAGTCCTACGTCTACGACAACGACGAGACGACGGACGACCCGCAGGCTATCGTGCCCTTCTCCAACAGCTACGAGGCCACCGGCACGCTCGGCGGTGACGGTGAGGGCAACGTGACGATCAACGCCACCAAGTCTCTGACCAACCGCCCGATGACGGACGGCGAGTTCACCTTCAACGTGACCGACGCCAGCGGCAACCAGGTTGCCACCGGCACCAACGATGCCAACGGCAACGTGACCTTCAGCGCGATCGACTACACCAAGGACGGCATGCTCGACGACGTCGAGAACGGCCTTGCCAGCTACAGTCAGGTCGACGGCAAGGACACGTTCACCTACACCTACACGGTGGCCGAGGATCAGGCGAGCTTCGACGAGGGCGTGACCGCCATCGCCGGTAGCTTCCAGATCACGGTTACGGTGACGGACAACAACGACGGCACGCTGGGCATCGCGGTCGCCTACCCCGATGGTGGCGACAGCCTCCAGTTCCGCAACGCCTACGGTGAGGGCGAGACCGGCCAGGCCACGCTCAACATCAACGGTGCCAAGGTCCTGAACATCCAGTCTGGCAACAACGCGCCTGACATCGCCGGTAAGTACAGCTTCACGCTGACCGGCTCCGAGGGCGCTCCGATGCCCGCTACCACCACGGCTACCAACGACGCCGCGGGCAACGTCAACTTTGGTGACGTCACGTTCACCATGGAGGGCGTGTTCGGCGACACCGGCGGCCAGGCGGCGGCGACCGACGAGGCCGCGACGGACGAGGCCAGCGTGGCCGCCAAGTCCGCGGTCCGCACCAAGACCTTCACCTACACGGTGACCGAGTCCGGCACCGTTGCGGGCGTGACCAACGACGCCGCGGCCTCCAAGACCTTCACGGTCACGGTGACCGACAACGGCGACGGCACGATCTCCGTGGCCACTGACCAGGCCACTGGCGCTGAGTTCAGCTTCACCAACACCTACGCCGTGACTCCGACGCAGGAGACCCCGACCGGTGACGACGGTGCCACGGGTACCGGTCACATTACCATCGGCAAGGAGCTGACCGGCCGCGCCATGACCGAGGGCGAGTTTGGGTTCGCGCTGACCGACGCCAACGGCACCGTGGTGTCCCAGGGCACCAACGACGCCAATGGCAACGTTGAGCTTCCGGCCATCACCTTCAACGAGCCGGGCGACTACGCCTACACGCTCGCCGAGGTGAACGGCGGCCAGGGCGGCGTGACCTTCGACCAGGCCGTCTACCAGGTGACGGCGCACGTGACCGACAACGGCGATGGCAGCCTGAGCGTTGCCTGGACCGTCAAGAACTCGGCTGGCGAGCCTGTCAACCAGCTCACCTTCCACAACTCCTACTCCACGGCCCCTGCGACCGTCGTCTTTGGCGGCTCCAAGGTGCTTGACGGACGTGAGCTTGCGGCCGGCGAGTTCAGCTTCGAGCTCCGTGACCACGACACCGGCAAGGTGCTTCAGACGGTCACCAACGCCGAGGACGGCTCGTTCGCCTTCGACACCCAGGTGTTCGGTGGCGTCGGTGAGTACACCTTCGACATCGCTGAGGTTAAGGGCGACGCTGAGGGCGTGACCTACGACGACATGGTCTATACCGCCAAGGTCACCGTCACAGACGACGGCAACGGGCACCTCCTGGTGACCGGTCTCACCTACAACGACAAGGTCGAGCTGCCGGTGTTCACCAACACCTACGTGGAGCCCGCGGCGCCCGAGCCACAGGAGCCCGAGCCCGCGGCACCGACGCCTGAGCCCGAGATTCCCGACACGGGCGACCACACGAGTTCCGTGCTGCCTGCCGTCCTGATCGCATGTGGCGTGGCGCTGGCCGGCGGCGCCTGGGCGCTGAGGAAGCACCAGGGCAGGTAACTGCCAAGATAGACCGAGCGCGGCCGGCGTCCCTGCGGGGGCGTCGGCCGCCTTCTTTAAGAGGTGGTAGGTATGAGCAATGCGGACCAGAGGGCCAAGGCGGCTCCCAAGCGCCTGACGCCGACGGAGCGCCGCATACTCCTCTATGTGGCCGAGCGCGAGGGAAAGTCGTGCTCAAAGGCCGAGATGGCCGAGGCACTCGGACGGAACCGCAAGACCATCGACCGTCTTGTCGCCCATCTGCGGGAGGAGGGGCTGATCGTCTCCAAGCCCGTGTGGGACAAGAACGGAGCACAGCTTCCCAATTCCTATCGGCTGGCGCGCAACAAGGACGCGCGACGCGCCGCGGAGGCGGCGAGCGAGGCGTCGTAACGCAGCGAATCCGCCGCCCATCCGCATCGCTGCCACAACGGCCCCAGGTTCTTCTCGCTGCTGCGGTGCCTGCGGTGGGGGCGGCGGTGCTACCCTAGTGCGGCATGTCTCGCGCCAACCCAGACCGGAGTCGTTCATGTCGCTCTTCTCGCGCTTTCTGACCTACTACAAGGGCCAGCTGCACCTCTTTGTCATCGACACCATCGCCGCCATCGCGGTGGCCGGCATCGACCTCGCGTTCCCGCAGATCCTGCGCACCCTCACGGGCGGCCTCTTCACGGAGGGCGCGGGCGCCATCATGGGGGCGCTGGCCTACCTGGCCGTAGGCCTCGTGGCCATGTACGCCGTCCGCTTTGCGTGCCGCTACTTCGTGATCTTCTGGGGTCACGTGATGGGCGCGCGCATGGAGAGCCGCATGCGCGAGGACCTCTTTGACGCCTATGCGCGCCAGAGCTTCAGCTTCTTTGACCACAACAAGTCGGGCGACCTCATGAGCCGCCTGGTCTCGGACCTTTTTGACATCGCCGAGGCCGCCCACCACGGCCCGGAGTTCGTCCTCATCGGCGTGGTGGAGGTCACGGGCAGCTTCATCATCCTCTCCACCATCAACGTGCCGCTCACGGCCGTGCTGGCACTCATCGCGGTGCTGCTGGTGGCCTACAACGCCTACGCCAACTTCCGCATGCGCGCGGTCTACACGGAGAACCGCGTGCGCATCTCCGGCGTCAACTCCCGCCTGGAGGACGCGCTCAGCGGCATGCGCGTGGTCAAGAGCTTTGCTGCGGAGGACGTGGAGCGCGCCAAGTTCCGCGCCTCCAACGACGCCTACCTGGACTCCAAGACCCGGATGTATCGCGCCATGGGCCGCTACCAGGCGGCCATCGCGGTCATGATGGGAGCGCTCAACACGGCCGTGGTGGTCCTGGGCGGCTGGCTCATCGCGCAAGGGCAGATGCAGGCCATCGACCTTGCCACCTACGCGCTCTACATCACGCTCTTCACCTCGCCCATCCAGTCCATCCTGGACTTCACGGAGACCTTCCAGAAGGCCATCGCGGGCTTCCGCCGCTTCTGCGAGGTGCTGGACGCGCAGCCGGACATCCAGGACGCCCCCGGCGCGCCCGACCTCGTGGTAAGCGAGGGCGCCATCAGCTACCAGGACGTCCACTTTGCCTACGCGGAGGCGGACGGCCGCAAGGACGAGGAGGTCATCCGCGGCCTCACGCTGGACATCCGCCCCGGGGAGACCATCGCGCTGGTGGGGCCCTCGGGCGGCGGCAAGTCCACCACCTGCTCGCTGCTGCCGCGCTTCTACGACGTTGACTCCGGCTCCATTACGATCGACGGCCAGGACGTGCGCTCCGTCACGCAGCGGAGCCTGCGCGAGGCCATCGGCCTGGTGCAGCAGGACGTCTACCTCTTTGACGGCACCATCGCGGAGAACATCGCCTACGGCAGCCCGGACGCCACGGACGAGCAGATTCGCGAGGCCACGCGCCGCGCCAATATTGCGGAGTTTATCGAGAGCCTGCCGGAGGGCTACCAGACCCAAGTGGGCGAGCGCGGCAGCCACCTCTCCGGCGGCCAGAAGCAGCGCGTGGCCATTGCGCGCGTGTTCCTCAAGAACCCGCCGATTCTCATCTTTGACGAGGCGACCTCGGCCCTGGACAACGAGTCCGAGCAGGCCGTCCAGGAGTCGCTGGCCGAGCTCTCTCGCGGGCGCACCACGCTCGTCATCGCACACAGGCTCTCCACCATCAAGAACGCTGACGAGATCGTCACGATGGAGCACGGCCGGGTCTCTGAGCGCGGCACCCACGAGGAGCTGCTGGCTCTGGGCGGCACGTACGCGCGCTACTACCACATGCAGTTCGCGGACGGCGCGGAGCCGGCGGCGACCGCGGCGCGGGACGCTCGGTAGACGCGGGGGCGGCCTATTGCGGGTTCTTCTCGCCGTGCGGGATGCGTGAGGGCCCTGCGGGGCGTCTGCGGGGGCGGAATTGCGTATACTGTGAGGGATTGAAGCTACTCCGCTTGGAGCCCGGCGCACGTGACCGGAGGTCGTCGCCGCATCTGTGACGGGAAGAGAACGCATGGCTAAGAAGAGCGAGATCGCGCGCATCCAGAAGGGCGCCCTCACGGCCGACGAGGCCGAGGAGCTGTTCTCGCGCGTCGACCACACGGGTCACACGGACGAGGAGCGCGCCCGTCGGCAGCGCGCGCACCGCAAGGAGAAGGGCGTCTCACTTGATGTGGACCCCCTCTCGGAGGACGATCCCTCCGGCTCCAACGTCGGCAAGGTCATCGCCAAGACGGCCGTGCTCTTTGTGGCGGTCTTCCTGGTGGCCGTGGTTGTGGGCCAGGTGGCCTTTGGCCTCATTCGCCGTGCCAACACCGCCAACCTGGCCGAGGAGGCCAACGTCCGCACCGTGGCCTCGGCGCTCTCCGGTGGCGTGGAGTGGGGCAACGGCTTCACGCAGTTCCCGGAGGACTTCACCGTCCAGGAGGCGGACGAGAACACCGGCCGCGTGGAGGTCACCGTCATCGACACCAGCTCGGAGAACGCGCTGGAGTGCTTTGCCGGCTCACAGGTGCAGGCCACGGCGTTTGCCGTGAACGCGCTGCTCAACCCCAACATCAACACCGTGGTCTACCACGTGAACGTCCACACGGACCCCGACGGCAAGATTCAGCAGTCCTCGCTCTTCGGCTTCCTCAAGCCAACCGGTGACGTGACGTCGTTCATGACCTTCGTCTGGACCAAGACGCAGTCCGAGGCGGGCGTGCAGTTCTCCTGCCACATCACCGGCATCGACGACGCGGTCCAGGACGAGCTGCGCGACCAGATTACCACTTCGTTCACCCCGGTCCAGATCCTGAGCGGCAACTAGGGGCGGCCTGGCCGTCCCGCGGGGCGGCCCGCAGGTGGGCCACCGGGTGGGCCGCAAGGCGACGCCCGGGCACGGGCTGGCGAGAAGAGCCGACGCTCTTGGCATGTGTGGCCTATAGGCGTCCCGTCCTACGTGCTTCTTACCGGTGCTTTGGTTCAACTTAGCGAAAAGCCAGCTTCTAAGCTTGATTTGAGATGGGCGCGGCCTCCCTGGTCATGCTACTTTGGTAGCGTGCAAGAAGGTGACAGGGGAGGTCGTCCATGAGGTGCGGGAACTGCGGTGAGGAGCTGCCCGGGCGCGCGAGGTTCTGCCCCGCCTGCGGTGCTCCCGTGGACCAGCCCACCGAGGAGGAGTTGACTGACACTGCCGTGATCGGGGCCGGCGGCCTCGGGGCGGATCAGGAGGTTGACCCCGAGGACCTCCCGGCGTCCAAGAAGCTCGAGGAGCCGCTCGAGCCGGTTGGCCTGGGTGCCGTCCCGCTGATGCCCGTTGTCCCGCCGCCTCGCGCAACCCGCGTGCGACCAAGGTCGCCGCGCCCGTATGCCTCCCATGGCCACCCCGGCTCCGCGTCCGTTCCCCCGAGCCAGCGCGTCTGGTCCCCCGACGAGCGGGAATGGCAGGAGCGCGAACGGGAGGCCGAGCGCCAGGCCGAGCCTGCCGCCGAGCCCGACGCCGCCGCTTCCGGACAGGACGCTCGGGACTCGTCCGGGAATCTCCTCCGCGGTGCCGCCCGTCGCGTCGCCGCCGGCGCCAGGCGGGCCGCCGACCGTGCGAGGTCGCTTGACCGTCGCCGCATCGGCATAGTTGTCGGCGCCCTTGCGGTGGCCGCCGTCCTCGTGGCGGCATTCGTCGGCGTGGTGTCCACGAGCTGGCTGGGGCCGTTCAGCCCCGACGACGCACCGGCGCCGCAGGTCCAGCCTCCCTCGGACGGCAGCATTGACCCCATCCAGCCCGATGACTCCGCCGAGGAGCAGCCGGATGAGGCGGGCTCGCAGCTCCCCGAGGGCGCGCCCGAGGTTCGCGCGACGGTGGAGGACTACTCCTGGGAGGAGCTCTCGCAGATCTCCGCCCTCATCGCCGGCGCCTCTTCCGACGCCGAGGGCCTGGAGATTGCCGAGACCTACCATCTCTGCGGGGCGGACGGCACCCTAGATGGTACACAGGCCAAGTCGCTGGAGCTTTCCGACGGCACTGAGGTCACCATGCGCGTGGTCGGCTTCCGCCAGGACCAGAAGGCCGACGGCTCCGGTCCGGCAGGCATCACGCTGCTCTCCGAGGACGGCGTCTCCGAGCAGGCCATGAACGCAACCGGCCAGCTCGTGGGCGGTTGGGAGGAGTCCACGCTGCGTCCCTGGATGAACCAGAGCCTCATCGGCGAGCTGCCGAGTGAGGTGTCCGACCTGATCGTGAGCGTGGAGAAGACCACCAACCCGCCCGCCGGCACCGGCGAGGTGGGCCAGGACGTCACCGAGGACAAGCTCTGGGTGCCGTCCTACTCCGAGGTGGTCGGCGAGCCGGGCTCCGGCAGCAATCGCTACGGCCTCTACGAGTACGAGGGCCCGCAGTACCAGCTCTTCTCCGACCTCGGCATCACGTGGGCCCAGCCGAGCCCCGAGCTCATCATCCCGTCCGGTGGCTACTGGTGGCTGCGCAGCCCGGACGTGGCAAACGACCGCTGGTTTGTCGTCGTGGGGCCGGAAGGCCAGAGCGCCTACGGTCACCGACCGGCCACGGAGAACGCCATCGTCATGGGGTTCTGCCTGTAGCCCTTCGACTGACCTACGAGGACCATCCTACAGACAACGGGCGGGCGAGAAGTACCGTGATCGAGGTTCTTCTCGCCCGCCCTTTTTGAGCCGTTGTGGTGGGGCCGGCCTTGCCCGGGGTGCCCGAGCGTGGCGCTCGGGCTACGCGAGCAGCGCGGTGACGTCGCCGAGGACGCTCTCGAAGCTCACGCCGCGCACCTCGTAGTCCGGCTGCGCCGGGGTGATCTGCATGGCGTGGCGCACCAGCGAGCTCGCAAACTCCACGGAGGAGCGCAGGTCACGGCCGGTGTAGATGGCCGCGGTGAGGCCGGAGGCAAAGAGGTCGCCGGTGCCGTGCAGCATGTAGGGCAGAAGCTCGCCGGAGACCTCCTCCACCATGCCGTCCCCGCCGGCCACGGCCACGTAGTTGCGGATGACGCTCTCGCCGGCGTGGACCACGCCCTTGAGGACCACGGACTTAGCGCCCATCTCAAGCAGGGCGTCGGCCATGCGGCGGACGTAGGCCTCGTCCACGTCCTGGCCCTCGTAGGGGATGCCGGTGATGATGGACGCCTCGGTGAGGTTGGGCGTGAGGACGTCGGCGCCGTCAACGAGGCCCTTGGTGGCCTCGCACATCTCGTCGGTGTAGGTGGGGTACTTGGAGCCGCCGTCGCCCATCACCGGGTCGACGATCCTGAGGGCGCGCGGGTACTCGCGGTAGAGGCGCAGGATGGCGTCAACCTGCTCGGCCGAGCCGAGGAAGCCCGAGTAGACGCCGTCGAGGTCAATGCCCTCCTCGCGCCAGGCGTCGAGGTACTCGCCCAGCATGGGCGTGGTGTCGTGCATGTAGAACTTGGGGAAGCGCGTGTGCGCCGAGAAGAGCGACGTGGGGACCGGGCAGACGTCGATGCCCGCCGCCGAGAGCACCGGGATCGCCACGCCGAGGGAGCACTTGCCGTAGCCGCAGAGGTCGTGGACGGCCGCCACGCGTGGCAGGTAGGCGCCCTTGCGCTCGTACAGGTGCAGGTTGCTGGCTGTGTTCATGGGATTCTCCTTTGTCCGCGGACTGATGGACCAGCGTACAGGGGCAAAGGATAGACCTTTACGGGCCCGTGGGTGCCGGCGCGGGCGAAACGTGCTGGTTTCATGGCGGCGTGCGCACTTCCTGCCGTCGGGACGCGTCCGTGCAGGTTGCGTATACTAAAGGGCTGTAGCCAATCGAGAGGAGCAACATGGCAGACCAGCCGCTCGTTGGAATCATCATGGGTTCCAAGTCAGACATGCCCACGATGGAAGCCTGCACCGCGCAGCTCGAAGAGCTCGGCGTTCCGTACGAGCTGGTTGTTGCCAGCGCGCACCGCAACCCCGAGAAGGTCCACGAATGGGCCGGAAGCGCCGCCGAGCGCGGCCTCAAGGTCATCATTGCCGCTGCCGGCAAGGCGGCCCACCTCGGCGGCGTGGTGGCTGCGTTCACCCCGCTGCCCATCATCGGCGTGCCGATGAAGACCTCCGACCTCGGTGGCATGGACTCGCTGCTCTCCATGGTTCAGATGCCCTCCGGCGTGCCGGTGGCGTGCGTGGCCATCAACGGGGCCAAGAACGCCGCCATCTATGCCACGCAGATCCTCGGCGCCACCATGCCCGAGTATCGCGAGAAGATCGTGGAGTTCAAGCGACAGATGGCCGAGGCGTAGGGCCTCGGAAGGGAGGCGGGAGCCCAGATGGCTTCGCACTTCAAGCAGCCGGGCCCGGACGAGACGCCACGCCGCACAGGGAGCCACGCGGCGGGGGCGGGCCCTTCTCGCCCGGTGGGACGGCACGCCGCTGGTGACGCCGCCGGTTCGCGGGGCGCTCACGGGCAGGCGGCCCCCGACGCTACCGTGCCTCGGATGGAGGGCGGCCTGCGTGGGCACCTTTCCACCCCGCGCGGCGGCGACGAGTCCTATCACGCCCCCGTGGGCAATCCGCACGCGGCGCACGTGACGGAGCGGTCTGACGGCTACATCTCGGTCGTCTCCGAGGGCCCCGGCGACGGTCGGCGGTCTCGTGGGAGGCGGCGTCGCGAGGACGGGTTTGTTGAGACGGACCCCTACGACCTCTCCGGCCGCCGAAGCAGGGACCCCCGGAAGCGCGTGGGCCGCGTTGTGTCCGTGCTGCTGTTCGTGGTGGGCATTGCCCTCATTGCCGTCGCGGGGGGCATGTGGCTCTACAACCAGTGGCAGTACCACGAGCAGGACCGCATCAACGAGGAGCTGGCCACCTTTGCGGACGTCTCGGACAACGGGACGACGCCGCCGCAGGTTGACTGGGAGGCCCTCAAGGCCCTGAACGACGAGGTGGTCGGCTGGGTGCAGATTCCCGGTACGGCGGTCAACTTCCCGGTCTATCAGGCGTCGGACAACGAGAAGTACCTTCACACCAGCGCCGAGGGGAGCTATTCGCTTGGCGGGCAGGTGTTTATGGACTACGAGAACACGCCGCCCGGCATGATCGACGCCCAGACGGTGATCTACGGTCACCACCTGCGCAACGGCGCCATGTTCAAGCCCGTCTCGGACATGACCAACCAGGAGATGTTCGACAGCGTGTCGACCATCTGGTACGTCACGGAGGACGCCACCTACGAGCTGGAGCCGCTGCTGGTGTATGAGACGGACGCCTCGGACACGGGGGCGCGCACGTTCAGTTTTGCCTCCGACGACGACCTGCACGCCTACCTCACAGACCTGCTGTCCCGCTCGGTCACGAGCCGTGCGGACGCCGCGGACGTGATCTCCCGCACGAGCCATGCGCTCACGCTCTGCACCTGCAACTATGAGAACGGCGACTCGGGCCGCACGCTGCTGGTCTGCGTGCCCAAGTCCGAGGCGGCCGGTGACGCTGCCGCCTCTGGCGCCGCCGACGCCGCCGCTGGCGAGACCCCTGCCGACGAGACCGCCGAACAGACCCCCACGGAGTAGGAAGGACCACCCTTGCCCAGCCACACCAACCCCACGTCCTGGAAGTGCCGTTCATGCGAGCGGGGAGGCTGCCCTGCCGGCGGCTGTCCCGGCTGCGGTGACGACAAGCTCCACGAGGAGTGCGGCGTCTTCGGCGTGTGGGCGCCCGGACGCGACGTGGCGCGCATCACCTACTTCGCCCTGCGCGCCCTGCAGCACCGCGGGCAGGAGTCGGCGGGCATCGCCGTGGGCGACGGCAAGACCGTCCTGATTCGCAAGGACCTCGGCCTGGTCACGCAGGTCTTCTCCGACGACGACCTCTCCGCCATGCCGGGCAAGGTGGCCTGCGGCCACTGCCGCTACGGCACCGCGGGCGCCAAGGGCTGGGAGTCGGCCCAGCCGCACCTCTCCACCATCGACGACATCATCATCGCGCTGGCGCACAACGGCACGCTGGTCAACTTTGACGACCTGCGGCGCGAGCTCATCGAGATGGGCATCCCGTTCCGCTCCAACACGGACTCCGAGGTGGCAGCGCGCCTCATCGGCTACTTCACCCAGCGCAGCCACCGCCTGCGCACGGGCATCGCGCACACGATGCGCATGCTCGAGGGCGGCTACGCGATGGTGCTCGTGCGCGAGAACGCGCTCTACGCCTTCCGGGACCCGCACGGCATCCGCCCGCTGGTGCTGGGGCGCCTGGGCGACGACGGCTGGGTCGTGGCCAGCGAGACCTGCGCGCTGGACATCTCCGGCGCCACCTTCGTGCGGGAGGTCGAGCCCGGCGAGATCATCCGGGTCTCTGACGACGGCATTCGCTCCGAGCGCGGCTGCAAGGCGCTCTCTCCCGCGAACTGCATCTTCGAGCACGTGTACTTCTCGCGCCCCGACTCGGTGAAGGACGGAGCGAGCTTCTACCTCATGCGCCACAACATGGGCCGCCGCCTTGCGCAGGAGACGCCCGTCGACGCCGACCTGGTGATCTCCGTGCCGGACTCGGGCACCCCGGCGGCCGAGGGCTTTGCCCAGGAGCTGGGGATCCCCTTTGGCACGGGCCTCATCAAGAACCGCTACGTGGCACGCACGTTCATCCAGCCCACGCAGGAACTGCGTCAGATGGGCGTGCGTCTCAAGCTCAACGCGCTGCCGGACGTGGTGCGCGGCAAGCGGCTGGTGATGGTGGACGACTCCATCGTCCGTGGCACCACGAGTCGCCAGATCGTGAGGATGCTCAAGGCCGCGGGTGCCACCGAGGTCCACGTGCGCTCGGCCTCCCCGATGGTCAAGTGGCCGTGCTTCTACGGCATCGACACGGGCAGCCAGGACCAGCTCATTGCAGCCAACATGTCTCTTGACGAGATTCGCGCCCACATCGAGGCGGATTCCGTGGGGTTCCTCTCCACCGAGGGTCTGCTTGCCTGCGTGCCCAAGGCGGGGTACTGCGAGGCGTGTTTCACCGGCGAGTACCCCGTGGAGATTCCGCATTCCTTCTGGAGGGAGCGCTTCCTGCCCGGTTACGAGCCCCACAACCTGACCCCTGCCTCGAAGACCTCGCAGATGTCCCTCGAGCAGGCCGAGAAGGTCATGTCGCAGGAATAGACCAGCCGTGTGGAGCGGCCCGGCGCGTCTTGCGGCGCCTGGGCCGACGCCAGGGATCCCGTTTGTCAGACCACCCAGAAAGGGGAGAAAGATGGCCGATACGCCCAGCACCAAGCATGTGAGCTACGAGGACGCCGGCGTCGACACCGCCGAGGGCGCTCGTGCGGTCGACGCGATCAAGGCGGCCGTGGCAAGCACCAACCGCCCCGAGGTCGTGAGCGAGCTGGGCGGGTTTGGCTCGTGCTTCTCCATGAAGGCGTTCAAGGACATGGAGGACCCCATTCTGGTGTCCGGCACGGACGGCGTGGGCACCAAGCTCGCCATCGCGCAGCTGCTTGACCGGCACGAGACGGTGGGCGAGGACCTTGTGGCCATGTGCGTCGACGACGTGGTGCCCGTGGGAGCCGAGCCGCTCTTCTTCCTGGACTACGTGGCCATCGGCAAGCTGCGCGCCGAGCACGTGGCCAAGATTGTGGGCGGCATCGCCGAGGGCTGCCGCAAGTCGGGCTGCGCGCTCGTGGGCGGCGAGATGGCCGAGCACCCCGGCGTCATGGCCGCGGACGACTACGACCTCGCCGGCTTTGTGGTGGGCGTGGTCGACCGACCCAAGATGATCGGGCCGGAGAAGGTGCACGTTGGCGACGTCATCCTGGGTCTGCCCAGCTCGGGAATCCATTCCAACGGCTACTCGCTGGTGCGCAAGGTTGCCATCGAGGGCCGGACGGTGGAGGAGCTCGAAGCTCCGCTCGAGGAGCTGGGCGGCGAGTCGCTCGCGGACGCCGTGATGCGGCCGACCACCATCTACGCCGGCGGTCTGGTGCGCGCGCTGCGCGCCGGGGCACCGATTCACGCGATGGCGCACATCACCGGCGGTGGCATCACGGAGAACCTTGACCGTGCGATGCCCGACGGCGTGGACGCGCTGGTCTACCGTGGTGGCGAGGACGGCCCCGCGTGGGACATCCCGCCCGTGATCACGTACATGGTGCGCGAGGCCGGGCTCACCCTCGATGAGGCGTATCGCACGTTCAACATGGGCGTGGGCATGGCCGTGATCTGCGCACCGGAGGACGAGGACACGGTCAGGGCCGCGCTTGAGGAGCAGGGGTTCGCCCCGTTCCGCGTGGGCGAGTGCGTGCCTGGTTCCGGCAAGGTGGTGTACGACGATGAGCGATAGGGACGTGGCGGCCGAGCCGCTCAAGATCGGCGTGCTGATCTCCGGGAGCGGGACCAACCTGCAGGCGATCATCGACCGGATCGCGGACGGCTCTCTGAACGCCTCGATCGAGCTGGTGGTGAGCTCGCGCCCGAGTGCGTACGGCCTCAAGCGCGCCGAGGCGGCGGGCATTCAGACGCTCACCCTCTCCAAAGACATCTATGCCGATCCCGAGCAGGCCGACGAGGTCATTGCCGCCGAGCTGAGGCGCCGTGGCGTCGAGTACGTCATCATGGCCGGCTACATGCGCAAGGTGCACGACCCGATTCTGGCGGCCTTTCCCAACCGCGTGGTCAACCTGCACCCGGCGCTGCTGCCGAGCTTCCCGGGGGCGCACGCCATCGCCGATGCCTACGAGCGCGGCGTCAAGGTTACGGGCGTGACGGTGCACTTTGCCAACGCGGACTACGACGCTGGCCCCATCATCGCGCAGCGTGCGCTGCCGATCGAGGAGGGGTGGACCGTGGACGAGCTCGAGGCGCACATCCACGAGATTGAGCACGAGCTCTATCCAGAGGTCGTGGGGCTGCTTGCCGCTGGTCGCGTCCATGTGCGGGACAACGGGACCGTGGCCATAGACCCCGCGTAGAGTTGTTGAGATAACTCAGGGGCGCCCGGCGAAGTCCTTCGCCGGGCGCCCCTGAGTTATGGCCTCTTTGGCGTGCGGTGTGGGTGGCACCGCGGTTTGCAGCGTCACCGGCGCGTCCCATGTTCTGAGGCTTTTGTCGTCCGGCCCGCCCCTGCCTGGTTCCCGTAATCAGCCTCTAGCCGGTACCCTCAATTTGCAATTTGGCCATAACTGTGACGTTTGACCCGGTAGATTTGCAATTCGGCTATAAGTGTGACGTGTCTGTGGGGCTCGCCTAGTAGCGCTACCACAAAGCCGCAGGAAAACACATAGCAAACGAAACCAAAAGAGCCCTTACGGGCTCGTTGCCGTCACAGTTATGGCCAAATTGCAAATTTAGGGGCCTGCACGTCACAGTTATGACGAAATTGCAAGAACGGACGCGCCTGCCCGCCAGTGCATGGGCGCTGGACCGCCGCGGGCGCCCGCGGATGCACCCGCGCTACCTCCGCACAAGCGTGGCGACGCACTCCACGTGCTTGGTGTGCGGGAACATGTCCACCGGCGCCACGCGCTCAAGCCGATAGCCGCGCTCGCGCAGCAGCGCAAGGTCGCGCGCCTGCGTGACCACGTTGCAGGAGACGTAGACCACCCGCTTCGGGGAGAGCCGGGCCACCCCGTCAAGGAACTCGGGCGTGCTTCCCGCGCGAGGCGGGTCCATGACCACAACGTCAAAGCGCTCGTGGGCCCCCTCGCGCGCCATCCAAGCCGTTGCGTCCGCCGCCACAAAGCGGCATCGCCCGTCCACGCCGTTGGCCGCTGCATTGCGCCGCGCACACGCCACCGCCCCGCGAACCTGCTCAACCCCCGTGACCTGCAGCCCAGGTGACGCAGCCGCCGCACAGATGCCGATTGTCCCCGTTCCGCAGTAGGCGTCGAGCGCGCGCTCGGCGCCACCGACGCCCTCGAGCGCCAGCTGGTAGAGCACCTCGGTCTGCTCGGGGTTGGTCTGGTAGAAGCTCGTTGGCCCTATCTCAAAGCGGCAGCCGAGCAGCTGGTCGTGCATGACGCCCGGCCCGTAGAGCGTACGGCTCCGTCGTCCTAGGATCGCGTTGGTGCGCCGGTCGTTTACGTTGAGCACGATGCTCGTGACCTCGGGGCAGGCCGCTCGGAGCTCGTTGACCACGGTCCTCTCTCCGCGGAGCTCGTTCACGCGAGAGACCAGCACCAGCAGCACGTCGTCCGTCTTCCATCCACACCGGACGACCGCATGGCGCAGCACGCCCGTGCCCCGGTCCTCGTCGTACGGCGGGATGTGCAGCCGCTCGGCAACGCGGGCGACGCCGTTCAGCACGCGCCGGGCACGCTCGTCCTCAACCAGGCAGTCCTGGCACCGCACGATCCGGTGCGTGCCCGCGGCGTAGAACCCGCTCAGCACGTGTCCACGTCCGCCATATGCAAACGGTGTCGCCGCCTTGTGCCGGTAGCGCACCGGCTCAGCCATGCCGCGAATGCCCTCTACGGCCGCCCCGTCCTCCTGGGCCATCGAGCCCAGAAGCTTCTCGACCTGTTCCTGCTTACGGTGCAGCTGTATGGGATAGGGGACCGCGAGCCATTCGCAGCCGCCGCAGTCACGCGCAATCGGGCAGGTGTACGTCTTATATCCCATGTGCCCCAGTATGACAGGGGGGTGCGGGAGTTTGTCAACCCCGCTCCCGTCGTCCCGCGCGGATGACGCTGCAAGGCGCTTGTTCCGTCCTGCCACTCGCCGCCACCGCCCGACCGTCTGCGTCTTCCTCTTGCAATCATCCTCTTGCGCAGAAACCAATCTGATATCACAATGGTCTCAGACGAGGGCGACCATCCCGGGGCGCGCCCGTCACGAGGAAAGGAACCGCAATGACCGTTGAGAAGAAGGCCCGCGCCGCCTCTGGGTGGCCCATGCTCTTTGTGACCCTTGCCGGCTACGTGGCCTCCATCTGGGGCATGGTCCAGGGCATCGTCATCCTGGCCACGGCCGAGGAGGCCGGCGTCCCCGCGCCCGTCACCGGTCCCGTGCTGCTCGTCGGCGGCATCGTGCTGCTCATCGTGGCCATCATTGTCACCTGTGGGTTCTTCTCGCTACAGCCCGGGCAGGCCCGCGTGCTCGTGCTCTTTGGCAACTACGTGGGCACGGTCCGCGAGTCGGGCTTCTACTGGGTGAACCCCTTCTACAGCCACAGCCTGGGCTCGGACGGCACCGGCGCCTCCGTTGACATCAGCCTGGAGGAGGGCACACCCTCCGTGAAGGCCGCGGCGGCCACCAAGGCGCTCTCCACCAAGGTCTCCCTGCGCGCCCGCACCCTCAACGGCGACCGCCTCAAGGTCAACGACAAGATGGGCAACCCCATCGAGATCGCGACCGTCGTGGTCTGGCACGTGGCCGATACCGCCAAGGCCCTCTTTGACGTGGACCACTACCCCAGCTACGTGGCCATGCAGACCGAGACCGCGCTGCGCCACGTGGCGAGCGTCTACGCCTACGACCACATGGAGGACGACGACGCCTCCAACAGCTCCATCACGCTGCGCTCCAACATCGAGGAGGTCTCCGCCACCCTCAAGGAGGAGCTCGACCGTCGCCTTGCCCCGGCCGGCGTCTCCGTGGACGATGCGCGCCTCACCCACCTGGCCTACGCGCCGGAGATCGCTCAGGCGATGCTGCGCCGCCAGCAGGCCGAGGCCATCATCGCCGCGCGCAAGAAGATCGTGGAGGGTGCCGTCAGCATGGTGGACATGGCGCTCAAGGAGCTCTCAGACGGCGGCGTGGTGGAGTTTGACGAGGACCGCAAGGCCGTGATGGCGTCCAACCTGATGGTGGTGCTCTGCGGCGAGTCCGAGGCCCAGCCCGTGCTCAACACCGGCTCGCTCTACCAGTAGCCAGGAAGGGCGAGAAGAACGTGGCCGCGCGCAAGCAATACCCGCTCCGCATAGACCCAGAGGTCTGGGCCGCGGTCGAGCGCTGGGCTGCCGACGAGATGCGCAGCGCCAACAGCCAGGTGGAGTGGATCTTGCGGGACGCGCTGCGCCGGGCGGGGCGCCTGGGCGGAGCCGCGTCTGAGCGGCGCGAGGATGCGGGGCGGAAGTAGGCGAGGGGGCGGAGGGCCGGCAGGCGCCTCCGCCCCCTCACGTTGAGGTTCTTCTCGCCGGGCGGGCGGCTGGCGGGCCGTGCTGCATATTTCTTAACCATTCCAAAACGTTGCGACATGCGTTCAAGCTTGCTGACAACGGGTACACTGACGCCTGTAATCGAACTGAATTCAAAAAGTTCGACCTACGGACGAAAGAGGCACCCATGCAGTCAAAGATCGCTCATGCGGCCGAACGCAAGGCCTTTGGCCTCGTCCTCGACCAGATCATCAAGGCCGGTTCCGCCCCGGACCGCGAGCAGAAGCTCGACAAGCTGCTCGACATGGCGGGCAACCTGCTCAAGGACACCTCGCCCGGCTCCATCCGCGGCCTGCGCAAGGGTCTCTATCCCGGCTCGAAGTGGGAGCAGTTCCTCTGGAAGGTCATCGACGAGACCGACCACCACGTCCTCAAGACGGCCATCCTGAACGGCGCCTACGAGGCGGCCTTCCGCGGCCTGCGCAACACCACCGCCAACGCCGAGAAGTACCAGTGCAACGTACCCTGGATCATCCTGTTTGATCCCACCTCGGCCTGCAACCGTCACTGCGTGGGCTGCTGGGCGGCTGATTACGGCAACTCCCTCAACCTCACCTACGAGGAAATGGACCGTCTGGTCACCGAGGGCTCCGAGCTTGGGTGTCACCTCTACATGCTTACCGGTGGCGAGCCCCTTGTCCGCAAGAAGGACGTGCTGCGCCTGGCCGAGGCCCACGACGACTGCCTCTTCAACATCTTCACCAACGCGACCCTCATCGACCAGGAGTTCTGCGACGAGGTGCGCCGCCTGGGCAACATCGTGTTCTCGATCTCGCTTGAGGGCGACGAGGCCTCCAACGACGGCCGTCGCGGCGACGGCTCCTACGAGGACGCCATGGCCGCCTTTGACCTGCTGCACAGCAATGGCCTACTCTTTGGCACGTCGACGGCCTACACGCGCGACAACGTGGACATCGTGAGCTCGGACGATTACCTCGACACGATCATTGAGAAGGGCGCTCGCTGGGCCTGGTACTTCCACTACATGCCCGTGGGCGAGGGCGCCAACGCGGACCTCATGCCCACCGTGGATCAGCGCGAGTACATGCTGCACCGCATCCGTGAGGTGCGCGCGGTGGAGGGCGGCAAGCCCATCTTTGCGATGGACTTCCAGAACGACGGTGAGTTCGTGGGCGGCTGCATCGCCGGCGGGCGCGTCTACTGCCACATCAACGCGCGCGGCGACGTGGAGCCCTGCGTGTTCATCCACTACTCCACGGCCAACATCAAGGAGAAGTCTCTGCTCGAGTGCTTGCGGCAGCCGCTCTTCCAGGCCTATCGCGAGAACTACCCCTGGAACGACAACATGCTGCGCCCCTGCCCCATGCTGGAGAACCCGGAGATCCTGCCGCGGATCGTCCACGAGGCCGACGCGCCGTCCACCGAGTACGTCACGCCGGAGGACGTCGACCACCTCTGTGCTCGTACCACGCCCTACGCGCACGAGTGGGAGAAGCGCGCCGAGAAGATCTGGCTGGAGGAGCACCCCACCGGCAAGAAGGTCTACGAGGACGCCCTCTCCGACGAGAAGATTTCCGTGAAGGCCAAGCTCATCGCCGAGCACGACGCGGAGGCCGAGAAGGACCTTGTCTGACGTGACAGGGGGGACAGGGGGACGGAGGAAGTGTCTCCGCTCCGTCCCCACGTCTCGCCAGGGTGCAACCGGGACAGGGGGACGGAGCGGAACCACTTCCTCCGTCCCCCTGTCCCGCGTCCCCCTGTCAGGCCCCACTTCCCACCCGCTGCCCGATACGTACGATATGCGCCGGCCTCCCGTGGGTAAGGTGAAAGACATCGTGCACACACCCTGTCCGAGGGAGGCATCATGGCAGCAAAGGGAACGGAGAAGGTCAAGAACGTGGTCCTTGTGGGCCAAGGCGGCGTGGGCAAGACCATGCTGGCCGAGGCCATGCTGCACCTGACGGGCCGCACCACCCGTCTGGGAGGCCACGCCGGCACCAAGCCCACGCTGGACTACGACGGCGAGGAGGGCGAGCGCGGCTTTTCCATCTCAACCTCGATCGCGCCCGTGACCTGGCAGGGCACTCGCCTGAACGTGCTCGACGCCCCGTGCTACCCGGACTTCGTCGGTGACGCCTATGCCGCCATGAGCGCCGGCGAGACGGCCGTCTTCGTGGTGGACGCGGCGTCCGGCCCGGGCACCATCACCACGCGTCTGTGGTATGCGGCCGAGGACCTCTCCCTCGCACGCGCCCTCTTCGTGAACCGCCTCGACCGTCCGGACGCGGACTTTGACGTGGCGTTTGCCACGCTCCAGGAGCGCTTTGGCAACAACCTTGGCGCCGTGACCATCCCGATGGGCTCGGGTGAGTCGTTCGCCGGCATCATCGACGTGGTGCACATGACGGCGCGCCACCTCGAGGATGGAAAGCCCGTGGTGACCGACGTCCCGGCCGAGTACGTCGATGCCGCCGAGGCCGCCCGTGCCCAGCTCACCGAGCTCGTGGTCGAGGCTGACGACGAAATCATGATGAAGTACCTGGAGGGCGAGGAGGTCACCCAGGAGGAGCTCGAGGGGCTTCTCGCCAAGGCCATGCGCGAGCGGGTCTTCGTGCCCGTCTTCTCCGGCAGCTGCGTGCGCGAGGAGGGCGTCATCTCCTTCATGGACGCCGCGGTGGAGTGGTTCCCCACGATGGCCGACTTCGGTCGCATCCCGCTGGTCAACGGCGAGCAGCTCGACATCTCCGAGGACGACGAGCGCCCCGTGGTCTTTGCCTTCAAGTCCCTCAACGACCCGCAGAACGGTCGCCTCTCCTTCCTCAAGGTCCTCGCCGGCACCATCACGCCGGGCGTCGAGCTCACCAACGCCCGCACGCGCAAGACCGAGCGCCTGGGCCACCTCTACCAGATGTGTGGCAAGGAGACCACCGACGTGCAGAGCGCCGCGGCCGGCGATATCGTGGTGGTGCCCAAGCTCGAGGCCATGACCGGCGACACGCTCTCCGTGACGGGTAAGGTCGAGGCCGCCGAGTTCCGCTTCCCCAACTCGCTCTATCGCATCGCCATCGAGCCGGACAAGCGCGGCACCGAGGGCAAGCTCTACGCCTTCCTGGAGAAGTCCGCCGACGCCGACCCCACCCTCAAGGTGGAGCGCGACGAGGACACCGGCCAGACCGTCATCTCCGCCATCGGCGAGGCGCAGGTCAGCGTTCTGCTTGACCGTCTTGAGGATCGCGCCGGCATCACGGCGCACACCGTGGCGCTCAAGATTCCGTACCGCGAGACCATCCGTCGCGTGGCCAGCGCCCAGGGCCGCCACAAGAAGCAGACCGGCGGCGCGGGTCAGTACGGCGACTGCTGGCTGCGCATCGAGCCCAGCCCCGGCCAGGGCTACGAGTTCGTGGACGAGGTCGTGGGCGGTCACATCCCGCGCGGCTTCATCCCGGCCATCGACAAGGGCGTCCAGGAGACCATGCGCGACGGCGTGCTCGCCGGCTACCCGATGATCGACGTCAAGGTTGCCGTCTACGACGGCTCCTACCACCCCGTGGACTCCAACGAGATGGCGTTCAAGACCGCTGCGCGCATCGGCTTCCAGAAGGCCGTCGCGCAGGCCGAGCCCGTGCTGCTCGAGCCGATGGCGCACCTGCGCATCACCGTGCCGGAGAGCTACGCCGGCTCCGTGATGGGCGACGTCTCTGCCTCCCGCGGCCGCGTGGAGGGCATGGAGGCCGGGACCGGCGCACACGCCGGCGAGACCACCGTCGTGGCCACGATTCCGTACGCCGAGGTCACTGACTACGCCACGCGCCTGCGCTCGCTCTCGCGCGGCACCGGTGAGTTCGAGATGGAGCTCTCCGGCTACGAGCAGGTTCCACACGACATCCAGCAGCGCCTGGCGGACGACTACGCCGCCCGCCGCGCCGCCGGCGAGAAATAACGAGAGGGGACAGCCCTTCGTATCGTTGGCCCCCACGCGGGGCGGTCGGCCCACGCGGGCCGACCGTCCCGTTCTTCTTACCGCGCCGTGCTATGCTAGCTGCCAGAAGGACGCCGTCATTTAGCTGTCACACAAGGAGGCCCCATGCTTTCCGCAGTTCAGATCAAGCCCGACGTCTACTGGGTCGGCGCGCTCGACTGGAACGCGCGCGAGTTCCACGGCTACACCACCGAGGCCGGCATCACCTACAACGCCTATCTCATCATGGACGAGAAGGTCACGCTGATCGACACGGCCAAGATCACCTTTGTCGACGAGCTCGTCCAGCGTATCTCCTCGGTCATCGACCCGTCCAAGATCGACGTGCTCATCGCCAACCACGTGGAGATGGACCACTCCGGCTCCACGCCGCGCATCCGCGAGCTGGCGCCCAACTGCCAGATCTACTGCTCCGCGCCGCAGGGCGTCAAGAACATGACCGCCCACTACGGCGACCTGGGCTACAACGGCGTCAAGACCGGTGACACACTCTGCATCGGCAAGCGCACGCTGGCCTTCGTCCAGACGCCGATGGTCCACTGGCCGGACAACATGGTCACCTACGACGCCTACGACAAGATCCTCTTCTCCAACGACGCCTTCGGCCAGCACTTCGCCAGCTCCGCCCGCTTTGACGACGAGAACGACATGTGCGAGGTCATGCACCAGGCGCACAAGTACTATGCCAACATCGTGCAGCCCTACCGTGCACAGGCCGCCGCGGCCGTGAAGGCGGTGCGCGGGCTCGGCCCGGACGCGCTCGACCTGATCTGCCCGGCGCACGGCGTCATCTGGCGCAGCTACGTCGAGGACATCCTGCGCGCGTACGAGGGCTTCGTCTCCGGCGAGCTGCAGGAGCGCGCCGTGGTTGTCTACGACTCCATGTGGCACTCCACCGAGCAGATCGCCCGCGCCCTCGTGGACGGCTTCCTGGCCGCCGGCATCCCCGCCCAGCTCATGGACCTCAAGGAGAACCACATCTCCAACGTCATGGACGTGTTCATGGACTGCAAGTACGTGTGCGTGGGCTCGCCGACGCTCAACAGCCAGATGCTGCCCACTGTGGCGAGCTTCCTCACGTACATGAAGGGGCTCTCGCCCAAGAACGGCGACCGCGTCGGCCTGGCGTTCGGCAGCTACGGCTGGGCGCCGCTCGGTCCCAACAACGTGGGCAAGGAGCTTGAGACCGCCGGCTTCAAGCTGCCCGAGAAGACCTTCGCGGTGAACTGGATTCCGAGCGAGGAGCAGCTCACCGAGGCACGCGACCTCGTGGCGAGGCTCGTCGCCGCAGAGTAGCAGGCGCATCGAATTACATTGCAACGCTGGAAGGGCGGTCGTCGGGGCATGTCCCGACGACCGCTTTCTTGTGGCGTGCCGGCCGCGTCCGGTTCGACACATGCGCCGCCACGGTCGGTACGACGCATGCGCCGTCGCGGTCGGTACGACACGCCGCCGCGCTGGAGCGACACACACCACCGCGGCCGACCCACGCCGTCCTTCTGGGATTCTTCCTCTTATCCTACAAATATAATCAAATTAAAAACAACGATTTACAGGTAAATAACCGTCATTATGCGCTATGGTCAGATACCCTTCCCACGAGAGGTGCCCGAAGGAGGACGCGCCATGAGAGTTCTGACCATAGGATACGAGTCCGCCCTCGCCTTCTGGCGTTCCGTACGCCTAGCCCAGGAGCCCGTCTGCGAGCGGTCCGAGGACGTGGTCTACGGAAGGGGAGAGACCTCAACGGCGCGCCTCGCCCGAAGAGCGGCCGAATTGTGCGGGCTTGACCTGCCGATTCGCATTGTGGTGAGCAGCCAGGCTGAGCGCCCCCATGCAGAAGACCTCGTAGCTCACCTCTCCGGCGCTCCGCTTGAGGCGGCGCACGTGTTCTCGATTGATCGCGAGCTAGCTGTCTGCAGAATGCCCGCCGTGCTAGTTCAGCTGGGCTCGACGCTGGATGAGATCGACCTAGCCAGAGTCGCCTATGAGATGACAGGCACCTACGGCCTTGACGGAGAGGGGGAGGCGGTTAGCGATCTGAGGCCCCTGGTTAGCCTTGGTGAGCTGCGGAGCTACGCAACCGCAGCGCGCGCCTGCGGCGCCCGAGGCGCCGCGCGCGTCATCCGAGCGCTCGATCTGGTGGTTCCCGGGTCGAACTCCCCGCGAGAGACCGACGTGGCCCTTGTGCTGAAGCTTCCCCGCTCTAGGGGAGGCATCGCGTTTCCGGGGTTTACCCTGAACGAGCGCGTGAGGCTGCCCGAGCGTGCGCAGCGAATCGCGTCCATCCGCGAGCTGCGGCCCGACTTTCACTGGGCCAAGTGGCTCCTGGCGATGGAGTATGAGAGCGACCGCTACCACCTGAGTCCGGAAGCCATGAAGCGCGACGAGCGTCGGCGTCGCGCACTTGAGGCAGCTGGCTATACGGTGAAGCTCCTGACCAACGACATCCTCATGAGCGACACGCAGTTCAACATCTTCATGACTGAGCTCGTGCAGGTGGCGGACCCCTACCGGCGTCCGGCCTCCGACAAGATGCTCGCCCGCCGCGCCGCGCTGCGCGAGCGCCTGTTCGGCACCCAGAGCGAGGAGGAGGCCCAGCGAGACCTCAGCACGCCCTATCAGGGAGTCATCGTTTGAAAAAGTGCCATAACTGTGACGTGGTGGCCCCGCGATTTGCAATTTGGTCATAACTGTGACGTTCAAAGTGGCCTGTATTCAGATTCGGCGTCTACTGCCCCACCGTTGCCCCACAAAGGGCCAGTTGATGCGGGGCCGATGCATGGCCTGTAGGGGAAAGACGTCACACTTATGGCCAAATTGCAAATTGTGAGAGCGGCTTGTAGCACTTGTTAGGCTTCTGCAAAACTTATGTCAAGCTGAGGCCAAGCGGGAGCGTCCGCATGTGGCGGAGAGGCCCCAGTGGCGCGCGGTCATGCCAATCGCCGTGCCAGCAAGGCCGATCCGAGCCCACAGAGCCCGGCAAAGGCGTTCCGTCAAGCCGTTACCATCCCGCCCCCTCAAGTGCGCCCGTGCTCGCGACCTGCTAAAATCTACCTCTATGCCCATCGGTGTCAGCGTCCCTGCCGACGGCATGCATCTGACCCCAGACCAAGGAGGTTGCGCACGAGCGCATGGACGTAGCAATAAGTATTGTGGTCACCTTCCTGCTCACCCTGGCCAACGGCTATTTCTCGATGTCCGAGATGGCGGTGGTGAGCGCCAAGAGGGCAGTCCTCGAACCCGAGGCAGAGGATGGTGACCGCAAGGCCCGTGCTGCCCTCGATCTGGGCTCCAACTCAGAGCAGTTCCTCGCGACCATTCAGGTCGCCATCACCCTTGTTGGCTTTGCGTCGTCCGCCTTCGCGAGCACGAACCTCTCGGACCCGCTGGACACCTGGTTCATGAGCCTCGGTATGCCGGAGGCCATCGCCACCCCGCTGGCACCCGTCATCATCACGCTGTTGGTCTCCTACCTCTCCATCGTCGTCGGCGAGCTCGTCCCCAAGCGCATGGCCCTCGCCAACGCCGAGGGCGTCGCCAAGTCCATCGCCGGGCCCATCCGCGGCTTCATGCACGTTGCCCGCCCGCTGGTCTGGCTTACGGCCAAGTCCGCCAACGGCATCTCCTCCCTGCTGGGCATCAAGTCTGCCGACGAGCGCGAAAGCGTCTCCGAGGAGGAGATCAAGTACATGGTGACCGACGCCGACGAGCTCTCCGACCAGGAGAAGTCCATGATCCACGAGGTCATCGACATGGGTGACACCATCGCCCGCGAGGTCATGGTCCCGCGCGTCGACATGACCGCGATGGAGGACACCTCCACGCTCTCCGAGGTCATGGCCGTCATGCGCCGCACCGGCTACTCCCGCATCCCCATCTATCACGAGTCGGTCGACCGTATCGTGGGCATCGCGCACATCAAGGACATCATCAGCCCCATGCTCGACGAGGGCCGCGGCTCCGACCTCATCTCCGCCCACGTTCGCACCGCCGACTTCGTCCCTGACACCAAGGACATCATCCCGCTGCTCTCCGAGATGCAGTCCAGTCACGACCAGATGGTCATCGTGGTGGACGAGTATGGCGGCACCGCGGGCGTCATCACGATTGAGGACATCGTCGAGGAGGTCGTCGGAGAGATCGAGGACGAGTTCGACCCAGACAACAAGTACCTCACCAAGCTCTCCGACCGCGAGTGGCTCGTCGACGGCCGCTTCTCCCTGGACGACGCCATCGACCTTGGCTGGCCCGTCGAGGACAGCGAGGAGTACGAGACCATTGCGGGCTTCGTGACGGACCTCGCCGACAAGCTTCCGCATCCCGGGGACGTCATCGAGAAGGACGGCTATCAGTTCCGCGTGCAGTCCATGCGCGGCCGTCGTCTCTCGATGCTGCGCGTCATCGCTCCTGAGAAGCCGGTGGAGGACGACCCGGCGGACGCTGACGGCGAGAAGGACGTGGAGTCACCGAAGGATTAACCCCGTCCCGGGGACATTCATTACAATAGGTGGAAATCGTCGCCCGCCTGGCGGGCCTGGAGCGAGGGGAAGCCGCACAATGGCCCAGCTGTTCGACATCAGGAAGGTCACGGTCGGCCCGAGGAACCTCGAGGCCGTGGTTGAGCTCGCGCCTACCGCGCCGCTTATGACGAGCGATGACCCTGCTGGTACCGAGCTCGTCTGCAATCTCATGCCCGAGCTTGCCGACCATGTCTGCCTGGGTGACTCCGCCCCGCGTTTCGGCGACGTCGTTGCGGACACCGAGCTTGCGCACCTGCTCGAGCACGTGACCGTCGAGCTGCTTGCACGCACGGACGTCGCCGGGGACGTCTCCTCCGGCCAGACCGTCGAGCTCGCGGAGCGCGTCTATCAGATCACCCTTGCGTGCCCGGACGACGTGCTTGTTGCCGGCGCGCTCTCCAGCGCCGTCTGGATTCTCCAGTGGGCCTACTCCGGCGGCGGCGAGCCCGAGCCTGACGTCGAGGCCATTGCCTCCGGCCTGGTCGGGCTTGTCCAGAGTCTCGACGTCCCGTCCGACGGCCAGGATCAGGGGCCGGAGCAGGCCGCTCCTGCCGCCTCGGACCAACGGCCGGAGGACTCCCTCGCCTCGGGGGAGTCTTTTGAGCAGACGTACGCCCCCGAGCCCGTCCCCGAGTACCCCGCGCCAGATTCGGCGGAGTCCGTGACCGAGTTCGTGGTCGAGTCTGTCGCCGACGAGCCTGAGCCCGCTGACGCTTCGGCTCAGGAGCCTGCGGCTGAGCCCGTCCAGCCCGCACCCGCGCCCACCGGGTCTTCTGCCTCCGCCTGGGACATGGAGGACGTCCCTCGCCCGCACTTCGTTCGCTAGCACGTCCGTTAGTCGGCGCACACCCCGCGCCATCGCATTGGCCAGCACTGACAGGAGGAACTCATGAACAAGAAGACGGTTGGTTTCATCCTCGGTAGCATCGTTGGCGCCGCTGCTGGCGTTGTCGCGGGCATCATGCTTGCGCCTCGCTCCGGCGCGGAGAGCCGCGCCATGGCGGCCGACGCCATGAACGACGCCTGGGACTCCGCGGTCGACACCTACGAGCGCGGCGCCGGCGTCGTGACCGACAAGTTCAACAGCGTCCGTCCCACGGTCGACGCCAAGACCGACGAGCTCCGCGCTAAGGTCGACCTTGCCCGCGAGCGCATGGACCAGCTTCGCGACTCCCTCTCCGAGGCCGTCGCCGGCGCCTCCGCTCAGGTGCAGGACGCCGTGTCCTCCGTGGCCGACCGCGTCTCCGCCATGGCCGACGCCCCCGTCGCCGGCGAGACGCCTGCCGACGCCGTCCACGTCGAGGTTGTTGACAGCGACGACGCCACCGAGACCACCGAGGCCTAGCGCGTGCTCAAGATAAGCGACCTCACGGGTCTGCGTGTCCTTGTCCCCAAGTCCGCGAAGAAGGCCAAGGACGGGACCGTCACCGAGCGCTTCCAGAAGCTCGGGAAGGTGCACAACGCGGTCTTCTCACCCAGCGGGAAGCGGGTCGTGGGCCTCATGGTCAAGCGACCGGATGTTGCGGGCATGGTCAAGCGCGCCGACGTTTTCCTGGCCTGGGACTCCTTTGAGCTCCAGGACGAGAAGACCCTCCTCGTCACCCGCCCGGACGACGGCATGGACAAGGCCGCCCGTCGCCGTCTGAGCCTCAACTGGGACGCCTGCATCATCTGGACCGGAATGGACGCCCACACCACGGCGGGCAAGTCCCTCGGCTACGTCTCCGACGCCGAGGTGGACCAGAAGACTGGCCGAGTGAGCCGCTTCCTGACCACGGACGGCAGCGTCTCCCGCGCGCTCGTCGGCTCCTTTGTCATCACTGCCGACATGGTGCGTGGCTACCGTGACGGCTGCATGATCATCGACCCTGGCGAGAAGAACGTGGAGCTTGACGGCGGGCTCGCCGGCGCTGCCGGAGAGAGCTACGCCCGCGCCAAGGCCAAGGGCGCCGAGGTTGGCAAGAAGGCTGCCGTCGTGGCCGGCGAGGCCGTGGACAAGGGCTCCTTTGCGCTTGGCCGCGCGCTCGGCAAGGCGAAGCGTGCCATTGCTGACGCGGCGTCCGAGGGCGAGGCCGCGGAGAAGCGTCCCCAGCCCCAGGCTCCTGCCGTGGAGGCGGCGGACGTGCGCGTGGAGAAGCCCGTCGAGCGGCTGCCCGAGCAGGCGGCTGAGGTTCCTGCCGAAGACGCGCGCCCAAAGCCCAAGACGTACGCGCCGGTTGACACGTCGGCGCAGGGTCAGTCGGCTGCGGCTGCCGCGTCGAAGCCCCGACCCGCAGCACCAAAGACCAGCTCGGCCAGGACCGCCCGTCCCGTGGCCAAGAAGAAGCCGGCCTCTACCGGCGACAAGGTCGCCCGCGCGGCAGGAAAGCAGCTCGGAAGCCTGGGCAAGATGTTCGGCTCCTTCAAGGACGAGTTCGACAAGGCCAGCAAGGGCGAGTAGTGCCAACGGCAATCGCATCAGGGCGGAGGGCCAATCGACCCTCCGCCCTTTCATGCGGCGCCTCATAGTTCTGCAAATACTTCCTTGATGAACGAAAAGCTTCATTGATAGAAGAACAACTTCGTTGATTCAGGCAAAAATCTGTAGATGCCCAAACCAGCTACGTCTCGCACAACTATCTAAAGCCGCTGGTTCGGACCGGCGCCCTCGTGCTGACCCCCCCGAGAAGCCTCGCAGTAAGTTCCAGCGTTTTGTGGCGGCGCGCTAGGAGATGCCGCGCGCTAGCCGCCCTGCCCGCCAGCCACTCCGCCTACCGCACCTCAAGCGTCCCCAGCAGCGCCCGATGGTCCGTCCCGCCCACCTCGATTGCCTCAAGCGAGCTCACCACCAGGCCGGAGTTCCGTGCGTAGACGATATGGTCGATCTCGATCAGCGACGGCAGCGCACCGGAGGGGTACGTCATGTGGAATCCCTCGCCGCTCTGTTCGCCGGCATCCACAAAGCTGGAGCCCAGAAGCTCGCGGAAGCGCGCGTGGTCCCACGTGGAATTGAAGTCGCCCATGACCAGGTAGGTGTGGTCGTAGTCGGAAAGCGAGCCGATCACGGAAAGCCCGGAGTCCCACAGGTCCTGCGCCCCGCGCACCGGTGAGTTGGGGTGCACGCTCACCACGCGCACCGATCTTCCGCCAATCTGCACGGTTCCTGCTGGCATCGAGCTGGTCTCAATGGGCAGCAGGTTGCCCGAGACGTTGCTCATGGGCGAGAGGCTCCAGATGCCGTTGCGCCCGCCGTTGCTCACCTCGGACGCGGCGTCGGAAATGACGTAGTACGGCAGCAGGTCGTAGATCCCGGCGTTCCCCAGCTCGGCGATGAACTCGTCCGAGAGCTCCTGCATGCAAAGAACCTCAACGTTCTGCGAGCGCACCAGGTCAACGACCTCCTGCGCGGACGCGTCGCCGTTGTGCGTGTTGAGCGTCATGATGCGCGCGGCGGAGTCGGCTGGGTCGGCCGCGGTCTGCGTGGCAGCGGCGGCTGAGGCCGAGACGCGCTCCCCGGGCAGCAGGTAGCCGTGATGCCACCACACCATAACGGCCAGCGCGGCGACGGTGACCACCAGCAGCAGCCGACGCCGCCACAGCGCAGCCAACACCAGGCACACAATGATCGGCGCAAACAGCAGCGGGATGAACGAGACCGCCTCGGGCACCAGCCGGCCGTTCGCAAGCTCCGACGGCAGCACCCGCAGTGCCATCAGACCCAGCACGCCAAGCATGACCAGCCACAACAGGCTCGAGAGGCAACCGTGACTCGCCGCCCTTCTCAGCCTGCGCCCAGACGCCCGGCGAGAAGAACCTCTCTCAGAGGGCTCCGTGTCCTGGGCGTGACTGTCCGCCGACCGCGGCGCCGCCACGGTAACGCGGGGTCCCGGAGCCGTGTCCCCGGTGGGGGCTTCAACGACAGGGCGAGGGCGTACGATCGTTGACGACGGCTCAAGCCACTCGTCCACCGCCTGTGCCGCCGCCGTGTCTGACTCGTCGTTAGGCTCCGGCAGGGCCGTCGTCATGGCCCACTCCTCGTCGGACATGGGCTCCCAGCGGGCGTCCGTATCCTCGGGCTCTGCTGGGTTCGGTAGATCTGCCGAGAAGGGCACTGCCCGCATGGCGGGGGAAGGGGCGGGCCCTTCCGGCCCCATCAGCCGGGTGGCACCGTCATTCGTGGGAGCGGCCTGGCCCTCGCCAGACCGGGCGCCCTGCGCCTCAGTGGCCTCGCAGCCCGAGGGTCGCATCGTTTCGTTCTCGCGGAAGTGCTGCGCCATCTGTCGCCCCTTTCCCAACGCTCAGGACCATCCTAGCCGAGGGCCCGGTCGTTCATGTGTTTCCCACCTCCATTTCAGAAGCGTGAAAAGACGGGGCGTGCGTCGGGCCCGGTCCGCTGGGGCTTGCGACGTGGTCAAACGACGCCCGCTCCCCACGGCATGACGAGGGTCAGGCGCTCTCTGCTAGCATTCTGTGTCATGCACGCCGGCGTGGCGTGGGCCGGCGGGCCTGGGTCGAGCGCCCGTGCCCGCTCCGCCCGCTCCCCTCCGACCATCGCCGCGGCCTTGCGCGGCAGCGGTTCGGGACTTGCCGCAGAGGGCCCTTCAGCTGCGAATGACCAAAGGATGGCGAAGCATGACAGAAACCTTCGAGCCCAGAAACATCATCGTCACCGGCGGCTGCGGCTTCATCGGGTCCAACTTCGTCCGCCACGTGGTGAGCAACCACCCCGGCGTGCACGTGACCGTGCTCGACAAGCTCACCTACGCGGGGAACCCGGAGAACATCGCGGGGCTGCCCGCCGACCGCGTGGAGCTCGTGGTGGGCGACGTCTGCGACGCCGGGCTCCTGGGTCGGGTCGTCCCCGGCCACGAAGCGGTCGTGCACTTTGCGGCCGAGACCCACAACGACAGGTCCATCGTCGACCCCGAGCCGTTCCTCAGGACCAACGTCGAGGGCACGTTCCGCCTGCTCGAGGCGTGCCGCAGGCACGGCATCCGCTACCACCACGTCTCCACCGACGAGGTCTACGGGGACCTTCCCTACGAGGGCGACGACAGGATCCGCGAGGACTCCCCGTACAACCCTAGCTCCCCCTACAGCTCCACCAAGGCGGCGTCGGACATGCTCGTCCGGGCCTGGGTGAGGACCTACGGTCTCCGCGCCACGATCTCCAACTGCTCCAACAACTACGGCCCCTACCAGCACGTGGAGAAGCTTATCCCCCGGCAGATCACCAACATCCTGGACGGCGTCCGCCCCAGGCTCTACGGCGACGGGCGCAACGTCCGCGACTGGATCCACGTCGACGACCACAGCTCCGCCGTGTGGGCCGTCCTGACCCGCGGCCGCGTCGGCGAGACCTACCTGATCGGCGCCGACGGGGAGCGCTCCAACGTCGACGTGCTACGCGCCATCCTGCGCGCGATGGGCAGGCCGGAGGACGACTTCGACTGGGTGCGCGACCGCCCCGGCCACGACCGCCGCTACGCGATCGACCCGACCAAGCTCAGGACGGAGCTCGGCTGGGAGCCCGTCCACACCGACTTCGCCGAGGGCCTGGGCCAGACCATCCGGTGGTACCGCGACAACGAGGCCTGGTGGCGCCCCGCCAAGGAGGCCACCGAGGCCAGGTACGCCGCGCAGGGGCAGTAGGCCGTCACCGGTACGGCGCGGCCCACGTCCTCCCGTGGCCAGCCCTGGCTGCGAGGCTTTTCCTCGTCTTAGGTCGGCGGGGTAGAGGACTCATGTACTGGCGAGAAAAACGGGCACAATGTCGGTAACGCCGTCTGAGGAGGCTGCCATGTCCGTTGTTGCCGCGTTTGCCGTTCCGCACCCGCCCGTGATCGTGCCGGGGGTGGGCCACGGCCGAGAGGAGGGCGCGGCGGCAACCATCGCCGCCTACGAGGAGGCAGCCCGCCGCATCGCCGACCTTGCGCCTGACACGCTGGTGATTTCCAGTCCGCACACCGTTTCCTACCTAGACTACCTGCATGTCTCCCCGGGGCGCGGCGCCCACGGGGACTTCTCCGATTTCGGCGACCGCGCTGACTCCTCGTCCGTCATCTACGACGAGGAGTTCGTCCGGGAGCTCTGCGCGGAGGCCGAGGATGCCTGCATTCCAGCCGGAACCCGGGGCGAACGCGACCCCTCGCTTGACTGGGGCGTTCTCGTCCCGCTCCACTTCATCCAACAGCGCCGCGATGCCAGCGAGTTTAAGGTGGTTCGCATGGGACTCGCGGGCTTCTCGCCAATTGAGCATTATCGGCTGGGGCGGCTCGTTCAGCAGACGGCCGAGCGGCTTGGTCGGCGCGTGGTCTACGTGGCGTCCGGCGACCTCTCGCACAAGCTCTCCGCGGACGGCCTCTACGGGTTCCATCCGGACGGGCCCACCTTTGATCAGGCGGTGTGTGACGTCTTTGAGACGGGGAACTTCCTGAGTCTTCTCACAATGGACCCGGGCCTCTGCGAGCGTGCGGCGGAGTGTGGGCTACGTTCGTTCCAGATCATGGCAGGAGCGCTCGACGGTACGCCGGTGCGGCCCGAACTGCTCTCTCACGAGGCGCCGTTTGGCGTGGGCTATGGCGTTGCGGCCTTCACGCCCACGGGCCCGGCCGGGTCTGACCCGGCGCGCTCGTATGAGGAGGCCTATCTTTCCTGGCACGCAGACCAGCTCGCGCAGACGCGGGCTACCGAGGACCCGTACGTCCGCCTTGCGCGCGCCTCCCTGGAATCTTACGTGCGTACGGGGAAGAGCCTGCGCCTTCCAGACGACCTGCCCGCCGGGCTCGCGAGCCGTCGTGCGGGCGCGTTCGTCTCACTCAAGAAGGACGGGCGCCTGCGCGGCTGCATCGGGACCATCGCGCCCACTCGCGCAAGCCTTGCGGAGGAGATCGTGGCCAACGCAGTCTCAGCTGGCTGCCATGACCCGCGCTTCTCGCCGGTCACGGCCGACGAGCTTGACGAGCTTGTCTATGACGTGGACGTGCTCGGCGCGCCGGAGCCGGTGGCGGATCGCAGCCAGCTTGACCCTGCGCGCTACGGCGTCATCGTGAGCACGCCCGACGGGCGGCGCGGCCTGCTGCTGCCCGCGCTCGACGGCGTGGACACCGCCGACGAGCAGCTGCGGATAGCCGCACGCAAGGGTGGCATCTCCCTTGCCAAGAAGAACGTGCGCCTGGAGCGCTTTGAGGTGGTGCGTCACCCGTGAGCGTCGAGTCGTGCGCGACGTGTGACGTCTGCCCGCGTCACTGTCGACTTTCTCCGGGCGCGCTTGGCGCGTGCCGGGCGCGGCGCAACGTTGGTGGCGTGGTGGTGCCGGAGAACTACGGCCGCGTGACCTCGCTTGCGCTCGACCCTGTTGAGAAGAAGCCGCTGGCGCGCTGGCTCCACGGCAGCTACGTGGTCTCCGTGGGAGGCTACGGCTGCAACCTGACGTGTCCGTTCTGTCAGAATCACGAGATCTCGCAGGCAGGCAAGGATGACGTTCACTGGCGAGAAATCTCCCCGAAGGCTCTCGTGGAGCTTACTGCTGACGCTGCGGCGCGAGATCGTCGCGTGGCGGGGATAGCCTTTACCTACAACGAGCCGCTCGTGGGCTGGGAGTACGTGAGAGACGTGGCGCGGCTGGCACGCAGGCGTGGCCTTGCATCCGTGCTGGTTTCTAACGGCTGCGCCGACCTGCGGGTCATTGAGAGCCTAGCGCCTCTTCTGGATGCGGCGAACATCGACCTCAAGGGCTTCTCGCCAGCGTTTTACGAGGCGTGCGGGGCTCCGACAGCAGCGCTTGACGCAGTGAGGGCAACGATTGAGCGCCTTGCGGCCGAGTCTGGCTGCCACCTCGAGGTCACGACGCTCGTGGTACCCGGCATGAACGACTCCGAAGACGAGATGGATGCTATCGCGACGTGGCTGGCCGGCCTCATGGGCGGTTGCGGTGCCGACGAGCTCACCCTGCACGTCACCCGCTTCTTTGGGCGCTGGCGGATGGCCGATACGGCCCCGACTCCGGTGGAGACGGTCTATCGGCTTGCTGACGTGGCGCGCCGCCACCTTCGGTACGTCTTCACGGGCAACTGCTGAGCGGCGCCCCCTACACCCCCATAGCCTGCATCACGAACATCACCACGGTGAGCACCGCCACGGCAACGACCATCGCCCAGGTGAGCGTGTTCCACACGCGGCCGTTGGCAAAGCGTCCCATGACGTGGCGGTCGCTCGCAATGAGCACCATGAACACCAGCAGCACCGGCAGCAGCACGCCGTTGATGACCTGCGCGAGCATCATGATCCCAAACAGGTCCACGTTGGGCAGCACCACCACGAGCGCGGAGACAAAGATCACCGCCGTGATGATGCCACGATAGACCGGCGCCTCGGTCCAGCTGCGGTCGGCGCCGCGCTCCCAGCCGAAGGCCTCGCAGATGGCGCTCGACGTGATGCCCGGCAGCACGCACGCAGCCAGGAACGACGCCCCCACCAGCCCCGCGCCAAAGAGGGCCTCGGCGTAGTCGCCCACCAGGGGCGCCAGCGCGCTCGCGGCCGCCTGGGCGCTGTCCACCGTGACGCCCGCCGGGAAGAGGACCGCGCCGGTGGTCAGGATGATGAACCAGCTGATGACGCTTGCCACCACGGCCCCGGTCACGGTGTCGATCCGCTGGTAGGGGAGGTCGTCGGCGTGCGCGTTCTTCTCGACCACGTTGCTCTGCGCCAAAAAGAGCATCCACGGCGCGATGGTGGTGCCGATGTTGGCCACCAGCAGCGAGAGGTAGGCCGGGCTCCCGGAGAGCTGCGGCACCACGGTGGCCGTGAGGGCCGCCCCCCAGTCGGGACCAACCATGACCCCGGCCACCACGTAGGTAACGAACACGCACGCCACGGCGAGAAGGACCTTCTCGATGCGGCGGTACGACCCGCTCATCGTGAGCATCCAGATGGCGACGGCCGCCACGGGGACGGAGACGTAGACGGGCACGCCGAAGAGCGCCAGGCCGGACGCGATGCCGGCGAACTCGGAGAGCGTGACCGTGGTGTTGGAGACCAGGAGCGCGAGCATGGCCACGGCGGAGAGCCGCACGCCGAACTGCTCGCGGATGAGCGAGGCGAAGCCCTTTCCGGTGACGCAGCCCATGCGCGCGGCGGTCTCCTGCGCCACGATGAGCAGGAAGCACATCACCGGCACGGTCCAGAGCTGGCCGAAGCCGAACAGGGCGCCGGCGTTGGAGTAGGTGGCCACGCCGCCGGCGTCGGCGCCCGCCAGCGCGGCGAGCATGCCGGGGCCCATCGCGGCGAGGACGCGGCGGGGCTCGAGCCGCGCCCGGCTGCCCGCGTCGTCGCGCGACTTGCGCCGGGCCACGCTAGCCAACCGTCCCGGGCTGTCCCGTGGCCAGCATCGCGGCCAAGAGGAACACGGCCACCGTCACGAGCATCGCCACCACGGCGAGCGTGAAGCCGGAGGTCTCCTTGTTGGCGTCGTCACGCCGGCGCAGGACAACCAGGTAGACCGGCGAGGTGGCAAAGGAGACGAAGATCGCCGCCGCGGCCGCCACGCCCCCGCGCGCGAGCGCGTCGCCGCTCCCGGGGGTGGGGACCCACGCGGGCGGCGCCAGGGTGGGGACGACCTGCGCAACGCAGACCGTCACGAGCGCCACCAGCGCGCCGAGCACGAGGCCGAGGCCCAGCCCCCTGAAGGCAAAGCCGATGAGCGAGGGGGAGTCCTCGTCGTCGGGGTCGTGCTCGAGGAAGAAGCTGGTCACGTAAGAGACCGCGTCGTTGGCAAGCACGAGTGCCGCCGCAAGCGGGGCGCAGAGCGTCAGCACCTCGGGCACCAACAGCCGCCCGCCCAGGGCGAGCTCGAGCGCAAGCGCGCAGAGGGCCCACGGGAGCACCCAGGCGCTGCGGCGCAGGAGCCAGGCCAGGGCGCTCGTGTGGCCGGAGTCGTCGCCCTCGACCGAGCCGCCTGCCACGCGCAGGTCCTGTGCGTGCTCCTCCTCCAGGACGTCCAGCGCGTCGTCCACGGTCACGATGCCCAGCAGCCGCCCGTCGTCGTTGACCACCGGCATGGCCAGCAGGTTGTACTTGGCGATGTCCTCGGCCACGTCCTCCTGGTCGTCCTCGGGGCCGGCCGTGATGAGGTCCTCGGTGGCGAGGTCGGCGAGCGGGGCCTTGGGGTCGGACACCAGCAGGCTCATGAGCGGCACCGCGCCCGCGAGCTTGCCCTCCTCGTCGTTCAGGTAGACGTAGCGGACGCTCTCGAAGTCCTCGTCCAGCCCGCGCAGCAGCGCCACGGCGTCGCCCACCGTGGAGCCCTCGCCCAGCACGGCCACCTCGGAGGTCATGATGCGGCCCGCCGTGCCCTCACGGTAGCCCAGGAGCTGCCGGACGGCGCGCTGCTCCTTGACGCCCATCAGGCGCAGGAGCTTCTCGGCCTTGTCGTAGTCCAGCTCGGAGACCAGCTCGGCGGCGTCGTCGGGGTCCATCTCGGACAGCATGCGGGAGGCGTCGGTCTCGTTCATGCCGCCCATGAGCTCCACGGCCATCGCGTCGTCGTCGAACTCCGCCATGGCGCCCGCGCGCTGCTCGTCGTCAAGCTGGGCGAAGACCTGGCCGCGCAGCCGTGGGTCCAGCCGCTCGATGATGTCGGCGATGTCGGCGGGGTGCATGTCGTCGAGGGTCTTGTGGGAGACGGAGAGCTTCACGTTGGAGAGGTCGCGCTCCACGAGGTCCATGTAGCTCCACGCGATGATCTTCTCCGGCAGCGGGTGGCCGAAGGTGCGCGCCAGCCGCAGCGCCAGGCGCTCGAGCGCCGGGTGGAGGCTGCGCAGCAGGCCGCGCACGCCCACCTCGGCGCCCAGCAGGCGCAGCTGCGTGGAGCTGGTGTCGGAGAGCTTGAGGTCGTTCACGCGCACGACGCGCATACCGTGCGTGTCCACGATCTGCTTGTTCAGGATGTCGCGGGCGAGCAGGACCTCGTCCGGCTGCAGGTAGGAGAAGCGCAGGTCGGTGGCTATGACCTTAAGGCGGACCTCGTGCTCGTCGTAGGTCTCCACGTACTTGCGCCAGGAGATCATGATGGGGGTGCGACCGGGCCCCATGAAGGCCAGGCTCGTGATGCGGGGGAAGACCTCGCCGGTGGCGATGCCCAGGTCAGAGACCGTGCCGACCTTCTCGCCATCGGCATCAAGAACGGGGTTGCCCAAGAGCTGGGACAGGTAGATCATTCGCGCTCCTTACGTGTTGCGTCGGCCGACGCGCCGTGTGGGAGCGCGCCGCAGGCTCATCGACAGTGAGGTCGAGGTTTCATGCGGACCTTTCTCTTGGGTTGCGTTGCCTGAGCCATTGTAGTCCCGCGAGCGAGCGGCCGCTATCATGAACCCAGAGAGAAGGAGGCCTCGTGAGAAGATCCGCAGGCAAGAGGACTGGCGAGAAGGACGGCGAGAAGCCCGACCAGGCGGACGGCACCCCCGGTGCCTCGGCGGGCCCGCGCCGCCGAGGCCTCCTGCGCCGGCGTGCCCCCCGGCGCGCGGGTCAGTCTGCGGGCGGTTCCCGCCGCCCGACCGCCCGCCGCGTGGGCCGCGTGGTTGCGGGCGGGGTGGCGGTGGTCGCGGTGGCGGGCCTGGCGGCGGCCACCGTTGCGATGGCGCTTCTCGGCGACACGGTGAAGTCCTACCTCGGCACGGACGTGGTCGACGTCACCCAGGAGGAGCGCGACGCCACGATGGCTGCCGGCCGCGCCCTTGCCGAGCGCGTGGAGGCCGAGGGCATGGTGCTCGTGCGCAACGAGGACGAAACGCTGCCGCTTCCCGCGGACGTCACGCAGGTCAACGTCTTTGGCTGGGCCTCCACGCAGTGGGTAGGCTCGGGGTCTGGCTCCGGCCAGGTCACGGGGCAGGTCATGGGGCTGCTCGACGCGCTGTCCGAGCGCGGGGTCTCCTACAACACCGAGCTCACGGACATGTACCGCTCCTTCCACGGGGAGCGCGCCTATAAGGCGGCCGGCGCGCTCAACAGCCGGGCCACGGAGTTCTGCCGGCTCTACGAGCCTCGCATCACCGATAGGACGTACTACACGGACGATCTTCTCGCCAACGCGAAGGCGTACTCGGACACAGCGATCGTGGCCGTTGGGCGGGTGTCCGGCGAGTCGGTGGACTGCCCGGACGCGCAGTACAAGGTGAACGAGCGCGGCGGCGCGGTGGACGTGGACGTCACACGCGGCTACCTGGAGCTCTCCGCCGAGGAGGAGGCGCTGCTGCGCTACGTGGGCGCCACCTACGAGCACGTCGTGGTGGTGGTCAACTCCACCAACGTGATGGAGCTCGGCGAGCTGGAGACCATTCCCGGCATCGACGCGGCGCTTCTGGCCGGGCCCACCGGCGAGGTGGGCGCGCGGGCTGTGGTGTCGGCGCTCTGGGGAGACGTCAACCCCTCCGGCCGCACCACCGACACCTACGCCTACGACTTCTCGACGGCCGCGAGCTGGGCGAACTCCGGCGTCATGGGCGAGGGCATCTACACCAACGGCCAGGGGCTCTACCCCGCGGACGGCACGCTCAACGCCAACGTGGGCGTGACGGAGACCTTTGACGCGGTGCGCTTTGTGGACTACGCCGAGGGTGTCTACGTGGGTTACCGCTGGTACGAGACGGCCGATGTCGAGGGTTTCTGGGACGATGTCTCCAACGAGCACGGGACCGGCTATGACGCCGTGGTCCAGTACCCGTTTGGCTACGGCCTCAGCTACACGGACTTCTCCTGGGAGGTCGTGGGCCGCTCGCACGCGGACGGCGCGTGGGTGGGCCGTACGAGCGAGGTCTCGCTCACGGTGCGCGTGACCAACACCGGCCAGGTGGCGGGGCGTGACGTGGTGGAGCTCTACTGTGCCGCTCCCTACACGCCGGGTGGCATCGAGAAGCCGGCCGCGACCCTGGTGGCGTTTCAGAAGACGCGGCTGCTCCAGCCGGGGGAGAGCCAGGACGTGACGGTGTCCTTCTCGCTTGACGACGTGGCCTCCTACGACTGCTACGACGCCAACGGCAACGGCTTTGCGGGCTACGAGCTGGAGGCCGGCGACTACGCGGTGGAGCTCAGGCGGGATGCTCACACCTTGGACGCCTGCGCGGGCGCGCGGACCGTGCTGCACCTCCCCGGTGACATTCAGTGCGCGGACGACCTCGCCACGGGAGCTGCGGTGGAGAACCGCTTCACGGGGGAGGCGGCCGTCGACGGCGTGTCCGTGGACGGCTCTGACTCCGGGGCGGGCATCGAGTTCCTCTCGCGCGCGGACTTTGCGGGGACGTTCCCGCGGACGGGGGACGCGGACCGCACGATGACGGACAACGTGGCCGCCCTGAACCTCTACGGCGAGCAGGATGTGGAGGCCGACGCGCTCTCCTACGCCGACCACCTGCTCACGGACTACTACCAGCCCACGCTCTCCTCCGGCAGGGGCACCTGGCAGCTGGGCGAGAACGGCGAGCTCACGGACCTGGGCCGGGAGCTGGGCGCGGACTACGGCGACCCGCGCTGGGAGATCGTGCTGGACCAGGTCTCCGTGAGGGACATGGAGCGTCTCGTGCTCCACGGCTACCTGGCTACGGCGTCGATCGACGGGATCGGCAAGCCGCTCACCAAGGAGGTGGACGGCCCGGCGCAGGTGGGCTCGTTCAACCAGCTCTCCTACGGCGTGGGCTACCCGGCGCCGATGGTGCTGTCCCAGACCTGGAACGCCGACCTGGCGCGCGAGTACGGTCGGCAGTTGGGCCTGGAGGCCGCCATGCTCGGCGTGGACGGGCTCTACGCGCCGTGTGCCAACCTGCACCGCACGCCCGTCGGGGGCCGCAACTACGAGTACTTCTCCGAGGACCCACTCGTCTGCGGGACCATGGCCGCCGAGGTGGTGGGCGGCGCGGCGGACTCCGGCACGTACTGCTTCCTCAAGCACTTTGCCGTGAACAACCAGGACTCCTACCGCGACTCCCTCTACACCTGGCTCACCGAGCAGGCCCTGCGCGAGCTCTACCTGCGGCCGTTCCGGATTGCGGTGGAGGAGGGCGGCGCCACGGGCCTCATGACGGCGTACAACCGCGTGGGGGCGGTCTGGGCCGGGGGCAGCAAGGCGCTGCTCACGTGCGTGCTGCGTGGCGAGTGGGGGTTTGAGGGCGCGGTCATCACGGACTACGCGGACCACCAGCGGTACATGAACGTGGACCAGATGCTGCGCGCGGGCGGGGACCTCTTCATGGACGGCGTGTTCCGCAACGGCTCCTTTGCCTATGGGATGAGCCAGGAGCAGCTCTCCGCCGCGCGGGGCACGCCGAACGCGGCGCGCGCTACGAGTTACCTGACCAACCTGCGCCGCGCCACCAAGGACGTGCTCTACGTGTGGCTCTCGGCGCGCGAGGCCAACCTCTCCTACAACGAGTCCGCCGCCGAGGCGGGTGCGCCGCAGATTGAGCGGCCCGTGAAGCGGGAGGGCTTCAACTACGTGGGCACCGCGCTGGCGCTGGCGGACGCCGTGGCCGCGACGGCCGTGGCGGTGCGGGCGCACCGCGCGCTGGAGCGGAGGCGCGCGCGGCGGGCGTAGGCGTGCGGGCGCTGCGGCGGGGGCGCGGTCTGCCCCCCGTTGCCCCGCGGCGGCCCTAGTCGCCGGCCGCGGCCTGCTGCCCCCGCGCCGCCTTTCTCGCCGCGCGCCGCGCGCGGAAGAAGGTGCGGAGCTGCTCGGCCGCCTCGTCTGCGAGCACGCCGGGCGTGACCTCGAACTCGTGGTTGAGCCGCTCGTCATGGCTCACGTCGTAGAGCGTGCCGAGCGCGCCGCCCTTGGGGTCGGGCGCGCCGTAGACGCAGCGGTCGATGCGGGCGTTCACCATGAGGCCCGCGCACATGAGGCAGGGCTCCAGCGTCACGTAGACCGTGCAGCCCGTGAGCCGCCAGCGCCCCAGGGTGTGCGCGGCCTCCACCAGGGCGGTGAACTCGGCGTGGGCGGAGGGGTCGGCGTCGTTCTCGCGACGGTTGTGGGCGCGTGCCACCACGGCGCCGTCACAGACCACAACGGCCCCGATGGGCACCTCGCCCTCGGCAATCGCGAGCTCGGCCTCGGCCAGCGCCAGGCGCATGAGGCGCTCGTCGTCCAGCCGCACGTTCTTCTCGCCAGCGTCCATCGGGCCTCCCGGGTCTGCTTGCCTGCCACATGGGGTAGGATACTAGTGCTTGCGCACTCGGAGGAGTGGCAGAGTGGTTGATTGCAGCGGTCTTGAAAACCGTCGAGCGGGCAAACCCCGTTCCGAGGGTTCGAATCCCTCCTCCTCCGCCTACGCCGGCCCCTGGCGAGACGCGCAGGCCATCGTCAGACATCGCTCAAGGAGGAGCCATGGACTGGTTGCCTATCGTCATTGCCCTGGTCGTGATCGTGGCGCTGGTCGTGGTGTGGATCAGCGTCTACAACGGGATCGTCACGGCGGACAACAAGTGCGACAACGCCTGGCAGACCATCGACGCGCAGCTTCAGCGCCGTAGCGACCTCATCCCCAACCTCGTCGAGACCGTGCGCGGGTACGCAAAGCACGAGTCCGCCACGCTGAGCGCCGTCACCGAGGCTCGCGCCGCCGTGGACAGCGCGCCCACGCCCGAGGCCAAGATGGAGGCGTCCAACGCCCTGACCGACACGCTGCGCAGCCTCTTCGCCGTGGCGGAGAACTACCCCGACCTCAAGGCCAACGCCAACTTCGCGCAGCTTCAGAGCGAGCTCGCGGACACCGAGAACCGCATCAGCTATGCGCGCATGAGCTTCAACGACATGGTGCTCGAGTACAACAATGCCATCGAGACCTTCCCGGGCAGCCTCGTGGCCGGGCGCAGGTTCAAGCCGCGCACGGGTTTCGAGGTCGCGAGCGACGCCGCGCGCCAGGCCCCGCAGGTCAAGTTCTAGCTGCGGCGCGGCGCTCACAGGCGGGCCCGGCGGCATGGTGACCGCGGCCTAGGGGGCAGGCCGGGATGCATGGGCTGGACCCCCACATGTGCCCGTCTCCCGGCGAGAAGAGCTCACGCCCCTAGTCCCATCCGCACGCTATGCAAAAAGAGCGCCGGGAGGAGCCTTGGCCCCTCCCGGCGCGTTTCATCTGGGTTGCGCGTGCACCCAACCTAGGCGTGTGCCCGTTAGCCGAGGACGAGCGTCCCCACGTAGACCAGTACGGACATGCAGATCGCAAACGCAAAGGCGTACTTGGCGATCTTGCCGAGGATCTCGCCGTCCTTGCCGGTGAGCCCGCAGGAGGCGCAGCCGATGGCGATGTTCTGCGGGGAGAGCATCTTGCCCGCGCTCACGCCGAGGGAGTTGGACGCCACGAGCCAGGTGGGGTCGGTCCCGATGGCCTCGGCGGCGTGCTGCTGGACGGTGCCAAAGAGAACCTCGCTGGAGGTGCCGGAGCCGGTCACGAAGGTGCCGAGCGCGCCGAGCAGCGGGGCCACGAGCGGGTAGAAGGGGCCGAGCGCCGCCACGAAGAACGCAGCGATGCTCGCAATCATGCCGGAGTAGCTCATGATCTTGGCGCAGGCCAGCACGCCGAGCATGGTGATGACGGTCTTGCTCATCTGCTTGCAGGTGTCCACGAAGACCTGGACCATCTCACGGGCGGGGCAGCGCTGGATGATGCCGCCCACGATGCCGCAGATCATGATGAGCACGCCCGGCGTGTTGACCCAGGTGAAGGTCAGCGTGGCCGTGGGGTCGCCCGCGTAGATGTTGACGGTGCTCGTGAACTGGGAGAGCGGGTCGTGGATGAAGGGGAAGAGCTGGCTGGTGGCCAGGAGCACCACAAAGATGAGGGCGAACGGGGACCACGCGCGCAGCTGGTCGGCCACGGTCTCGGTGGGCGCGTCGGCGGCGCTGCCGGCGCCCTCGGTGGAGCCGGTGCTGAGGAGGTAGGCCTCCGGCACGGGGTGGTCCTTGGTGCGGAGGCAGAACGCAAAGGTCACGGCCAGGGAGACCACGGACGCCACCACGTCGGTGAGGGCGGGGCCGATGAAGCGCGCGGCAAGGACCTCGGGCACGGCCATGGAGAGGCCGGCCACCAGCGCGGCGGGGATGGCGCCCTTGAGCGCCTTGGGGCCGTCGCCCACGATGATGACCATGAGGATCGGACAGGCGACCACAAACGGGAACACCTGGATCGCCTGCGTGAACGCGAGCTCAAACTGGTCGATGCCGGTGATGGAGGCAAGCGTGGTGGTGGGGATGCCGATGGAGCCGAACATCGTGGGCACGCCGTTGGCCACCAGGCAGGCAAGAATCGCGGTCACGGGGTTGATGCCAAGCGCCATGAGCATGCTCGCGGGGATGGCCACCGCGGTGCCAAAGCCGGCCATGCCCTCGAGGAATCCGCCGAAGCACCAGCCGATGAGCAGCGTGAGCAGGCGCTTGTCGGCGGAGACTGAGCAGAGCATGCGCTTGATGGTCTCCATGGCGCCGGTGTGCACCGTGAGGTTGTAGGTGAACACCGCGGCGATGATGACGATGACGATGGGCCAGAACGCCATCGCAAAGCCCTCGAGCGCGGCGGTTGCCATGTTGACGGCGGACATGCCCCAGCCCAGCATGGCACAGACGATGGCCACGACGAGCGCGCCGACACTGGCCACGTAGGCCTCCATGTGCAGGCCGCAGAGCGCGATGACCAGCCAGATGATGGGTGCGAGGGCTAGGACGAACATACCGAAGAGCTCAAGCATGATGACTCCCGTGGTCGTGCGTACAGTCAGCTGCTAAATGTAGCACTCCCCGAACGCTCTCATGCCGCTCGCTGAAAGGTTCTTGACAATTGGTCGCATCTGGCGATAAGAACCTCGCGCTTCTCGCGCATATTTCTTACCCCTGCCACCCGCGGGGCCGGTCTCGTCACACCACCTGGAAGATGAAGAAGTCGAGGTAGTGGCTCTCGGAAAAGCCCCAGAGGATGGGGTGGTCCGGTGCCTGCTGCCGCTCCTCGACCTGCTTGAGCTGCACGTTTGCCTGGTGGGCAGCCTCGGCTATCGCCTTGGCGAGAAGGTCGCGCGTCATGTGCTGCGAGCAGCTGCACGTGGCGAGGTAGCCGCCGCGCGGGAGCAGCCGCAGGGCCTCGTAGTTGATCTCGCGGTAGCCGCGCGCCGCGTGGGACACGGTGCCGCGGCTCTTGGTGAAGGCGGGCGGGTCCAGCACGATGAGGTCGAACGGGCCGCCCTCCTCGCGCAGGCGACGACGGTCGTGTGCCAGTTCGGGCAGGTAGTCGAGGACGTTGGCGCAGGTGAAGTCCATGCGGGCGTCAAGGCCGTTCAGGCGGGCGTTCTCGCGCGCGAGGTCGATGGCGGTCTGGCTCACGTCCACGCAGCGCACGAGCTCCGCGCCGCCCGCCGCCGCGTTGAGGCCGAAGGGGCCCACGTGGCAGAAGCAGTCGAGCACGCGCCGGCCGGCGGAGAGCTCGCGCACCGCGCGCCGGTTGTACTTCTGGTCGAGGAAGAAGCCGGTCTTCTGGCTGTTCTCGATGTCGAGGTCAAAGCGGAGGCCGTTCTCGCACACCATGACGCGCGGGGACTCGGGGACGCTCACGCCCGGGCCGTCCCACCAGCCCTTCTCAAGCGGCAGGCCCTCCTTGGCGCGGGAGGGCGTGTCGTTGCGCTCGTAGAGGGCGGTGACGTCCTGGCCGTCGGCGTGCAGGGCGTCCAGCACGGCGGCGTAGACGGTCGGCCGCAGGCGGTCCATGCCGAAGGTGCCCACCTGGGCCACCAGGACGTTCTCGTAGCGGTCCACCACGAGGCCCGGAAAGCCGTCCGCCTCGGAGAAGACCACGCGGCAGGCGTTGGTGTCCGGCTCCGCGCCCGGCAGCGAGCGGCCGCCCATCGCGGTGCGGCGGTGGGCCCACGCCCACTGCGCCCGACGGCGCCAGAACGCCTCGTCAACGCGGTCGTTTGCGTTGCGCGTGACGATGCGCACGCGAATCTTGGACTGCTCGGACAGAAGCCCCGCGCCCTGCCAGGTGCCGTTCTCCTCAAAGACGTCCACCACGTCGCCGTTCTCGGCAACGCGCCCGTCGGCCGGGCTCGGCTCAAGCCGCAGGACCTCGCCCTCAAAGACCCACGGGTGCCCGCCCGCGAGCGAGCGCGCTGCCTTGCGCGTGACGATGACGTGCGGATACGGGCGGACCTGCTTCATGGCTTGCTGCCCCCGGTTCTTCTCGCCGTGTCTAGGTGCCTAGTAGTGACGGCCGTAGCGGCCGCCACGGGGACCGCGGCCGCGCTGGCGCGAGCCGGCGAACATCGTGCGCGTGGAGCGCTTGGTCGAGCGGCCCGGCTGCGGGATGATGCGGCCTGCGTCGTAGGTGAAGCCGGGGAGGTCCCACACGGGCACGAGCTTCTTGGTGAAGTACTCGATCTCACGCAGGGGGCTGATCTCGTCGGGCGCCACGAAGGTGTAGGCGTGGCCGGTGGCGCCGGCGCGGCCCGTGCGGCCGATGCGGTGCACGTAGTCCTCCGGGTCCATGGGCACGTCGAAGTTCACCACCGCGTCGATGCCGGAGACGTCGATGCCGCGGCTCATGACGTCGGTGGCCACGAGCACCTGAACCTTGCCGTCGCGGAAGCGCTCGAGCGCGCGGGCGCGGGCGGCCTGCGGGCGGTCGGCGTGCATGACGTCGACCTTCACACCGGCGTTCTTGAGCGTCTTGGAGACGTCGTCCACGCGGTGCTTGGTACGGCAGAACACCAGCACGCGCTCGGGCTTCTCGCCAGCCGCTCCGCCGGTCTCAAGCAGGGCGCGCAGCAGGTCGATCTTCTGGCCCTGCGTGACGGGGCAGAGGTGCTCCTCGACGGTGTCCGCGGTCTCGCCCACGTGGGCGATCTCCACCGAGACGGGGTCGGTGAGCAGAGCGTCGATGGTCGACTTGATCGACGGTGGGATCGTTGCCGAGAAGAGCAGCGTCTGGTGGTGCTCGGGCAGCGCGTGCATGATGCGGCGGACGCTCGGCCAGAAGCCCATGTCCAGCATGCGGTCCGCCTCGTCCAGCACGAGCACCTTGACCTGCGCGAGGCTCACGTGGTTGTGCTCCATGAGGTCGATGAGGCGGCCCGGCGTGGCAACCAGGAGGTCGCAGCCGCGCTCGAGCTCCGCGATCTGGCGGTCGAACTTGGTGCCGCCCATGACGATGACCGCGCGTTGGTCGGTCTCCTTGCAGACCACGCTCACGACGTTTTCGATCTGCGCGGCGAGCTCTCGCGTGGGGGTGACCACCAGCGCGTGCGGACCCTTGCCCTGCGCGTCCGCGATGAGCTGCAGCGCCGGCAGCGCGAAGGCCGCCGTCTTGCCCGTGCCCGTCTGCGCGGAGGCCACGACGTCGCGGCCCTCCAGGACCACGGGGATGGCCTGCGCCTGAACGGGGGTCGGCGTGGTGAAGCCGAGGGCGTCGACCCCGGCGAGGATCTGCTCGTTAAGCCCGAGCTCGGCAAATGTAGTAGTCATGGCTGCAAGTATAGTGCATGGGTGCGTTTTGCCGCACGCCGGGCCGCGGTGCGCAGGGCCGCGGCACGCGGGGTGGCGCGGCATGCAGGGTGGCGTCGGCGCCACGCCCCCGCAACGGAATCGCGGAAAACTTGCCGCTACGGGGCGGCGCCCCGACGGCGTCCGCCGTATACTAAACGGGCAAAATAGCGGAAACGGAGACGACATGCCCATTAACATCCCGGATGGCCTGCCTGCCAAGAAGATCCTGCAGCAGGAGCGCATCTTCGCGCTTGAGGAGGAGGTGGCCAGCCACCAGGAGATTCGCCCCCTGCGCGTGGCGATCCTCAACCTCATGCCCACCAAGATCGAGACGGAGACACAGATCCTGCGCCTCATCTCCAAGTCCCCGCTGCAGGTGAGCTGCGACTTCATGCGCGTCTCCACGCACGAGTCCACGCACGTCTCCAAGGACCACCTGGTCAAGTTCTACGATACCTTCGACGCCTTCCGTGACAAGAACTACGACGGCCTCATCATCACCGGCGCGCCCGTGGAGCACCTCGAGTACGAGGAGGTCGACTACTGGGACGAGTTCTGCGAGATCGTTGACTGGAGCCAGCAGCACGTCTTCTCGACGATGTTCCTCTGCTGGGGCGCCCTCGGCGCGCTCTGGCACCTCTATGGGATTCCCAAGCGCCCGCTGGGAGCCAAGCTCTTCGGCGTGTTCAAGCAGCGCCTCTGTGACGAATACAGCTTCCTCACCAACGGCTTCGACGAGGTCCACTACATGCCGCACAGCCGCCACGCCGCCATCGATACTGGCGAGCTCGCCAAGCACCCGGAGATCTGCGTGCTCTCCGAGGGCTTCACGAGCGGCCCGTCGCTTCTGGCCACGCGCGACTTCCACGAGGTCTACGTGACCGGCCACTTTGAGTACGGCCGCGACACCCTGGCCGACGAGTTCTGGCGCGACTTCCACAAGGGCCTGCCCATCCGCGTCCCGGAGAACTACTTCCCCGACGACGACCCCGAGCAACAGCCCCTCTTCACCTGGCGCGCCCACGCCAACCTGCTCTACCGCAACTGGCTCAACTGGGTCTACCAGATGACGCCCTACAACGTGGACGACATCCCCGCGGCCATCGCCGAGCTGCGCGCCCGCGCGACCGCCGCCACCGGTCACGTGGACAAGTTCTGAGACAAAGGGGACAGGTTCCTTTGTCTCATCTCTATGACTTTGCCCTCTTTGTCTCACCGCCATGCGACAAAGGAACCTGTCCCCTTTGACTCATGGCGGGAAGGAGCGAAGCCATGGCGCAGGAACGACTGACCGAGGAGCTGCTCGAGCGTCTGCTGGCGGCCGAGCGTCCGGAGGCCTACCTCGACGAGGGCCTCACCATAGACCGCGACCTGCCTGACTATCTGCGCGAGCTGCTGGCGGAGAAGGGTCTCAAGCGCGCTGACGTGGTGCGCGCCTCGGGCCTCAACAGCACCTTCGTCTACGACGTCTTCCAGGGCAAGAGCCACATGGGGCGCGACAACGCCGTCATGCTGGCGCTGGGCCTGGGCTGCACGCTCATCGAGACCCAGCGGCTGCTGCGGCTGGACGGCGTCTCCGAGCTCTGGCCCAAGGTCCGGCGCGACGCCATCATCATCTGGTGCGTGGAGCACGGCCTCTCCCGCGTGGAGACCGACGACGAGCTCTACGCCCTCGGCGAGAAGCCCCTGCTGGGCACTGGCCCGCTGAAGTAGCGCCGCGGCGGCCGCCCGAGGTTCTTCTCGCCGTGTTACAGATCCCCGTCGGAGGCCATGAGCTCGATGAGGTTGCGGTGCGTGACTCCGTCTCGCTCGAGGGGGAGCGGGTCGAGCGTGAGGAGGTACTGCGGATAGTTGTCGCGCACTTTGGAGAAGGGCCGGTACTCACGCTCCTCGACCGATTTGTCGGCAACGGTCATGGATACCTGGATGTAGCAGTAACCCTCGTCCGCTCTTCGCGCGATAAAGTCGACCTCGAGCCTTCCGATTTCCCCCACGCTTATCCGGTAGTCCTTGGATGCCAGGTACGTGAAGACCACGTTTTCGAGCAGGGGACCGTAATCCATCGTGGCGTTGACGTTGCGCGCGAAGTAGATGCCCGTGTCGGCGAGATAGTACTTCTCGCCTCCCTGAAGGGACCGCTTCGACTTCATGTCAAAGCGATTGCAGCGATAGAGCAGCTTGGCCTTCACGAGCAGGTCGATGTAGCTTGCAAGGGTTTCGCGCTTGATGGATATGCCCAGCGTGTTGTGCAGGTAGCTTGCCATCCCGGTTAGGTTTGTTGGCGCGGCGAAGTTGTTGATAACGTAGGTCATTACCTTCTCGAACGTCGAACGGTTGCGAATCTTGTGCCGAGACCGGATGTCCTTGTCGATGATCTGCCCGACGGCCTCCTCGACATATCGGGCCTTGGCCTGCGGATCGTCGTATTCAAGTGCCTTGGGAAAGCCGCCGTAGCGCAAAAAGTCACGGAAGAGCTGATGGACAGGGGCGGCGGGCTTGCCCAGGAACGCTCGCATCCCCAGGTATTCAGCAAACGAGAGCGTGAACATTTCTATCTCTACGTACCGTCCGGTGAGGTTGGTCATGAGCTCGCCTGAAAGCAGGTACGAGTTTGAGCCTGTGATGAACACGGAGAAGCCGCCGTCAGCGCGATAGGCGCCTACGACCTCCTCAAACCCCTCGACTCGCTGCACCTCGTCGATGAAGAGGTATATTGTGCCCTCGGCGGAGGGGGGCAGACGCTGCTCTATTGCCTCTTCCAGCTGGTCGGGCGTCCTCACGCTGCGCAGGCCGCGCCTCTCTAGGTCAAGATAGACGATGCTCTCCGCTGGGACGCCTCGTTCCTCCAGCTCGGCCGCCACCGTTTTCATGAGGCAGGACTTGCCGCAGCGACGGATTCCGGTTACCACCTTGATGATGTCCGTGTCCTCGACGAAGGGGCGAATCTTCTCGAGGTATGCCGTGCGTCGGTATAGAGGTTGGGTCACGATGGCTTCCTCTCTAGTTATTTCACGTTTAAGAGTAGCAAACTTATAAAAAATACAAAAGTGCTACCCTTAAACAGCCATTATCCCTTCATTCTGTTTGAGGCGCGACGAGTGGTGCGGGCGTTCTTTCGGGAGGCTTCCGCCGAAGTAGCGCCGAGGCGGCCGCCCGAGGTACTTCTCGCCGCGCCCCCGCCGTCCACACCGATTCAGTTGCCAGCTGAGGAATCAGTACCCAACTGAATATACCCTCTAGTATTGTTATGACGCCGAGGAGCAAACGAGGTAGAGCGGGTGAACGACCAGCAGGTCATGCATGCCATGAACATCGATGACGCCTATCACGTCGAACGCACGCTCGCCAGCGGGATGGGCGGCGTGACCGAGCTCGTCACGCTGGACGGGTCCGGCCCGTTCGTCCGCAAGCGCATCCCCTCCAAGCTCGCACGCCGCGGCGTGTGGGTCATGCTTGCCGAGTGCGCCTGCCCGCGCCTGCCGCACGTTGAGGCAACCTACGAGATGCCGGACGAGTTCGTGGTGGTCTGCGACTACGTCCCCGGGCAGAACCTCGAGGAGCTCGTGCGCTCGTCCGGCCGCATGGGCGAGAAGGACGCGCGCCAGATCGTCTCCCAGCTCTGCGAGGCCGCGGGCGCGCTCCACGCGCACAACATCGTTCACCGCGACATCTCCCCGCGCAACGTGATCGTTGCTGCCGACGGCGCCCACCTCATCGACCTGGGGATCGCGCGCTTCAGGTCGGAGGACGCCACGCACGACACCACCCAGCTCGGGACCGTGGGCTTTGCCTCGCCCGAGCAGCACGGCTTTGCCCAGACCGACGCCCGCTCCGACGTCTACTCGATAGGCCGCGTGCTCGGCTACCTGCTCACCGGCGTCATGCCCGAGGTTCCCGACGCCGCCGACTACGAGCGCGCCCTGTCGGACGAGGGGGTCGTGTCCCCGAGGATGCGCGCGGTCATCGACCGTGCGTGCGCCCTTGAGCCGAGCGCCCGCTTCCAGAGCGCCGCGGAGCTTGCCGACGCGCTTTCTGGAAAGGGGGAGCCCTCATCCAGCAGCGCCCCTACGTCCGGCGAGAAGAACTTGGGAGCGCCGCCCGCCCCGGTCTCCCCGGTGACGTCTCCGGCGCCGCGCGCCGCGTCGGGCGGTCGGGGCGGGGCCTCCCTTGTGCGGGTGGTGGGCGGCCTGGTGGTCCTTCTCGCCCTTTTGGCGGGAATCGTATTGGTTCTGCAGGGGACCGGCGTGCTTGAGATGGTTTTGGGTGCCGGCGACACGGCGCAGTCCTCGCAGCCTGCTCAGCCCGATCGGTCGACCGGCCAGGGCGACGCGGCGGGGGCCGGGGCCACCGGCGGCTCCGTAACGGACGCTCCCGTCCCTGTTGAGAACCCGCTTGAGGTTGTGGAGTCCGGCTGGTCCGTGGACGGCCAGGGGTTTGTCCACTACGCGTTTGGGCTGCGCAACAACGGCGATCTGCAGGTCCTGTACCCCGGCGTGACCGTTACGGGGCGCGACGCCTCGGGCGGGGTGCTCTTCTCGCAGGAGCAGATCCTCTCGGTTGTGCCTGCGGGCCAGACGGTTTACTTCAGCTCCCTTGCGGGTTCGGGCTCCGTGCCCGAGACGGTCGAGGTCACGCCCATCCAGCCGGAGGACTACAACGTCGGCCCGGAGGCCGACACGGCAGCCACCTTCACCATCTCCGGCCTGCGCGCCGTTTCCAACGGGTTCGGTGGCTACAACTTCGTGGGCGAGATCACCACCGACAAGGCCGCCGGAGCCGACGACTTTGGCAGCCAGGTTGCCATAACCGTGATCCTGCGCGACGAGAGCGGCGCCATCGTCTACGGCAGTACGGACTTTGCAAGCCGACCCGACGCCGGGCAGACGGCCGCCTTCGAGGTCATGGCGATGGGCGACCTGCCCGCGTACGCCAGCATGGAGGCGTACGCGCTGCAGTGGTAGGGCGGGGGTTACAGCCCCAGCACCTCGCGCCTTTTTGCGACCTCAATCTGCGATGATCCGTCGTGAGCGACCGCTCGCGTAATTCAGTTGGCAACTGAGGAAGTCTCTCTTGCTCCTTTTCAGAATGAAACCCCAGTACTCCACTCACTGTCGGAGGTGGAGCCTTTTGGGGTAACGGAAAGGAGCAAATAAAGTGGCCGCGAAAAAGGCAAGTTTGCAACAAACACTGGCAAGGCTGCTAATGGCCGTTGCTGCCGTGGGGATGGTCGTGGCGTTTTTCCTACCGTGGGCTTCTGCCGGGGATGAGTTTCGTGATGCGGCAGCGTCACTCCCTGACATCGTGTTTTTCGAGCCGACGGGGATGACTGTTGCCGAGGCTACGGATTTGTCCCTGCTCGACTATGCGGGGATGTATGCAGCGTTGGGCGAAAATACGGCTTGGCTCATCTATACGTTGTTGATGTATACAATTTTGATTCTCTCGGCCATCACGGTTCTTCTCGCTGTGCTCGGAAAGCCAATTGGGGCGACGCTGATGGGGGCGCTGGCGTTTGCAGGGTCACGCCTTCTGGTGTGGGACTTCGGCGACCGTGGAGTGCTCCCCAACGGAACGCACGACTGGGGAATTGCCCCAACGGTTTATATCGTTGCGTTTGTGGTGCTCGTGGTTGCATCGGTATGGATGTTCCTGCTTAAGCGCAGGGCAAAGCAACAGGACTCTCAGAAGGAGGCATCGATATGAGGCGAGCCATAGCCGCCCTTGGCGCGTGCGCCTTGACGCTGGCGCTTGTAGCCTGTGGCAACGGAACTGGCGGTCAAACAACGGAGAGCAGCCCAACGCCGGCTCAGACCCAAGGGGTCACTGAGATTAAGCCGTCGCCGGACAAATACACCTGGTATGTCAAAAGCTATGTCGGGATGAATGCGGCGTCAGTTGGATATGAGGCCATTGACGGCTTCCGTCACGAGGCGTATGGCGCAGGGAACCTCAAAATAATCTATGTTGCCGAAGACGGTACCTACATTGACCCAGGCAACGAAGAGCAGCTCAAAGAATATGTGGTAACCGGCCAAAACATTGATCCGAATACGGAGATTAAGTACACCTTTGAAGTTGACAGCGAAGGCGAGGAGTACGACAGCCTCGTCAATTTTCAGACGATCGACGAGATTGTCCTTTCGGTGGCCAAAGTGGGTGAGACCGGCTCGGCTCCCGAGCTCACATCTATCCAGGCGTCCCCCGACAAGTACACGCACTACGTGAGAGATTACGTTGGGCGCAACCTTGCCGAATGCGGGTACTACTCGCTCTCGGGAAATCTGACGGACGCCTATGGTGCCGGATATATATTCTTTGATATTGTGACTGACGACGGGTCCTACGTTGATCCCGAGGACGAGGCAGCGCTTGCGGGCTACATGGTCACTTCCCAGAGCGTTGAGCCGAACACTCCCATTGAGTTTACGTACTCCACTGATAGCGACGGCAACGAGTACAGCAACCTGGTTGACAGCCAGTCGATCAAGTCAATCACGCTCAATGTGACCAAGGCTCCTGATTCCGGGTACCCTGTCGGGGACGCAGCAGATACGGGCGCGGAGACGTCTGAGGATGAGTCCGGGACTTCTGCCGAAACAACTTCCGTTGAGACAAACGAGGGGTCAGTCGATTCCGACGATGCGGGCGTCGGAGACTTCAGGGCATTTGTCGACAGCTACGAGGACTTCATGAATGAGTACGTCGACTTTATGGTTGCGTACAACAACTCGGATGACACTTCGGGAATGTGGTCTGAGTATGCGGACATGATGGCGCGCTATGCCGACATGACGGAGAAGGTTGACGCCATTGATGAGGAGTCGCTCTCGTCTGACGACCTGGCCTACTACACCGCAGCGATTGGCCGCGTGAGCGCGCGGGTTGCGGAGATTGGGCAGTAGCGCTTGCAGGGAGACCGGATGGTATGGTGGGTGAATGCGTGTGGGGGCGTCTGAGACACGCTCCCGGCTTTTGACAGAACCTGCCATTGTTAGTCGCCCCCGTCTCGGCTCAGAGGCGGGGGCGACTTGCTGCGGGCGCCTCTCTAACCCTGCGGACGCCCCGTCTTGCCCTTCGAGATGAGCGCTAGCTTTGAAAAAACTGCCTGCTCCTCCGAAGTTTCCCCCAAACACGAACAAACGTTTGATATAATATAGAAACAGAAGTTCGGTAAACGGCTACGTCGCACCAGCGGGGTCGCTGTGGTTCAAGGGAGAGAGCCATGTCACCAAAACCGTCAGACATCTATCGGCACGCGCTCCGTGACGGCTGGGTTGCAAAGGCGGCAGAGGCTCTCACCGCAGGCTTGAGAAGGGCCGGCGTGTGCTCATTGTCCCGTACCATCGCAGGGAGCTCGCAAGGGCAACAAGCGAGCGCATCAACCGTGACGCGGGCTGGAGCGAGCCATGAGAGTGAGCTATCCGGGATGCTTCGAGAGGAACGAGCTCGGCGGCTACAGCGTCTGGTTCCCCGACCTGCCCGAGTGCCACACGGACGGCGACGATCTTGAGGACGCCGCCAATATGGCCGCCGAGGCCCTTGAGCTTGCGGTCGAGTCCTATCTAGACAACGGTCGCCGGCTTCTCTCCTGGCGCCCCGTGTCCCAAGGGGGCGAGGAAGCTCCTTGTCTCCGTTGACGTGGAGAACCGCCTGGTGACCACCAAGGAGGCGGCTCGGCTTCTTGGCGTGAGCGACGCGCGGGTTCGCCAGCTGATCCTTGCTGACAAGCTGCTCGCGTACAAGCGGGCGGGGGTGAACCTCGTCTACCTCCGCAGTGTGACCAACCGGCTGGGGGCGGCTCAGGCCACCGGCTGTCCCAACGGTACGGTCGGATAGGGATTTTGCACCGCCCCCAGGTTCTTCTCGCCGTCTGCTGAAAAGCTGTTGACGCACGCGCCGCAGCCACGGATGCTTGACCCCACCTTGTTTGGCCCAACCCGACGAAAGGACCAGCCCATGCGCATCAGCAACTTCCTAGACAACGACGACGCCCGGGTCATCGCCGAGAAGGGCCCGTTCAAGGTGGTTGAGTGGCAGCGGGATCTCTCGGTGGCCTACCTCGGCGCCCAGGCGGCCTACTTTGCCGCCGAGATGGGCGTCCGCCGGCGTCAGCTCGTGTGCGCGCTCGACGGTCGGACGGGCGTGACGCTGCAGGCGGGCTTGATGCAGTGGATGGCGGGCGACGTCCGGGCCACCACGGGTATCAAGGGCGTGGGCGACCTCTTTGGCAAGGCCCTGCGCGGCTCGGTCACCGGCGAGTCCGCCATCAAGCCCGAGTACGTGGGCTCCGGGACCATCGTCTGCGAGCCGACCTACCGCCACGTCCTGCTCATGAACCCGCAGGCCGAGATGGGCGGCACCATGGTGATCAACGACGGCCTCTTCATGGCGTGCACCTCGGACATCAAGCACCGCGCGATCATGGTCAAGCGCCCGAGCGCGGTGGTCGCGGGCAACGAGGGCCTTTTCAACCTGGGCCTGGAGGGCAGCGGCTACGTGGCGCTTGAGTCTCCCGTCCCGGTCAGCGAGCTTGTCGTCGTGGATCTTGATGGGGACGAGCTCAAGGTGGACGGTAACTTTGCCATCGCCTGGTCCGACTCGCTCGCCTTCACCGTCGAGCGCAGCGGCAAGTCTCTCGTGGGGTCGGCCGTCTCGGGGGAGGGCCTCGTCAACACGTACCGCGGCACGGGCCGCGTGCTGCTCTCGCCCGTGGCCTCGCTCACGCCCAACCCCAACGCCGGGACCGGCGAGGTCTAGCGCAGGCGAGAAGAACCTATGGCGGAGGGCGTCAGGTCCCGTGACGTGGGGCGTGACGCTCTCATGAGGTGGGTCGCGGCGCCCCCCCCGACCGAGGACACGCACCGTTTTCGGACACTTCAGTCGAGAAGAGCGTCCGGGGGGCGGTGCGTCTTGGTTTTGGCGCACCGTTCTCGGACGTTCCCACTGTGACAAGTGCCCAGACTCGGTACGTTAGAATTTGATGCACTGTTATTGGACGTTCCCGCCGAGAAAAGTGTCCAAAAACAGTGTGTTGGGGTTGGGCGCACCGTTTCCGGACATTTTTGCCGAGAAGAACGACTAACAACAGTACGTTAGAGTTTGATGTACTGTTTCTGGACGTTCTTGACGAGAAAAGTGTCCTACAACGGTGCGAAAACGTTTGATGTACCGTTCCCGAACGTTTCCGCCGAGAAGAACGTCCAAAAACGGTGCGCCGGCCGCCGACAAAGGTCGACAGCCGGCGCACATGAGTCAAACGGGACCTGTCCCCAAGCTGCTCGCTAGCAGGTGGCACCGCCGGTGACCTGCTTGGCGAGGATCGCGTCCTTGTCGATGGGCGCGGTCAGCAGCTTGTCCTGCACGTAGTCGAAGCCGAGGCGCGCCACGGTGTCGGCGAAGCGCTCGCCGCTCTGGCCCTCGTCGCGGAAGAAGAGGATGGCGCGCTCGACCACGTCCATGACCTCCTCCTCGCTGGTGAAGATCTTGTCCAGCGCGCGGCCGTGGGCGGTCTTCTTGCCCCAGCGCCCGCCGATGTAGACCTTGTAGCCGGCCAGGCCCTCGGTCACCGCGCCGAACGGGCAGCTGCCCACGCAGCGGCCGCAGTGGTTGCAGAGGCCCTCGTCGATGGTGATCTTGCCGTCCGGGCCCACCTGCGCGTCTCCCATCGGGCACGCCTTCGTGACCTGGCAGACCTTGCACGCGCGGCACTTCTCGAGGTCAATCTGCGGCACGCGCTGACCGACGATGCCCAGGTCGTTGAGGTCGGGCTTCACGCACATGTTGGGGCAGCCGCCCACCGCGATCTTGAACTTGTGCGGCAGCTCAACGCCGTGGTAGCCCACGTAGAAGCGCTCGTGCAGCTTCTCGGAGAGGCCGAAGGTGTCGATGAGGCCGTACTGGCACGTGGTGCCCTTGCAGGAGACCACCGGGCGCACCTTGGAGCCGGTGCCGCCGGCGTCCAGGCCGTGGTCGCGCAGGTACTGGATGCAGGCGTTGATGTTGTCGTACTTCACGCCCTGGACCTCGAGCGTCAGGCGCGTGGTCATGGTGACCTCGCCGGAGCCGAACCTCTCGCTGGCCTCGGCCACGCACTTCTGCTCGTCGGCGGTGAGCTTGCCGTTGCGCGTGATCACGCGTACGTTGAAGACGTCGTCGTAGCGCTTGTCCTGCAGGCACCCCAGCCCCTTGAGGCGCTTAATCTCCGCTGCGGGGAGCTTGGTACCCTTGCGCGGGACCTTGACCTCGTTGAACGTGAGGCCGCCCTCGAGCACGCGCGTGTTGGTGTAGCCGGCGGCCCTGAGGCGGACCTGCGCGAAGTAGGCGCGCTTGCCGCGGCCGCAGACCAGCAGGATCTTCTCGTCTTTGGTGTGGCCGGCCAGCTCGCCGTCAAGCGTGGCGAGGTTCTCCCAGCTCGCGCCCGGGATGGAGGCGGCGGGCATCATGTCCACCACGGTGTAGTCCGCGGCGACGCCGGCGGCGTACTCGGCCGGCGTGAAGGTCTCGAGCGCCCCGGAGAGCTTGTTCTCAAGCACGTAGCAGGCCGTGACCACCGGGTTGATGGCGGTCGAGAAGGGCGGCGCGTAGCTGAAGTCCATGAGGTCGAGGTCCTCGATGGCGAGCTTGCGGTAGAGCGCCTCCACCACGATGTCGCAGAGCTTGTCGACGGCGCCCGCGCCCACCACCTGGATGCCCAGCAGTCGGTGCGTCTTCCTGCAGGCAATCAGCTTGATGATGAGGTCGGAGGAGCCGGGGTAGTAGTGGGCCTTGTCGTCGGTCACCACGACCACGGTCTCGGGGTCAAAGCCTGCCTCGCGCGCCTGGGCCTCGGTGAGGCCGGTGCGCCCGGCGTTGAGCGTGGGCAGCAGCCGCACCACGCCGGTGCCGAGCACGCCGGGGTAGGGCGTGGGCGTGCCGGTGAGCGTGCGGGCCAGGGCGCGCGCGGCGATGTTGGCCGTGGAGCCCATGGCGCTCCACTGCGGCTTGCCGGTGATGGCGTTGTGCACTTCGGCGCAGTCGCCGGCGGCGTAGACGTCGGGCAGGTTGGTGGCGGAGAACTCGTCCACCAGGACGGTGCCCTTGAACATCTCGATGCCCGAGCCCTCAAGCCACGCCGTGGCCGGACGGATGCCGATGGCAAGAATGACCAGGTCGGCCGGCAGCGACCCACTTGCGGTTTCCACCGCCGCGGCGCGCCCGGCAGCGTCGCCCTCGCCGGTGCGGATGCCGGAGAGGGCGGTGTTCACGAGCACGCGCATGCCCGCCTCGCGCAGCTTGCGCGTGATGAAGCCGGCCATCTCGGGGTCGTAGGCGTTGGGCATGACCTGGGAGGCGGCGTCGATCACGGTGACGTTGAGGCCGCGGCCCAGCAGGTTCTCGGCCACCTCGAGCCCGATGAAGCCGGCGCCCACCACCACGGCGCGACGGCAGTTGTTCTTCTCGACGTAGTCACGGATGCCCTCGGCGTCGTCGGGCGTGCGCACGCAGAAGACGCCATCGAGGTTGGTGCCCGGCACGTTGGGCACGAAGGGCGTGGCGCCCGTGGCAATGACGAGCTTGTCGTAGCCCTCAGCGTGCTCGGAGCCGTCCTTCTCGCGCACGGTCACGGTGTGCGCCGCGGCGTCGAGCCCTACGGCCTCGCAGCCGGTGCGCACGGTGACCCCGGTGAGGCCCTCGTAGGCGGCCGGCGTGTTGACGATCAGCTCCGCGCGCGTCTTGATGTCGCCGCCGATGTAGTAGGGCAGGCCACAGCCCGCGTAGCTGATGTCCTTGCCCTTGGTGACCACGAGGATCTCGGCGGACCGGTCGCAGCGCTTGAGCTTGGCCGCGGCCTTGGTCCCGGCCGCCACGCCTCCAACGATCAGGTACTTCATGTACGCACCTCTCCTTCACTGCGGGCCGCCCCTCGCGGCGCGCTGTCTCCATGGTATGCCAGGGGGCTGCGTGGCGCGCGACGTTTGTGACGGCGGCGGGAAAACGGGGCGCAGCGGTCTGGGCGAGAAGGACCTGCCGCCCCGGAAGCCAGCGTCCCGGCGAGAAGAACCTGCCGCCCCGGAGCCCTCCTCACTCGCAAAGCCCCACACCCCCAGGTTCTTCTCGCCCGCGCCTCGCCCTGCCCACTTGCGTGCCTCGCCGCCGCCTGACGCACGTGGCCCAACCCCGCCGCGGGCACTAGAATGGGAGCCACGCATTCGTTCGGCGGTGCGCCGCCGTGTGACGAGAGGGGTCCCATGAAGGTTGCTATCCCCACCCTGGGCAAGGGCGGACTTGACTGCGAGCGCTCCGGTCACTTTGGCCACTGCGACTGCTTCACCGTGGTCGACGTCGAGGACGGCGAGATCAAGGGCGTGAGCGTCATCGACAACCCGCCCCACGAGGAGGGCGGCTGCATGCGCCCCGTGGCGCTTCTGGCCCAGAGCGGCATCGACGCCATCGTGGCCGCCGGCATGGGCATGCGCCCGATGATGGGCTTTGCCGAGGCCGGCATCACGGTCCTCTTTGAGAACCAGACCCCGGGCGTGGGCGACGTCGCCGCCATGGCGGCGGCCGGCCAGCTTCCGCAGATGGGCACGGAGCACGCGTGCCACCACTAGGGTCTGCCGGGGGACCTGCCGGGCCCTCCGGCGGCGCCCGCAACGCGCCCGCCGCGCCCTCGACCGAGCTCAAGCGTGACGCGCTCGGCGCGCCGAGCCTCGTCTTCGTGGCGCTTGCCGCGGTGGCGCCGCTCTCGGCGTGCGCGGCCAACATTCCGCTGGTCATAGGCCACGGCAACGGCATCGCGGCGCCGCTCGACTTTGCCTTGGTGGGGGCCGTGCTGCTGCTCTTCTCGGTGGGGTTCACTGCCATGAGCCGGCACATGGCCAACGCGGGCGCGTTCTACGCCTACGTCTCCGAGGGGCTCGGCCGGCGCATGGGCGCCGCGGCGGGCTACGTGGCGCTCTTCTCGTACAACGTGCTCACCGTGTGCACCTCGGCGATGGGCGGCTACATCCTCTCGAACAACCTCGCAATGGAGCTGGGGCTGGAGATCCCGTGGTGGGCCATCTCGCTTCTGGGGTGGGCCGTTATCTGGGGGCTCGGCGCGCTCGGCATCGAGGCGGGTGCGCGCTTCCTGAGCGTGACGCTCGTGCTGGAGCTGGCGGTGATCGCGGCCGTGGCGGGGGCGGTGCTCGTGCAGGAGGGACCGGCCGTGCTCGGTGCGCTCTCCGGGGCGCCCGCCGCCGTGCTCCACGGCTCGCCCGGTCTGGGGCTGGTCTTTGCCTTCGCGTGCTTCCTGGGCTTCGAGGCCACGGCGGACTACGGCGAGGAGGCGCGCGACCCGGCCCGCACGGTGCCGTTGGCCACCTACGCCGCCGTGGTGCTGGTGGGCCTGGTCTTTGTGTCGGCCGCCTCGGCGATGGTCGCGGCGCTGGGCCCCGAGGAGGCGGTCCGCGCCTCGCAGCTCGAGAACGCGGGCACGATCCTTCACGGCATCGTGGCGGCGCGCCTGGGCGAGGGCGTGGGGCATGCGTACAACTGGCTCTACATGGTGAGCTCGGTGGCCTGCTGGCTCTCCGCGCACAACGCGGCCTCGCGCTACCTCTACGCCTTCGGGCGCGCGGGGCTGCTGCCGGCGGCCCTCGCCCGCACGCACGCGCGCCGCAAGTCCCCGCTGGTGGCGGGGGTCGTGCAGGCCGCGCTCGGCGCGCTTGTGGCGGGCGTGTGCGCGGCGGCGGGGCTCTCCCCCTACGCCCAGACGGGCGCGGTGGCCTCGGCGCTCGCGTGCGTGGGCATCATGCTCCTCGAGGTCCTGCTCTCCGCGGCGGCCTTTGCCTACCTGCGCCGTCACCGCGGCGAGCCCGGGTTTGCCGCGGGCGCCTTCACCACCACGGTGGCCCCGGCGCTCTCGGTCGTCCTGCTGGGCGCCATGTCCGTCCTGGTGCTGAGCAACCTGTCCGCCCTCACGGAGCAGGACTCGCTGGTCCTCAACGTCGCGCTCGGGCTGCTCGTGCCGGTCGTGGCCGTGGTCGGCTACGTCCTCGCCCGCCGGCGCGACATGCGCGGCGAGCTCCCCGACCCCGCAACCATCAGGGTCGACTCATGAGGGTCGGCCTGGTCATGGCGGGGTGCGCCTCGCCCGAGCCCGTGCCGGCCCCGCTGCTTGCCGAGGCCGCGCATGCGGTGGGGGCGGACGCCGACGTTGCCCTTTCCGCGCGCTCGGGCGGGCGCGGCGCGGGGCCGGGCGTGGCCGAGGCCCTGCTACAGCTGCGCCGCGCAGGTGTGGACCGGGCGGTCGTGGCCACCACGCACCTGGTGGCGGGCGCGGTGCACGAGCGCTGCGTCCACGACGCCGGGCGTGCCGTCCGCCTCTTCCCGGAGCTCCTTCTCGCCCCGCCGCTTCTTGCTGGTGAGAAGGACGTGCGGGCCGTTGCCTCCGCGCTCTTCGCGGCGCTGCCCGCTCGCGCGGGGCGCGCCCTTGTGCTGGCGGGGCACGCCGGGGAGGCCGCGAGCCTGGCCTACCTTGCGCTGGAGCACGCGCTCTGGGCGGCCGGCCGCACGGACGTGCTCGTGGGGGAGCCCGAGGGCCTTGCCCGCGCCGCGCTTCCCGGCGATGCGCGCGAGGTTCTTCTCGCCCCGCTCTCGATGGGGCTTGGCGTGCACGCGCGCCGCGACGTCCTTGGCGGGCTGCGGGCCGCGCTCGAGGCCCGCGGCGTCGGGGTCGAGGCGCGCGCCCTGTGCCTGCTCGACCTGCCCGCGGTGCGCGTGCTGCTGCTAGATCACGTGCGCGAGGCGCGACCGGTGCCGGGTGCCGGGGACGCGCGGGCTGCAGCCGGCGCACCTGCGGCCCCGGCGGCCGACCCGCCCGCACCGCCTGCCGCCCCCGCGCCGCCGGCGCAC